>NZ_JAFBID010000100.1 GCF_016811235.1 Microvirga arabica
TGCGCTCATGCGCAACCGCTGGCCCCGGCGAGAGCGCCCGCGCAGGCGGGTCATCTTGGTATTGACGTACGTCTCGTTAGCCGAGCCACATCTCGAAACGCGAGGTGAGCAGGATTCGGATCGCCACCTTCAGGGCCCCCGGCTATTGCTCCGGCGGGCTCAGAGCCGTTTGGGTCCGATCCTGTCCCGCATAGCATCGCTATCTCACCGTTACCGACAAAGATTTCGGAGCCTTATATGGGCTGTGACAAGAACTCGGACCCCCGAGTTTCCAAAGCCGGGCTATGATGACCAGATCGCTCTTGATCAAGATCAATTCGTCGAACCGCAGCTTGGACCGAGCAGCTGAAAATCCGAGCTGCAAGGCTAAGCTTTAAGCCCAGCATCGTACAAGGCCAGAGACCATCCGGTGGAATACGGACAAGATGCCTTAATTCAGATCCTATTGTCTGCTTTGGCACACGTCTTGCTTTGCTGCGACTTGCGATAGCAAACGGAGACGACCTTGCAGGCGCTTGATCCCATGATGCACCGAGCCGGACTGCCTGCACGCGAGGAGCGTCTCCCAAGGATCCTCTTTGTCACCTCGGAAATGTCTGACTTCATCAAGGCAGGTGGCCTCGGCGAGGTCTCCTCAGCCCTGCCACGCGCCCTCCGTCAGTCGCACGATATCAGGGTTCTGATCCCCGGCTACACCCGTGTCCTGGCTGGCCACAACGTCACAACCGTCGGACGCTTGAACAGTGCCTTTGGCCTGCCTGCATGCGAGATTGGCCTGATCGAGAAGGCGGATGGCCTGATCATCTACGTCCTGCTTTGCCCGGACCTCTACGAGAGAGAGGGCTCGCCTTATGGCGACGGAACCGGAAACGATTGGAGCGACAACGATGTTCGCTTCGCCCGTCTTGCGCTTGCCGCTGCCGACATCGCCTGCGGCTCGGGCGCCCTGAGCTGGCAGCCAGACCTTTTGCATGTGAACGACTGGCCGTCCGCTCTGGCGCCGGCCTATCTGGCATGGCGTGAGCAAGCCGTGCCAAGCATCCTGACAATCCATAACCTGGCTTACCAGGGCTTGTTCGAACGTGACCGGATGCCGACCCTCGGTGTCCCGGAGGATGCATTCCAGATCGACGGCGCGGAGTTTTATGGCAAGCTCTCGTTCCTGAAGGCTGGCATCTTCTATGCCTCCCATGTGACAACGGTGAGTGGCACCTACGCCCGGGAGATCACAACGCCGGAGTCCGGATGCGGTCTTGATGGGCTCCTGCGCACCCGCGCCGAGCAGGGGCGACTCACGGGCATCCTCAACGGCATTGACGAAAGCTGGGATCCCAGCCGAGATCCTCATCTGGCCGGGCATTTTGATACGGAAGATCTCAGCGGCAAACGACTCAACGCCAACCAGGTCCGGGATGCCTTTGGTCTTGCTGTCTCGCGTGGTCCATTGTTCGGCATCGTCTCCCGCCTGGTGCACCAGAAGGGCATTGACCTAGCGATTGAGGCCGCCGAAGCCATCGTGAGCCAGGGCGGCCAGCTGGCCGTCATGGGCCAGGGCGAGGGCCAGTTCGAGACGGCGCTGCAGGATCTTGCTGCACGCAACCCTCAGGCCATAGGGGTTCGGATCGGCTTTGAGGAAAGGGAGGCGCGGCAGCTGTATGCCGGCAGCGACTTCCTCCTGATGCCGTCCCGCTTCGAGCCATGCGGATTGAGCCAGATGTATGCCCAGCGCTTCGGCTCGCTGCCTGTGGCTCACCGGACCGGCGGTTTGGCCGATACGATCCAGGATGGGGTCACAGGGTTTTTGTTTTCCGAGCTGTCTGTGTCTGGTCTGATGAGTGGGATTACCCGCGCCTTCGAAAGTTTTGGCACGAAGCGGCGATTGGCGGCCATGAGGCGAACGGCCATGAGCCGTTCCTTTGCGTGGCATCGGTCCGCGATCCAGTATGGCAACGTCTACAGCATCATGCTGACAAACCGGCGCAATCAGCTTGAGGCTGATCTTACGTAGATTTGCAACTCGCAATTGGCTGCAACAGTCACGGCGGCAGCGAGCCTAGTGAGGACAGTACGATTGTGGTTGGCCTGCCTTGTTGAAGCCCACCCGTGAGAACCGTTCAGGATTGTCGCCGCAGTGATCAACGTGATCGGCCGGGCTGGCACCAAACCAAGCCGTGCGGAGGTCGATGTTTGTACAGTGAGCCGGCGTCCATAAAGCCGCGCTTAGAGGCGCTCTCAAACCACACTGGCATGATTGGCATGTCCGGGGAGCTGGTTGTTGGGTTTTGAACTTAAGTTGTTCTCGATGGCAATCCTGCCGTCCCGATTGGCTGATCCCGCCAAGAGGATTTTACCATGCTCAGTGGCATCCGGGTTCTGATCGTCGAGGATGAGCCTTTAGTCGCTGCCACCCTCTCAGACGTGGTGGAAAATGCTGAGGGAGAAGTGGTCGGCATTGCCCATAGCGTGAGCGAGGCACGGCAGATGATTCGGAGGTTGTCCTTTGACACGGCGGTGCTGGATCTCAACCTGACCGATGGCGAAGTCACGCCGGTTCTGGAGGCGCTTCAGGCCCGCAAAGCCCCAACAGTCATCTATAGCGGCGGGGAGTTGCCGGCGAGGGTCAGGGAGCGGCATCCCGAACTCGTGGCCCTGCGCAAACCGGTTCTCCCGGGCAGGCTTGTGGCGGAAATCCTTCGGGCCTGCAGGAAGACAACATAGCCCACAGATCGCATCGCTCTGGAACTGCGGCCTGCTGGAGAAATGTGGCAACCGTTGGTGCCAACCTACTCCGGAATGGTGGACCTTCGAGGCAACCTTCACGTTAGTAGATCCTCAGTGCGCTTTATGCGCGATCAGGCGTTCGGGGGACCCATGAACTTCCAGAACACGAAGGCCACTCCGGCAGGAGGGCAACCAACCGCTCGGCAGGTCATGCGGACCTCCCGGGTGCATGAGGGGCGCCCATACCCCCTTGGAGCCACATGGGATGGGCTTGGCGTCAACTTCGCCCTGTTCTCGGCCAATGCCACAAAGGTGGAGCTCTGCGTCTTCGATGATAGCGGCGAGCGGGAGCTCGAGCGGATCGAGCTGCCCGAATACACGAACGAGGTCTGGCACGGCTACCTGCCGGATGCTCGCCCTGGCACGATCTACGGCTACCGGGTTCATGGCCCCTATGAGCCCACGGCGGGTCACCGTTTCAATCCCAACAAGCTCCTGCTCGATCCCTATGCCAAGCAGATCGTGGGCCAGATCACCTGGAACCCGGCCCTGTTCGGCTACGAGATGGAAACAGCCAACGATCTCACCTTCGACACGCGTGACAGCGCACCCTTCATGATGAAGGCTCGCGTGATTGATCAGGCCTTCACCTGGGGCAGAAACCGCCCGCTGCAAACGGCCTGGGAAAAGACCGTTATCTACGAGGCCCATGTGCGCGGCTTCACCATGCGCCACCCGGGGGTGCGGGAAGGCCTGCGCGGCACCTACGCGGGTCTGGCCAGCCAGCCGGCCGTCGACTACCTCCGTTCGCTCGGCATCACGGCCATCGAGCTCCTGCCGGTCCACACCTTCGTGGATGACAGCCATCTCACCGAGAAAGGGCTCAAGAATTACTGGGGCTACAACACCATTGGCTTTTTTGCCCCCGCCCGTCGGTATGCCGCCAACTCTGACTTTGCCTTTGCCGAGTTCAAGGAGATGGTCAACCATCTCCACGACGCCGGGATCGAGGTGATCTTGGATGTAGTCTACAACCATACGGCTGAGGGCAACGAGCTCGGCCCGACCCTGTCGTTCAAGGGCATCGACAACGCCTCCTACTACAGGCTGGCCCCGGATCCGCGCTACTACATCAACGACACCGGCACCGGAAACACGGTCAACCTGAGCCATTCCCGGGTGCTGCAACTCGTGGGTGACAGCCTGCGCTACTGGTCGCAGGAAATGCACGTGGATGGCTTCCGCTTCGACCTTGCGACGATCCTCGCCCGGGAGCCCCACGGCTTTGACGCGGACGGCCGCTTCATGGACGCCTGCCAGCAGGATCCGGTGCTCAGCCAGGTCAAGTTGATCGCGGAACCGTGGGACTGCGGTCCAGGAGGTTACCAGGTCGGGCGCTTCTCGCCGGGCTGGGCGGAGTGGAACGACCGCTTTCGCGACACGGTGCGGGCCTACTGGAAGGGCGAGGAGGGCAAGCTGCCGGAGTTGGCCTCGCGCCTGACGGCTTCAGCGGATCTGTTCAACAAGCGCGGGCGCAAGCCATGGGCGTCCGTCAACTTCATCACGGCTCATGACGGCTTTACTCTCAACGACCTGGTGTCCTACAACAACAAGCACAACGAGGCGAACAGCGAGGGCAACCGGGACGGCCACTCGCACAACTTGTCGCTTAACTACGGCATCGAGGGGCCGACAGACGCCCCGGAGATCCGGGAGCTGCGCTTCCGGCACATGCGCAACATGCTGGCGACCCTTCTACTGTCGCGTGGCACTCCCATGCTTCTGGGTGGCGACGAGTTCGCACGCACGCAACAAGGCAACAACAACGCTTACTGTCAGGACAACGAGATCTCCTGGCTGGACTGGGACGGGATCGATCCGGACCAGCGCTGCCTGGCCGAGTTCGTGCAGAAGCTGCTGGCGATCCGGCGAGCCCTGCCCATGCTGCGCCGCGGGCGGTTTCTGACGGGTGAGTATGATGAGGAACTCGGGGTCAAGGACGTGACGTGGCTCACGCCGGCAGGCGACGAGATGGCGGTGGAGCACTGGGAGGATCTCAACGGTCGCTGCATGGGCGTTCTCCTGGATGGGCGGGCGCAGGAGACGGGCGTGCGCCGGCTCGGAGCGGACTCGACGCTGCTCCTGATCCTGAATGCTCATGACGATGTCGTGTCCTTCACCCTGCCGGAAGCTGTCGGGGGAAGGCACTGGGTGCGCCTGATCGACACCAATCAGGGCCAGAGCGACGAGCTTCAGGATTTCGGCTTCGGACATGTGTACGAGGTGACAGGGCGCTCATTGCTGCTCTTCATCCTTAAGCCTGCGCGACAGAAAGGGCAGCAGACGGACGCCGACCGGTCGTTCCAGCATGTCGTTGAAGCGTTTGAGACCGTGACCTCCAGCCCGGTCGCGTTTCACGCTGGCGCAGCGTCCGCAACCGGTGGAAGTTGACGTGCCGCAGTTCGAAGGAAGGATTGGTCCATAGCCACCCCAAACGGAACACCGCAATGCTCTCAATCGAGGTGCAATCGCCATCCGAGTCGTAAGCCCGTGGAACGATATGGCAGTTGTTGATGACGTTGAGGCTCTTGTAATCCGTTGTCCGGGTCTGACCGAGACTGAGATCGCTGTTGCTCTGTTCGGCGCGACCGCCTCTCCGGCACGGATCGCCAGAGCCTGCATGAGCCGGTTCTGTCGCAAACTCGAAGTATAGGCGTTTTTCAGCGCCATTTTCGGTCATAGCGGCGGGGCTAAGCGGTTGATTTTACAGCACTCAACTAACGCGAGCTCGCCAGTATAGACAAGTAAAAACTGAGTTTGCGACAGAACCCCGCCGGGTTCGGGAGCCTGGATTGGCGGACTCTGATGTGCTGCGGCGGGGCGCAATCAGCGATGGCTATCGCGTTTGCTGCGCTGTGCCGGCCGGGCGACACGATCCTATGCGAGGTGGCCACCTTCTCGGGCGCCAGAACACTGGCTGCCCAGCAAGGCTACCAACTGCACGGCGTCGAGATGGATAACGAAGGTGTCCGGCCGGATGCCTTGGAAGGCGCGGCAGCGGCAACAGGTGCACGCGTGTTCTACACGCTGCCGACCCTGCACAACCCCACGACCCGCACCATGGGCCGACAGCGGCGCGCTGACATCGTCCGGGTCGCACGGGCCCGCAATCTCTGGATTGTTGAGGATGATGTCTATGCGCCGTATGCTAGCGATCTTGGCTTGCCGCCGCTTGCTGCGCTCGCGTCCGAGCGCACCCTGTACGTGAGTTCTCTGTCCAAGATCATTGCGCCCGGGCTGCGCGCCGGTTTCCTCGTCGCGCCTGATGGCGAACTCTCCGACCGCTGCGTCCGGGCATTGCGAGCGCTCATCCGTTCGCCGGGAGGCATCAACGCGGCCATCGCGACCGACTGGATCAGGAGCGGCAGGGCCGATGACCTGGCGCGCGAGATCCGCGCGGAAGCGCACGCCCGCACGGCAATGGCGTTGACCTCGCTTCATGGAGCCGTGGCTGAGCCAAACCTTGGGACGGGCTTGCATCTTTGGTTGCCGATGCCGATAGCGGACGCCGAGCGCACGGCCGCGCGGGCCCTGACGGCAGGGGTGCGGCTGACGCCGCCAGGGGCCTTTGCCACCTCCAACGATCAGACTGTGACAGGCCTTCGCTTATGTATAGGGGCTGCCGCAAACCGCGCGACGCTCGCGCGGGCGCTCTCGATCTTGAACCGCGCCCTCGCAGGCAACACAAACGATCCGGCGCTTGATCCGTTATAGGCAGATCAAACAATGCGCCGTCATCGACTGGTCCGTTGAGCCTCATTCGAGCTGATGTCTGAGCTGTCCGCTGGCTATTTGCCGGGCCGTTGGCCTCCTTGATGTCCAATCCGGGATCTCGAACGAGGGATGCGTCTGCGCGTTGCTGCCTTCAGGAGCTTGCGGAAGGTCGGACATTCCAGGTGCGACGGAGCTGGACATTCGGCCACGTGCCGAAGGGCATCCCGTAGCACCCGCAGGTCGAGCATCTGCCGCTGCAAATCATCCGCCTTGGCGCGCAACTGATCGCGGGGGATGTCGGGCCGCCCATCCTTTCCAAACATGCCCGCGATCTCGGTGAGGGAGAAGCCTGCCGTCTTCCCGAGTTCGATCAGGGATAGCGTCAGGAGAACGTCGGCATCGAATTGCCGCCGCAGCCCATGCCGGCTGATCGAGCGGATCAAGCCGACCTCCTCATAGTAGCGCAGCGTTGAGGGCGGCACCCCTGATCGTTCGGCAACCTCACCGATGTCCATCATTCCCATGCTTGACCTCAAGTTGGCTTGAAGTCGTACCCTCTCTCGAATCGTCACTTCGAGCAAGAGGCACACAATGGCCAGCACCACGATCCCGAGACAGACACAGGTCTGGCAAGACCCGCGAGCGATCGCGCTGCTGATGGCGGCATCGCTCACCACCATGGCCAATGCCACGATCAGCCCCGCGCTCCCCGGGCTTGAGCGCCTGTTCGGGGAAGATCCCAATGCTGGGATGCTGGTGCGCCTGCTGGTGCCCGCGCCCTCGCTCAGCGTCGCCGTCTTCGCGCCGTTCGCCGGTCTCATTGCTGATCGCTACGGCCGGCGTCGGATGCTTCTCGCAGGGGTCATCCTTTTCGTGATCGCCGGATGCGCGGGGTTGTTCCTTCCCGACCTGCCAACCATCTTTGCCAGCCGTCTGGTCTTGGGACTGGCTGTCGCCCTCATCATGACAGCGCAGACCACGCTCATTGGCGACTACTTCACTGGGGACGATCGAAGCGCGTTGTCAGGACTTCAGATCTCGGCTCGGAACTTCGGAGGGCTTGTGTTCATCTCGCTTGCAGGATGGTTCGCAGCGATCTGTCCCCGTCTACCCTTCGTCATCTATGGAGTTGCGGCAGTCTTCCTGCCGCTGATGTGGAAGGTCATTGTCGAACCGCAACGGACCTCTCCCGTTCCTGGTGCCAGGCAGGAGGAGAGCGCCCCAGAGCGGTCATCATGGGTCCTTGTCTTCGCGTTGCTCGTGCTTCTCCAGGCGGCGACGAACATGATCTTCTTCGTCATGCCGACCCAGTTGTCGTTTTTCTTCACAGCGGCGGGCTACAGCAGCCCAATGATGACCAGCGCGGCGCTCGGCATCCTGATGCTCTCCGGTGGCAGCCTTGCGCTGCTGTATGGCCGGGTCCAGCGAGCGATCGGTTACGTTGGCGTGTTCGCTCTAGGCTATGGCGCGATGGCGCTTGGGTTCGTGTTGCTGGCCCTTGCGGCGACGCCCCTGGCCTGGTTCGTCGGAGCAGCATCCGTCGGCGCAGGCTATGCATTGGTCTCACCGAGTTTCGTGACCCTTGCCTTGGAGCTTGCTCCGCTCCCGCGGAGGGGAATGGCTGGCGGTGTCCTGACCGCTTCCGTATTCATCGGCCAGTTCTGTTCGCCCCTCCTGAGCACGCCATTGGTCGCGACATACGGTTACGAGGGGCTGTTCCACGTCATATCATCGCTGGCCGCGGCGATGGCCGTTGCGGCGATCTTGAAGGCCTGCGCGAGAGGATTGCATACATAGAAAGGGCGTCCAACCGACGGAGTAATGGTATACACAGGAACAAGGGCAGGTTCCTAGATCGAGGTGCAGGAGAGGTGCCTATTCGCCCTTCCGAGACTAATGCCCGGGGGTTAGCCTTGACCACCGATACAGACTTTCGAGAAGGGTACGTGGCCTTCAGCGCCTGATTCAGTGCAGACTTACAGGGCGGATGTCCGGTAGCTCTAGGCATTGCAACACCAGAGGCAGAAAGCCGATCAGGTCAGCTCCGACAATCAGCATGGGTGATCAGTCGCATTCCATCACTGCATTGGTTCTCAGTCGATTCCGCTGGTAGGAAATGGCCGAGTCCAATCATCCTTCGGAGCCTGCTGTGCCCCGCTTTCCGTACGAGACTGTAGACGTCTTCACCGAACGCCCCTTCGGTGGCAATCCACTAGCTGTCTTCACCGATGCGCGCGGGCTTTCCGATACGCAAATGCAGGCGCTCGCGGCGGAGATGAACTACAGCGAGACCACCTTCGTCCTGCCCGCCGACGATCCGGCCAATGATGCCCGTGTGCGCATCTTTCACCGCACGGCCGAGATGCCCTTTGCCGGTCATCCGAATGTCGGCACGGCATATGTGCTAGCGCGCCATGGCCGCGACCGCGGTGGCGTGCTGCGGTTCGAGCAGAAGGCTGGTCTCGTCGAGATCGCTGTCGAGCGTGATGCGGCCGGAACGGTGACAGGGGCAGTTATCGCGGCGCCGCAGCCCTTGTCCCTCGGTATGGAGTTGCCGGTCGACGAGATCGCCGCCTGTGTCGGACTGTCCGTTACCGATCTCGTGACATTAGCCCACAAGCCGGTGCACGCCTCGGTTGGCGTCAAGTTCGTGCTGGCGCAGGTCGAGCCGGAATCTCTTGCCGGTGCGACGCCCGATCTCACCGCTTTCCGCAAGCTCGTGCGGCAGCATGGCGAACTGGCCGGACGCTTGTCATTGTTCCTCTATACGCGTGACGGCGACAGGATCCGGGCACGTATGTTCGCACCGCTCGCGGGTACTTGGGAAGACCCGGCCACGGGCAGCGCCAGCGCCACACTGGGTGCACTGCTGCTCTCGCTCGATGGTGGCGACAAGGCCGCCTTCACCATCACTCAGGGCGTTGAGATGGGCCGGTCGAGCTTGCTCAAGGTAATGTCGTGGCGCGCCGAGGACGGCTGTCACTCGCGCGTCGGCGGCAGTTGCACCCCGATGTTCCGAGGCGAAGCGCTGCTTTAGAGGGCCGAGTGCGCCAACAGCGCCCCTCTGTGGCATAAAAGGGGAACCCAGGGAGGCCGCTTCTGACACGAGGCCGAATTAGACCAGACGTCGGCCTTAGTCAGGAGCACCGGACCTTCATGAAGGGGAGGGGGTCGGGAGATGTCACGTTAATGGGGAATCCTACCCTATACTCGTCAACGGAAAACCTCGCACCGCGGGAAGTCAACAACTTGGGCTGTACATAACCAGACCGCGTTGAGCGGCTCCACAGCTATACTCAGTTAAAGTAACATCCCCGGCTACCCTTCGGCATTTTGGCTCACGTCATCGGGTCCAGAGGTTACTGGATCGTATTGCATTGCAGCAGCTTTGATGGAATGCGGCCTAAGGCGCACCGGCCATAAATGCCATATGGCGAAAGCCTCCTCACCCGCCGTTGCCAGGTAGATGAGGAGGCCTCCTAGCCTTGAAGGCGTTAGCCGCCCTCGTTCAAATAACCGAAAAGTCGGCGAAGCGTTTCAACGATTGCGGTGCTGGTTCTCGGCGAAAGAGCACGGAGGAAAGAAAGAGCCCTCCGATCGACGACCGAGGGCCCAGGTAGAAGGTGTAGGTGAACAGAACCTTCAGGTTTCTAACCCTTACGGGGTAGGCTGGTTTCAGCTTGACAACATATTCATAGCGGGAAGTGACCTCTGCCTCTATTGGCGTAGCCTGGAGGGGCACACCCGTCTGGGAACTGCCATGGTTTAGCCTCGTTAATGCCACGACACGCTCACGCTTCGGCATCTTCCGAACCAGACGGCTCTCCGGCCTGAAGGCTCCGCCTGCTCATTGCAGACAGAAGGGGATGCTTTGGCACGTAGAAGGCCTGATAAGAATAAAGGGTACTCGACGATGGACCACGATATTGCCTACAGGACCCAGCTCGCGACCTTGGCCCAGCAGGCTCAACCTTCTGTGATGACTTACCTGATGTGCCAGAACACGCTGCTTCGCACAGGAGTTAGCCACATTCTGGAAGGCACCTGTTTTGTCGTGGCAGCGGAAAAGTCTGATGGGCATGCGAACCCGGACCTTATTCTCCTTTGTGACAGCCTCCCCGAAGAGGGCGCCGTTGAGACCATCAAGCAGGTGAAGGAGCAGTATCCAGGCGCTCGTCTGGTCGCTCTGAGCGACAACCTTGATCTTTGGGCTGTCCTGGAACTCTGTTCCGCTGGGCTCGACGGCTTATGCCCGACCGGAATGTCCCCAACTGCCATGTGTAAGGTCTTGGAGTTGGTGATGCTGGGTGAGGTGTTCCTGCCGATCTCGGTCAGTCTCGCGTTACTCGATCAAGTCTCCGCTGAAAGGCCAGCAATGAGATCTTCAGCAATGGATCCTTCAGGACTGGCCGGCAAATTCTCGGATCGCGAGCGCCAGATCCTGCAGCGTCTCACAACGGGAGCCTCGAACAAGCTTATTGCGCGGGACCTTGGTGTGGCGGAGGCCACGGTCAAGGTGCATATCAAGGCGATCCTGCGGAAGGCCAAGGCTGCCAACCGCACTCAGGCTGCCATGTGGGCAACCCAGCATCTGAGCTTTGATGCCAATCCCAGAGAAGCCCTCGTCGGTTAGCAAGAAAAGGGGCCCACTCCGCGGGGAGGGGCCCTAAGATCGATGCCGTTGTTCTTGAGAGAGGAACGGCAATCCTTTTCCAGACAGGCTGAACAGGAGCGTATGGCCCATCTGCATGCCAAACGGTAGAACAGGACGGGCTATTCCAGCGTGGCCGCAAGAAAAAGGGCTTGATGCCCGCTCTTTGTTTCAGATCAAGGCATCTCCCACGCCCTTCAGCAAACTGCACCAGATAAACAAAAAGGCGCGGGCATGAATGCGAACACTGACAGGCCTCTGCCGACCTGTTGGCCGTGGTTTTTATTCAGCATGGGCACGATCAGCTTTGCCTTGTCGTCCCTCCTTGGATGACAACAATAGGCACTTTACTGGCGCTGATGCCGGACTGCCGAAGTAACGGTCGTGCTGAAACCGATCACGGACGCGTAGTTCCCATTACCGTGTGTTAACAGGGGTAATGCGGGGCAACGAGCAAACGCCATGCCACATAGCAGCAGCAATCAGTGGGCAAAACAGATCCCCAACAGCCTGAACTTCTCGCAGGAACAGGTGACCTTCATCCTGGGCCATTCCCTACGCAGCCTGTACAGCGATGTCCTCGCAGACGAGCTGCCGGACAGGCTGAAAGCTCTTGTGGAGCAGCTTGAGAATGGGCGTTCCCCACCGACCGGTGCCCGTTAAGCTAGGCGCTTAACAACAGTGGAATGAGTGAATGGCGGGCAAGACGGTGAAGCGTGCAGACCTATGTGATGCAGTCTATGCGGCCACGGGTGTTTCCCGGCACGAGTCAGCTATACTGGTCGAGCAAGTTCTGTCGGGGATCGGTGATGCGTTGGTCAGAGGAGAGAGTGTCAAACTCTCCGGCTTTGGCACTTTCACCGTCCGGAATAAAGCTGAGCGCGTGGGCCGTAATCCGAAGACAGGGGTTGAGGTGCCCATTGAGCCTCGACGGGCGCTCACATTCAGTCCATCTCACGTCCTGAAAGATCACGTCAACGGATCCTCTTGAGCCATTCCAGGCCGAAAAAGAAAAGGGCCGCGCCCGGTCTTTTAACCGTGTTCGCGACCCGTGAGCCCCGCATTTGCCCCTACGGTAAGTACGTAAAACTTTTGTCGTTTTTGCAATTGATCACTGAAAGTGTGGGGTGCTTTCAATGCCCGCGAAGATGAAGCAGTCGGCCGCTTCGCGCAATAAGGGGAAACCGAAAGCTTGGCTGTAAGCAAACTACGTATTGTCTTAACGAAATGTAAGAGCGTTACAGTAAGCAGAACAAGAACGAATTTCCACTTTACTCACAGAAATATTGTTTAGGGCATCTTGTACTAAGCTTAGCCTTAAACTGCGGCGGCTTTTACATTGTTAATCACTTGTCTTTTTGCTATCCGCCCGGACGCGTTACCTCCAAAGAATAGAAGCACTGGACGGTCGGGGCAGCATTTCAACAATGGCTATCAGCAGTTTCAGCAGCGTCTCAGTACTTGACGGTCAAGAACGGCTCACTGCCGTTCGCGATCTGAGTATTCTCGACACTCCTCCCGAGGCTGCCTTCGACGATGTGGTTCTGATCGCCGCCCAAGTCTGTCAGGCATCGGCGGCTTCCATCGGGTTCCTTGTTGAGGGCCGGCACTGGTTCAAGGCCAGGATCGGCTTTGATGCCGTGGAGATTCCGGCGGACCTCTCGATCTGCGCCTATACGATCCAGCAACCGGGCCTCACCGTCATTCCCGACCTCCGCGAGCATCCGGAGTTTCGTCATAATCCCTTCGTCACGGGAGATCCGGGCCTGCGGTTTTATGCCGGGATCGCTCTGAGAGACGAGAACGGCTTCCCGGTTGGCACCCTGACCGTTGTTGACCGTGACGCCCGCCCGGAAGGGCTGTCCGGGGTCCAAGAGCGGACACTCCTGGCGCTCGCCCGTTCCGTTCGCCGCGAGATGAAGCTGCGGAAAGCCGAGCGCGAGCTCGCCCAGAAGACCGAGATGCTGGATCGGCTGCATGCCAGTTCCGAGGATTGCATCAAGGTCCTCGATCTGGAGGGTCGGCTGCGCTTTATGAGCGAAGGCGGCTGCCAGGCGATGGAGGTGGAGACCTTCGCTGATATCGAAGGCTGCAACTGGCTCGACTTCTGGACAGGACCAACGGCCGATGATGCTCGCAAGGCCGTGCTGCGGGCCAAGACGGGGGACACAGGACACTTTCGTGGCTTCTGCCCGACGGTGGTCGGAACCCCGAAGTGGTGGGACGTAATCGTCACGCCGATCATGGGCAGCGACAACAAGCCGGATGGGTTGCTGGCTATCTCCCGCGACATCACAGGCCTGCAGCATGCTGAGGAGAGCTTGCGCCAGAGTGAGGAGCGGCTGCGCCTGGCAATCGAGACCACCGGCCTCGGCATCTGGGACTTCAATACGCTCACAGGCGAGCGGCAATGGACTGCCGAGGCGCGGGATCTATTCGGTTTTGCGCCGGACACCGCGATCACTCAGGAACTTGTCCTCGATCGTATCCATCCGGACGATCGGGAGCGGGTGGCGGGCACCGCGTACCTGGATCAGCCCGGTGACAGCCTGACCTTTACGAACACATTCAGGATTGTCCGGGCTGACAACGGCGAGGAGCGCTGGATTACATCGGTTGGGCACACGCTGGTCGACAAGTATGGAAAGCCCACCCGCAAGCTCGGGATCGCGCAGGATGTCACCCACCATGTTGTGGCCGAGGAAGCGCTGCGTGCCAGTCAGGACGATCTGCTTCGGCAAACCGCTCACCTGCAATCCATCCTGGCGACTGTCCCGGACGCGATGGTGGTGTCGGACGAGAAAGGGATCATCACCTCCTTCAGTGCTACTGCAGTGAAGATGTTCGGTTACCAGCCCGAGGAGATCATCGGCACCAGCGTCAAGTTCCTGATGCCGGTGCCGTATCGGGACAGCCATGAGGGGTTCATGCCCCATTACCGGCAGACCGGCGAGCGCCGGATCACGGAAAGCGGCCGCGTGGCTGTGGCTCAGCGCAAGGACGGCTCAACCTTCCCGATG
This sequence comes from Microvirga arabica, assembly GCF_016811235.1. GTDB lineage: Bacteria > Pseudomonadota > Alphaproteobacteria > Rhizobiales > Beijerinckiaceae > Microvirga > Microvirga arabica. The sequence continues at coordinate 14,167 of NZ_JAFBID010000100.1, forward strand.
GAGGTGCATCTCGGTGAGATGGAGTCGGGCGGCCAGCGCTTCTTCACTGCCTTCATCCGTGACCTGACGGACCGGCAGTATACGGAAAAACGGATGCAGGAGCTTCAGACCGAACTTGCTTACATGTCCCGCCTGACCGCCATGGGTGAGATGGGCTCGACCCTGGCGCATGAGGTCAATCAACCGCTGACCGCAATTACTGGTTACCTGAAGGGCTGCGGGATGATCCTGGACCGGATGGACGGGGAGCACATCCCGATGCTGCGGCACGGGATCGAAGGAGCCGTGGAGGAAGCGCTCCGGGCTGGTGAGGTGATCCGCCAGCTACGGGCGTTTGTGGCCCGGGGCGAAACCGATCAGGGTGTTGAGGATCTACGCAAGTTGCTTGAGGAGGCCAGTGCCCTGGCTCTGGCTGGCGCCAAGGACAAGGGCATTAAGGTTGACTTCGATCTTCCTCACGAGAGCCCCAAGGTGCTCGTCAGCCGGGTGCAGATCCAGCAGGTTCTGCTCAACCTGGTTCGCAACGCCATGGAGGCGATGCAGGACGTGAATGAGCGCAATCTGACAATCAAGGCGGAGGTGGAAGACGAGGGCGCGATCGTGCGCCTGAGCGTCATCGACACCGGGAGCGGGATCGCACCGGCCGTTCAGGAGCGATTGTTCTCACCATTTACAACGACGAAGAAGACCGGGATGGGCGTGGGGCTGTCGATCTGCCGAACCATCATCGAGGCGCATGGCGGAAAGATCTGGGCCGAGTCGACGCCAGAGGAGGGGACAGCGTTCCACTTCACCTTAAAGGCGGTGAAGGAGGAGGAACTTGCCGAGGCGGCGGAGGTATGAACTACCGGGCTCGGCGCCACAGCTAAGGCCCTGAAAGTGTCACAAACCTGATTAGGCTCTGGGGCTCGGCCTTGCCCTGTCTCAGCTCGCACTGACACAGTACCCCGAGGCCGCGACGCCGACCGGTTGTGCGGTCTCTTGTGCTCGCTGCGAGCAACCGCTCAAGGTGACCCGATCGGTCGGCGTCACCCTATCCCACACAGTAACAACGTAGCAGAAACCAGCGGCCCAAGTGCAACGGAACGAATCAACAACAAAGTCGCGTATCCGGGCTTGAAAAACGCGAATCATGGACTCTATTCTGTTCCTGGTCGCCCTAATTCGGCTGATCTTTCCCAGCCGCCGTGCGGGGCTTCTGGGTCGTGTCATCACCTCTTCGTCGTTCAAAAGTCAGTCTGAACCGGTGTAACTGGATCGGGGCAGGAGTTCAGGAGTCTCTCTTTTGGCTACGCTGAAGCAATTCGAAGAAGCCCTGCGCGCCCAAGGCATGAACATGGCCTTGGCCATCTTGGAGAAGATGCGCAAGGAGGAGAAGAAGACCCGATCAATCGCGCCGGCCCGTCGGGTAGCAGGGCGCAAGATGACGCCGGAGCTCGCCCGCAAGATCCTTGAGCTTCATAGCACCACCGACATGACCCAGCAGGAGATCGCCTTCCAGCTGGGGATCAATCAGGGTCGGGTGAATGAAGTGGTCAAGCGCGGAAAATGGCTGACCGAAGATCCTCAGTCTGCGGAGGCCCAAGCTCGTGACAAGGCGAAGGCACGGATGAAGCGGATGCGGTCCGAGGACACTCCCATTCCGCGCAAACAGCCTATGGCCGCGAGTGCAGAGGAAGGGCCGCGCAGGCCTAAGCCGAAGCCGCGTAACACCGCACAGTTGTCGATCGACGACTTCCTGTAAACCTGAAGCATCTGAACGGAATCTTGTATCAGCGGGAGCCTGCCCCACTGGCGACGATCAGGTCGAGCCGCTCCAAATCCGAATGATGCATCAGCAGCACGCCGTTCTTGTGCGCGAGTTGGTGGGCAGATTTCGTGTAGACCGAGTTCGTGACGACCACGGCGTAAGGAGCATCCTGAAAGGCAGCGGCCGCATAGGCTTCCTGAACAGCCTTGTTGCCGACGGTGCCGTTGTAAAACTTGCATTGGATGACCACCCGTCTGCCATCCTTCTCCGCGATGATGTCGGCACCCTGGTCGCCCGATCCGGGAGTAAGCGCGGCCTGCCACCCGGCTTCGTGCAGGATCTCGCGGCAATAGAGCTCAAACTCCCGGCCGGTCATCCCATCGTCAAACTCGACTGCAGCTTCGGCCGGTTGCTGCCGATCGATGATCCAGTTGATCCGGGTCCTGAGGCGGGCAGCGTACCATTTTGGGTCGTTCTTCAGGAGATGATCGATCTTCCTGCGCTGGAACTCCGGTACAAGCGTCTTCTTGATGAAGGTGTTCAGGTGCTTGTCCCAGACCTCCTCTGAGACGTTTCCATACTCGTCCGGGGAAAGCATATGGGCACGTTTGGTCGCCAGGGTCCGGACATGCCTCAAGGCCGCTTGGTCCGTTAGATCATAGATCAGCAGAAGCGAGTGAACCTTCGTCAGCCGCAAGAAAAGGAGCAGCGCGAGCCCGGCCCAGGCGGCAATGGGTTTTAGATAGAAGCCCACGCCGAACAGGAGCAGCAGAACAGCGCTAAAGGCCTTATGCCTCCAGAGGTACCGAAACATTCCCTTTACCGTGCCAAATGACGGTCATCGCCGTGATCACCAGCCGCTGTGGATAGCTGAGTGCGGTTACCGACGGCTTGGCGCTGGGCTAAGACCAAGAGAACTCACAGGAATATTTCGGCAGCTACTGTTTGGTAATCCGGGTTCTGTCGAGGATTTGACCAGCGAACTCGCGCAACTCGTCCGCAGTGCTTGTCTCGTCCCTCTGAATGACGAAGAGCCCTGCGTGGAGCAGGATCATCAACTCCCGAGCCTGCTGTGCTTCGCCGTCGGCGGCTGGCATGACCTCCGCCATCTTCTCTCATGATAGTGGCATCGCGGTCCAAGATTTCCATAAGACGGGTGGTCACTGCATCTCCTTCCATCGGCCGATCTGAGAGCCTGACCGATACAAATAGTTCTCCTCGCCGGAATGGTAATAGGCAGGGGCCGGAGGGTCCATCACTCGGGCTTGATGCCGGGGGCTATGCAGTAGCCGTAGTACGCATGTTCCCCTGCTTTATGGTAGATCTGCGCGATCTCCATTTTCTTGCGGCGGTCAAGGGCAAAGCGGGAGCCGATGCGTTGGAGGCGGAGATAGGCGATTGGGCAGGCGTCGAGTTTGACGGTCTGCTGAAGGCGAGGGAACTCCTCGGTTGACATCTCCTCTGGGTAGCCGTCACGGCCCATAAACATTGCGAACACTTTGCGGTGTTCGTTGATGAACCGCTCATCGCTGAGGAACTCTGGCGTCGAAGCTGCCATATTGGGGATTCTCCATTAGGTCAGGCGCAACAAAAAAGCCGCCCCAATACTGGAGCGGCTTATTGTGAAGGCGGAAGATTCCGCAAATGCGTAAGGTCTTAGACCTGCTGCAGGTTGGTCGCAGATTCTTTCCCCGAGCGACGGTCCTGCTCAATCTCGTAGGAGATTTTCTGTCCGTCCTGCAGGCTGCGAAGGCCTGCGCGCTCCACGGCCGAAATATGAACAAACACGTCCTTGCCGCCATTGTCCGGCTGAATAAAGCCGTATCCCTTGGTCTCGTTGAACCATTTAACAGTGCCAGTCGCCATTCTCGTCTCTAGTCCCTAGTAGTTCCCGCCAGCAGAACATCATGTTCCGCCCTCCAGTGACAGGTTTGTCACGGGAAGGAGGCTAGTTGGGCAATGGAACCGTGGCAATAACGTGACGAGATCAGGATTCACTTTTCTTCGGATGCCGGGGTTGCTCCCGGCCGGTGACCTCAGCCCAGAACTGATCGGCACGCCCTTCGAACGTGTTCGGGCCCCGGCTGTCGCTTTGATAAAACTCGCCAAGCGTGATACCCGGAGCATATTCCTGCTCTACCCATCCTCTCGCATCGTCATGAGGGAAGACATAGCCACCATAGCCATGAAGCGTTTTCGCGCTCGCGTAGTGGGTGTCGCGCAGATGCAGCGGTACAGGGATCGGCGGAGCTGATTGCACGTAGGCCATGGCCTGTCCGATGCCGCGGCAGACCGAGTTTGACTTCGGAGCCCGGCAAATGTGCAGAGCGGCATGCGCCAGCACGATCTGCGCCTCCGGATAGCCGATGTGTTGCACAGCATGGAGTGCTGCGACCGCCGTCTGCAGGGCGGTGTTATCAGCAAGGCCTACGTCTTCTGAGGCATGGATCATGATCCGCCGGGCGATGAACCTCGGATCTTCGCCGGCATGGATCAGCTTTGCGAGCCAATAAAGGGTCGCATCTGGATCACTGCCTCTCATCGCCTTCAAGAAGGCGCTCACGGAGTCATAGTGCTGATCGGCGTTCCGGTCATACAAGACTGGGGATGCCTGAAACAGATTCAGGTCATTGTAATCGAGACAGCGGTTCTGCCGCATTGTCCGGTCATACTGAGCCAAAATATCGGCATCTTCCCGCGAGAGACCGGAAGCTGACCTTACCCAGGACGATCCTGCGGAATGGTTGAGCGCAGCGCCGATGTTCTTGGCGGCATCAATCGTCTCGAGGAGTCCATTGATCCACTTGTCAAGCTCCCGGCTGCTGGACGAGTTCGCGAAACAATCGAGGCTGGCGAGGATGCCCGTCAGGATCATCTTTATTTCCTCAGGCTCGACGATGGTGAACGGCTTCTCGCCGGTGTGGATCGCCTGGTGGATCTTGAGCATTCGGGAGGAGAGGGAGTGGAACGTCCCGACATAGAGGCTGTCGAGGTCCGTCTTGATTCTCTTGCCGATGCGATCTCTAAGCTCGTGAGCAGCCTTCCTAGATGTTTGATCCCGGGGTTTGATGGTGCGATATTCTCCTCAGGATGGAGGGACGCGCTATGGGCCAAGTTCTCC
>NZ_JAFBID010000101.1 GCF_016811235.1 Microvirga arabica
CCTCGTCCTTCCGCTCCGTGCCCGTGACGCTCACGTCCAGATCGCCATCAGCCAACCGGCCCATCGCTCCCGTCATCCCGTTCAGGGGACGCGTGACACCGTAGAGCGTGATTGCCGCCAGAAGCACGATCGCCAAGGTTAGGCCGGCGCCGGAGGCGACGATCAGCTTCGTCGATGTGAGTGATGCAAGTTCAGCGGCATCGTGCTTCTCGGTCTCGAGAGCGGCGGCATTGGCGTTGGCACGCTCGTCGAGGGCTTGCGAGGCCTTCTGACGCAGGGCGCGGCCCTCGCCGCTCGAGACCTTGAAAGCTTCGTCGCTCTCGTTGAGCTGGGCATGGGCAATGGTCCGGCCCATGATGGCGAAGTAGTCTTCGACAACCTTTTTCAGCTGCTCGTTGGCTGTGCGCCGCTCGGGCGAGTCGGAGAGTGCTATGAGCGAATCCAGATCCTTCAGGGCTTCCGCTTTTGCTTCCCGGAAGGCCTGCTCATAAATGGCCATTTCCTGAAAGCGCGTCTCGATGATCAGGTTCTTTTCCTGAATCGCCGCCTCGTTGACATGGGCCTTGATGTCCAGGGCCATGCTGCGCCGGGCTGCATGCAGATCCACGATCTGCTGGGTTTCTTCGGCAAGAGTGTCCAGGCCGGTCTTGGCAAAGAAGATGAGACCAATGGTGACGGCGATCATCACGACCACGGGGATGGCCAGCTTGATGACGATGTTGAGATTGTTCAAAGCACGCATTGCAATTTCGGTGGCCTGCCCGCTTCGCCGCGGGAGGCGCGCGCCCCCACGACGCGCTTATCCAGGCTGCTCACTTGTAGCCGGCAGTACTGACACGATCCACTGCGGTTAATACGTAATGGTGTAGTAAGTCTTCGTTAATTACTTGAGTTGCTGGGGCGCGGCTAAGAAGAAGTTAATAGAAAATTTACAAGCTATTGCTTGAGAGGATCTACCCCTAGAGCACCACGATGCCGGCATGCTTGGCCTTGTTGTCGGGCTCCACATGAATCGTGATCAACGCATCCTCCACGTCGGCCTTCAGTGCCCGTTCCAGCCGGTCGCATATGTCGTGAGCCTCGGTGACGCTCATGGCGCCGGGCACCACAAGATGAAAATCGATGAAGGTCATCCGACCCGCATGGCGCGTGCGCAGATCGTGGGCCTCCAGGGCGCCTTCCGCATTGGCGGAGATGATTTCGCGCACGCGCACGAGCGTGGCTTCGGGCAAGGCCTCGTCCATGAGGCCGCCGATGCTCTCCTTCATGAGGCTCCACCCGGACCAGAGAATGTTCACGGCCACCATGGCGGCCAGGGCCGAATCGAGCCAGGTCCATCCGGTGAGCGGCACCAGCAGGAGGCCTGCAATGACCACCGCCGAGGTCACAACATCGGTGAGCAGATGGCGCCCATCGGCCACCAGCGCGGGGGAGCGCAGGCGCCGTCCATGACGGATCAGAGCCCAGGACCAAACCGCGTTGATCGCGCCGGCGACGGCATTGATGGCAAGGCCGTGCATCGGCGCGTCGATCACCTTCGGTGACAGCAGCCCGAAATAGGCCTCCCGCAGGATCGCCAGGGCCGCGACGATGATCAGCACGCCTTCGAGCACGGCGGAGAAATATTCCACCTTGTGGTGACCATAAGGGTGATTGGCATCCGCCGGCGCGGCGCTCAGGCGAACGGCCAGGAAGGCCGCCACCGCCGTCACCACGTTGATGATGCTCTCCAGCGCGTCGGAATAAAGCGCAATGCTGCCCGTGATGTAATAGGCGGCATATTTCAGGACGAAAACAACGGTTCCGACGAATATGCTGCCGATGGCAAGTTTTTGAATCTTGTCCATGGCGCGTCACTTGAAAAGCTGGCTCAGCGGGAAACGAAGCGACCTTATAGAGGGTGTTTCTTCAAGCGCAAGACTTTGTTTTTACTTGCTAATGGGTTGCAAAATCATGACGCGAGCCGGAGCGACGGGGAGACATCACTCAGGGATGGCCGCGGCCTTTCCCATCAGTTTCTTGTAGTAGTTTGACAAGGACGGAGAGAGCGTTTGGCACTGCTGGACCAGTGCCAGGGCTTCTACGCGCTTTCCTGCCCCGATGGTGTCGAGGAGCGTGGGATGCAACTCCGTCAGTTGCGCAAGCGCCGGGTTCTGTTGGCGCTGCTCGGCCGGTGCCACGATGGTGAAGATCGCCGATTTTTCGCTGCGGCCTTTCACGGCGATGCGGTCGAGTTCGATGATCACGAAATGCTCCTGCAGGGCCTTCGCCGTGGCAGGTCCCAGCACAATGGAGACGCCGTATTCCTTCGACAGGCTCTCCAGGCGCGAGGCGAGGTTCACCGTGTCGCCGAGCACGGAATAATCGTAGCGCCAGCGCGACCCCACATTGCCGACCACGCAGTCACCGGTGTTGATGCCGACACCGATGGCGAAGCGAGGGGCGTCCTCACCCATCTCCCGCTGCAGCTCCGCGTTCAGGTTCTTCACTGCCTCCAGCATGCGCATGGCGGCGCGCGCGGCCTTCAACGGATGATCCGGGCTGGGCAGGGGCGCGTTCCAGAACGCCATCACGCAATCGCCGATATATTTGTCGATGGTGCCGCCTTCCGCGAGCACTGCTTCCGAAAGAGGATCGAGCAGACGGTTGATGAGCGTGGTCAGCCGCTCCGGCTCGTCCTTCAGCTTTTCCGACAGGGTGGTGAAGCCGCGAACGTCGCAAAACAGGATGGAGAGGTTGCGGCGCTCGCCACCGAGCTTCAGGGCGCCCGGATCGCGGGCGAGCTGCGCCACGAGATCCGGCGACAGGTAGCGCGAGAACGCCTCCGACACGGTGCGGCGCAGATGCCGCTCGCGGGCATAGTCGAGGCCGAACCGCGCGCCGAACACCGCCAGCGCTGCGGCTGCGGGCAGGGCGGGGGGCGCCCAAAACCGTCCGAAGCGCAGGAGAGCCCAGGCTCCGACGATAAAGAAGGCAAGCACGAAGAAAGCGGCAAGGCCGGTCCGCCAGGTGACACCCTTTATGGACAACACAGCCGCCATGAAGGCGCCGGCGACGATAAGGAGCACCATCAGGGAGGGAGAGACGGGCAGCACGTAGAGGCCATGCCGCAGATTGTCGAGGATGTTGGCCTGCACCTCCACGCCAGGGGTAAGCGTACCCTCCGTTACCGTGTAGGGCGTGGGAAAGGCGTCGGGGGTGCCGATGTCGGCGGAGGTCGCCTGTTTCAGGCTCAGGCCCACCAGAACGATCCGATCCTTGAAATAGCCCGGTGGCAGGAAATTGGCCGGATCCAGAGCCTGGTAATAGGACGCGCGAGGATAGGTGTAAGCCGGTCCGAGATACTGGATCAGGGCTCCCTCGGGAGCGGCCGGCTTGGGCTCGCCGGCTAGGCGCAGGGCCTCGCCGGCGAAGCTGTCACGCATCTCCGGCATGCGGCGCAGATAGGCGTCGCCATCAAGGTGAACCGAAGCGAGACCTGCCGACGCGTTCGCGTCGAGGAAGAAGTCGAGCGGGTTGACCCGGGTGACCTGAACGCCCTGGTTCAGCATCGTTGTGACGTCGTCGGCTGCCAGCACGACGTCCGGGCCGAGCGCTTTCGCGAAGGCCGTGTCTGCCTCCTCCGTAGACGGATCGGCGAAAACGATGTCGAAGGCGATCACCTTCGCGCCGGCCGCACGCAGGCTCTCGACGAGCTTTGCATGGATCTCCCGCGACCAGGGCCAGCGCTGACCGATCTCGCCGATGGACGGCTCGTCGATAGCCACCAGGACGGCTCCCGGCTGCGCCGGGCTTGGCGGCGCGATCACCGAGAGGAGATCGTAGAGCCGTGCCTCGATGAGGCGGATGGGCGAAAAGAAGAAGACGAACGGGATCAGCAGCGCTGCAATGATCCCGGCCATGGTGAAGTGGCGCCAGAGCGGTTCTCCGGCGCCATGATCCCGTGTCGTCTCAGAGCCCTTCACCTCAGAACCTGGCTTTCACGCTCGCCTCGATGGTGCGCCCCGGCCCACGGATGTCGGGGGCGAGTTCAAAATCCTCGTCGAACATGTTGAGCACGCTCAGTCCGAAGAGGAGGCGGCGATCCGGGGTTTCCCAGCTCAAGGCTGCATCGGCCGTCCAGTAGTCGTCAATCTCGCGTCCCTCGATGTTGCCCGTGATGTCTCCCAGGAAGGTGCCGGCGAGGGTGAACTTGAGGCGGCTTGGATGGACGAAGGTGACGCCGGCGCGCGCGAACTTGCCGGCGATGAAGGGCACGTCGGCGCCTCTGGCCTCCTCCGAGCGCACCTCCGACGAGATCGTTCCGATGGTGCCGAATACACCGATGCCGTGGGTCAGCCAGAGGTTGGCCGTTGCGGCAAGGCGATCGACGCGCGCCTTGTCGATACCGATGTCGGTGACGGAATAAGCCACCGGAAGGTTCAGGTTCTCCGCATCCTGGCGCTGATACTCGACCGAGGTGAAGACGTGAGGAGACCATTCCGCATCCCAGCGAAGAGCCAGGGTTTCGGTCTCTCCGCCAAACCCGGTGGGAATCTCATTGGGAACAAGGCCCACCGTGGTGACAGGAGCTAAGGTGAAGGGGATTGGCTGCCTGGTATCCTGCCGGTAAGCGGCCCGGAGCCAATGGCCTTCGAAGGGAGAAATGCCAAGCCCGACGCGCGGTGAGATTGCATTGTTATCTTCACTTGCGATCTCGATGCTGCTTCGTTCGATCCCAGCCTGAGCCTCGAACCAGTCGAGCGGTCGCCAGAATACATCCGCATAGAGACGCGTAGCGGTGAAGCTTGAAGCAGTGCGCTCATTCGAATCGAAGAAGTCGTCGCAAAGTTGAGTTTGTAGATTGAATATGCACCCACGAACAATCGTACTTGAGACGGTCCGTCCCCGCTGTGCCTCAAGCCCATAGTGAAGAGTCACATCGCCGAAGCCGATCATATGCGACAGGGTGGCCGAACCACCCTCGACTCGCGTACGGGTCCAAGTATTTCCAAACGCGGCGAAGAGAGGGGTGAGCGGGTCGGTTTCAACCCCTTCCTGTCGAAGCCGATCAATCGAATTGATCCCGAAGACAGCACCCGTCAGCACGTTCCTGTCACCAAAGCTGTGGCTCCAGCCGGCACCGCCCAATACCGCCGTGCTGTTCTGGGTGGAATCGGTAAGGCTGTTCGCAGTGCGGGCCTGTGCGATGGCCGGATCGTTGTTCGCTCCGGCCCCGAACACGAGGAAGCGGTCGGCCGCCGTGGGCGCCATGCCGACGAAGAAGGCGCCGCTGTCGGCATTCTCCCGGTCGATGAGATCGCGTCCGTTCGTCTTGGTGCGGCTTGCCGTGATGTTGAAGGAGGTTGGAACCGGCTCGTTCGAGAAGCCCTGCACGGTTGCGTCCGCTCCCCAGCCGAGGCGACCGTTGTGGTGCAGCAGCGAGCCGCCCACCTCCGCGTCGACGAACGGGCGGCGGTAGAAGTCGGGCCGCCCGATGCGGCCGGAGACGGCCAGCGGGTCGAAGAAGAGGCCCTGGATGGTGAGGTTGAGCGCCGAAAGATCCAAGCCGACGCCGCTCTCGATGTTCGAGACGTCCGGCCGGCCCGTCACGAGGCTGGGGCGTTCCACCGCCGACTGATCGAAATAGCTCGACGCGTCGAAGGGATCGAACACCCGGTCGCCGTAGAAGCGGGACCATTCGTTAAGGTTCAGGAAGCGATAGGCCTGAGCCGGATAGGAGCCGCCATCCTTGTTGATGGCGATGCCGGCGAAATCGCCGCCGCGCTGGCGGTAGCGACGCAGGGTCTCACGGGCCGCGAGAACGGCCTGATCGGCCTGGTACTGATCGATGGCGATGCCGGTGCGCACGCTCGACACGGCAGGATCGTTCGGATCCAGCCGGTCCGCATTGTCGAGGGCCTGGATCGCCAGCTCGTCGTCGCCGTTCTGGTAATAGGCGGCGGCCGCCAGCAGCAGGCCCTGCGACAGACCGGGATTGGCAGCCGAGCCGGCGAGAATGGCCTCGAGACCTTTCGCCGGTTCTCCCTTCTGCATCAGATAGCGGCCTCGGGCGAGATAGGCCACATGAAAGCCGGGATCGAGGGCAAGCGCCTTGTCGATCATCGCGCCTGCTTCCTCGACCCGGTACTGGTCGAGCAGGAAAATCGCCAGATTGGCGTAGGCAACCGGGCTGAACGGATCTTCCGCAATCGCCCGGCGCATGGCGTCTTCAGCGGCAAGCGGGCGGTCCCGGTCCGACTCGAAGAGGCCGAGCGTGTTCCAGAGACCCGAGTTGCCGGGCGCGATCTCCACGGCCCGGCGCAGGGCCTCGATCGCCGCGTTGACCTCGCCGTCGATGTCGCCGCGGATGTTGCTCTCGGCGGCAATCACTTCAGGATCGTCCGGGTCGAGGGCCTTGGCCCTGGCGATGGAGGCGCGCATCTCCTCGCGCCGGTTCAAGGCATAGGCCACCGTGGCCGCCGTCATGGCGATCCGCGCATCGTTCGGAAAGCGCTTCTCGGCCGCCCTCAGGACTTCGGCCGCAGCACTCAGGTCCTGCTTGAAGGCCACCACATAGGCATGGGCCAGGGCGGCGAACGGATCGTTGCCCGGAGCCTTGGGCTCCGCATAGACCCGGTTCGGATCGGCCAGCGACTGGCTGATGTAGCGCCCATAGGAGGCCAGCACGCGCCGCTTGGGGTCGAGGCCCCGCTCGGCCCTCGCGAACAGGGCCGCGGCTTCGGACCAGCGGTGCTGCGCTCCGAGGAGGGCGGCCTCGACCATGTCCGCCCGGGCGCGCTGGGAGGCGCTCATGCGGCGGCTGCGGGCCTCAGCGAGCGCCTGCGCGGCCACGGCCCTGCCGTCATAGGACGGAGCGATTTCGGCCAGGGTCAGCCAATCGTCGACGCTGCGCGCCTGCGGAGGGATGGCTTTGATCCTGGCGCGCTCCGCTCTCAGAACCGGACCCGTCAGGGGCGTGGTCGAAAGCGACGAGAAGGTCTCGCGCAGGCTCAGGTAGAAAAGCATCTGCTCGCGGTCGTTCGAGTTGGTGATCACGAACTTCGTCGGCGCCTGGCCGATGGACGCGACGGCACCCTCGCCCTGGCGGACCGTGACGGAGCCCTGAGGATTGGTGAGCTCGACCACGCCTTCGAGCACAATGAGAGAGGTGCGTCCTCCCTCTACCGACAGCGACCAGTCGGTGCCGCGGATGGCCGCCACCGCAGCGGGCGTCTTGACGTCCACGCCCGAGCCGCCGCGGGCCGCGCGGGCCCAGATGGTGCCGCCCTGCAGGCTGAGCTGGGTGTTCCCGGTCTGACCGCCGGCCACGTCATTGACGGTCAGGGTGGAGTTGCGCCCAACACGGATCTGGGTCTGGTCGGAAAACAGGATCGCGAGATTGCCGATCTCGTTGGTCCGCAGGGTATCGCCGCCGACCACGTTCTGCTGAATGGCGGCCGAGCGCCAGAGGTCCTCGCGCACGAAGCGCATTTCCTCGCCGCCCTTGACGGCCACGATGGCGCCCGCCGTCGGCACCGGGCGCGGCACGGGAGACTGCGCCTGCGCATGGGCGAGGCTCAGCACAAGAGCGCTCGTTGCGGTCAGAAGGCGGAAAGATCGTACAGACATGAGGGACCAGCTTGATCAGGGGCTACCTGCTCTAACGTTACCCGAGCTTAGCAGCAAGAGCCTGGGATCAAAGCCGATTCACATCATGACTGGTGTGTTTTGGAGCACAGGGTAAATCATTGCGGCATATCGGCCACAGATCGGGTCGTGATTGACGCAGGAGGCGCTGAAATCAGGCCGTCTTGGTGCGGGCCATGAGAAGCTTCTGCTTCAGGTCGTGCTGGGCAAAAGGCTTTTGCAAAACCGGGCGGTCGCGGAAGGTGTCGCGGATCCCGGCGCTGCCGTAGCCCGTGGAGAACACGAAGGGAATCGAGCGCTGCGCCAGGGCTTCCGCCACCGGGTAGATGGGCTCGCCGGCCACGTTCACGTCGAGAATGGCCAGATCGACCTGCTCTCGGGACACGACCTCGAGCGCCGCGGACAGCCGGGCCGCCGGGCCGATCACCTCGCAGCCGAAATCGAGAAGCATGTCTTCCAGCAGCAGGGAAATCGCAGCCTCGTCCTCGACGACAAGGATCCGCAGGCCATTGAGATCGCCGTCGCTCATTACGCTATCGGTCACGGTTTCGCTTTCTTTCAGGCAAGGCGCTGGTAGATTGTTCTCCAGAGCATGGGACACATGCCCTGAATGTTTTGGACTTCAAGCCTTGAGACTCGGACGCTTCTATCACTTTTGCGTCTCCATGCAAAAGGGCCTGGAACCGCCCTGATCCATGATATCATTATAAGACGGGATTTTAGAGCCAGACAGCTCTATTTCCAGATCCGGCATCCCTTAACCCGATCGGCTGACGTGATAGGTAGAAGCAGAATTTTCAGGGCTTTTCGGTTTATTGCCCCGCTCGGCGCTCTCTTGGCGCTGTCGAGCACGCCGGGCGTCGCTCACGGGCATCACCCCGTCGTGGTCGCCTCCAAGGCCGATACCGAAGGCGCCCTGCTGGGCAGCATGATCGCTCTTGTGCTGGAACGCGAAGGGATCCCTGTGGAGACCCGCCTTCAGCTCGGGCCGACCCAGCAGGTGCGCCAAGCAATCCTCCAGGGGGAGATCGACGTCTATCCCGAATACACAGGCAACGGTGCGTTCTTTCATGGACTCGAAAGCGATCCGGCCTGGAAGGCCCCGGCCTCGGCCTATAATCTGGTCAAGCGTCTCGATGCGGAGCGGCACCGGCTGGCCTGGCTCGAGCGGGCTCCCGCCAACAATACATGGCTGATCGCCCTGAGGGGCGACCTCGCCCGGCGCTCCAATCTCACGACCATGGACGATCTCGCTCAAGCCGTCAGAACGTCCGTGAACCTGCGGCTGGCGGCTTCCGCCGAGTTCGTCGAGAGCCCGGCGGCGCTCGCCTCCTTCGAGAAGACCTATGGCTTCCACTTTCCCCGGGACAGGATCGCCGTCCAGCCCGGCGGCAACACCATGACCACCATGCGCATGGCGGCGCAGAGCATCGGCGGCGTGAACGCCGCCATGGTCTATGGCACCGACGGTGCCATCGCGACCCTCGACCTCGTGGTCATGAAAGACACGAGGGGCGCTCAGATCGTCTATGAGCCCGCGCCTGTCGTGCGCAATGAGGCCCTGGAGCGCTTTCCCAACATCTCGAAAGCGCTGAACGGGGTCTTCGCCTCTCTCAGCACGGCCAAGCTCCAGGCGCTCAATGCGGAGATCGTCGTCGACGAGCGCCCGGCAAGGGATGTGGCCGAGCGCTACCTGAACCAGCTTCATCGCCGCCCGGGAGGGTAGTCGCTCGTATGCCCCCTTGCATGGCACGGCGCTTGTCCTGAATAATCTGCGGATGTTTTCGCGTCTCTCCGTCCATCCTCCCACGTCGGCCTGGAATCGCAACCATGCCTAGGCGGCGATTCAAGGAGCCGATCCTCGTCGTCCTGCATCAGGAACATTCGACTCCCGGCCGAGTCGGACGCCTGCTCCTGGAGCGCGGATATCCCCTCGACATCCGCCGACCCCGCTTCGGCGATCCGCTGCCGGAGACCCTCGCCGGGCATGCCGGCGCCGTGGTGTTCGGCGGGCCCATGAGCGCCAACGATCCGGACGAGTTCATCAAGCAGGAGATCGATTGGATCGCGGTGCCGCTCAAGGAGAACAAGCCGTATCTCGGCCTCTGCCTCGGCGCGCAGATGATGGCCAAGCACCTGGGCGCCAGCGTCTGGGCGCATCCCGAGGGCCGGGCCGAAATCGGCTATTACCCGCTCGTGCCTACGAAGGCTGGCGAGGCCCTGAGCACGGACTGGGGCGTGCCCTGGCCGAGCCATGTCTATCACTGGCACCGGGAGGGGTTCGACTGCCCCTCCGGCGCCGAGACGCTTGCCACCGGCGACGACTTCCCCACCCAGGCGATCCGCGTGGGTGAGAAAGCCTTCGGGCTCCAGTTCCACCCGGAGGTCACGCACGCCATGCTCTGCCGCTGGACGGTGGTGGCCGAGGAGCGTCTGTGCATGCCGGGCGCCCAGGACCGGATCCGGCAGCTTGAAGGCCGCTACCAGCACGACCCGCATGTCTCGCGCTGGCTCGACCGGTTCCTGGACCACTGGCTCGATGGGACGCAATAAGGGCCACCGATGAAGCCTCCCGTTCTGGTCAGCGAACGCCTGTGTTTTCACCCCTGGGAAGCCGAGGACTTTCCGCTCTTCGCATCCCTTCACGGCGATCCCGAGGTGCAGCATTTCCTGCAAATGGGCGATCCGCCCTGGGACGAGACGTATCTTCGGGCCAAGTTCGAGGGCTTCCGGGCCGATTACGCGGCCCATGGCTGGACCAAGTTCAAGGTCACCGACCGGCAAGGAACGTTCCTTGGCCGCGCCGGCTTCGGATGGTTTCCGGACACCAATGAACTCGAACTCGGCTACAGCTTCAAACGCGCTCTCTGGGGTCAGGGCTATGCCACCGAGGCTGCTCGGGCGCTGCTGGACTGGATCTACAAGGCCAAGCCCCTCGACCATGTCATCGGATTTGCCGTGGCCGAGCATGCCGCCTCCCGCCGCGTGCTCGAAAAGGCTGGGATGTCGTTCACCGGCATCAGGGATGTCGATGGAGTCCCCAACGCCTTCTATCGTCACGACCGCGCGGTCTGAGGCGGTTCGGTTGTTTCACGTCGCGTCGAACTCGAATGGCGACACGCCGCGCTTCATCTCGTCGACGATCAGCGCATGCATCAGCGGCGGAGCGGCGCGCTGGGGGCAGGCGGCGCGCTCGCACAGGCGGCAGTTGATGCCGATGGGCGTGGCCTCAGCGGACAACAGGTCGAGGCCGCGGGCATAAACGAGGCGATGGGCGTATTTCAGCTCGCAGCCGAGGCCCACCACGAAGCGTGGATCGGGAGCGCCCCAGGGGTTGAAGGCGCGCTTGACGGTTCGCGCCACCGAGAACCATCGCGAGCCGTCCGGCAGCTCGATCACTTGCGTCGCCACCTGACCCGGCGTGCGGAAGGTGGAGTGCAGGTTCCAGAGCGGGCAGGTGCCGCCGAACTGCGAGAATGGGAAGCGGCCGGACGAGAAGCGCTTCGACACGTTGCCGGCGGAATCCACCCGCACCAGGAAGAAGGGAATGCCCCGCGCGCCGGCGCGAGCCAGGGTCGTGAGCCGGTGCGCCACCTGCTCGAAGCTCGCGCCGAAGCGGGCGCCCAGCACCTCCACGTCGTAGCCCAAAGCTTCCGCCGCCGCGTGGAATTTCGCATAGGGCATCATCAGGGCGCCGGCGAAATAATTGCCGAACGAAACCCGCAGCAGGCGCCGCGCCGGGCCGTCGACCGGTTCCAGGCGCGCGGCCAAAGCGTCGATGGTCTCGCGCATCTCGGCGAAGGCCAATTGATAGGCAGCCTGGAAGGTCCTGCCGGAAGGATCTACCAGTTCCGAAATCAGGAGCTGGCGCCGGTGATGGTCGTAGCGGCGCAGGCTGTCCGGCATCACGTCGATGGGCATCACCCGCACCCGGATGCCGTGCCGGGCGTGCAGGCGCTCGCAGATGGCGAAGAACAGGTCGTGCCCGCTCGAGGCGAGGTCCGACGCGAGGGCTTCGGCGGCCTCGTCCAGTTCCGGAAAATGGTTTTTGGCTTCGTGGATCAGCTCCCTCACCCGGTCGACCGGATCGACCTGGGCCGCATCCTCGGCACGATCGCGGTCGCTGAGGTTGGGCATGACCGCCTCCCGGGCCCCGCGCAGGGCCTGATAGGCGCGGTAAAGGCGGTTGATGGCGTCGACCAGGGAGGGGGCGCTCTCCACGGTCTCGCGTAGCTCGAGCCGCGCCACCGGGGTCGCGCGGAACAGCGGATCGGCAAACACCTCCTCCAGCTCCGACACGGTGCGCCCGTGATCGTCGTTGGCGAATTCGCGCGGGTCGAGCTGATAGGCATGGGCGAGGCGGATGAGCACCTGGGCGGTGATGGGGCGCTGGTTGCGCTCCATCAGGTTCAGGTAGCTCGGCGACAGCCCGAGCTCCTCGGCCATGCGGGACTGGCTCAGGTTGAGGTCGCGCCGCAGTCGCTTCAGGCGGGGGCCGACGAAAAGCTTTCTGCTCTCATCCATATTGTAAATCTTTTTACAACTTTACACGAGGTGACCTGTCATAGCTTTACAGGGCTACTTTTCTTCGCAAATCCATCGTTGAAACAAATGCTTCTTCAAGGATTATTAGATGAACGAGCCCTGCTGCATTGCATCAATTCTGGCCTGTAGGCGGGTTTTGTCAAGGAATGTAAACTGAAGGATTAGCGATGACCTCCCAGACGTCCCCGGCTTCGACCAACGACCTGATCCCTTCCGCCCCGAAGGGCCGCTTCGATGGCATCCGCCGCCCCTATTCGGCCGAGGACGTTCAGCGGCTGCGCGGTTCGGTGCAGGTCGCCCACACCCTTGCCGAGCGCGGCGCGCAGAAGCTGTGGCAGCTGCTCCACGAGCGTCCCTATGTTCATTCGCTCGGCGCTATGACGGGCAACCAGGCCATGCAGATGGCCCGGGCCGGGCTGGAGGCGATCTACCTCTCCGGCTGGCAGGTGGCCGCCGACTCGAACGTGGCCGGCGCCATGTATCCCGACCAGTCGCTCTACCCGGTCAATTCCGGCCCCGAGCTGTGTCGCCGCATCAACCGCACCTTCCAGCGCGCCGACCAGATCGAGCATGCCGAGGGCGGTGCGCAGCGGGACTGGTTCCTGCCCATCGTGGCCGATGCGGAGGCTGGCTTCGGCGGCCCGCTCAACACCTTCGAGATCATGAAGGCCTATATCGAGGCCGGCGCCGCGGGCGTGCATTTCGAGGACCAGCTTGCGTCCGAGAAGAAGTGCGGCCATCTCGGCGGCAAGGTGCTCATTCCCACTTCCGCCCATGAGCGTAACCTCATCGCCGCGCGGCTCGCCGCCGACGTGATGGGCACCTCGACCCTGATCATGGCCCGCACGGATGCGGAATCCGCCAAGCTCATCACCTCCGACGTGGACGAGCGCGACCGCCCGTTCATCGAGCCCGACAGCCGCACGCCGGAAGGCTTCTATCGCCTCAAGGACGGCACGGGACTCGACCATTGCATCGCCCGTGGCCTCGCTTACGCGGAATTCGCCGACCTTCTGTGGTGGGAGACCTCGCACCCGGATCTCGACGATGCCCGCAAGTTCGCGGAAGCCGTCCACAAGCGCTATCCGGGCAAGCTCCTGGCCTATAACTGCTCGCCGTCCTTCAACTGGAAGAAGAAGCTGGACGATGCCACCATCGCCAAGTTCCAGCGCGAGCTCGGCGCCATGGGCTACAAGTTCCAGTTCGTGACGCTGGCCGGCTTCCACCAGCTCAACTACGGCATGTTCGACCTGGCGAGCGGCTACCGCGACCGCGGCATGGGGGCCTATTCCGAGCTCCAGGCGGCCGAGTTCGCCGCAGAGACGAGCGGCTACACCGCCACCCGCCACCAGCGCGAGGTCGGCACCGGCTACTTCGACCAGGTCTCGGTGGTAATCACGGGCGGCAAGTCCTCCACCACCGCCATGGCCGAGTCGACCGAGACCGCACAGTTCCAGTCGGCCGCCAAGCTCCAGGCGGCCGAATAATCCTCGACGAATCTCGAACCCTTTTCATCAACGGAGATCGACAATGAGCAATTCACGTTTCTGGGTGGTCGGCGGCGAGTACACCTCCTGCGACTGCGAAAAAATCGTCCAGGGCACCGAGCGGGTCATCGGGCCCTTCGAGAGCCGCACGGAAGCCGAGCGCACCTGGCGCACCCTGTCGGAGGATCACCGGCCGCAGGCCCAGGTTCGCTTCACCATCGCCCAGGAGCCTCCGTCGACCCTGAGCGCCTAAAAGAGGCCCTTGAGGCGCTCACGGTCGCCCCGCCGGAGGACGAAGGTTCCTCCGGCGGGATCTTTTGGCATCACACGAAGTTTTTATCCTCCGGCCCAACTCTTCTTGAGCCCCCCTCTGCCTAAATCGCCGGGCTGTCCTAAAAACAGCCGGGCAAGGATTCATCAGGGGGTTCACATGAAGACCGTCCTCAAGTCGCTCGCCTTCGCCACCGCCCTCGGGCTAGCCGCGATGGGTACTGCCAGGGCCGATGTGGTCGTCTCGTCCAAGATCGACACCGAAGGCTCCGTTCTCGGCAATATCATCCTGCTTGCCCTCGATGCCAATGGCATCAAGACCCAGGACCGGATCCAGCTCGGCGCGACCCCGGTGGTGCGCAAGGCCCTCACGGCCGGCGAGATCGACATCTACCCCGAATATACCGGCAATGCGGGCTTCTTCTTCAACAAGGCCGACGACCCCGTGTGGAAGGACGCCGCCAAGGGCTTCGAGACCGCCAAGAAGCTCGATTACGACGCCAACAAGGTCGTCTGGCTCGATCCGGCGCCGGCCAACAACACCTGGGCGATTGCCTTGCGCAAGGAGGTCGCCGACGCCAACAAGCTCAAGACCATGTCCGATTTCGGCCAATGGATCGCCAAGGGCGGCAAGGTGGTGCTCGCAGCCTCCGCCGAATTCGTGAACTCGGAAGCCGCCCTGCCGGCCTTCCAGAAGACCTACGATTTCCGCATGAAGCCCGAGCAGCTCATCGTGCTGTCCGGCGGCGACACGGCGGCCACCATCAAGGCGGCGGCCGAGCAGACCAACGGGGCCAACGCCGCCATGGTCTACGGTACCGACGGGGGCATCGCTCCTTCGGGTCTCGTGGTGCTGGCGGACGACAAGAACGTCCAGCCCGTCTATGCGCCGGCTCCCATCGTGCGCGAGGCGGCCCTGAAGGAGAACCCGAAGATTGCCGAGATCCTGAAGCCTGTCTTCGCCTCCCTGGATCTCGCAACCCTCCAGGGGCTGAACGCCCGTGTGCAGGTCGGCGGCGAGCCGGCGAAAACGGTGGCGATGGATTACCTGAAGTCCAAGGGCTTCCTGAAGTGATCTGACGGCTGGATTCGAAGGACAGACTGCACGACGAAGGCCGGACGCTTTGTGAATACGATTTCCTCCCGAACCACCGCGCCCGGCATGCACACCCTGCGCCCCCATCTGCACCTGGATCGGCTCGGGAGCGTGATCGCCGGGCTCATGGGCCTTGCGCTGTTCGCAAGCCCCTTCGTCACCTACCGGGCCAACCGCATCGTGTCGGGCGAAGGGCGCATGCTGTTCGATGCTTTGCCGCCGGCAGGCGCTCTCATCACCATCGCGGTGGTGCTCGGTGTCGCGCTCTGCGCGGTGCTGGCGCACAGGCCCCTCGTCCGTCTGGCGGCGGCCTCCCTGGGATTGTGCGTGATCTTTCCCGCCGTCGGCTTTTCCGCCGGCTTCGTCACGCCGGCGGGCAACGGCTTCGCCCGCGTGTCGCCCGCCATCGGCTTCTGGCTTCTCGCCCTGGCCTTCGCGCTGCTTGCCGCCGACGCGCTGACGCGCCTGCGTTTGGGGCCTTGGGGAAGGCTCGTGGCCTTGAGCATCGCCGCAGGCGCGCTGACGCTTCTGCTTCTGTCGGGAGCCTGGGGCGATCTCTCCCTGATGAAGGAATATGCGAACCGGGCCGATAGCTTCTGGCGCGAGGCGCGCCAGCATCTGTGGCTCGCCTTCGGTTCCATGCTGGCCGCCTGTCTCGTGGGATTGCCCCTGGGCCTTGCAAGCCATCGCGTTCCCGCCTTGCGGGCGGCGCTCCTGCAGGGGCTCAGCATCGTGCAGACGATCCCGAGCATCGCGCTCTTCGGCATCCTGATCGCGCCGCTGGGTTTTCTCGCCGCGAACGTGCCGCTCGCCGCGGCGCTCGGCATCCGCGGCATCGGCGCGGCGCCCGCGTTCATTGCGCTGTTCCTGTATTCCCTGCTGCCGGTGGTGGCCAACACGATGGCAGGCCTGTGTCAGGTGCCGGCCGACGTGATCGAGGCTGCGCGAGGCATGGGGATGTCGCGACGCCAGCGCCTCGTGCAGATCGAGCTGCCGCTGGCGCTTCCCGTGATCCTGGCGGGCATCCGCATCGTGCTGGTCCAGAACCTGGGGCTGGCCACCATCGCGGCGCTGATCGGGGGAGGGGGCTTCGGCACCTTCGTGTTCCAGGGCATCGGCCAGACCGCGATCGATCTCGTGCTGCTCGGGGCGATTCCGACGGTGGCCCTGTCCTTTGCCGCGGCCATCATCCTCGATGCGGTGATCGACCTGACACGACGGGGCGCTCATGATCGAGATTGAGCATCTCAGCAAGCGCTTTGGCGAGAGCATCGTCGTCGATGATGTGTCCTTCACGGTCGGGGAGGGCGAGATCGCGGTTGTGGTCGGCACTTCGGGGGCCGGCAAATCGACCCTGCTGCGCATGATCAACCGGCTCGTCGTGCCCGATGCGGGCCGCGTTCTCATCGACGGGCAGGACACGGCCACCATCCCGGAGGACGAGCTGCGGCATCGCATCGGCTACGTCATCCAGGGCTATGGCTTGTTCCCGCATCGAACGGTCGCCGAGAACATCGCTACGGTGCCGCGCCTTCTCGGCTGGGACAGGCGGCGGATCGCCGCTCGGGTCGAGGAACTGCTCGATCTATTCCAGCTCGATCCGGGGGAGTTCGCACAGAAATTTCCGCATCAATTGTCCGGCGGTCAGCAGCAGCGCGTCGGCGTTGCTCGCGCGCTCGCCGCGAAGCCCGCGCTTCTCCTGATGGACGAGCCTTTCGGGGCCCTTGACCCGGTCATTCGCGGCAAGGCGCAGGACGATCTCCTGGCGATCCAGCGGCGGCTCGGCACCACCATCGTGCTCGTCACGCATGACATGAACGAAGCCTTCCATCTGGGTAGCCGCATCGCCGTCATGGATCAGGCGCGGCTCGTGCAATATGCAAAGCCGGCGGATCTGCTGACCCATCCGGCGGAAGCCTTCGTCGAGCAGCTTGTCGGAACAGCGGAGCGGCCCTTCCGTCTGCTGTCGCTGGCGAGCGTGCAGGATGCGATGGAGCCCGGATCCGCCGAGGGTGACCCGATCACCGTTTCGGCGACCTTGCGCGAGGCGCTCGCGCAGCTGATCTGGCGCGGCAGGTCCGCTCTTCCGGTGGCCGATGCCGCGGGGGCTCCCATCGGGCGCATCAGCGTGGACGGCATCCTCAAGCACGGGCGGTCTCTCGCATGAGCGCCCGTGCCGTCATCCTGCGCGTTGCGGCGCTGCTTCTGCTCGTCGCCTTCGTGACGGCGCCGCAGCTCTTCGCCTTTGCGTTCGCGCCGCTGACCGCAAACGACGCGCCGGCGATCTACAACCAGGGCAGCCTGCTGGCCCTCACCCTGTCGCATGTGCGGATCGTCGTCCTGGCGACGCTTGCCAGCACCGTCCTGGCAGTGACGCTCGGCATCTTCGTCACCCGGCCTGGAGGCCGTGAGTTCCTGCCGCTCTCGCGCAGCCTCGTGAATATCGGCCAGACCTTTCCGCCCATCGCCGTGCTGGCCATCGCCGTGCCGCTTGTGGGTTTCGGGGAAAAGCCCACCTTCATCGCGCTGTTTCTCTATGGGCTCCTGCCGATCTTCGAGAACACGCTCGCCGGCCTGACCGACGTGTCTCCCCGCACGCTCGAGGCCGCCAGGGGCATGGGCATGAATGCGCGCCAGCGCCTGTGGCAGGTGGAACTGCCGCTCGCCCTGCCGGTGATCCTTGCCGGCATTCGCCTGTCGGTCATCATCAGCCTCGGCACGGCCACCATCGGCTCGACCGTGGCGGCCAAGGGACTGGGGGAGGTGATCATCGCCGGGCTTCAATCCAACAATGTCGCGTTCATCCTGCAGGGTGGATTGGTGGTTGCCTTGCTGGCTGTTTTGATCCACGACGGGCTCGGATTGGCCGAGCGCGCGACTGCCAGGCGGCTGGGCCGACCCGTGGACGAGATTGCATGACGATTCTGGCACGATTGAAAACGGAAACCCGGGCGGCGCACGACAGGATCGAGGCAGCGATGGACCTCGACCGCCGGATCGCCTCGCGCGAAGCCTACCGGGACCTGCTGATCCGCTTCTACGGGTTCCACAAGGCCTGGGAAGAGGAAGCCGCCGGCCAGGCGCCCGACCGAGAGTTCTTCGAGCGCCGGCGCAAGACGCAGCTTCTGGTTCAGGATCTTGGGGCCCTAGGACTAAAATCGGAAGACATCATCCGTTTGCCACAATGCCGGCCTCTGATGCCGCTCCCAGGCACGGAAGCGGTGCTTGGGAGCATGTATGTGGTCGAGGGTTCCACGCTCGGCGGCGCCATCATTGCGCGCGACGTGGAGAACCGACTTGGGCTCAACGCGGAGACGGGCTGCGCCTATTTCCGCAGCTATGGACGTGATATTTCTGCCATGTGGAAGTCGTTCGGCGCAGTGCTTCTGGAAGCATCTTCGCCCGAGGCCGACGATCTGATCGTCGCGTCCGCACAGAACACCTTCGCCGTGATGCATGATTGGCTGTGCGAGACCCCATGACCCTGCAGACGCCGCAAAACATCGACCCAAAGGACATCGACCTGACCGCCTGCGACCGGGAGCCGATCCACATCCCGGGCAGCATCCAGCCGTACGGCATCCTTCTGGCGCTCCGGCTCTCTGACCGGACGCTCGCCTATGCCAGCGCCAACGTGGCCGACATCTTCGGGCTCGATCCGACCGGGATCCTGGGCCGGCCCTTCGCCGAGGTCCTGCCGGTTCTGGCCCAGGAATTCGAGGCGCCGCTCGCTGATCCGCCACAGGCCGGAACCACGCGCACCCTGCGCACGATCGGGCTTGCCACCACAACGGGCGAGCGGCCCTACGAGGCTGCGGTCTCCCGCTCGGGCGACCATGCCGTCCTGGAGCTTGAGGAATCGCCCTCGGATTCCGTCTCG
>NZ_JAFBID010000102.1 GCF_016811235.1 Microvirga arabica
GCTCGATGCGCCGCTTCATCTCCAGGAAGGCGTGGCCAGCCTGGCGCACCTCGCGCGCGCCGCGCGGGCGGAAATCGATCTCGCGTCCCTTGCCGAGAGCCTCCGCCGCTTCCGCGAGCCTCAAGATCGGCCTGATCTGGTTGCGCAGGAACAGGATGGCAATGCCGAGCAGCACGAAGGATGAGCCACCCATCCACACGAGGAAGATGTGCGAGTTCGATGCGTAAGCCTGGCTGCGTCGCGCCAAAACGCGCATCACATCGCTTTGGTCGAGCTT
Source organism: Microvirga arabica (assembly GCF_016811235.1). Classification (GTDB taxonomy): domain Bacteria; phylum Pseudomonadota; class Alphaproteobacteria; order Rhizobiales; family Beijerinckiaceae; genus Microvirga; species Microvirga arabica. The sequence continues at coordinate 278 of NZ_JAFBID010000102.1, forward strand.
GATGCGCACTTCCACATAGCTCGAACGCCCGACCGTATCGATCCAGTAGGGACGATCGATCTGGCGTCGCAATTCATTCGAGAGCGTTTCGTCAAGAATATCGAAGAACGGCTTAGGCCCTGGCGGCGGCAGATCGGTGTTGCGCAGGATGTCCACATCGAGCTGCAGGCGCTCGGAAGCGATGCGCGAGAGGGTGCTGGTGTTCCTGTCCTGGGGATAGCTCTCGTAGATATCAATGAGCGCCGCGATGTCCGCCGTCACCGCAGAGGAGAGGCGGCGGGTCACGAGTTCGTAGTGGCGCTCCATGAACACGTAGGCCACGACCGATTGCAGCAGGATGACCGGCGCGATGATGATGATGAGCGCACGTGCATAAAGACCCTTCGGCAGAAAACGCCCGAACCACCGCGCAGCGTGGTCGAGGGGCGAATAGTTCAGGGTCGCGCCGATCTTCATCGGTCGATCACGAGCCGGTAGCCGATGCCGCGCACGGTCTGGAGGAAGATCGGGTTGGCCGGGTCGGTCTCGATCTTGCGCCGCAGGCGGTTGATCTGGACATCGACCGTGCGCTCGTTGGCGGCCATCCCGGTTCCAGCCAGCGCCTCGCGGGGCACGTTGTCGCCCGCCTGGCTGCCGAGAATGGTGAGGATCTCGCGCTCGCGCTCGGTGATGCGCACCATCTCGTCGCCTCGCCGCAACTCGCCCCGGTCGAAGCGGTAGGAGAAGGGGCCGAAATGGATCACGTCCGGCACATCGCCGTTGGCCTCTCCCGGCACGGGCACCGCGCGCTTGAGGATGTTGCCGAGCCGCAGGAGCAGCTCGCGAGGCTCGAACGGCTTGGAGAGATAATCGTCCGCGCCGATCTCGAGCCCCGTCACCCGGTCGGAGGTGTCGGAGCGGGCGGTGAGCATCAGGATCGGCACCTGCGAATGCTCGCGTAAGGAGCGGGCATAATCGAAGCCGGTTTCGCCCGGCATCATCACGTCGAGCACAAGAGCGTCGAAGACGAAGCTTTCCGCCTTCGCCCGCGCCTCAGCGGCGCTGGCGGCGGCCGTCACCCGGTAGCCGTTTTCGCTGAGAAACCGGGTCAGCAGATCGCGCAGGCGGCGGTCGTCGTCCACCACGAGGACGTGCGGGGCGTGGTCGGGAATGTCGATGCGTGCATCCATCGGGTCTAACGCTTGATTGTCACGGACCCTGCTTTATCAGGTTTCCTCGGACCCGAATACGAGGTGCTTCACATGGGCGCTGCTGTCGGGATCGATCAGGCTCAGAAGGTAGCGGCTGACCGCATCCTTGGCCTCCGGTTCCATGCCCGACAGGGCGCGCATGATGCGGCGGGTCTGCAGCTTGGCCAGCTTCAGGGCCAGCTCCCGGCCTTGGGGTGTGGCAAAGAGAAGGCGCTGGCGCCGGTCCGAGGTCCCCATCCGACTCTCGATGAAGTCTTTTTCGATCAGCTCCTTTAGGACCCGGTTGAGGCTCTGCTTGGTGATGCGCAGGATATCGAGGAGTTCCGCGATGGTGAGACCCGGGTTGCGGCTGACAAAGTGCAGGACCCGGTGGTGCGCCCGCCCGAAGCCGTATTCGTCCAGGATCCGGTCTGGATCGCTGACGAAGTCGCGGTAGGCGAAGAAGAACAATTCGATGAGATCATAGGCCGGGGTCTCGGCAAGGATGTCTTTGCCGGGGTGATGAGACTTCAAAGCCGGAATTGCGTCAGGCACCATCCTGTTCCCAAATTTTATGTCAGCCTTGTTGACATATCTCAGGACGATTGTTACTCGTCAAGCCGCTTCCGCGAAATGAATGAAATTGAAATTGCCTGGGAGCGCACCGGAAATTACCCGACCCCGGTCGCCAGAAGGTCGGCCTTCAAGGAGAAAGACGATGTCCGCCACCCCCTTCGATCGACGTGATGGATGGATCTGGTACGACGGACAGCTCGTACCCTGGAAGGATGCCCAGCTTCACGTTCTCTCGCACGGCCTTCATTATGGGTCGTCCGTGTTCGAAGGCGAGCGTGCCTATGGCGGCGAAATCTTCAAATCGACCGAACATTCGGAGCGCCTGAAGAAGTCGGCCGAGATCCTCGATTTCGAGATTCCCTACAGCGTGGCCGAGATCGACGCGGCCAAGCGCCTCGTTCTGGAGAAGAGCGGCATGAATGATGCCTATCTGCGTCCCGTCGCCTGGCGCGGCTCGGAGATGATGGGCGTGGCTGCCCAGGCCAACAAGATCCACCTCGCCATCGCGGCCTGGGAGTGGCCGAGCTATTTCGACCCGGCCGAGAAGATGAAGGGTATTCGCATCGACATGGCGGAGTACCGCCGCCCCGATCCGGCGACCGCTCCGTCGGCGGCCAAGGCCGCGGGCCTCTACATGATCTGCACCATCTCCAAGCACAAGGCGGAGCGGAAGGGCTATGCGGATGCGCTGATGCTCGACTGGCAGGGCCGCGTCGCGGAATGCACGGGCGCCAACGTGTTCTTCATCCGCGACGGCATCGTTCACACGCCGATGGCCGATTGCTTCCTCGACGGCATCACCCGCCGCACGGTGATCGACCTCGCCAAGCGCCGCGGCTTTGAGGTCGCCGAGCGTCGGATCATGCCGGACGAGCTCCCGAGCTTCAACGAGTGCTTCATCACCGGCACGGCGGCCGAAGTGACGCCCGTGTCCGAGATCGGCCCGCACAAGTACCAGCCCGGCAACATGACCAAGGTGCTCATGGACGACTACTCGGCCGAGGTGCAGCCCAAGAGCAAGGCGGCTTGAGGCAGTTCCTCTCACTCACTTTCCACATCATGCCCGGCTTCGTGCCGGGCATCTTCGTTCTCGGGCCTTTTCAGACGCGGTCGGCGTGGGCGATGACACGGATCTCGACGATGGCCCCCTCACGCCTGAGGCCTGCAATTTCAACCGCCGTCCAGGCCGGGTAGGGTTCGCCCAGGTATTCGAGGCAGATCGCGTCGAAGAGGCCGAAATGATCCCGCAGACCGACATGATAGCTCGTCATCTCGACGATCGATCCAAACGTCAGGCCGCCTGCGCGCAGGACGGACCCGATCTTTTCGAAGGCGTTTCTGATCTGGGTTTCCGCATCATCCGGCATCTGCCCATGCGCGTCGCTCCCGGTGACGCCGGTCAGAAACACATGGTCTCCGGAAACAATGCCGGGAGACATCTTCAACTGGTCGGCCGCCGCTCTGAACTCAGACGGAATGAGTGCGCGCTTGGCCATTAAGCAGCCTCCAAGAAGCAACTGAACTGCGATAATGACCTAAGTCAGCCCCGACGCTCAACATCTGCGGGACGCTTTAAAAATCCTCCGCATCGGGAATGCGGTTGAAGGCGATCTTGGCGCCCGCATAGCCTCCGGGGATCGTCACCCATGGCCCCAGTGCAGCAGGGTCTTCCGATGGCTGACGTTGAGCTGGTCGGCGATGGTCGACAGCTATTCCAGGCGCCGCTTGAGCTGAGCCTCCGGCGCATCGTCGAACAGGTCGTCCTCGATGTCGCTGAGCGGCACCAGATCGTGCAGCGCCACGTCGACGCTGCGGCTGCGGTGCATCTCTTCCCGCTCGGCGTGCAGGAAGAGGCGGCTCAAGGACGCCAGCAGGGACGGGTCATCCCAGGTCGGTTGGAACTGCTCCTCTCCGTACCAGCCCGCGCTGCTCCTGTCCGTCAGCCACAGGGACAGGACCTTGCGGAAAAGCCCGCTCGCCGCATGCGGGCCAAGGCCTTGGCGAGCAGCACCCGGGCGGCCGCATAGGCACCGTTCAGGGAGCGACAGTCGGCGGGAAGAACCCGGCCGTGGCCGAACATGCGGCGGCGGGTTTCGGGCCGCTCCACGGTGTAGCCGTGCAGCCCCATCCACATCCGCTCCCCCTCGACGCTGCCCCAGAGCCGGCGCAGTTGCTTGGGCTGAAGCCGCCAGAGGGCGGCCATGTCGCCGATTCCAGCCCGCGCAAGCCGCGCCGCATTGCCTCTGGCGATGCCGGGAATGTCCGTGAGGTCGAGGGAGAGTAGGGGGCCGGGCAGAGCGTCGGGATGGGGCGCCATGAGGCCGTCCGGCTTCTTCATCTCCGCGGCGATCTTGGCCAGCAGATCATTGGGCCCAAGGCCAACCGAACAGGTGAGGGTGGGGCCGATCCCGGCGGCGATCACGTCCTTCACGCGCTGTCGATCTGAAGCGCCTGCGGCCATTCCGATGGCATCAGCGCACACACCATCTCGTCGATGGAGCAGACCGCCCTGACGGGAATGACTGTCTCGATGGCCGCGAGGATCTGCCGGTGCAGTTCCACATAGACCTCGTGCCGCGCCGTGATGAGAATGAGGCCGGGACATTGCCGGCGAGCATCCCTCACGAAGGTGCCGCGCTTGAGCCCGAGAGCCTTCGCCTCCCGGCTCACCGCGATGAGACCGGTATGCTCCGAATCCACTGGAATAACTCCGACGGGCCGGCCGCGCAGATGAGGCTGGAGGTGTTGCTCGGCGCTGGCGAAGAAGGAGTCGAAGTCGACATAGAGCCGCTCCAGACCCGTCGGTTTGCGCATCGCGGTCCATCCCTCTGCGCCCCATGAACAAAGCAAGAACATGAGCTTAGCCTCGAGTCGAGAGCCGAATCTGTGGATAACGGGGATGAGTCTCCCGGAGTAATCCGTCTTTCTCTGAGGAACCAAGGCCCTGCAAGCGTGTTCTCATTAGAGAACAAAACTGGAACAATAGGAGTCCTGCATGTCTTCGCACGGCAAAGTGAATTCCGGTGCTTCCGTTAACCATAAGCCTTCCGCAGAGGCAGTTAATCCGAAGACCAATCCCGATCCTTCCGACAACCAGATCAAGGATCCCGATGAGTGGGTCACGGGTGACGAACCCATGACCGGTGCCCAGGCATCCTACCTCAAGACCCTGTCGGAGCAGGCGCACGACCCGAAGGCTTTCGATCCCAAGCTCGACAAGGCCGAGGCCTCCAAGCGGATCGACCAGCTGAAGCAGAAACAGGGTCACTGAGGCTGTCATGCCCCCCGATGGCGTGAGGCATTGCCGATGACGTGAAAGGAAGAGGCGCGACGGCAACGTCTGCGCCTTTTCGCGTCAGTGCCATATCGATGAAGCTCGGATTTCGCTGTGGGCCTCAGGACAACAACGGGTGTGGAAGAGCCGCGAAATTCGACCACACAACCCTTCCGCAACCCCTTTGGCATCACCACATTATCTCTAGGGAGCGTCATGCTCCGTAGGGATGAAACATAAGACGATGATGAATTTAGCTTCTCGCCGCAGCCGGATCATGATGGCCCTGGCAGCCGGTCTGATCTTCGCCGGAAGTGCGGCCGAGGCTCGCGTCGGACGGGGCGGGGGCAGCTTCGGCTCGCGCGGCTCGCGCACCTACACGCCGCCGCCGGCCACGCGCACGGCGCCTGATGCCGCAGCCCCGATCCAGCGTTCGCAGATTCCGAACCAGGGCCCCAGCGTGACCCGTCCGGGCACCCCGGCACCCAACGTGGCGCAGCCGCGCCGCTTCGGCTTCGGCACGGGCCTGATGGCCGGCCTGTTCGGCGCTGGCCTGCTCGGCCTGTTGATGGGCAATGGCTTCTTCGGCGGCCTCGGTGGCCTCGCCTCGATCTTTGGCCTTCTGCTCCAGATCGGCCTCGTTGTCCTGCTGGTGTCGTTTGCCATGAAGTGGTTCCGTCGCCGTCAGGAGCCGGCCCATGCCGGTCCGGGGCAGGGCTATGCCCGCTCCATGGGCGGCAGCGTGCCCCCGACGGGCGGACGGCCCACGAGCGGTGGTCTCGGCGCAGGCCTGGGTGGTCTTGCTGGTGGTCTGGGCGGAGCGCTTGGCGGCATGGCCAGAGGAACGCAGCCTCAGGGTGAGCAGTCCCGTCCCGGCGTGCGGGATGAGATCGGCATTGGCGAGCGCGACTTCGCAGATTTCGAGCGTGGCCTCGTCGAGATGCAGGACGCCTATTCCCGCGAGGATGTCGCCAAGCTGTGGGCGATCGCAACGCCTGAGATGGCCGGCTACATCCAGGAGGAACTGAACGACAACACGGCTCGTGGCGTCGTGAACAAGCTCTCCAATGTGCGCCTCAACCAGGGTGACCTGTCCGAGGCGTGGCGCGAGGGTGCGACGGACTATGCCACCGTGGCCATGCGCTTCGGGATCACCGACGTTATGGTGGATCGCGCCAGCGGCCGCGTGGTGGAGGGCGATCCGAACAAGGTCGAAGAGGCGACCGAGCTCTGGACCTTCCGTCGCGATCAGGGCGGCCCTTGGAAAGTCTCGGCGATCCAGCAGGCCTAAAGCCACGCACCGGACGAATACGAAAGCGGCCGGTGAACCGGCCGCTTTTTTTTATTGGCGTGAATGCGTGTGATTACTCTGCGGCCTGACGCCGACCTGCGTGCGATCCCTCGCGCACCTCTTCGATGATCTTGTTCACGAAGGCATCAAGGTCGCCGGGATTGCGGCTGGTGATAAGGCCGTGATCGGTCACAACCGTCTCGTCCCGCCACTGCCCGCCGGCATTGATCACGTCCGTCTTGATCGAGTGATAGGACGTGCATTGCTTGCCCTTGATGATGCCGGCCTCGATCAGAAGCCAGGGCGCATGGCAGATCGCCGCTACGGTCTTGCCCGAGGAATAGAAGGCGCGGATGATTTCGATTGCCTTCGGCTCCACACGCAGCTTGTCGGGATTGATCTGCCCGCCGGGCAGCACGAGCGCGTCGTAATCTGCCGGGTTCACATCCTCGATATCTTTGTCGACGGGCACGGTCTTGCCCCAGTCACTCTCGTCCCAGCCGTAGATCTTGCCGGATTTCATGCGTGACTTCGGAGCTGCGACCTCAACCGTCGCACCGGCATCCGAAAGCTTCTCCTGCGGCACCATGAGTTCCGACTGCTCGAAGCCGTCAGTCGCCATGATGAGGATCCTGGCCTGTTTGATATCAGGCATGATGCTTCTCCGTTGTTGTGGGGATCTTCCTGAGAACGGATGGGACAATGAGGGGTTCCGGGACGCAGTCGGAACCCTGTCTGCGCAGGCCTGTTGACCCAGTCACAGATAAAAATCGAGGAAGAACAATGGTCAATCCAGGACAGCCGACGAACGAGCCGCTGCCCGGCGGAAACATTCCGAGCGAGGTGCCGCCAGGGACCATTCCTGATGAAGAGCCGGATATCGGCCCGACCGGGCCGCGCACGCCCTATCCTGTCAACGATCCGGGGATCAATGATCCGAAAGGGCCGGGCTCCGAACCCGATTATCTGCCCGGCAACCCGACGGATCCCGGCACGCGCTATTGAACGGCAGATGAAGGAGCGGTGAGTGGGCTGCGTGTGAGCCCACTCATATTTCTATGATGGCGTAAGGCTTGCCCGTCGGCTTCTCGATGTGCTTGGCCACGTTGTAGACCGGCTGCCCGCCGGGTGTGCGGCCCTCGAAGCGACCGCGATGGGCGTGTCCGTGCACGATGGCATTGACCTTGAAGCGGTCGATGGTCTCCGCCAGGCGCGACGAGCCCAGGAACGGGTAGATCTCAAGCGGTTCGCTCTCGATCGTGTCGGTGACGGGAGCGTAGTGAAGAATGACGACGGAGCGCTTGGCGCGCACCTGGCGCATGGCGTTTTCCAGCCGCAAGGTCTCGTTCATTGTTTCGTTGACGAACTGCTTCATGGCCGGCTCGCCGAAATAGCCGAGCATGCGTCGTCCGAAGCCGCCGGCAAATCCTTTCACGCCGACGAACCCGACGCCGTCGATCTCCACCGATTGGCCGTCGAGCAGCTTCATGCCGGCATCGCGCAGGATCTGCCCTACCTCTTCCTGCGCGCCGCATTCGTAATCATGATTGCCGAGCACGCCGACGACAGGAATCGAGCAGGCCTTCAGGTCCTGGGCGAGAAGCTCCGCCTCCTTCGGCTTGCCGAGATCCGTCAGGTCTCCGGCCAGCACCAGCACATCCGCCTCTCGGGAGATTTCCCCGAACAGATCGCGGTAGGATTCGGCATTGTCTTCACGAATGTGAAGGTCGCCCATGGCGGCGACCTTCAGGGTTGTCTGCGAGGATGCTTGTACGTCACTCATTCCGCCATTCACCTTCACCGCCTACATCGGCAAAGCCCCATTCCTTCACGTCGATCTCGTAATCGATACGGGAGAACATCCGCCCGCGGCAGACCTTCATCTGCGGAGGCGGAAGGTCACGTTGCTTGGAGAGCCTGTCGAGGAGTTCGTCCATCACCCAGCCCGGGACCTTGTCGCGCTCGGACGGGTAGATCCAGCGGAAGTTGAGCAGGTGCATGAGCAGCACCTCCCAATGCACCTCCATGTAGGCCAGGAGCCCATGCCAGTCGATCTGGTCGTGTGCCTTGAGAATCGTGTGCGCCACGTCGGCGCCGTCATAGCGATGGCGCAGCTGGATGAAGCATTTCGACCAGACGAGTTCGGTTGGGCCGACGATGCGCACGGGTGTGCCGAACACCTCGATCTGGCGGGCATGCTCAAACCACGGATCGCCGATCGGCATGGTGCCGTTCGACGAGGCGAAGATCACGTCGAAGAAATATTGGCCCTTGAAGACCTTGCCGAGCCAGCGGTCATCCTCGATTTCGATGGAGTAGCCGAGGCTCTTGAAATGCGAAAGAACACGCGTGTAGTCGCCGGCCTTGCAGAAGATATCGAGATCCTTGGTCGGGCGCGTGATGCCGGTATAGGCCGAGAGGGCATAGGTGCCGGCGAGCAGGAAGGGCAGCCCGAGAGTGTTCAGTTCCCGAAGAGCCTCCGCGTAGAAGGCCTCCGACTCCGGGTATTTGAGGGTCGGCTCCGCCTTGGCGTCCATGAGGGGAACGGACGGATATGCGCCGGAGGTGAGATCTGGGTCGTGAACTGCCATGGGCCCTGTCCGAAGCGCGGCCAATGATGCCCCGCGTTCGACAACAGAATGGCATTCATGAAGTTCCGCTAAAGCTTAAGCTCAATGCCGGAGAGGTGCGGTTCTGCCTAGGCGCGCAGCCGTCGCTGCTCGGATTTCCGCTGCGGGGGAGCGCAAAGACCGAGGTTGGTCCAGGCGCCAAGGATGTTCTCCTCGAATTCGGCAACGCGCTGCCGGAGCTCGGCCTCATGCTCCGCGCCGCTCAACGGCTTGCCGTCCTTCATCAGACGCTGGCCGGCTGCCGACAGGATGGTCCCGACGAAACGGGCTGTATCGGTCTCCTGCTCGTGGAGGGAGAGTCACATCAGCTGATTGATCCGGTCGACCGCGATGCCGCCACCGGTGACCGGTGAGGCGAAATGGCTGAACTTGCGCTCGAAGCGCGACTGGTTCGCGACAGCTTGGTTGAAGCGCTCTGCTCGGAGCCTTCGCTCGCCAACGCCCTGCGCCGGCAGGCAGGGCTGGCAAGAGCCCAAGGCAACAAGGATTGTGAGGGCCTGGATCAGACGGGTGAAGCCCGCTTGTGCCAGAATGGGCTCGGCCATGATTTCGCGCAGCGTGCGGGGGCCCTGCTCGAGCGCCGCGATCAGGGGATCGTAGATGCCGCTGTGCAGTTTGACAGCGTGGCGCAGGCCACGCAGCTCGCGCGGGATCTTGCGTCCCTTGGCCGACAGGACAAAGCATGTCTCAAGCCAACGCTCGCGCAACTGCTGGGTGGAAAGGCGGACCGCACCTTTCACGAAGATGTCGCGTCGGAACTGCTGGTCGACCATATGATCGCGCGTCATCTGGCGCAGAGCAATGTCGTCGATGCCGGCGAGGAACTCGCGCTGCTCCTTCGTCAGGTTGACCTCGTCGAGATTCTCCAGCGCGTTCGCAGGTCCGACCCAGGTCAGCTTCGCCTCGGCGAGTTCCTGCGCCAGATCCGTGAAGTAGAACGGGTTGGAGTCCTGATTGAAGTACTCGTGGACAATGTAGTTCGGGTGATGATCCTTGAGCTTCTCGATCCGCTTCGCCACCTTGGGATTGCTGGCGAAATAACGCATGTCCAGCGCGCCGAACTTCTCGGCAAGTTCCAGGAAAGACGAGGCGCGAGACTGCGGGGAGATATGAGACCCCCGGGCTGCTGTATGCTCCACGAGCAGACGCCGCAGGGGCATCATGGAGGCCCAACCCGGCATGCAGTTGTAGGAGATGTAGACAATGCCGCCCGGCTTGAGCTTCCGGTGGATGAACTCCACGATGATCCGCCGGTTCTCAGGAGAAATCCAGCTGTAGATCCCGTGGAGAGTGATGAAGTCGAAATCCGGCAGATCGCTGCGGTTCAAAAACTCGGCGAAGCTGTCGTCGTAGAAATGAACGTTCTGCAGGCCCCCTTCCTGAGCGAGGCTTTGTGCGCTGACGATATGGCCAGGATTGAAATCGGTGGCGTGGAACTGAATGTGCGGGTTGGCGGCTGCCAGAACGTTGGTCGAAAAGCCTTGGCCGCATCCGAGTTCGCAATAGGCTAACGACGACGACCCGAGATCCGGTGCCTGGACCCCCTGAAGGAGCGTCAGGAAACCGAGGAGGCTTGGTGTCAGCTCCTGATAGAAGCCGTGAGTATACTCGACATCGACAACATAACCTGCGGACCAATTCGCCATGACAATATCCCGGCCGCCTGACGATGCTGCTAGGGCACCGGAACAGGCATAAGAAAAGTTATAAAGTAACTTATGTCAGGCGGCCGGACTCAGATCAATGCTTTTCTATTGACCTTGAGGAAGATTGGTTAAGCCTAGTGATCCCCGTGCGAAACGCGCGCATCGCGGGGGCTGTTGAGGATTTCGAGAAGGCTTTGGGCAATATGCCTTGCCTCATCGTCCTTCAGGCGCAGCAGGAAGGGCGGCATTGCACCCGCCTGAAGGGCCACCACGGCCATGCCATGCTCGTCCATGCCGACATCGATGGTCTGAGACGTCACATCCACCAGCTCCTCAGGCATCTCCTCGCCCTCTTCACCGACGCTCTCGCCGATCGCGGCGAGGAGTTGGCTCACGGCCCTCACCAGCGAACGGGCGGCATGGGGATCCATGACCACGGCGGTGGATTGCTCGCCCTTCTGGAACGCCAGCTGGATGTTGTCGCCCTCGAGCGTGACGGAAATGCCTGCCATCGATGTCCTCTTCCTTTCCGACCCATATGGGGTCTCACCGCGCTTGGGGAAAGGCAAAGGCCTTGTTACGACGGATGCGCCTCGTCCCCAAGGGGAGAAGCGCATCCTGGTAAACCGGCGATCGTATCGCAAAGAGGCATCAGACACCGCTGCCTGAGGTCCCGCCGGTCCTGCGGCGGCCGGGGGCCATGGTGTTGCTGGCCGGGGTCCCGGTGCTGCCCGCCCCTGCGGCTCCGGCACCGGACATCATGGTGCCGGCGATGCCCGCATCGGCCGCCTGCTGGATGCGCAGGTTGTTCTGCACATGGGTGACGCCGGACACGGATTCGGCAATGTCCTCCGCATGACGCTTTTCGAAGCGGCTGTTGACCGTGCCGGAAAGCGTCACCTCGCGGTTCTCCACCCGCACGTCGATCTCGGAGGCGTCGATATGCTGATCCTCGGTGAGGCGATCGTTCACGTCCTCCAGGATGCGGGCGTCGGAACGCTGATACCCCTTCGGGCCACGGCCGCGATGCTGGCCGGCCTCGCGCATGTCGCGGTCGCGGCGGCGCTCGGCGTCGTCATCCCCGAACCAGGACCGCACCTCGTCGCCGGCCCGCTCAAGGAAGCCGCGATCCTCGTTGTAGTCGCGCGACCCGCGGCCGAAGCTCTCCGAGCCTGAGCGGTCGCGCCCGTAGCGGTCCTGCCCGAACCGATCCGGATCGTGCCGGCGGTCCGTGTCGAACAGGGGGCGCCCCTGGCCGCGCTCTTCGCCGACCACGTCGTGCCAGTCGAGGGCAGATCCGCCGGTGCCGTAGCCGGCCGAATCCCCGAAATCGCGCTCGCGACCGCGGCCATAGCCCTCGTCCGAGCGGCGGCCCGAACCGGTGCCCCGGTCGTAGCCGGCGCTGCGGTTGCCGAAGCCGCGGCGGGCGATGTAGCCGTCATCCTGGTCGCGCCAGCCGGAATTTTGATTGCCGTAGCGGTTGCGATCATTGGCCATGAATGCGCTCCTCCTTGCTGTCGTTCGGGCCGCTGGGGGCCCGCTTTCGCTCAACCAACGTGAGGCGTGAAGGTCTGTTCCTGGGCCGGGAAAAGCTCCCGCGGCGTGTTTTTCTCGCTCCGCTTGAACGGTCCCGGCGCCTCTGCATTGAGAAGGTGGGATCTTCAACAGCACGATGAGGTCAACGATGGCGGATCTGTCCGGATTGAGCGACGAGGCGCTGGCGGTGTTCGCCTTCGCGGCCTATCACCAGTTTTCGAGCGGCCAGATGGTGCGCAGCGTGGTGCAGAAGGATGGAGCCGGCCACAAGGCGAGCGACGCTGCCGTGGAAGAGCTCACGGGCCGAGGGCTCATCGAGGCCGACGGCAGCGAGATCCGCTTCACGGCGCAAGGCGAGGAGGCCCTGCAGGGGGTGATCTCCGGCATTCGGGGCAGCCGCTAAAAGCCCGGCTGGACAGGCATTCATAGAAAAGCGCTCAAGGGCGGAGCCATGGGCTTTGCCTTGCATTTGCCCCATCCGTACCCTACGTAGTTTGGATCGACATTTGGCCGGACGACTGGGCTTCCCGCTTTGGCACTGCCGGGCGCACGTTCCTTCTCTACCATCTATCGACTAACGGATGTCTGGCTTTTAAGCTCGCATCCACGTGCAAACGACAGTGAAAAGGGAATTCCCCATGGAACAGGGAACCGTGAAGTGGTACAATGAAACCAAGGGTTATGGTTTCATCCAGCCCGACAACGGCGGCAAGGACGTGTTCGTTCACGCCACGGCGCTCGAGCGCGCCGGCATGCGCGGCTTGCGCGAAGGTCAGAAGATCTCCTATGAGCTTCAGACCGACCAGCGCACCGGCCGCGCTTCTGCAGTGAACCTGCAGAACGCCTAAGGTTTCAGGCCGGAGGACGTACCAAGGTACGTCCTCTTGCATATGAGCCGTTCCGGGTAAGGGGCGGCTTTTTTGTTATGAGGAAAGGCTTTGCATGGCAAAGGAAGAACTGATCACCTTTGAAGGACTTGTGACCGAAATTCTGCCCGATGCGCGCTACCGCGTGCAGCTCGACAACGGGCACGAGGTCATCGCGTACACGGCCGGCAAGATGAAGAAGAACCGCATCAAGACGCTGGCCGGCGACCGCGTGACCGTGGAGATGTCGCCCTACGATCTGGAGAAGGGCCGCCTCATCTTCCGTCACAAGGATTCGGGTGCCTCTTCCGGTCCGCGCCCGCCGCAGCGCGGCAACCAGCAGTTCCGGCGCCGCTAAAACAGCAGGCGCGCCTTTCGGAGCGCCTGTTGATGAGAAGCTTCCCGAGGGCCGATCAGGCGACCGCGTGCATCACCGAGAGGGTGACGCGGTCCGGGCCGAGATCCTCCTCCATGTCGGTGAGGTGCATCAGCTCGGCGAGCCGGTTGCGGGCCCGGTTGACGCGGCTCTTGATGGTGCCCACCGCACAGCCGCAGATCTCCGCCGCCTGCTCGTAGGAGAACCCGGAGGCGCCCACCAGCAGCAGCGCCTCGCGCTGGTCGTGGGGCAGGCGGGCCAGGGCCTTCTGCAGATCCTCGAAATCGAGATGGGGCATCTGGTCGGGCGCGACCGAGAGGGTGGCCGCGTACTTGCCGTCCGCATCCTCGACCTCGCGGCGGCGCTTGCGGTATTCGGAATGGAACAGGTTGCGCAGGATGGTGAAGAGCCAGGCCTGCATGTTGGTGCCGGGCTGGAAGCGGTCGATATTGGCGATCGCCCGCATCAGGGTTTCCTGCACGAGGTCGTCGGCGCGGTCCACGTTGTTCGTCAGCGAAATGGCGAAGGCGCGTAAGTTCGGCGTCGCCTTGAGCATGGAATCGCGGAGAGAGATGTCGATACTCATGACTGATGCTTCTCCGGCTTACGCTCGTCCAGCCGATTGATGATCTCGATGAACCGGTCCGGAACCGGCTGCTCGCCGAGCGCCAGCGTCTCGTAGAACTGACGCAGCCTCTGGCCGATCTGGGCCTGCACCGAGCGGCTCAGGGCCGGAGAGGACGATCCGTGAAGGCCAGGAACTGTCTCTGTATCGTCGTTGCGCATGGTGTCTGGGTTCTTCTTCTGCATGGGGTGTCCTGGACATTCGTGGACTAGCGACCTCCCGCTGGGAACGCGCTGAAAGCGGCCCTTAATCGCCGAGGAGGTAACGTCAGGCATTTGTGATCGTTCCGGGCTGGAACATACCCCTTCGGGACTCATCCACAGGCAAAAACGGCCCTGCCGGACGCGGGAACTTTTTCCCGAACGGTCAAGTTTCCCAGCCATGAAGCGCGGCCGTTACGAAGGCGCGCCCTTTCAAGGAGACTTCCTCATGGGTGTCAGCACCATCCTGCTCATTCTGGTCATCCTGCTGCTCATCGGCGCCGTGCCGGCCTGGCCGCACAGCCGCGGCTGGGGCTACGGCCCGAGCGGCCTTCTCGGCGTCGTCCTCGTCATCCTCATCATCCTGCTGCTGATGGGACGGCTCTGACGGACCTCCAGGTCTCAGGACGAAGAGGGCGGCTCCAGGGCCGCCCTTTTTGCTGCCGGAAGGAGCGCCGGTCCGGCGCGGGAGCAATGGCCGCTCCGAGGAGAGGCGGCTGCCGTGCTTCTCCCGAAGCCGCATCGCCCCGACGCCATCCCGCGGACGAACCCACGGCACGGCTACATCGAGGCCGGCCTCGCCTTCGCCTTCCGGCGCTGCTCGGCCCAGTAGGCCCGGTACCCGTCCATCTCGGTGCGGACCGCATCGACGAAGAGAGTGCGGTATTGCAGGTAGCAGGGCGGGCCGAAGCCGCCCTGGCAGCCTTCGTTGCGCCGGCACGTGCGCCTGCGGCAGAGCCGGTGCATCCGGAGCAGGTTGGACAGGCGGGTCAGGGTGTCGTCGAAATCGGGCATGTCGAACAGGGGGATGTCGTCGTCGTCGATCATGATGAATCTCTCAAGGCAATCGGCAGTGGAGGGAATGAATGGAAAAAGGCTTGCTGGAAGGCTTGGATGAAGAGGACTTGGATGAAGAGGGCACGGGCCATCGGCCCCGAGGCCGTGGAGCCCCGGGTTTGATGGCAATCGAGGGAGGCGTGTCGTGCAGCCCGGCTCGATGTGTGTGGTGGTAAGTGAGAGCCGAACTGCTCATCACGCGCGGTTTGTTTCAGCGGACCTGGATCAAGCCAGGATCGGCCACCCGCGATCACAGGGGTGCGAAGCCTGCGGCGGGACCGCTCCCCGTCCCACTCTTGCGACGCCTCGCGAGCGCGCCTGACCTGCCACTGAAGCTTCATCCAGTGGCGCTTAGAGCCTCGACAGGTGTCTCAGCGGGTCGGCCCTTGTGGTGGGGGCGCTCATCGGGACGTTTGTCAAACTGCCCCAGCGGGTGATTGCGGGCGTGATGGCGTTCGGGGCAGGCGTCCTGATCTCGGCGCTCTCCTTCGACCTCATGGACGAGGCCTATCGCCAGGGCGGCATCGGCTCCACGTCGCTGGGCTTTCTCGCGGGTGCCGTGGTCTACACAGTGGCGAACGTGCTCGTGTCGCGCCGGGGCGCCCGGCACCGCAAGCGCTCCGGCTACGCGGAGGATGCGCGGCAATCGACCGAGGCGGGGAGCGGACTGGCGATTGCGCTCGGCGCTTTGCTCGACGGCATTCCGGAATCCATCGTGATCGGCGTGAGCCTGCTGGAGGGCATGGGCGTGAGCCTCGTGACCGTGGCGGCGGTGTTTCTCTCCAACCTGCCGGAGGGGCTCTCCAGCGCCGCCGGCATGCGCCGGGCCGGGCGCTCCAAGGCGTATGTTTTCGGCATCTGGGGCGGCATCGCGCTGGCCTCAGGGATCGCGGCGCTCATCGGCTATGGGGTGTTCGCGGAGGCCGGGCCCGCAACCATCGCGTTCGTGACGGCGGTGGCGGCGGGCGCGATCCTCGCCATGCTGGCCGACACCATGGTGCCGGAAGCCTTCGAGACCGCGCACGAATTCGCCGGCCTCATCACGGTGGCGGGTTTTCTCGCGGCGTTCACCCTGTCGCGGGTGCTGGGCGGGTAGGGCGCTGCGCTTGAATTGAGGGCTCTGAACGGTGCGCCACATTTCCCTTCCCTCCTTGTGGGGGAGGGTGGCCGCGGCAGCGGCCGGGAGGGGGGCTGGCGCCATCCTGGTTCCAGTCCTGCGCTGCACCCCCCTCTCCAACTCTCCCCCACAAGGGGGAGAGGGCTTTCCCGAGCTGGCCTCTCACGATGAGGTTGCATCAGTTGAGAGCGAAGAGATGGATGGCCGGCACGAGCCCGGCCATGACGCGGTGCGGGTTCAGCCCGGAATCCGCCGCTCGTATTCGGGCCGCAGGCGGGCGATCTGGTCCCAGAAGGGCTCCGCCGGTTCCTGACCGGCCATGCGGGCGGCCAGGATGTCGAGATGGGTGTGCCAGCCGGAGCTGACGCTGAGCAGGGTCGAGCGCTCGGGCACCCGGTGGTGGACCAGGGTGAGCAGGGTTTTGGTGCCGATGGGCTCGAGCGTGAAGGTGACGCCGCCGGTGGAGCCCCAGGTGATGGCGAGCCTTTTCGGCGGGTCAAGCTCGGTGATCCGGCACTCCAGCCGGTGCTCCTCAGCCGAGCCGGCCGGGCGGGCGCCGGGCGGGGAGGTGAGCTCGTCGTTGCGCCACACGAACTCGAAGGGCGCGCCGATGGCCAGCGCCATCTCGCCTGCGGCCAGCCATTGGCGCCGCAGCTCGCTCTGGGTGAGGTAATCCCACACCCGCTCGACAGGGCCGGGGAGAAGGCGCTGGATCGTCAGCGTGTCGGGGCTGGTCAGCACGCCATAGGCGTCGGGGGCGAGCCGGGTGGGCGAGAGGTCATTCATGGCTGTCTCCTTGGGGTTTTTCGGCGTTACGGGCATCCTCCTCGCGAAGGAGCCGGTCGAGGGCATCCAGACGGTCGGTCCAGAAGCGTTCGTACATGCTGAGCCATTCATGGGCGCTCGCCAGCGGGCCTGGGTCGAGGCGGCACACATGGGTCCGGCCGCGCACCTCGCGTCGGATCATTCCGGCATTCTCCAGCACCTTGATGTGCTTCGAGGCCGCCGCTAGCGAGATCGCGAAAGGCTCAGCCAGCTGGCCGACCGTGCGCTCGGCTTGGGCGAGATCCCGCAGCATCCGCCGGCGGGTAGCATCGCCCAAGGCGTGGAAGACGGTGTCGAGGTGGGGTGCGTGTTCTTCAACCATGTGGTTGAATATGCATGGGCTGCGGGCGATTGTCAACCGAATGGTTGAGTAATTCCGCGAAGTGGCTTCTACGGCGCCATCCCCGGCCTTGATCCGGCCATGACGGATACGGAAGCCGCCACAAAGATGGCACGGCCTTCATCCACCATGATGGTTCGGGCGAGAGCCGGAGCGTCGGGATGGTCAGGGGTCTGGTGTGGTTCGTGCTGTTCGCGGCGGCGTCCCTGGCGTTCTACCGCGTGAACGACCGAATCGTGTGGGACATCTGCCGGCGCGAGCGGCGGCCCTATCCGCAAGCCTGGACCTTCTCGCCCTACTGGCAATGGCGCACGATCGTCGGCGGCTGGTACACGGATGCCAGACGGGCCGGCCTCCTCATCCCCAAAGCCGCCGCAACTGCCGCCATCCTCCTCGTCAGTATCGGCTCGGTGGTGATGGGGATAATCGACCATATGCCGGGGTGATTCAGGTCGCCCGACGTGCCTGGGTCATCCCCCGCTTAGCGCCTGAGGATTCAACGGCAGGTTTGTTGATCTGATGAACCTAATGCAACAATGTGTCGAACATCAGGCCTCTCATGAGCCTGTCGAAGGAGAATGGCCATGATGAATGAGGACCAGATCCAGGTCTCCGGCGTAGCGTCGGTCGAGATCGAGGACACGCAGAACTTTCAGCTCAACCCGGCAAGCCTGATGAAGGACCCGACCTTCACGATGGTCGAGCTGAGCCGGGAAGAGATGGAGCGCGTTGCCGCTGCACGCTGTTTTGCCAAGATCTCAATAGATAAATAACGGACAGCAGGCTCCAGAGGAGCCTCACGACTTCAGTTCGGGCTTGAACAAACAGGCCTGTGCTTTCTGTTGATGGGCTACCGCCCCTTCCGACCCTTGTATT
>NZ_JAFBID010000103.1 GCF_016811235.1 Microvirga arabica
GTGATGGTCGATTCGTTCGGGAAAGCAGGCTGGCCCGTGCCCGTGCCTACCGCGTCCATGTTTGCCTGGGTGCAGATTCCGGAGAAATTCCGGTCCATGGGAAGCCTCGAGTTTTCCAAGCTCCTGGTGGAGAAGGCCGACGTGGCGGTGGCGCCCGGCATCGGCTTTGGCGAGCACGGCGACGATTATGTGCGCATCGCCCTTGTGGAGAACGAGCAGCGCATCCGTCAGGCTGCCCGCAACATCCGCAAGTTCTTCGACAACGCCGATCAGACCCTCCACAACGTGGTGCCGATGGTTCGGCGGGTCTGATCCTGCCCGCAGGAATTGATGCCGGTGCCTGTGACCGAGGTTCCGGTGCGCATGGACATGGAACCCTGGCGGTCGTAAAAGCAGCCCGAGATTTTCAAGGAGCTGCTGTTCGTGACACGTCCCCTTCGGGTCGGTATTGCCGGCCTCGGCACCGTCGGCGCATCGGTCATTCGCATCCTCGATCGCCAGAATGAGGCCATTGCCCAGCGCGGTGGGAAGGCCGTTCAGGTCGTAGCCATTTCGGCCCGTGACAGGTCCAAGGACCGGGGCTTCGATCTCGCGCGCTTCACGTGGTTCGACAATCCGGTGGAGTTGGCCGGTGCAACTGACGTGGATTGCGTCGTCGAGCTCGTGGGCGGCGCGGACGGGGCAGCGTTGGAGACGGTGCGCACGGCGCTCTCCCACGGCAAGCACGTGGTGACGGCCAACAAGGCGCTGCTCGCCAAGCACGGGCTCGAGCTGGCGAACCTAGCGGAAGAGAAGGGCGTGTCGCTCGCCTTCGAGGCATCCGTTGCCGGCGGCATCCCGATCATCAAGACCCTGCGCGAGGCCCTGCCGGCCAACCGGATCTCGCGCCTCTACGGTATCCTCAACGGCACCTGCAACTACATCCTCTCCCGGATGGAGCTGGAGGGTCTGACCTTCCAGGACTGCCTGAAGGACGCGCAGCGCCTCGGCTATGCAGAGGCCGATCCGACCTTCGACGTCGAAGGCTTCGACACCGCCCACAAGCTCGCCATCCTCACCAGCCTCGCCTTCGGCACCCAGATCGACGCTGAGGCGATCTACGTGGAGGGCATCTCCTCCATCGCGCCCCTCGATCTCGCCATGGCCAAGGAGCTGGGCTTCCGCATCAAGCTCTTAGGCGTCGCCGAGCGCACGAAGACCGGAATCGAGCAGCGCGTCCACCCGACCATGGTGCCCCGTACGTCCTCCATCGCACAGGTGATGGGCGTGACAAACGCGGTCACCATCGACGCCGATGCGGTGCGCGAGCTGACTCTGATCGGCCCAGGGGCAGGCGGCGATGCCACCGCCTCCGCCGTCGTGGCGGACATTGCCGATGTCGCGACCGGCAAGGTGCAGCCACTCTTCGGCGCTCCCATCGACCAACTGGAAAAAGCGGCCCGCGCCCCCATGCAGCGCCACGAGGGCGGCTATTACATTCGCCTCACGGTCCATGACCGGCCCGGCGTTGCCGCAGGCGTGGCGACACGGATGGCCGAGGCGGACATCTCCCTTGAGAGCATTCTCCAGAAGCGCTCGGAAACCGCCGCGAACAAGGATCCGCATGGACGGTCCGGCACGCCGGTTCCGCTGGTGCTGATCACCTATGCGGCCACGGAGGCTTCGATCCGCTCCGCCCTGGAAAACATTATGGGGGATGGTCTTATTGCCGAGCCGCCCCAAGTCATTCGCATCGAACGCGAGTAACCGGACTCCGGGCCCCAGGGCCCGGCGACGATCATCATAAGGGAGACGACACGTCCATGTCGCAAGGCATTACCGTCCAACCGGGCCAAATCATCGAGCGCATTCTGACCCTGGAGCTCGTCCGCGTCACCGAGCGCGCGGCGGTGGCCTCCGCCAGGCTGCGCGGCCGCGGCAACGAGAAGGCCGCCGACCAGGCGGCCGTGGATGCCATGCGCCGTGAGCTGAACAAGCTGCCCATCGATGGCACCGTGGTGATCGGCGAGGGCGAGCGCGACGAGGCTCCGATGCTCTTCATCGGCGAGCGCGTCGGCAACAAGCAGGGCCCGAAGGTGGACATCGCCGTCGACCCGCTCGAAGGCACCACCCTTTGCGCCAAGGACATGCCCGGCTCCATCGCCGTCATGGCCATGGCTGAATCCGGCACCCTGCTGGCCGCGCCCGACGTCTACATGCACAAGATTGCCGTGGGCCCCGGCTATCCGGCCGGCGTGGTCGACTTGGACGCCAGCCCGGAAGAAAACCTGCATAACCTCGCCAAGGCGAAGGGCGTGAAGGTCAACGAGTTGACCGCCCTCGTGCTCGATCGTCCGCGTCACGCTGACCTCATCGCCGCCATCCGCAAGACCGGCGCCGGCATCCGGCTGATCTCCGACGGCGACGTGGCCGGCGTGATCTTCACCACGAAGCCGGAAGAGACCGGCATCGACATCTATCTCGGCATCGGCGCCGCCCCCGAGGGCGTGCTGGCGGCAGGCGCCTTGCGCTGCATCGGCGGCCAGATGCAAGCCCGCCTGATCCTCGACACCGAGGAGAAGCGCTCCCGCGCCTTGCAGATGGGCGTGACCGACCCCAACAAGAAATACGATATGACGGATCTTGCCCGCGGCGACGTGATCGTGGCTGCCACCGGCGTGACCGACGGCGCCCTGATCAAGGGCGTTCATTTCGGCAAGGACGTGATCACCACCGAGACCGTGGTGTATCGCTCCGCCACCGGCACCGTCCGCCGCATCTACGGCGAACACCGGGAATTGTCGAAGTTCCACCTGGATTAATTTGCTCCAGGGACAGACCACAATTCATACTGCGTCCTGGCCGGGCTTGTCCCGGCCATCCACGTTTTCGGCTCGGTAAGAAAAACGTGGATACCCGACCCAAGGCCGGGCATGACGATGGAACAGGTGAGGAGCCGACCACATGATTCACATTCGCCCCTTCCACTCCGATGATAGGCAGGCTTGGGATCCCCTGTGGCAGGGCTATCTCACCTTCTACAAATCGTCCTTACCCGCTGAGGTGACGGACGAGACATGGCGGCGCCTTAACGATCCGGCGGAGCCCATGCACGGTCTTGCCGCGGTTCTGGACGGCAGGATCGTCGGCATTGTCCATTTCCTCTATCACCGCTCCACCTGGACGACAGGCAATTACTGCTATCTGCAGGACCTGTTCACGGCCGAGGAGGCCCGTGGGCAGGGCGCCGGCCGGGCTCTGATTGAGGCGGTTTATGAGCAGGCGAGGGTGGATGGAGCCAGTCGGGTCTACTGGCTGACCCACGAGACCAACACGGCAGCCCAGGTGCTCTATGACAAGGTCGCCTCCCGCAGCGGCTTCATTCAGTACCGGCATATGATGCTGGGCTGACGCTTCCACGGTCCGAGCGCCCAGGGGTGACGATGTGGCGAAGGTGCTTTGACCACAATTCGCGGGTAAGAGTCCCGACGTGACCGAATCATCTCCTCTTCACCTGCCCAAGCCCTTCCTGGGCGTCGCCAATTCCGCCCTCGGGCGCACCTGGGTCGAGCGCTGCGATGCCGCCCAGAGCACTATTGCGCTTGCCATTGCCCAGACCCACGGCCTGCCCGATGTCCTCGCCCGGGTGCTCGCCGGCCGCGGCGTGAGCGTTCATGAGACGGATGGCTTCCTCAACCCGCGCCTGCGGGACCTCATGCCAGACCCGCACAAGCTCACCGACATGGAGGCGGCAGCCTCCCGCCTCGCCGATGCGGTGACCCGCAATGAGAAGGTGGCGATCTTCGGGGACTACGATGTCGATGGTGCCTGCAGCGCCGCGCTGCTGGCCGAATACCTGCGCGCCTGCGGGGTGGAATACGCCATTCATATCCCCGATCGGATCACGGAAGGCTATGGCCCGAACGTGGATGCGATCCGGGCTCTGAAGGAGCAGGGCGCCGATATCCTGGTCACAGTCGATTGCGGCACCGCCAGCATTGAGCCTCTGGCCGAGGCACGCCGTCTTGGTCTAGACCCTCTGGTTCTCGACCATCACCAGGCCCCCGAGCAACTGCCCGAGGCGCTCGCTATCGTGAACCCTAACCGGCAGGACGACCTATCGGGCCTCGGCCACCTCTGTGCGGCGGGCGTGGTCTTTCTGACGCTCGTTGCCCTCAACCGCACCCTGCGCTCGCGTGGGTTTTTCAATGGCCGACCCGAGCCCGACCTGATGGGCAGCCTCGACCTCGTGGCGCTCGCCACAGTGGCCGACGTGGTGCCGCTGCTGGGCCTGAACCGCGCCTTCGTGCGCCAAGGGCTTGCCATCATGAGGAGCCGCCGCCGGGTTGGCTTGGCGGCGCTCCTCGACACGGCCGGGCTCGCAGGCGCTCCGGAGAGCTGGCATCTCGGTTATCTCGTCGGGCCGCGCATCAATGCCGGCGGGCGCATCGGCGATGCGGCCCTGGGTTCGAAGCTTCTCCTGACTGAGGACCCGGTTCAGGCGGGCAAGCTGGCTGCCGAGTTGGACCGACTCAACCGGGACCGGCAGGCCATCGAGGTCGTGGCTGTTGCCGAGGCCGAGGCTCAGGCCATGATGGCTCTGGAGCGCGTGCCGGACCTGCCGGTTCTCGTCACCGCCTCAGCCGAATGGCATCCAGGCGTCGTCGGTCTGATCTCCGCCCGGACCAAGGAGCGGTTCCGTCGCCCGGCCTTCGCGTTCACGCTCAATCAGGACGGAACAGCCACCGGCTCGGGCCGCTCGGTGCCCGGCGTGGATCTGGGCTATGCAGTGCGAGCAGCCGTGGATGCCGGGCTTGCCATCAAGGGCGGCGGCCACACCATGGCGGCCGGCGTGACGATCCAGGCCACGGATCTCCAGCGCTTTCTCGAATTCGTCACCGAGAGGCTTTCCGAGCCGGTAAGCGCCATGCGCCTGCGGGACAGTTTTGCCATCGACGCGACCTTGACGGCTGCGGGCGCCCAGCCGGCTGTGGTGACGGCCCTGGAGCGGGCAGGGCCGTTCGGCCAGGGCCAGCCCGAGCCCATGTTCGTCTTCCCCCAGCATCGCGTCGTCGAGGCTCGGGAGGTCGGCAGCGGCGGGCATCTGCGTGTGAAGCTTCGCGGCGGCGACGGCAGCTTCATCGGGGGAATCGCATTCCGCGCAGCGGGGCAGCCACTGGGCAATGCCCTGTCTCGGGCCATCGGCAACCCGCTCCATGTCGCGGGAACGCTTTCCATCGACCGCTGGGGCGGCGGGGAAAAAGCCGAGCTTCGCATCGCGGACGCCGCACGGCCCGAATAATTGAATTCGGGTGCTTGCGATGCGTCACGAACCCATCTATAGGTTCGCCCACTTCGGCGGCACCGCCCCGAATGACCCGCGCCCTTCGTCTATCGGTTAGGACGCCAGCCTTTCACGCTGGAGAGAGGGGTTCGACTCCCCTAGGGCGCGCCAAACAATTTCATTTCCAATAAATCCAATATTCTCAAGAGCTTCTCGGAAACTCTTGGCGTGACGCCTCATTAGGCGAAGCAGCCTGCTGGGGGCGGTTCTCCTGTCGCAGGTTCGAGGCTTGCTGCGCTTGGCTCATGATGCCCGTAGCCACTGCCGCGGGTTGCTTCGCTCGGTCGGCTCGCCGGACAAAGCACGGCAAAGCTCCTGCATCGATGCCAGAGAGTGGATCGGGCGGAACTCGTCGACATGGGGCAGCATCGCCCGGATGCCGGTGGCGCGGGCCTCGAAGGCGTCGAAGCGCAGGAGCGGGTTCAACCAGATCAGGCGCCGGCAGGAGCGCTTGAGCCGGTCCATCTCGAAGGTCAGCTCGCGTGTTACCTCGCGCTCAAGCCCATCCGTGAACAGCAGGACGATGGCGCCCTGGCCGAGGACCCGGCGGGACCAGTGGCGGTTGAAGTCGTGGAGCGCATGGGCGATCCGCGTTCCGCCCTCCCAGTCCTGCACGCGCTTGGACGCGCGGGTAAGCGCCTCATCCGGGTCGCGGCTGGTCAGTTCGCGGCTGATATTGGTCAGGCGCGTGGCGAAGACGAAGGAATGAACCTTTCGCCTCTTCTCGGCGATGGCATGCAGGAAGTGCAGAAAGAGCCGAGAGTACTCCGCCATGGAGCCGGAGATGTCCATGAGCGCAACCACCGGCGCATGGCGCACGGCAGGCGAACGATACGCCAGGTCGATGGCCGCCCCGCCACCGCGCAGCGAGCGGCGGAAGGTCCTGCGCGGATCAATCCGGCGGCCTCGTGGGTCGGGCAGAAAACGGCGCGTCGTCACTTGGTCGTCCGGCAGGGACATCTCGGCGATTAGGCGCTTCGCCAAGGCGATCTCGGCCGCCGACATCTGCGCGAAATCCTTCGCCTTCAGGATTTCGCGATCCGAGACGGTGAGGCGGGCCGTGAATTCGGTTTTCTCGACCGGCTCCGGCTTCTCCTGTCGGGGCGTGGCCAGGGCCTCAGCCACGCGCAGGGTGCCGGCCTGCGGCTTCTTCTCTTCCTTGGCGCCGCCTGGCGCGATCGGCGACATCTGGGCGATGAGCTTTTCGATGAGTGCGCGCCGCCGCCAGAAAATCCGGAAAGCCTGATCGAACAGGATGCTGTGCTCGTGCCGCTTCACGAACACGGCGTGGAGCGTCCAGTAGAAATCCTGGCGGGTGCCGATCCGCGCCGCTTCGACCGCCGCAATGGCATCGAGAATCGCCCCGGGACCGACCGGCAGACCTGCGATCCGTAAGGCGCGGGCGAAATACGCGATGTTGTCCGCAAGGCGGCCTTCACCCTGGCGGGCGGGCGCGTCGTTCACGCGGGCGCCCTCAGCACATTCTGAACCTGATCCAGCATGTCCTTCGCCCGGCTGCCCTGCATCTTCTGGATATCGTCCTGGTACTTCAACAGGACGCCAAGAGTGTCCGAGACCAGCGCTGGGTCGAGCGCCACCGCATCGAGTTCCACGAGGGCCGAGGCCCAGTCGAGGGTTTCGGCCACGCCCGGCGCCTTGAACAGGTCCTCCTTCCGGATCGCCTGGACGAAAGCGACGATCTCCTGCGACAGGCGCTCGGGAGCCTGCGGGACGCGGCTTGAGAGGATCGCGAGTTCGCGTTCCGCATCCGGATAGTCGACCCAATGATAGAGACAGCGGCGTTTGAGCGCGTCGTGAATCTCGCGGGTGCGGTTCGACGTGATGATGACGATAGGCGGGTGCTCCGCCTTGACGGTGCCGAGCTCCGGGATCGTGACCTGGAAGTCCGAGAGCACTTCCAGAAGAAAGGCCTCGAAGGCCTCGTCCGTGCGGTCGAGTTCGTCGATCAGGAGAACAGGCGCGCCGGCGGTATCGGGTTCCAGCGCCTGCAGGAGCGGGCGCTTGACCAGATAGCGTTCCGAGAACAGGTCGCTCTCCAGCGTGTTGCGATCCACCGCTCCGCCGGCTTCGGCCAACCGGATTGCCATCATCTGTCCGGCATAGTTCCATTCATAGACCGCCGAGGCGACATCGAGGCCCTCGTAGCATTGGAGGCGGATGAGACGGCGTCCGAGGGCGGACGAGAGCACCTTCGCGATCTCCGTCTTGCCGACGCCCGCTTCGCCCTCAAGGAAGAGGGGGCGTCCGAGCTTCAGCGCGAGAAAGAGCACCGTCGCGAGCGAGCGGTCGGCCACATAGCCGGCACTCTCAAGGAGAGCCAATGTGCTGTCGATGGAACCGGGTTGGTCGGCCAAGGGCTGTGCTGCCTCCTTGAGGGCAAGATGCCCGGGGAAGCCCGGGCATCAGGTCAACGTCCTTCAGCTGTGGCTGTTCAGCCCCGGGCGCCAGCCGCCTGCACGGCGCGCCGTGCCATGACGCCGACGAGATGCGCCCGATAGGCTGCATCCGCATGGATGTCGCTGTTCATCTCGCTCTCCGCAACAGTGACGCCGTCGAGGGCTTCAGCCGCGAAGTTCCCGCTCAGCGCCTGCTCCATCTCCTTCACGCGGAACACCCCGTTCGAGCCCGCACCCGTCACGGCCACGCGGACTCCGTCCGCTTGCTTTGCCACGAACACGCCGACGAGGGCATACCGCGAGGCCGGGTTGCGGAACTTGGTGTAGGCGGCCTGCGAAGGAATCGGGAACGACACCTGGGTGATGATCTCGCCTTCTTCCAGAGCTGTCGTGAAGATGCCCTGGAAGAAATCGTCCGCGGCGATCTTGCGCTGGTTGGTGATGATCGTCGCGTTAAGAGCCAGACAGGCGGCCGGATAATCCGCCGAGGGGTCATTGTTGGCGATGGAGCCGCCGATGGTGCCGCGGTTGCGCACATGCGGATCGCCGATCAGTTCCGCCATCTCGGCAAGGGCCGGAATGGCCTGTTTCACCTCGGCCGAATTCGCGACCTCCGCGTGCTTCATCATGGCCCCGATGGTGATCATGTCGCCGGCGCGTTCGATTCCGCGCAACTCCGCGATCTGCCCGAGATCGATCACGTTGGCCGGGCCCGCGAGCCGCAGCTTCATGGTCGGCAGCAGCGTGTGCCCGCCAGCGAGGAACTTGATGTCCTCGGCTTGGCCTGCGAGGCCAGCAGCCTCCTTCACGCTCGTGGGGCGGTGATATTCGAAAGCGTACATTCCCGTCCTCCCTTATTCCGCCGCCATGGGCATGCGTGCCTTCTGGGCCGCCCGCCACACCGCCTGAGGTGTTGCCGGCATGGCGATGTCCTCATGTCCCAGCGCATCGGTGATCGCGTTGATGACCGCCGGCGGGGCCGCGATGGCGCCCGCCTCGCCGCAGCCCTTGATCCCGAGCGGGTTCGAAGGACAGGGGGTCACCGTCATGCCAACATCAAAGGACGGCAGGTCGATGGCGCGCGGCATGCAGTAATCGTTGAAACTCGCCGTAATGAGCTGCCCGCTCTCGTCGTAGAAGGCGCCTTCGAGAAGCGCCTGACCGACGCCTTGCGCGATGCCGCCATGGACCTGGCCTTCGACAATCATCGGGTTGATGATGACGCCGAAATCATCCACCGCCGTCCAACGCTCGATCTTAGTCACGCCGGTATCAGGGTCGATCTCCACCTCGCAGATGTGGACGCCGGCCGGGAAGGTGAAGTTGGTGGGATCGTAGAAAGCTCCCTCCTTCAGGCCGGGCTCCAGATCCTGGCCCGAGAACTTGTGGGCGATATAGGCCTGAAGGGCGATCTCGCCGAAAGCCATGGAACGGTCGGTGCCGGCCACACCGAACCGGCCGTCCTTGAACTCGATATCGCCCTCGGACGCTTCGAGCACGTGGGCCGCCACCTTCTTGCCCTTGGCGATCACCTTGTCGATAGCCTTGGCGATGGCCGACATGCCCACCGCGCCGGAGCGCGAGCCGTACGTGCCCATGCCGAACTGCACCTTGTCAGTGTCGCCGTGGACGATGCTGACCTGATCGATGGAAATGCCGAGCCGGTCGGAGACGAGCTGGGCGAAGGTGGTCTCGTGGCCCTGGCCGTGGCTGTGCGAACCGGTCAGCACCTCAACGGAACCCGTCGGGTTGACGCGCACTTCGGCTGACTCCCAAAGGCCGACACCTGCACCGAGGGAGCCGACCGCCTGCGAGGGAGCGATGCCGCACGCCTCGATATAGCTCGAGAAGCCGATGCCCCGCAGCTTGCCGCGGCGGGCGCTCTCCTGCTTTCTTGCCGGGAAGTTCTTGTAGTCGGCAATCTCCAGCGCCTTGTCGAGGGAGGCGGCATAGTCGCCCGTGTCATAGGTCATGATAACCGGGGTCGCATGGGGGAATTGCGTGATGTAGTTCTTGCGGCGGAACTCGGCCGGGTTCTGGCCCAGTTCGCGTGCGGTCTTCTCGACGAGCCGCTCGACTACGAAGGTGGCCTCGGGCCGTCCCGCGCCGCGATAGGCATCGACCGGCGCCGTGTTCGTGTAGACCCCGTCGACCTCGCAATAGATTGCCGGGATGTCGTACTGGCCCGACAAGAGCGGGGCATAGAGATAGGTCGGCACCGATGAGGAGAAGGTGGAGAGATAGGCGCCGAGATTGGCCGTGGTGTGGACCTTCAGGCCAATAATCTTGCCGTTCTCGTCGGTCGCCATCTCCGCATGGGTGACGTGGTCACGGCCGTGGGCGTCGGACAGGAAGGCTTCCGATCGATCCGATGTCCACTTCACCGGGCGCTTGACCTTCTTGGCTGCCCAGACGCAGACCGTCTCCTCCGCATAGATGAAGATCTTCGAGCCGAACCCGCCGCCCACATCCGGCGCAATGACGCGTAGCTTGTGCTCGGGCGCGACGCCGATGAAGGCCGAGAGGACGAGACGCGCCACGTGGGGATTCTGGCTCGTGGTGTAGAGCGTGTAGTTATCAGTCCCGAAATCATATTCGCCGACCGCCGCGCGGGGCTCGATGGGGTTCGGCACGAGGCGGTTGTTGACGAGGTCGATCTTGGTGACGTGCTTGGCCCGTGCGAATGCTGCCTCTGTCTCGTCCTTGTTGCCGAGGTGCCAGTTGAACACGGTGTTGTCCGGCGAGACATCATGCACCTGGACCGATGCCTTCGTGGCCTGGGCCGTGTCGACGACGGCCGGGAGCACGTCGTAGGCGACCACGATAGCTTCCGCCGCGTCCTTCGCCTGGGCGAGCGTTTCGGCGATCACCACTGCGACATGGTCGCCCACATAGCGCACCTTGCCCTGAGCGAGCGCCGGATGGGGACCTGCCTTCATCGGGCTGCCGTCTTTGGAGTGGATCATCCAGCCGCAAATGAGGCCCCCGATCTTGTCGGCCGCGAGGTCGTCGCCTGTGAAGACGGCGATCACGCCCGGCATGATCATGGCTGGTCCCGTGTCGATAGACCGGATCACGGCATGGGCATGCGGCGAGCGGAGGAAGTATGCATAGGCTTGGCCAGGACGATTGAAGTCGTCCACGTAGCGTCCCTGGCCGGTGACGAAACGCTGATCCTCTTTCCGGCGGACGGGTGCGCCGATCCCTGTAGCGGTCATGAAATTCTCCCTGATCTCCGTCGGCCCTGTACTGGGAAGCGAAGCGGAAGCCTGGAAGAAGGCTCTGGAGAGAAGCCCCCTCTGAGGCTCGCCTGCAGCTCGCGCCTGTTCGGGCCGCACCGTGTTTGAGTGTGCTGCCTTACTCCGCCGCCTGCTGCAGAGGCGCCTGGGCCATTCCTTCAGCTCCGGCGGCCACGGCTTTGACGATGTTGTGATAGCCCGTGCAGCGGCACAGATTGCCTTCGAGTTCGGCCCGGATGGTCTGCTCGTCGAGGGCGTTTCCCTTGCGGTTCACGATATCGATGGCTGACATGATCATGCCGGGCGTGCAGTAGCCGCATTGCAGGCCGTGATGCTCCCGGAAGGCTGCCTGCATCGGATGCAGCTCGCCGCCCTGGGAGATGCCTTCGATGGTGGTGACGACGCTGGCATTGGCCTGAACGGCGAGGGTGGTGCAGGACTTCACGGCTTGCCCGTTCAAGTGAACGACGCAGGCTCCGCACTGGCTGGTGTCGCAGCCCACATGGGTTCCGGTCAGTCTCAGGTTTTCGCGCAGGAATTGAACGAGCAGGGTGCGGGGATCGACGTCTGCGGTGACGGATTGACCGTTCACCGTCAGGGAGACGGTGGTCATGCGTGGCTTCCTCCTCAAAAGCCGGCAGTCAGGCCAACCTTCAGGTGGTCTCAGACACCGGCAGGTATTGTTGTTGGACGACCGCACGAATGCGATCCATCGAAGCCGAGTGTGGCCCGCCCCGGTGGAGCGGTCAAGCATTGGAATGGTTCAAAGGTCGGTGACTGAAGATCCCGTCATGCGGCCGTTTCGGCAGGCGAGAGGATTTTGGCGAAATTCGCGAAGAACTCGTCGGCATATTTCTTGGCGACGCCGTTGATGAGGCGCCCGCCGAGCTGTGCGATCTTGCCGCCTATATTGGCCTCGACATCGTAGATCAGCTTGGTGCCGCCCTCCATGTCCTCAAGCCGCACCTTCGCTCCGCCCTTGGCCCAGCCGGCAACGCCGCCTTGTCCCTCGCCGCTGATCGTGTAGCCGTTGGGCGGGTCGAGATCGGTGAGGTTCACCCCACCCTTGAAGGTGGCCTTCACCGGCCCGACGGACACTTTGGCGACAGCCTGGAACTCTGTGTCGCTGATCTTCTCCAGCTCCTGGCATCCGGGAATCGCTGCCTTCAGGACTTCCGGATCGTTGAGGGCCGCCCACACCGTCGCCCGGTCGGCTGGAAGCGCCACCTCACCCTGCATCGTCATTGCCATGCTGCGTTCTCCTCCTGTCAACAGTCCGACAGCAGAGTAAGGGCAAATCAGGCGGCGCGTCACCTGCCTGGCTTTGCTGCAATGCACGCTGAAGCGCAGTGCTCAATCGTCTGAGTTTGTGACGGCCTGCTCTTTGGCTGCCTGCTGAGCCTTGGCAAGCGCATCAACGACAGCATCGAAGGTGAGGAGGATGGAGGCATGGCGGGCTTTCAAGCCCCGAGCCGCTTCCAGGAACGCAAGGTCGGCCCATTTGCCGGAAGGAGGAACCCCGCCTTCCTTCAGCATGCGATGCATGCTCTCCCTGAGCGCGCGAAGCTCCTCGGCAGTCGAACCGATCACATGCCGCCCCATGACCGACGAGGAGGCCTGACCCAGGGCGCAGGCCTTCACCTCATGGGCGAAGGCGCTGACCACGTCGCCGTCGAGTTTCAAATGCACCGTGACCGTCGATCCGCACAGTTTCGAGTGAGCCTTAGCGCTCGCATGCGCATCCGACAGCGTTCCCTGAAGCGGAATATCGGCCGCAAGCTCAAGGATGCGGCGGCTATAGATATCGTTGAGCATCCTGCGAGCGATCCATCCGACGAGGTGCCTGTTCGGGATGAATCAGACGCCGCAATACCGTGCCTGTCAATGCCACGACGTCTGCCCGTTACCATGCCGGTTGCCGTCCGAGGGCAGGTGGTGGCAGTATCGGTCGGCGAACTGCTCCTATGCCGGAAAGCCTCATGCTCTCGACCGATACGGATATCCTGAAGACGGCAGAAGCCTGGAGGCGCGAGGGCAGGGGCGTCGCCATTGCGACCGTGGTCGACACCTGGGGATCGGCACCCCGTCCCGTCGGCAGCCATCTGGTGATTGATGAAGACACGAACTTTCTCGGCTCCGTCTCCGGCGGCTGCGTCGAAGGCGCGGTGATCACCGAGGCCCTGGATGTCATTGCCGATGGAAAGCCACGCATGATCGAGTTCGGGGTTGCCGACGAAACCGCCTGGCAGGTCGGGCTGTCCTGCGGCGGGCGCATCAGGGTCTATGTCGAGCGGGTGGATTAGACCGCATGCACCTGAGCCTCCTGTCCGACCTGAATGCAGAGCGCGCCGCACGGCGTGCCGCTGTTCTCGTGACCGACGTCGCGTCCGGCGAGCAGCGTCTCGTTCGAGAGACCGAGGTTGATGGCGACTCGATGGCTGGGGAGCTTCAGGATGCTTTGCGGCGCAGCAAGAGCGGACTGATCGAGCGGGAGGGCCGCCAGTTCTTCCTCACCGTACAGGCGCCGCCAGTCCGGGTGGTGGTCATCGGGGCTGTCCATATCAGCCAGGCGCTGGCACCGATGGCAAAGGGCCTCGATCTCGACGTCACGATCATCGATCCGCGCACGGCATTTGCAACGCCCGAGCGTTTCCCGGATGTGGCGTTGCTGGCGGAGTGGCCCGACGCGGCTCTCCCGGATATCGGCGTCGACCGGTATTCAGCCATCGTGGCGCTCACCCACGATCCGAAGATCGACGACCCTGCGCTCATCGCTGCTCTGCGGTCAGAGTGCTTCTACATCGGCGCGCTTGGCTCTCGCAAAACCCATGACCGTCGGGTTCAGCGCCTGACCGAGGCCGGATTTGCACAAGCGGATCTCGCTCGAATTCATGCGCCCATCGGTTTGGACATCGGGGCGGTGTCGCCTGCGGAGATCGCGGTTTCCATTCTGGCCGAGATCGTCGCCAGCCTGCGTAAGGAGCGGAGGCGACTGGCGTGAAGTTCGGGCAGGTTCCTGTCGAGGAGGCAATCGGGGCTCTGGCGGCTCACAGCGTCCGGATAGGCGAGATGGTGTTGAAGAAGGGAACCCTCGTCACGCTGGACGTCGCAATGCGCCTGAAGCAGGCCGGTGTCGAGACACTCATCGCTGCCCGGTTCGAACCCGGCGACATCACGGAGGACGAGGCAGCCTTCCAACTGGCTCATGCGCTCGCAGGCAACAATGTCTCTCTCGAGGCGCCCTTTACGGGACGGTCGAACCTTCATGCTGAAACCGCGGGCGTTCTCCTCATCGATGCGGATGCGATCCATGGGCTCAATGCCGTTGATGAGGCCATGACCGTTGCCACTCTGCCGGCTTACAAGCCGGTCGTCGCCGGGGAGATGGTTGGCACGGTCAAGATCATTCCATATGCCATACCGGAAGTCCTGCTGCAGCAGGGAATCGAGAGAGCGGGCAAGAGCGCCCTACGGATCGCGCCTTACGCCCGGCAAAGGGTCGGGGTTGTCTCGACGATTCTTCCGGGTCTGAAACCAAGCGTAATCGATAAGACACTCGCCGTGCTCGACAGACGGCTGGAGCCGGCAGGGGCAAGGGTCACGCAGGATCGCCGCGTGCCCCACGAGGCGGCAGCCCTGGCGCAGGAACTGGCCTCACTGGCAGGTGGTGACACTGAACTCATCATTGTTTTCGGAGCCTCCGCCATCGCCGACCGACGCGACGTCATTCCATCGGCCATCGAGAGGGCCGGAGGGCGGATAGAGCATTTCGGCATGCCGGTCGATCCCGGAAACCTGCTTCTTGTGGGCGCCATCGGCGGCAAGCCCGTCATCGGCGCCCCCGGTTGCGCGCGATCCCCAAAGGAAAACGGCTTCGACTGGATCCTGCACCGCCTTCTGGCGGATGTGCCCGTCGCGAGGGCCGACATCATGTCGCTCGGGGTCGGCGGGCTTCTCATGGAAATCGTTTCGCGGCCGCAGCCACGCGAGGGCGGCGAGAGCGAGGCCGAGGCATGAGCGGCGTCGCGGCCATTCTCCTGGCGGCTGGGCGCGGCACCCGCTTCGGCGAGGAGCTGAAATTGCTGGCCCATGTCGGCGGCAAGGCCCTGATCCGGCATTCGGCAGAAGCGGCTGTCCGTTCAACGGCCGATCCGATCATCGTGGTGACAGGCCACCGGGCGGACGCTGTTCAGGCGGAACTGACCGGACTTCCGGTCCAGTTTGTTCACAATCCTTTGTTCGCTGATGGTCTATCGACCTCGCTGAAGGCCGGCTTTTCGGCATTGCCGCCCGAAGCGCGGGCCGCTGCTATCCTCCTGGGCGATATGCCGCTCGTGACCACGGGCCTCATCAACGCTCTCGTGGCCGGCTGGCACGAAAGCGGAGAGCCGTCTGCCTTGGTCCCGACCCTGAATGGCCGGCGCGGCAATCCTGTTGTGATTTCGCGTGCGCTTCAGCCGGCAATCGAAGGTCTCTCCGGCGATGCCGGCGCAGGACCTGTTCTTCGCGGGCGACCGGACGTTGTGGAATGGCCGACGGCAGATCGTGCCGTTATCCAAGACATCGACACCAAAGAGGAATTCGGCAAGCTCAGGCTTTAGGGCATCATGCCCGCAGCAAAGCCATTCCTCAGACGGGATTGCCTTTGACCTTGGTCACCATTTCCCAGTTGTCACCGGCGGCTATCATACAAGCTTTCCCGTCCGGCATTGTCATGATCATCGTCCAGGAGCCGTTCGAGGAAGCGAAAACCTCCAGAACCTGCCCGGGCTGGGACAGGCCCATGCCCACGGGATCTTCCTTATACTGACTGGCCAGCAGTTTGACGAGCTGTTCGCGGGGGCCGCAGGCCGACTGCGCGCTGGCTGGAGACGCGCCGATCGCCGTCAGGGCGGCCAAAGCCGCGAGCGGGGCAAGGGAAGAACGGACCATGGTGTTTGCCTATACGGTTGACCCGCACTGACCCTTGGCGTGCTGATAAACGCTCTATGATGGAAAAAAGCTCCATCCTGTGGTTGCCGGTTATCGTCAGGGACGGGACCGTGTATAGGAGGCGGAAGGCTCTCGGTTGAACCTGCCGCCGGCGGGAGCGTTTTTCCCGCCACACATCAGAATGAAGCTAGGACCATGCCCCGCTATTTCTTCAACATCCGGGATGGACATGACGTCGATGAGGACGAGGAGGGCATCGAGCTTCCGGACCTCGATGCAGCCAAGGCCGAGGCCTTGGCGACCGTCGAGGAGCTTCGCGACCAACTCGCCGATGCAGGCAACATTGAGCTTGAGATTGCCGATGAGACGGGGCGGCGGCTCCTGACCGTTCCGTTCTTCCGCGGCGGGCGCCGCCGGTAAGGAAAAGGCCCGGCGCGAGGGCCGGGCCGTTCCAATAGGGCCGAGCCTGCCTCAGCACTCGACCTTTTTCTTGGTCGTCGTATCGCCGAACTCGTCGGTCTTCTGCTTGGTTTCGGAGGTGCAGCCGACGCTCCCAGTCGTGGAGGTCGTCACCGACGTCGAGGACGTCGTGCTCGGCTCCGTGGAGCGCTCAATCGTAGTCTTGCTGCCAAGAAGGCCTTCTTCCTTCTTGATGGTCGTGGTTGTGTCCTGAGCGAAGGCTGCTGTGCTCAGAAGGGAAGCTGCCAGGATCAAAGCCGTTTTCTTCATCGTGAAACTCCAACAATGAACATCTCTCCCTGAAAACGGCTTTCTTTCTCAGGGGTTCCTGACCGGACATGTCTGAAGAGCGTTCGCTAAAGGATCAAGTAGCGTTGAGACGCTGCCAGGCGGCTGCAAAATCACGAGCATTGCGGCCGACCTCCTCCACCGACATGGCTGGCGTAAACAGCGCCGAACCGAGCCCGAACCCGTTGGCTCCGGCGTCCACATAGGGCTTCATGGTGTCCGGCTTGATGCCCCCAACCGGCACGACGATGGCGTCCTTGGGCAACACGGCCCGCCAGGCCTTCACGACTGCGGGCGGGATGGCCTCGGCGGGAAAGATCTTGATCGCGTCGGCTCCGGCCTTGAGAGCCGCAAAGGCCTCGGTGGGGGTCGCCACGCCGGGGGTGCAGATCAGGTCCTGCTCCTTGGCCCGCCGGATGACGTCGAGATCCGCGTGAGGCATGACGATCAGCCTGCCGCCCACATCGCGGATGCCGTTCACCTGCTCTGGGTCGAGAACCGTGCCGGCGCCGATGAGAACGCCCTTGGGCATGGATTTGGCGAGACGCTCGATGCTGCGGAACGGCTCCGGCGAATTGAGCGGAACTTCGATGATGCGAAATCCCGACTCGACCAGCGCATGACCGACAGCCTCCGCGTTCTCAGGTTTCAAACCGCGCAGGATCGCAATGAGAGGAAGCTCAGCCAAGTAGTCGCGCAGCACAATTCGCCTCCCATGGGTACGGCCGGGCACAAGACGCTGTCTGCCGGCCGGACGCTACTAGTTGGACCAGCGCAGGCCCGGTTTCAACCTCTCAGGAACTCGGCGTGAGTAACCGGGCCAAGTAAGCGGCTGCGCTGTCGAGCGTATCCCGTCCATCGGCACTGTGCTCGACGAACCAGTCTTCGAGCGCAATGCCAGGATAAAGCTGCTCGACCCCTGCAAAGAACTGCATGAGCTTAAGGGAGTCGAAGGCGAGGGTGCGCGTCAGGGAGACGTTCATGGCCAGATCGGGCGTCTTATTCTCGTCGATCGACTGGCAGACCGAGATGATGTGCTTTGCAACATCTGCCCTCAATGGAAAGGTCACTGGAAGGGTCCTGGGCATGTAACGTAAAGGAACTAAACTATAGATACGTTATCCTGGTTCAAAACGCCATAGGAAGCTTAAGCTTGCGGCCAAAGTCTAAGTGCCCGTTTGAGAATTGCTACGGGTGAGCGATGCGGCGGAGCATGAGACTGCTCATGGCCACCCCGATCATG
>NZ_JAFBID010000104.1 GCF_016811235.1 Microvirga arabica
CGTGCGCGAACTGGTCGCGTTCGGCCGTGACTGTCTGGATCTGCTGATGAAGCCGCGCAATTTCAGCTTGAGCAGATTGTTCTTCGGTCCCGGAGAACAGCACCGAGTAGGCAAGCAGCCCCGAGCCGATGACGGTTGCAGCTAAGAGGCCTTTCCCAACAACCTCGAATGGTAAGCCTGCCCGACTTCTCGCATCACCCATGATCGTACCTACGATAGAACAACTGGACCGGTTGAGCACTCATGCGCCTATGACAGATCCGGAATGGGTCCGAGATGTGACGCGAATGGGGCTGGTTCGGACCAGCCATCCGAATGCTTAACTAAACGTAATCACCGACAGCCGATGATCGTGGTGAGGCGCTTTGGGGCATATCTGCGGGCTCGGGCACTTGAAACGTGCCGAAGTATACCTGCCGGTGATCCATGACCGGGTTCATGGCCAGCTTTGGGGATGGAGGGCGATAGCTAGAGTTTTTGACTGTGATCCCTGGATGTCATCCGCCCTATGACAAATATGGTGAGTGGCCACTGTACGGGGGTGTCACTCCTGATAACAAGCACTTATCAGAAGTGAGCCTTCTGCGTCTGGGTTGCTCCCAGTAAGCGAAGTCTAGTACCGCTGCCGTCAGCCAGCGCAATGCCGTTAAGAGGTTGATAAGCGGTCAAGCGCTGTTGAGGACACCGCGTCAGTGTGTTGTCCGATTTTCCCTTTAACATCTCTGACGTCAGGTCACCGCGGGAAAGCGGACCTTCATTCCACCCACCTGAATTTCCGAGTTTGACCCTGAGCGGACTATTGCGTGGCGCTGCATTCCCTAAGGCCCGTTCCGCGAAATTATTCTCTCGCCACTGATCACACATCGTGATTTATATCCGCGGGCCGCTCGAGCTTGGAACGAAGAGCTGTGTCAAACGTTGTGACACCTCTGCCCCTCCTTCGCACCTCATCCATGGCAATCCGTAAAACACGCAACGTCTCGCTCACTCCCGAGCTGGAGTCCCTTGTCGACAGCAAGGTCGCTTCAGGTCGATACCGCAGCGCAAGTGAGGTGGTTCGCGCCGCCCTCCGCCTGCTCGACGAGAGGGAACGCCTGCTTGGCTCAACCTCTAAAAACACTCTGGATCCCCCCAGTGCTGGTTAAGCGTCCTATGGACGCTGCCCCGGCTGTTCCGGCGTTCCTCCAAGGCGGCGGCGGGATGGGCGCCCGCATGCGTGCTCACGATTGGACGGTCTCCCCGCTCGGCGATCCCCAGATCTGGCCCCAGTCCCTGCGCGCCCTCGTACGCGTGATGCTGAATGCTCAGCAGCCCATGTTCATTGCCTGGGGGCCTGAACTCGCCTTTCTCTACAACGATGCCTATGCGCCGATCTTCGGAGCCAAGCACCCGGATGCGCTGGGCCGTCCCTTCGCCGAGGTCTGGTCCGACATCTGGAGCCAGATAAAGCCCCTGGTCGATAACACGCTGGCAGGGAGGCCAAGCTGGCATGAGGATCTCCTGATCCCCATGCAACGGCATGGCTATCTGGAGGACGCCTGGTTCAGCTTCTCCTATACGCCTGCTTGGGACGAGAATGACCGGATCGCCGGTATGTTCTGTGCCGCGACAGAGACCACTGAGAAAGTGCTGGCG
The DNA here is from genome assembly GCF_016811235.1 of Microvirga arabica. GTDB lineage: Bacteria > Pseudomonadota > Alphaproteobacteria > Rhizobiales > Beijerinckiaceae > Microvirga > Microvirga arabica. The sequence continues at coordinate 1,636 of NZ_JAFBID010000104.1, forward strand.
GAGCGCAGGAACGTTGCGGAACGCCAGCTGCTGCAGCAGATGTTTGAGCAGGCCCCGGGTATTATGGTCATGCTGCGCGGCCGAGACCACATCTTCGAGCTGGCCAACCATGCCTACCTGCAGCTTGTCGGGCATCGGGATCTGATCGGCAAGACAGTGCGCGAGGTCCTGCCCGAGCTTGAGGGCCAAGGCTTCTTCGAGCTCTTGGATAACGTCCACAGAACCGGGGAGCCCTTCGTTGGACGGGGTGTGCCTGTTCGCGTTCAGCGGGAGCCTGGGGGCCCTTTGCAGGAGCGCTTCGTCGACTTCATCTACCAGCCGATCAAGAATGCCGATGGGCGGGTCACCGGCATCTTCGTCGAGGGTTATGACATCACGGATGCCAAGCAGTCCGTGGAGGCGCTCCGCGCCAGCGAGGAGTTCAACCGCCGCATCCTGGACAGTTCCAGCGACTGCATCAAGGTGCTCGATAGTGACGCCCGGCTTCAGTTCATGAGCCAAGGCGGCATGCAGGTGATGGAGGTCGACGACTTTGGTGTTATCCAGGGTTGCGACTGGCGCTCCTTCTGGTCAGGTCCGGAGCATGAGAAGGCCCGGCAAGCCGTGGAGATCGCTCTGGCGGGCGGTACAGCTCGTTTTCAGGGGCCGACGCCGACGGCTAAGGGAACGCCTAAATGGTGGGACGTGGCGGTGACCCCGATCAGGGGAGCGGACGGGGAAGTCGAAAAGCTCCTCTCGGTCTCGCGCGACATCACTGCGGCCAAAGAAGCTGAGGAAGCCCTGCGGCAAAGCCAGCGGCGGCTGAACGCGGTGCTGAACAACGCCTCCGTGTCCATCTTCCTCATGGATGACCAACAGCACTGTGTCTACATGAACGCGGCTGCCGAGAAGCTTACGGGCTACACGCTTGCAGAGGTGACGGGGCGCCCCTTACACGATGTAATCCATCATACCCATCCTGACGGCAGCCACTTCCCCCTTGAAGATTGCCCCATCGACCGGGCGTTCCCGGAGGAGCACCAGGTCCAGGGCGAGGAGGTCTTCGTCCACAAGGACGGTAGTTTCTATCCGGTTGCCTTCACGGCAAGCCCGATCCACAATGAGGAAGCCAAGGCTATCGGTACCATCATCGAGGTGCGTGACATCAGCGCTGAAAAGAAGGCCCAGGAGCACCAGCGCCTTCTCATCAACGAGCTGAACCATCGGGTGAAGAATACCCTGGCGACGGTGCAGTCGATCACCTCACAGACACTCCGCAATGCGGCAACAGCCCAGAGCGCCAAGGATGCTCTTGAAGGACGCCTGCTGGCGCTTTCACGAACGCACGATGTGCTCACTCGGGAGAACTGGGAAAGCGCGGAGCTGCGCGAGATCGTAGCGCAGGCGGTAGAGCCCTACAGGGGCCAAGGCGAGGATCGTTTCCACCTGGAGGGGACCTGGGTTCGCCTTCCGCCCCGGATGGCGCTGGCGCTCGCTATGGCGCTCCAGGAGCTTGCCACCAATGCAGTGAAGTATGGGGCTCTTTCCAACGCCACAGGCACGATCAGGATCACCTGGAGGATCGATGGTCTCCAATCTCCTGCCCGCCTTCACCTGCGATGGGAAGAGAGCGGAGGACCAGCGGTGGTGGCGCCCACCCGCCGAGGGTTCGGCACCCGCCTGATCGAGCGCAGCCTGGCCCAAGATCTCGACGGTGAAGTGCAGATCGAGTTTGCCCCGACCGGCGTCGTCTGCACGGTGAACGCTCTGATTGCATGAACCATGATTTCCACATAAGGCAGAAGGGCTAGGCGCGTAGCGTAGCCCAAAACTGTTCCATGAACGGCATTCCGCGAAATCCGCAGAGCCGGAAGGTCGCTTAGGTGGCACGTTCCAGAAATACGCTAAATTTCTGCAAAAGCGCGACGAGCGGACCTTCATTTGGTCCACCCAATGCTACACTTTGACCCCATGCGTACCTTCGTTGCCGATGGGATCGACGCGCGATTGAGAACTCGCCGGACAGTTCTTGATGGTATCTCGGCAAGCATCGCGATGGAGGCGAAAGGGCGATCAGTGGTGGCCCTTGGGGCCATGCCCGTGGCCTGCCGAGACCCCATAGCCACGTAGCTCGCCATACCGGCGCACCTGCTCGGGCGTGAGGATCTCCAGAGTGGAGAGGTGGTAGCGCAAGTGCGCTCCGCGCAGCGCGCCCTGGGTCGCACCAATTTCGGCCGTGGCGGCCTGCAGGCTTGCCGGGGTGACTGCCTTGTTGGCGAACTGCCAGTCGAGGTCCGCCTCCTGCGCGATCAGACGCTCGCCCAGCGGCACCGTCTCCGCCCTCATGGCTGTATGGAGTTCCTGTACCCGGGTGCGCTGCTCCCCAGATAGCCCGAGCTGGTCGCCGAGTTCCAGGACATGGATCGGGCCGGGGTACCCATTGAGCTCCGCTGACAGCGCCAAGCCCATGCCTCGGCCGGCGCGAAGATCGGCGATCTGCTGGTCGGACAGCACCTTGATCTGTCGCGCCTCCATGCCGGCGTAGGGCGAAGGGGAAGCATGCTGGGCTTGGGCGGCGCCAACGGCAACGAGGGTTGCGGCCATCACGATCCATAGGCGGGCCATGGACAATCTCCTTTCGTAAGGACAGGGGTCAGAGCAGGCGCGCGCCCTCGTATCGGGCGAAGGTCTCGCGGACAGACGGCCCGAACAGGACCACCTCGTAGGTTTCCGGCGCCATGCCCTCCATCTCCATGCCCGGCGATCCTGTCGGCATACCGGTCACAGCCAACCCCTTGGCTTTGGGTTTCTCGGAGAGGAGGCGCTTGATCGCGTCGGCCGGCACGTGGCCCTCGATAACATAGCCGGCGATCTCGGCGGTGTGGCAGGAGGCGAGATCATTCGGCACGCCGAGGCGCACCTTCACCCGGTTGATCTCCGACGTTTCGATCACGTCTGCGGAGAAGCCCGCCTGACGCAGATGGTCGACCCAGCCTGTGCAGCAGCCGCAAGTCGGATCCTTGCTGACGACTATTTTGGATAGCCCCTGGGCCTGTAGCGGGCCGGAATGCGCCAGCAGGGCGCTGGCTGCGAGGTTTGTGACGAGACTGCGCCGGGTCATGTGAATGGTGTTCATCGGATCGCCTTTCCGACAGCCGCTCAGGCTGCCTCGCGCTGCGGGTGGTTGGGACAAGGATGGACCTCAACGGTCACGTGGGGCAGCCCTTCAATGCTGGAGAGCCTCTGCTTGTAGACGTCCGGCGGCTGGGGGGCGTCCGACACGACCGAGACAATCAGGCCGGCATGGCCGGGCCCCAAGCGCCAGAGGTGGAGGTCCGTCACGCAGTCCTCCCCGAGCTCAATGCGTTCGCGCACCGAGCGTGCAAGCGCCTGGTCGGGAACCGCGTCGAGGAGGGTGGCGCCGGCTGTGCGGATCAGCCCCCATGACCACAGCGCGATGACGACAGCGCCCACCACACCCATCACGGGATCGAGCCAGCTCCAGCCATAGAAGCGACCGGCAAGCAGCGCCACGATGGCGAGAACTGAGGTCAGGGCGTCGGCGAGAACGTGCAGGTAGGCGGCGCGGATGTTCGTGTCGCCGCTATGATGATGATCGCTGTGCGTATGGCCGTGGTGGTGATCTTCATGGTCATGATCGTGCTTATGGCCGTGGCCATGATGATGACCGTGATTATGGCCGTGATGATGGTCACAGGCCAGCAGCCAGGCGCTGGCGAGGTTCACGGCGAGCCCGATCACCGCAACCGCCGTCGCTTCGCCAAACTGGATCGATACCGGGTTCATCAGGCGCACGAGGCTCTCGTAGCCGATCAGCAGAGCAATGAGCGCCAGGATAATTGAGCTGGAGAACGCCGCGAGCTCGCCAACCTTGCCGGTCCCGAACGAGAAGCGGGGATCGTGGGCGTGCTTGCGGGCGAAGCGATAGGCCAGCGCTGCAATGGCGAGCGCTGCGGCGTGGGTCGACATGTGCCAGCCGTCGGCCACCAGCGCCATGGACCCGAAGATCGTTCCTGCGATGATCTCGGCGACCATCATCGCCGCGGTCAAGCCTACCACCAGCCAGGTTCGCCGCTCGTGCCGGTCGTGGTGCTCGCCAAGGAAGACATGCTCGTGCTGCCAATCGTGCAGGGTATGATGGTGCATCGGATCGCTTTCGTTGCTCCAGACTGAGATGGAGTCTCAACCTGGTGCTGGGGGAGCGGCCCATGGCCGCTCCGGGTTAGGGCGTACACCTTGGCCGACGACCGGCCGTGGGATCCTACTTGCCGTTCTTCTTCAGCCAGTCCTGCATCTCGGCGATCTCCTTCTCCTGATCGTCGATGATCTTCTGGGCCATCTTCTTCGTCTCGGGATCCTTGGCATGCTTGAGGGCGACCTTCGCCATCTCGACGGCGCCCTGGTGGTGCGGGATCATGTGCGTGCGGAAGTCCACGTCCGCGTTGCCTGTGTAGGGCACGTGCATGTTGTGCATCATCTTCATGTCCGCCGCCTTGAAGTCCTTCGTGGATGCCGGATCGTTCGGCGACGGCATCATGGCCTGCATCATCTTCTGCATCGCCGCCGGGTCCATGTGGCCCATGGGCATGGCGCCGGACATCGGCATGCTGCCGTGGCCCTGATGCGAGGTCTGCGCGTAGGCCATGCCGGCCACGGCGGTGATCGCGAGAACGGCGATGGATTTCGTGATGGTCTTCATCGTTTTTCTCCTTGGCGTGAGGGAAGGTCAGTTGTTGACGAAGCGGGCCTGGACGGCGTGACCGTCGGCCATGGTCGCCGAGACGACCACGCGGGCGCCTGATCCAAGCGGCTGGGTCAGGGTGCCGACGAGCCTGTTAGGATCGGCCGGCTGGAGCGGGACGGTCGCCGTCTTGCCGCCATCCTGCACGATGGCGCGGGCGTTCTTCGTGCCTGCGGACGGCAGCGGCTTGTCGTCCGCCTCGGTGAGGAACAGGACGAGCTCGGAGCCCTTGGCGACCATCTCGACGTGGTGGCCGGCGCTGTCGACGACGGGACCGCCGTTCGGGCCCTTGGCCATCTCATGAGCAGCGGCTGCAAGAGGCGAGGCTGCGATGGTAAGCGCGAGGATGAGATGCTTCATGGTGGTTCTCCTTGTGTCGTGGGTCAGAAGGCCTCTGCCGGGGTGAGGCCGCCGGCGTGGCCCTCGCGGCTGGCCTGGATGCGTTCCAGGGGCTTGCGGCCGAAGGTCAGGAACAGCACCGGGGTGAGGAAGGTGTCGATCAGCGTCGCCGAGATCAGCCCGCCAAAGATCGTCACCGCTACCGGATGCAGGATCTCTCGCCCGGGCTCGTCCGCCCCGATCAGGAGCGGGATGAGTGCGAGGCCGGCCGAGAGCGCGGTCATCAGCACCGGGGTCAGCCGCTCCAGGCTGCCACGAATGACCATGTCCTTGCCGAACCGCTCGCCCTCGTAGAGCGCGAGGTTGATGTAGTGCGAGACCTTCAGGATGCCGTTGCGGGCCGAGATGCCGGCGAGCGTGATGAAGCCGATCATCGACGCGACCGAGAGCGGCTGGCCGGCGATGTTGAGGGCGATCACGCTTCCGATGAGCGCCAGCGGGATGTTGCCCATGATGATCAGCGCCAGGGCCGGCGACTGGTAGCGGCTGTAGAGCACCACGAACACCATCGCGAGCGACAGGAGCGACAGCGCCCCGATACGGAGCGTGGCCTCCTCCTGTGCCTGGAAAGTGCCCTCCAGGCGGGTGACGTAGCCCTGCGGCCATTGGGTCTCCGAGGTGATGCGGCGGATGTCGGCAATGATCGCCGCCATGTCGCGCCGGCCGTCGGTGTTGCCGAGAACCGCAATGCGGCGTTGGCCGTTCTCGCGCAGCACCTGGTTCGGCCCGTCCGTCTCCACGACGCTTGCGATCATGCGCAGCGGCACGTGGCCCGTTGGCGTGGCGATGAGCAGGTCGCCGAGGCCCGTGGTGGAGCGGTCCTGGTCGGACAGGCGCATGACCACGTCGAAGCGGCGATTGCCCTCGACGATCTGCGAGACCGTGCGCCCGTTCGACATCGTCTCCAGACCTTGCGTCACCGTCGCCGGCGTCAGGCCGTAGAGGGCAGCCTTCTCGTAATCGACGTCGATGCGCAGTTGCGGGATGCGCACCTGCTTCTCGACCTGGAGGTCGACGAGACCTTCGACGCCCGACAACCGCTCGCGCAACCCTTCCGCCAGGGTGCGCAGGGTGTCGATGTCCTCCCCGTAGATCTTGAGCGCGATCTCGGCACGCACCCCTGAGAGCATGTGATCGAGACGGTGCGAGATCGGCTGGCCCACGTTGAGCGTCGCCGGCAGGACGGCCAAGCGGGCACGGATGTCGCCCATGACCTCCTCCTTCGAGCGCTCCGACCGCTTCAGGTCGACGTCGATCTCGGAGGAGTGCACGCCCTCCGCGTGCTCGTCGAGCTCGGCGCGGCCGGTGCGGCGTCCGACCGAGATCACCTCGGGTACGTCCTTGATCAGGCCTTCGGCCACCAGCCCGAGGCGGTGGCTCTCGGCGAGCGCAATGCCCGGGTTGTAGGCGAGGCTGATGGTGAGCGTGCCTTCGTTGAACGGCGGCAGGAAGGCCCGCGGCAGCAGCGTTGCCCCGTAGGCCGCGAGGCCGACTCCCAGCAGCACGGTCGTGAACAGGACGCCGCGGTGCCCGAAGGCCCAGCGCAGCAGGGCTGCGTTGCCGCGCTTGAGGTGCCGCACCACGAAGCTGTCGTGCTCGTGGCCCTTCACCCGCCCGGAGAGCAGGTAGTAGGCCAGCACCGGCGTCACGGTGATTGAGGTGACGAGCGAGGCCAGGATCGACACGATGTAGGCCACGCCGAGCGGCGCGAAGAGGCGCCCCTCGATGCCCGACAGCGCGAAGAGCGGGATGAACACCAGGATGATGATCATCGTGGCATAGACGATGCCGGAGCGGACCTCCTGGCTTGCGGCGGCGATCACCTCCAGCACGGGCCGCGGGTCAGGCAGTTCCCGGTTCTCCTTGAGCCGGCGCAGGATGTTCTCGACGTCGACCACGGCGTCGTCGACGAGCTCGCCGATGGCGATAGCCAGGCCGCCCAGCGTCATGGTGTTGATGGTGAGCCCGAAGGCGTTGAACACGAGCACGGTCACCAGGATCGAGATCGGGATCGCGGTCAACGAGATCACGGTCGCCCGCACGTTCATCAGGAACAGGATCAGGATCACGGCGACGACGGCGGCGGCCTCCAGCAGCACCCGCTTCACGTTGTCGACAGAGGTCTCGATGAAGGTGGCTTGCCGGAACTGAAGGTTCGTAGCCGACACGCCCTGCGGCAGGGTCTTCTGGATCTCGGCCAGCGCGGCTTCGATCTTGCCGGTGAGGTCGACCGTGTCGGCGCCAGGCTGCTTCTGGATCGAGACGATCACCGCGGGCTTGCCCTGAAAGCCGGCGTCGCCGCGCTTCACCCGCGGAGCGAAGTCGACGTGCGCTACCTGGTGCAGGAAGACCGGCTGACCCTGCTTGTGGACCACCACCGTGTTGCGCAGGTCCTCCAGGCGCTTGGTGACGCCCACATTGCGGATCAGGTACTCGCGCCCGTGCTGGTCGACGAAGCCGCCGCCGGTGTTGGTGCCGAAGCGGGTGACGGCGGCCTCGATCTGCTCGTGCGTGACGTCGAGTGCCTGGAGGGCCGCGATGTTGGGCACGATGCGGTACTGCCGGACCTCGCCGCCGATGGGGATGACCTGGGCCACGCCCGCGATGGTGAGGAGCTGCGGCCGGATGATGAAGTCGGCGATCTCGCGCACCTCCATCGGCGAGACCGTGTCGCTGGTCACAGCGACCAGCATGATCTCGCCCATGATCGACGTGACCGGTCCCATCTGTGGGGTGACGCCGGTCGGGAGCTGCTCGCCGACGAGCGCCAGGCGCTCGGCGACGAGCTGGCGCGAGCGGTAGATGTCGGTGCCCCAGTCGAACTCCACATAGACGATGGACAGGCCGACGCCGGACACCGAGCGCACCCGGGTCACGCCCGGCATGCCGTTCATCGCGGTCTCCAGCGGGTAGGTGACGAGCTGCTCCACCTCCTGCGGCGCGAGGCCCTCGGCTTCGGTCATCAGGGTGACGGTGGGCCGGTTGAGATCCGGGAACACGTCGACCGGCACCCGCGGCAGGATCCACGAGCCGTAGGCGACGAGGACGAGCGCCGCCGCGATGACGAAGAGGCGGTTCTTGAGGCTGCTGCTGACGAGGAAGTTGAACATCGCCGCCTCACCGGATCTGGTTGATGAGTTCGGAGCCGCGGATCACGATCCGCTCGCCCTCGGCAAGGCCGGCCCGGATGACGACCCGGGTGGCGTCGAAGGGCTCCGTCCGCACCGGCCGTGCCTCGAAGCGCTCGGGATCCGTGTGGCGCCAGACCACCGCTTCGCCGTTGGCGCCGCGCACGACGGCGTCCCGGGGCATGATGATGTCCCTGACGGAGGCTCCGTTCTGCGCAAAGACTGTCACCGGCGAGCCGACCGACAGGTTGCCGGGCGGGTTCTCGACGGCGAACTGAACCACGGTGGCCTGCTGCTGGAGCGCCTTGCTGAAGCCCTGGAACGTGAGCTTCAAGGGCGTGCCATCGGCGGCCGTGGCGCTGGCGCCGGTGACCTTGGCGGGATCGATCTCGCCATAGGCGAGCGCCTCGACCCAGAGGCCCTTCGGGTCGACGATTTGGAAGACGATGTCTTGGGAGGCGACAACCTGGCCGGGTACCACCCGTGCGGCGGCGATGGCGCCGTCGATGGGTGCCCGCAGGACCTCGGCCTCGATCCGGGTCTGGCGCACGATCTCACGCCGACGGCGCAGCCCCTCCAGCTCGATCTCGGCGTCGGTGACCTGGCTCGGCGGCGCGACGCCGCGATCCGAAAGCTGGCGCACGCGCTTGAGCTTGGTCTCGGCGACCGCGATCTCCTGCTCGATCTCGCCGACGCGCTCGGACAGCGTGGTGCGGTCGGCCTGGGGCACCGCCTGCTCGACCAGGGCCAGCACGTCGCCCTTCCGGACCGCCTGCCCGATGCGGGGTAGGCCCTTCTCGGGAGCGATGATGCGCCCTCCGTTGATGCTCTGCACGAGGCCGGAGCGGTTGGGGTCGGCGATGATGCGCCCGATCAGGCTCACGGCCTTCTGCGCCTCCTCCGGCTTCGTCAGGGTCGTGCGCACGTTGAGCAGGCGCTGGCTCGGCTTGGGCACGAACACCGTGCCGTCCGGCAGGCGGCGCGGGGTGTCACCGGCGGGGAGAGCGGCCTTGGCGGCATCAGCACCATGGTCATGCCCCTCATGGGCGAAGGCATAGGCGGTCGAAACAGCGAGCAGGACGAGCGCCAGGCCGGTCACCGGCACCAGCTTCCTCCGGCTCCGGACCACCAGGCCGAGCAAGAAGCCGAGTGCGAGCGCGACGCCGGCAATGAGATAAGGAGTGGCCACCTCGATGCTGCCGAGCCGCACGGTCGGCGTGTTCTGCAAGGCCTGGAGCGGGGAGCCGCGCGCCGGGGCGGGCGCCGCGGGAACGGCCTTTGCGGGAAGCTGCAGGGTGCCGATCAGCAGGTCGTCCCCGCCTGGCGCCGTGACCGCGAAGATGAGCTCCAGCGGGCCTTCGCCCGCGAACTTGGCCGAGGTCACCGTGTAGGTGCCGTCGGGCGCCGCCTCGGCTTGAACCTCCTCGTCGCCGCCAACGGTCACGGCCATCTTGGCATCGGTCACGGGTTCGTTCGACGCGAACCGGTCCAGGTAGATCCCGAGACTCTCGCCGCGCAGCACCCCGACGAGCTCGTAGGCATCCGACTGCGCGGTGACCCGTGGATTGTTGGTGGTGACCGCCGCCGGTGGCGGGGCGCCGTGGTCGTGCCCCTCATGGGCGACCGCCGCGGCGATAGTGGTCAGAAGGCCCAGGCCGATCAGCATGGCCTGGAGGCGGCGCAGGGCGCCGGTGGAGCGGATAAACATTGGGAGAACCCCGGATCATAAGCACGGCGTCGGGAGCGACGCAGCCTTGGGGCCGGTCGCTGGTTACACGATGCTGAGGGTTCGTGGCGGGCGCTTCAGGTGGCCGGGATCGATGCCGGAGCCGCGCTGGCTGCCTGGTATGAGTGACAGCGCCAAAGTCATCGGGGCGGAGATCGCATCCAGTCCCAACGGGGCCATGGCTATCGGGCAAGCGCTGGCGCAGCAGGCGCCGTCGAGGCCGGCCTTGGACGTCTGGTCGTCGGGTGCACTCTCGTCCGCCGCGGCCTGGGCATGTTGGAGGGCCACTCCTTCGCCGTGATCGTGCGCGGCCTGGTGGACGTGCGCCGCCGCCCCATGCTGGTGCCCGTGCGCCGCGGAGGCTATCGGCTGGCAGTCGGACGCGCCCTGCCCATGCCGGTGCATGCCGGCCAATGCGCCGCTGTGGAGCACGAACGACGTCATGGCCACGAGCATCAGGCTCGTGACGAGGCGCCGGAAGTGGGTCCACAGGGTGTTCAACGATTCGCTCCTGAGATCAGGGTAATGATCTGCCGGGCAGCCGGTTTCCAAACGGTTACCTCTAGGGTCTTTGTGGCCTTTGTGGGCCTCAAGGTCCTGTTATGGCGGATTCGCTCGCCACGGCAAACCATGCCCCTCACTTCACCACCACGGTCCCGACCATGCCCGCCTCGCGGTGGCCGGGGATGAGACAGGCGTACTCGAACGTGCCGGCCTGGGTGAACTGCCAGCGCAGCACGCCGGAAGTCTTCGGGCCGAGGCGCTTGGCGTTCGGATCCTCATGGGCCATGTCCGGATGGTTCGCCATCTCCTCGGCATGCACCCGATTCGCCTCGACGGTGCCGATGACGAGCTCGTGGTCGAGCTCGCCGCCGTTACGCAGGACGAACTGGACCTGCTCGCCCCGGGCGACCTCGATGCGCGCCGGTGTGAAGGCCATGCCGCTGTCGGTCTCCTTCATGACGACCTGAACGACGCGCCCACCCTTGGCGGGATCGCCGGGCCTTCCATAGGCCGCCTCCGCGGCGTGGTCATGGCCAGCATGGCCCGGGTCGGCCCAAGCCACCGAAGTCGGCGCGAGGGCCAATGCTGTGACCGCCAGGATCATTCGAAGAACGCGCATAGTGGCCTCCTTCAGTGATGGGCATGGACGAGGGCATGCCCCCGCCCGCGGGCGATGAGCCAGCGGTTGAGCGGGAAGGCGAACGCGCCGGCGATCACGAGGGCGACCGCAAGGCTGCCCCAGAAGAGCGGGCTCGACAGCGGCGCGTCCATGGCGCCCGGGATCACCAGCATGATGACGTTGTCAACGATCTCCATGAGGGTGATCGAGGCGGTGTCCGAGGCGAAGGCCAGGCCGACCGCGGAACTGAGTGCCATGCCGCTGCGCAGCAGGGGCAGCATCGTGAGGGCGTAGCCAAACAGGAAGGCGAGGGCGACCGCAAGCGCGATGGTGGCGCCCGCGCTCCAGCCCAGGGCCGTTCCGATCACCATGCCGAGCACCTCGCCGATGGCACAGCCCGTGAGGCAGTGGACGGTGGCGCTGAAGGCCACCCGATTGAGGCTCGGAGCAGCGGCCGTGGAGCCATGATGGTCGTGATGGGCATGACGGTGATGAGCATGGGTTTGCATGACGATCTCCTTACCCGAGAGGCTTCAGGACAGGCTCGGCATGAAAGCCGGCCTCGCGCAGGGTTCGCAGAAGTGCGGACTCGTAGTGCCGTGAGACGACCCGAACCGTTCGCGCCATCAGGTCGGCCTCAACGCGAGCGACCTCGTCAATGGCGTGCGGGGCGCTGGTCAGGGCGGCGACACAGCGGTCGCACATCATCTTCGGGATGTGGAAGAGGTTGTCGGCCTGGAAGCGGTGCATGGTCCGGGTCCTTTTTGGTTCAAGCGGCGGGCTCCGGTAGGGACCAGGACCCCGCCTGCGCTCATCCGAGTGCCGGAACGGTCGGGGTGTAGCCGGCGGCGGCAATCAGTGCCTCGACCTTGGCGACGTCTTGCGTGCCCCGGATCGAAACGAGCTTGGTGGCCGGATCCGCCTGCACCTGGGCCCCGAGCAATCCAGCCTCGACGGCCTTAGTGATCGTGCTGGCGCAGTGTCCGCAAGTCATGTCCTCGACCTTGAGGATCACGGCCGTGGGATCGCGCTCCGTGGTGGTGTTCGACTGAGCCTGGTGGGTGCTGCATCCGCACATGGTCTGAACTCCGGTTGGCGTTGACGATGGGCAGACGGTGCACCTTCCCATCATGGGAAGGTCAAGCGCCTTTTAGCAGATCATCGTCGGACCGTAGCGGATACCGGAATTACCCGGGTGAAGTAGTGATCCATGCGCCTTGTCCGCGTCGCCCCTCAGATGATGGCGTCGGACTCGATGATGTGTTTTCCGCACAGGGCGGTGACCGCCGCCTCCAGCAGAACCCCGGCTATGTGCTCGTGCGGCACGATCTGATAGCGGCGTGGTAGAAGCGGCTCGGCCAGTCGCAAGACCCGCATGGCCACGAACTCCGCGGGCCGAAACTAGTCGCGGTCGCCGCCAATCAGGGCAGGGCGCACGATGGTCAGCGACGGGTATCCGACGCCTCCGATTGCCTCTTCCAAGTCGCCTTTGACCCGGTTGTAGAAGAGGCGTGATCCGGGATCGGCTCCTGTTGCGGAGTTCAGGGCAAAAGCTTGCGCGCTGTGCTGTCGGGCGAGCCGCGCGACAGCCAGCGAGTAGTCGTAGTCAACCCGGCGGAATGCCTCTTGCGAGCCCGCCTTGCGGATCGTCGTGCCCAAGGTGCAGATCACCCCATCGATTGCCCACCACGGAGCATCGGCCGGCAGTTGCTCAAATCGACCAGCGGGGTTTCGAGTTTGGGATGGGGCGGCAGTTCGCGCCGGGTCGGGGCGACGATCCGGGCTACGCGCGCATCACTCTGCGCCTGCCGTAGGACTGCCCCGCCGACCAAGCCTGTCGCTCCGACGAGCATCACTGTCGTCATTCCGGTTGCCCTATCTCCGTGACCCTTGCGGATTGTATTTCAATCCCCATATTAGGTTCACCCCAGCGGACATCGTATGTGGACTTCGAAGCGGCGGGCGTCACCGCCAGCGTCGAGGAGACCGTGCACGGACGGATGTACTCCGGTTCGGTCTGTTCCTGCGCTTGCCTGACTATGCGAGCGCCCGTCTGGTAGCCGATCAGCCCAGGCCCGTAGTGCGCGAGGCAGAGATGCGAAGGTATCCTGTCCGTTCGCTCCGGAGCTTGGGCTTTTTCGTTCGAACAATGCCTCCAGCTTGCTGGGTGACCTCAGGCCAGGATGATTGCGAATGGCCACTCCTGGCACATCTGAGGAGTGCGGCGGAGGGCAGCTAACCTAGCCGAAGCAGACGTTCGCGAGCGGTCGGGGATCGGCAGAGAATGACCCCGAGTTGACCTTCGAGACATGCCTTTTCTGCGGGTATGCGCCAGCAATCATGTGGAAGTCTGCGAGGGCTCGACGCCAAACCCATTCTCGTCGGGTTGATCACGGCCGAAGCCCCATCCTGCCGGAACGACGCCTAAATGGCTGCGTTGGTCGGGCAAAGAGGAGACACGACATGTCCCGGGACAAAGCCGAACAGGCGAGCATCGCGGCCAAGGAGACGCGCCAGGCCGCGGATGAACCAACACTTGAACCTTCGTTCGATCCGCTCGTGAACATGACGCACGAGGCCACGAAGGAAGATCGCAATCTTGAAGACCTCGGACCTATGTCCCCCGGCATGGCCGAGAGGATCAGGCGGGAGCGAAGCAACAAGGCCTGATCCTGAAGGTCCGGGCGATCTCCATGGGCGGGTGTCGTCCCGTCCTCGTCGCTATTGCGCGTGCGATGCCCCTCGCTTCGCCAACAGGTGACGGGCGATGTAGAGATCCTGGATCGACAGCCCCGAGCTGTCGAAGACCGTGATCTCGTGGTCCGATCGGCGGCCAGGGCGCCGCCCCGCCAGGACTTCGCCGATGGCAATGAGATCGGCCCCGTCCGGTGCGTGCTGGAACTCGCCGATCACGCGCGATTGACTCGGCAGATCGCAGAACAAGGTCGCGCCGGCGAGAAGCTCAGGTGGCAGCTCCTGCTTGCCCGTTGCATCCGAGCCTATGCTAGCGACATGCGTCCCTGGCCTCACCCACTCTGCCCTGAACAACGGCGCGGTTGCCGAGGTCGCTGTGACGATGATGTCGGCAGCCGAGCAGGCGGCCTCGGCCGAGGCAGGTTCCGCCGCGATGCCCTGTGCCGCAAGCTCGGCAATCATGTCCGTCGCCTGAGCCGGGTTGCGTGCAACAACCAGCACGCGGCGGATCGGGCGGACCTTGGCCACCGCGGTGCATTCGTAGCGAGCCTGATGGCCGGCCCCGAAGATCGCCAGCGTCGCGGCATCCCGGCGCGCCAGCGCTTCCGCCGCCACGGCGTCGGCTGCGGCCGTGCGGTAGGCGTTGAGCGTTCCGGCCTCGATCGCGGCGCCGATGCGGCCCTTCTCCTGATCGAAGAGGAGGATCAACGAGTTGTGCCGTGGCAGGCCAATGTCCAGGTTTCCTGGCCAGTACGAGCCCACCTTCAGCCCGGCCACCTCCCGGGCCGCCGCGGCCTTGACCGTGAAGCGGTTCGCCAGGTTTGAGCCGTGGCCATGCACAACCGGAAAGCTCTTAGTTTGAGCGTCGCAGGCGTCGATGAGCGCCTGCCGCACGGCCTCCCTCGCCATCTCATGAGACGCGAGCGCCGCGGACTCAGTTTCGGATACGAAGAGCATCAGAATGATCCTTCCTGTTGCCTCACCAACCCCGGAACCGGGGCCAGTAAGCCATCGGTTGGGCAGGATCGGCCGGGATAACCTCGTAGCCATCAAATTGCGCGGCCGTGGCGCAGGCATGGTTAGGCAAGATGCGGAGCTCGGTTCCGACCGCGAGGTCGGGAAGGCTGGCACTGCTGCCGGGCCGGAGAGCGATGACGCCGTGTTCCTGGTTCGCGGAGGCGACAACCAGACCGTCGAGCACGCGGCCTTCGATGTCACAGACCAGGCCATAACCCTGGTCCACCGCCTGGTTCGCCGTGCCGCGGTCGCGCGACAGTGCCATCCAGCCGGCATCCACCATGATCCAGCCACGTTCCTTCTGGTGACCGATCACCGTTGTCAGAACTGACAGTGCAATGTCGTCAGGCGTGCAGACGCCTATGCCGGCCATCACAAGATCGAAGAAGGCGTAGACCCCTGCACGGACTTCCGTCACGCCGGACAGGTCCCGGGCGAAATGAGCCGTCGGGGTGGAACCGACGCTCACCACCGGGCACGGCAGCCCGGCAGCCCGCAACGCCCCGGCCGCGGTAACCGCCGCGAGCCGCTCGCGCTCGGCGAAGTCGGCCAGCGCCTCGGCGCCGACCGCGCCATAGCTTTCTCCAGCATGGGTGACGACCCCGCGCAGGGCGGCGCCGCCGTCAGCAAGGATGCGGCCGATGGAGACCACGGCAGGGTCATCGGGACGCAAGCCGGAGCGGTGTCCGTCGGAATCGATTTCGATCAGCACCGGGATGGCATCGCCGGCCTCACGCGAGGCATTGGCCACGGCTGTCGCCTGCTCCGGCGAATCCAGCACGACGGTCAAGTCGCAGCCCATGGCACGCAAAGCCAGCACACGGGGTAGCTTCTGTGGCGCGATGCCGACCGCATACAGGATGTCCTTCACCCCTTCGGCCGCGAAGACTTCGGCCTCCTTGAGGGTTGAGACCGTAGCTGGACCATTCCCGCCAGTCAGCACACGCTTGGCTGCTTCAACGGACTTCACCGTTTTCAGGTGTGGGCGGATGGTGACGCCCAACGGGTCGAGGTGCTGGCGTAAGCGGTCAACGTTCCGCAGCATGCGGCCTTCGTCGAGGATCAGGCTGGGGGTCGACAAAGAGCTGAGAGCATCAGTGGTGGTCATGGTCCGACGGATCCGTGTGCGATGGTGGGGTGCAAGATAACCGGATCGGAGTTCAGGCGCTATTTAACGGAGCTGCAACCTGCATTAAGCTCGATCTTCATGATCACCTCCCAGGATCTTGAGTTCTTCGGCGTCGTCAGTGGCGCTTCGTCCCTGGCCGCGGCGGCGCGAGCGCTGGACGTCACCCCTTCGGCCGTGACCCAGCGGCTGCGACAGTTGGAGCAGCCCTTAGGGGTGCGGCTGCTGGAACGCACCAGCCGCCGTCTGCACCTGACTGCCGAAGGGCAGTTGCTGGCTCAGCGTG
>NZ_JAFBID010000105.1 GCF_016811235.1 Microvirga arabica
CCATGAACCTCATCCTCCGCTCAGAGCCCTGGCATGCGGAACCAGCGTCTTGCTCCGCAGCGGCCAGAACCGCATCCTGCCTCCACAACCGACGCCTCGAGCGCGTCCCTCGCGAGGCAGGACATCGACGGTATGGCTCAGCTTGGGAGAACTGTCAAGAACAAAGAGGGAACAAAAGCTCGACCAGACGACCAAGACGCTCCTCGCGGTGCCGCATCGCAGCGGAGGGGAAGGAAATCCACAACTAGGCGCAGCGCATGGACCTCCTCCCCGCCTCACGGCCGCCGGGGAGGACACCGGATGCCGCTCGTGCTCTCGCAGAGGCGAGGACGCGATGGCGGCGTCCGCCCCATTCCCCTCCCGGCTCATTTCGCGCATAGATAAGGCCATGTCCTTCCGCCTGTTGCGTTCCACCTTTCCGTTCCTGGCCCTTGCGCTATCGGTCGCGAGCTGCGGCTACATTCCCCGGCAGGTCGCGGGACTCTCGGTGGATGCGTCCTGGGATGCCCTGCCCCTGCGCAAATGGCTGGCCGAAGACCGGTCGGAGCCCGTGGCCCTGGCCTTCTGCGCTCCGCCCGCATGCGGCCCGGGCCTCGCCGTCAGCGTCGTACGTGTGACGGGAAAGGACGCGGACATCACGGAAGGCGTCCTGAAGGACCCGGAGCGCCTGGCTCGGGCGCTTCGCTCACCCGCTGGCCGCGGCAAGCCCGTGAAGACCCTCGTCACGGTGGAGCGTCTGAGGGGCGGCCCTCATCCGGGCTTTGCCATCGATCTCGCCCCCGCCGACAATGGTAAGCCCCCGGCCTATGGCGCCGCGTTCGGAAAACGGGAGGGCGGGACCCTGTCGGTCGTGCTGGTGATCGGCGAAGTCCAGGATGCTGTGCGTGAAACGGCCAGGGAGGTCGCTGCCCGCGAATTGGGCTCCTGAAGGCGTTGTTTCTTGACCATAATGCCGTTATGGCGTGGGGCACATCTTGAAACAGCCCGAGGCCCCCATGAAAGCGCGTGTGACCGTGACCCTCAAGAACGGCGTTCTCGACCCTCAAGGCAAGGCCATCGAAGGGGCGCTCAAGTCCCTCGGCGTCGAGGGCATCGACGGTGTGCGCCAGGGCAAGGTCTTCGACATCGAGCTCGGCACCGCCGACAAGGCCCAGGCCGAAGCCCAGCTCAAGGCCGCCTGCGAGAAGCTGCTGGCAAACACCGTCATCGAGAATTACCGCGTCGAGATCGCGTGAGGCTGACATGAAATCCGCCGTCATCGTCTTCCCCGGCTCCAATCGCGAAGGCGATGTGCTGCGGGCGCTGAAATCCGCCGGGTCTCAGGCTGAGAAGGTCTGGCATGCCGAAACGGAGCTGCCGAAGGGCACCGACCTCGTGGTCCTGCCCGGCGGGTTTTCCTACGGAGATTACCTGCGCTGCGGCGCCATTGCCGGCCGCGCCACCGTGATGGATGCGGTTCGCGCCCATGCGGCGCGCGGCGGTCTCGTACTCGGCATCTGCAACGGGTTCCAGATTCTGTGCGAATCTGGGCTTCTCCCCGGCATCCTGATGCGCAATGCGAACCTGAAGTTCATCTGCCACCGCCAGTTCCTGCGGGTCGAGCGCAACGACACGGCGTTTACCCGAAACTACGCGAAGGGTCAGGCCATCGACGTCTGCGTTGCTCATGGCGAGGGCAACTACACGGCCGATGAAGAAACGCTGAAGCGCCTCGAAGGCGACGGTCTCGTGGCCTTCCGCTATGCGGACGCGCAGGGGCACATCACCCAGGATGCCAACCGCAACGGCTCCATGAACTCGATTGCCGGCATCTATTCCGACAAGCTCAACGTGCTCGGCATGATGCCCCATCCGGAAAACCTGATCGAGGACCTCGTGGGCGGCACCGACGGGCGCGGCCTGTTCGAGAGCCTCGTGTCCTCGTTTCCGCGCGCTGCCTGATTTCTCCAGATACAGAGACCCCGATGATCCGCAACGACGTCGCCATCACCCCGGAGCTGGTCAAGGAGCACGGGCTGAAACCCGATGAATACGAGCGCTTCGTGACCCTGATCGGCCGCGAGCCGACCATCACCGAGCTCGGTATCGTGTCGGCCATGTGGAACGAGCATTGCTCGTACAAGTCCTCCCGCATTCACCTGCGCGGCCTGCCCACCAAGGCGCCGTGGGTGATCCAGGGTCCGGGCGAGAATGCCGGCGTGATCGATATCGGCGACGGGCTCGCCTGCATCTTCAAGATGGAGAGCCACAACCACCCGTCCTTCATCGAGCCCTATCAGGGCGCGGCGACGGGTGTGGGCGGCATCCTGCGCGACGTGTTCACCATGGGGGCGCGGCCCATCGCGGCGCTGAACTTCCTGCGCTTCGGCGAACCGGATCATCCGAAGACCCCGCACCTCGTCTCCGGCGTGGTGGCCGGCATCGGCGGCTACGGCAATTCCTTCGGCGTGCCGACCGTCGGCGGCTCCGTGGGCTTCGACAAGCGCTACAACGGCAACATCCTGGTCAACGCCATGGCGGTGGGCCTCGCCCGCACGGACGAGATCTTTTATGCCAAGGCGACCGGCGTCGGAAACCCGATCGTCTATCTCGGCTCCAAGACCGGCCGCGACGGCATCCACGGCGCCACCATGGCGTCGGCCGAATTCGACGACGCGTCCGAGGAGAAGCGCCCCACCGTGCAGGTGGGCGACCCCTTCGCCGAGAAGCTGCTGCTGGAGGCCTGCCTCGAGCTGATGAAGTCCGGCGCCGTGATCGCGATTCAGGACATGGGCGCGGCGGGCCTGACCAGTTCGGCGGTCGAGATGGGAGCCAAGGGCAATCTCGGCATCGAGCTCGACCTCGACAAGGTGCCCTGCCGCGAGGAGGGCATGACCGCCTACGAGATGATGCTCTCCGAGAGCCAGGAGCGCATGCTCATGGTCTTGAAGCCCGGCATGGAGAAGGAAGCGCAGGCCATCTTCCACAAATGGGGCCTCGACTTCGCGGTGATCGGCAAGACCACCGACACCCTGCGTTTCGTGATCAAGCATCAGGGCGAGGTGAAGGCCGACCTGCCGATCAAGGAACTCGGCGACGAGGCTCCGCTCTACGATCGTCCCTGGGTGGAAAGCCCCAAGCAGCCCGTCATCACGCCCGACAGCGTGAAGGCTCCCATGTCCGAGGCCGAGGCGCTGCTGAAGCTCGTGGGCTCGCCGGACCAGTGCTCCAAGCGCTGGGTCTGGGAGCAGTACGACCACCTGATCCTCGGCAACACGGTGCAGACGCCGGGCGGGGATGCGGCCATCGTGCGCGTGGAGGACGGGCCGAAGGGCCTGGCGCTCACCACAGACGTGACACCGCGCTATTGCGAGGCCGACCCGTTCGAGGGCGGCAAGCAGGCGGTGGCGGAAGCCTGGCGCAACATCACGGCGGTGGGCGGCCTGCCGCTGGCGATCACTGACAACCTCAACTTCGCCAGCCCCGAGCGGCCCGAATCCATGGGCCAGTTCGTGGGCTGCGTGAAGGGCATCGGCGAAGCCTGCAAGGCGCTCGACTTCCCCGTCGTGTCCGGCAACGTCTCCCTCTACAACGAGACCAACGGCCAGGGCATCCTGCCGACGCCGGCCATCGGCGGCGTCGGCCTGCTCGACGACGTGACGGTGAACGCCTCCCTGGCCTTCAGGCGCGAGGGCGAGGCGATCATCCTCATCGGCGCGACCCACGGCTGGCTCGGCCAGTCGATCTATCTGCGCGACGTCTGCGGCCGGGAGGACGGCGCTCCGCCGCCGGTGGACCTCGCCCAGGAGAAGCGCAACGGCGACTTCGTGCGCCAGCTCATCCGCTCCGGCCAGGTGAAGACCGTGCATGACCTCTCGGACGGCGGCATTGCCTTAGGCCTTGCCGAGATGGCTATGGCGGGCGGCGTGGGCGCCGAGATCACCGCCTACCCGGAGAACCTGCCCCTCCACGCCTTCCTGTTCGGCGAGGACCAGGCCCGCTACCTCACCGCCGTCGACGAGGATGTGGCCGCCGACATCCTCTACGAGGCCGGCGCCGTCGGCATTCCGGCCGTGACCCTGGGGCTGACCGGAGGCGATGCGTTGATTCTGCCCGGGCAACAGGCCATATCCGTCAAGCAACTGAAGGCAGCCCACGAAGCCTGGCTGCCGAACTACATGACTGGCAAGGCCTGAGGAGTTTGATTCATGCCCATGAATGCAGGTGAGATCGAGAGCATGATCAAGGCCGCCCTGCCGGACGCGGTGGTGGAGATCAAGGATCTGGCGGGCGATGGCGACCACTACGCAGCCACCGTCACGTCCTCGGCCTTCAAGGGCAAGTCCCGGGTTCAGCAGCACCAGATGGTCTATGCCGCGCTGCAGGGCCACATGGGCGGCACCCTCCATGCCCTTGCATTGACGACCCTGGCACCCGACAATTGAGAAACGAACCCGGCGCCTTGACCGCCGGGGTGAAGGAGCATCCCATGGCTGACGCCAACCAGATCATCGACAACGAAGTGAAGTCCAACGACGTCGTGCTCTTCATGAAGGGCACGCCGCAGTTCCCCATGTGCGGGTTCTCTGGGCAAGTGGTCCAGATCCTCAACTACCTCGGCGTGCCGTACAAGGGCGTCAACGTGCTCGAGGACGAGACCGTGCGCCAGGGCATCAAGGACTATTCCAATTGGCCGACCATTCCCCAGCTCTACGTGAAGGGCGAGTTCATCGGCGGCTGCGACATCACCCGCGAGATGTTCCAGGCCGGCGAGCTGCAGCAGCTCTTTGCCGACAAGGGCATTCAGGTTCAGCAGAGCGCCTGAAGACGGGCGATTGTTCTGACGAGATTGGGCGGAGCCATCGGCTCCGCCTTTTTCATGCATCCTCCAACAGGTTTCCGCTGACTGGCCGATGATCCGCGACGGAACTCTCCTCCCCTTTGTGGGGAGGAGTTGGAGGTAGAGGTGCGAGCGATAGCCTATCTAGGTCTGGCGCCGGCACCCCCACCCCAGCCGCTACGCGGCACCCCCTTCCCACAAGGGGGAGGGAAAAAGCGCGTTTTATGTCGCATTCCTTAAACGGCTCAGTTTCCGGCACAATGGCTCTTCCGTTTGTGAAATAGCCGCTGAGACAAGAACACAATCCGGCGGCTCGACCTGGGGGCTTTTCATGCTGGAACCTGAGACGAACATCGTCGCCTTTAAGCCGCGCGCGGCGGTCGTGCATCATCCTAAGAGCCTGATGGAGCGGGTCTATGCCGCCGGCTCCCTGTCTTTGCGGGCCGACGACCGCGCCACCAAGGCGGCGGCCGTGATGCTGCAGGCCTTGGGCTTCCTGGTGATCGAGGAGATCACCGCTGACGGAGCACCCCGCCGGCTCCAGCGCGGGGAGGCGAAGCGCGCCATGGACCGGCCCTGGCGGCTCTCGAAACCGGCCTTCTCGGGCACGATCGGCGTTCCTGACGGCGACGGAGCCCTCCCGGCCTGATGCCCGAACAGGCACCCCGGCTTATCTTTTGGCCGTTCAGATCCAAGGTGATACTCTGCGCAGGTTGGCCTAGGCATCCGGCGACGAGCGGCATCGTCGACGTCGAGATCCGGTCGCCGGCCGATGATGTGGAAGGGCCTCCCGATGGCACCTGCCCAAGCCCTGATCTGCAAAGGCTGCTGGCAGCAGATGCGGATCCCCGTGCCCCTGCACGGTCCGGCCTCCCTGCCGTTTCGGATCTTCGGCATCCGCCCGAGCCGGATGAACCCGAACACCTGCACGGTGTGCGAACTCATGTTCACGCGCATCATGAAGGCCCGCAAGATCCCGGTCGACGTCTCCATCCTGTTTGCCGATCTGAGAGGCTATACGGCCCTGTCGCAGACGCTTCCGCCGGACGCGCTCTCGTCCCTGCTCGATGCCTTCTACGACGAATGCGCGGAGGCGATCTGGGAGTACGACGGCCTTCTTAATAAAACGATCGGCGATTCCGTCATGGCCATCTTCGGCTTCCCGATCCAGCAGCCCAACCACGCCGAGCAGGCCGTGCGGGCGGCCCGCGAGATCCAGCGCCGCTGCGAGGCCCGCCGCAGGACCCTCCTGGCTGAGAACCGAGGTCTTGAGGGAAGGGAGCTCGGGGTCGGGATCGGCATCGATTCAGGGACCGCCAGCTTCGGGGAGTTCGGCCGGGCGCATCGCGACCTCACGGCCATCGGCCCCGTGGTCAACACGGCTGCCCGCGCGCAGGCAGCAGCCGAAACGGATGAAATCCTGGTGACCCGGGCCGTTTACGAACGAGCCGGGCGCGACCTGGTCAGAGGCGAAGGACGGGACTACCAGCTCAAGGGCATCGAGGCTCCGGTGCAGCTCTACGCAGCGTGATCCCGGCGCTCAGGGGCGGTTCAAGGCAGCCTTCATGAACGAGACCGCATCGGGCGAGGCCCACTCGGTCGGCCCTTTCAGCAGCGCGATCTCGCACCCGGAGGCATCGACCACGAAGGTGGTCGGCAGGCCGACCACATGGCCCGATTTCTGCAGGACCTGCAGGATCTTTCCCTCGGGATCGGCATGATAGGCCAGATTCGTGATGCCGTTTTCCTTGAGCCAGACTTTCGGCTTCTCCCGGTTGCGGGTATCCACGTTGATCGCGACCACCTGGAAATCGGGCCCACCCAGCTCCGCCTGCAGCTTGTCAAGGGCCGGCATCTCCTCCCGGCACGGCACGCACCAGGTAGCCCAGAGATTGACCAGGATGGTCTTGCCCTTGAAATCGGCAAGGCTCGTCGGCTTCTCGTCAGGGCCCGTGAAGGCGATCGCCGGCGGCGGCTTGGGAGCGCTGCTCACCCCGACGGCCGCCACCTCGCCCTTGACAAGCGGCTTCAACCGCTCGGTCGTGGCTGTCGAGGCACGGCATTCGGACACGCCGGCGGCCATGGGATCGCGGGGCGCCAGCCCATACCAGACGGCGCCGGCGCCGGCGAGCACGAGAGCGGCCAAGCCTACCAGCCAGTTTTTTCTGGATTTCACTGCGTTCGACATGGCCCGTGATGTGGCGCCTTTCGGCTCAGGGCTCAAGCCCCGAATGATGGAACGGCTCCGGTTGGAAGGTCACAATCCTGTGGCGGCGAGGCCACTTGTCGTCCACACCTTGCCTCTCGCATCTCTGGTGACTTCCCGTTATGGTGCGGCCACGTTTCGGAGCCTCCTGATGTCGTCCAGCCTGTCTCTCGCCCGTCCGCTCCTGATCGCGGGCCTTGTTGTTCTATGTCTTTCGGCCTGCGGCCGCCGCGGCGCGCTCGAGCCGCCGCCGAGCGCCTCGGCACCGGCAGCGCAGCCGGCGAGCACCGTCAGCGACACGGCCCTGCCCTCCCCTGTCGGGACGCCGCGCTCCTCGCCACGCCTGGGCTATACGATCCCCGACAAGCCCTTCATTCTCGACCCGCTGCTTTAGGCCGTTTCGATGCACCATTTTGCCTATCGCGACGGCGTCCTCCATGCGGAGGGCGTCGACCTGCGCCGCCTTGCCGATGAGGTCGGCACTCCGTTCTACTGCTATTCCAGCGCCACCCTTGAGCGGCACTACCGGGTCTTCGCCGAGGCCTTTGCCGACACGGACGCTCTCGTCTGCTACGCCATGAAGGCGAACTCCAATCAGGCGGTGCTCACCACCGTGAGCCGCCTGGGCGCCGGGATGGACATCGTGTCGGAGGGCGAACTGCGACGGGCGCTCGCCGCCGGGGTGTCGGGCGAACGCATCGTGTTCTCCGGCGTTGGCAAGACCAGGCCTGAGATGGCGTTCGCGCTCGACAGCGGCATCCTGTGCTTCAACGTGGAATCCGAGCCCGAGCTTGAGGCGCTCTCCGAGGTCGCGGTTTCGAAGGGGATGCGCGCGCCGGTGTCGATCCGCATCAACCCGGATGTGGACGCCAAGACGCACGCAAAGATCTCGACCGGCAAATCCGAGAACAAGTTCGGCATTCCGATTTCCCGCGCCCGCGAGGTCTATGCACGGGCAGCGGCGCTGAAGGGCATCACGGTCACCGGCGTCGACATGCATATCGGCAGCCAGATCACGGATTTGAGCCCCTTTGACAACGCCACCGCGCTGCTGGCAGAGCTCGCCCGCGACCTGAAGGCGGATGGCCACAAGCTGCATCACATCGATCTCGGCGGCGGCCTCGGCGTGCCCTACCGGGAGAACAACGAGCCTCCGCCCGATCCGCAGGCTTACGCCGCGATCATCAAGCGCCACACGAAGGATCTCGGCCTCAAGCTCGTGTTCGAGATGGGCCGCCTGATCGCCGGCAATGCGGGCGTGCTGATTGCCCGGGTGATCTACGTGAAGCAAGGCGCCGACAAGCCCTTCGTGATCGTCGATGCGGCCATGAACGACCTCATCCGCCCGACGCTCTACGAGGCGCATCACGACATCAAGCCGGTGGCGCAAGCCTCCCCCGACACGCCGCGCATCGTCGCCGACGTGGTCGGTCCCGTGTGCGAGACCGGCGATTATCTGGCGCTGTCGCGCGACATGCCTGCGGTGAAAGCCGGCGACCTCATCGCCATCATGACCGCCGGCGCCTACGGGGCCGTGCAGGCCAACACCTACAACACCCGCCTGCTCGTGCCCGAGGTGCTGGTGCGCGGCGACGACCACGCGGTGGTGCGCCCGCGCCCCACCTACGACGATCTGATCGGCCTCGACCGAATTCCGGGCTGGCTCGGCTAAAGCATCGGCCCAGGGCCCAAACAAAAACCCCGGCGCGAGGAACGCCGGGGTTTTTGTTGGCCTGCCTCTTCGTTCAGATGACGAAGAAGTCTTTCTCGGTGAGCGAGAGTCCCTTCTTGAGGGTGGCAAACTTCACCTGCGCCGAGCGGCCCGTGCCGTCCGCATCGTAATACAACGCGCCGGACTTCTTGTCGTAGATGATCCGGTCGGACGCATCGTGCGCCTCCTTGCCGGTCCAGAACATCGCCTTCGCCAGCTTGCCGGGCTTATCCTCTGAGCCCTTGCCGATCTTGGTGAACACGGCGTTGTCGAGCCAGATCGAGTCATCCTTGACCACGAAGTCGCTGATCTTGTCGACGTTGGTCTTCTTGTTCGTCTTGGTGGCAAACACGAAGATGTCCTTACCGCCATCGCCTTTCAGCGTGTCGTTGCCCAGACCGCCGAAGAGCTTGTCGTCGCCAAGGCCGCCGCCCAGCGTGTCCTTGCCGACGCCGCCCTTGATTACGTCGTTGGCGACAGAACCGGCTGTGCTCTCAACGCCGACATCATTCACGCTGATGGTGACGACGCGATCGTTGGAGAGCCCGCCGGCAGACGTACGAATGGTGAAGGTGTATGATGTCGTCTGCTCATAATCGAGCGCGACGCCGTTCTTCACCCGAAGCTCGCTGCCGACGATCTCGAAGGGCGCATCTCCTGCTCCCACGAGGGAATAGGCAATGGTTTGACCGTTGCTGTCCTGTGCGGAAAGCGTGCCGACCGGCGTGCCATCTGCAACGAGTTCGTCGATCCTGTTGTTGGACAAGGTCGGCCGGGACGGCGGCCGGTCTGCGATCTCGGACCTGACCGTCACCTGTGCCTCGGCCTTTTGGCTCTCATCGTCGGCAACCGTAATCGTGAAGGTTGTCTCCTCGCCCAGGCCTACCGGACCGTTTCGGTCCGTCGGATTGAACTGAAGGGCATTCAGGGCGAGCCTAACGTAATCCCCGGTCCCTTCGACCGTGTAAGTGCCTTCCTGAGGATCATAGGTGCCGCCGCCCCCCGGAATGAGCACGCCCTTCGTCTTGTCGAACGTCACCGTGACAGTCAGGCGATCTCCATCAGGATCGCTCAGCACTATGCTGGCGAAGGGAGAGATGAAGCTTGTGTCCGCAACGGTTTCGGTCTTTGTCGGAACGCCCTCGATCACGGGAGCTCTGTTCACCTGCCCGCCGGTGGACAGCGCAAGGTTGACTTGGAGATCGAAGAAGCTCTGCGCCCCACCTGCATCGGTCAGTAGCACGGCGATCTGGCGCTGCTGAGCGACGTAGCTGCCGGATGCGGTGTTCTGATAGGCCAAGGCCTGCACGACGGCGGTGACCATGGCGGAGGTTGCGCTTGCATCGAAATTGATCAGGAGCCCGTCTGTGCCGGATCCGTCTTTCGCAAGCGTACCGACGAGTGCGTTATTGAAGAAAACCCTGCCATTCGCGACCGTCACGCCGTTCTCTTGAATTAAGCCAAGCCGGTCTTCGCCGGCGACGCGATTGGTGATCTGGACCGAGAGCGATTGGAATCGGTTTAAATCGTCGCTGACCACAGCAGCCCCATCTGTGTCGAGCCGGGTCATGGCGCCGCCGATAAGGGCCTTGCTCTGATCGCCAAAGAAGTTGGCGATCTGCGGAAGAGCATTGGTGTGGTCTGCGCCGCCGTACCTGACCACATCGATGCCTTGGCTGAAAAGCCGGATCAATTCGTCTTGAGTAAAGACGCCATCCGTCAGCTCGACTGTTTCGCCAAAGCTCTCGCTGCCATCGATCAGCAGCGCCGTTGCAACATCGTCTACGGTAACATGATAGTCGGAATAAGCCACCGACAGCTTGATCCAATCGATTCCCATCAGTGTGACGTCGCTAAGGTCGTAGTTCCCGCCATAGACGAGTTCCAGCACATCGTTGTTGCCGCCACCGCCGTCGATCGTCTCGAACTGCGTGATCCTCCCCGCACTCGCGATGATCCGGTCGTCCTCGTTTGTTCCGACGATCCTCTCGAAGCGAAGAAGTTGTGCAGGGAGCGTCAGGTCGATGGCACCTGATTGGGTCATCTGCAGGGTATCGTTGCCTCCCCCACCGTCCAGAACATCGCCTACGGAAAGACCATTCTGCTCGACATTCAGGACGTCATCATCGGTGGTGCCAGTCGCATATTCCAAGGCACTCGTTACCGCATCGACGGCGATCTGCGTGAAGATGCGTTGGGCGATACCGGTTCCGGGTTTCTCATCCTGATCTAGGGTCTGCCAGGTGACGACCCAACGCTCATTGTCGAGTGCGGTAACCTGCGGGTGTTCGTTCCATATACTGCCAAGCCAAGCCGGCACGACCAGGTCGGGACCAGAGGTCGATCCATCTGCCAAATAGCGGCGTTGGTGAACATCGAATCGCGACTCCCAGGTGATGACCCAGCTTCCGTCATCATGAACGGCGATATGCGGATTATCCTGCGAAGCCTCGCGATCCACATTGACAATTTCCTCCTGACGTACGACGCCGGATGCATCGTAGCGCTTGAAGAAGATGTCGTTGGACCCGTCGGGGCCAACCCCGTACCGGACGACGAGCCAGCCGCCATTCGGGAGCGCCGCGATCTTCTGAGACTTGCCTCCCATGCCGCGGACATCTGTGACGACCGCATATTCCTGCGATCCCGCTGTTCCATCCAGCGCCACGGCTCTTCCGTCTTTGTCGTAGCGGCGCATGTAGATATTGGCCTTCAGATCATATGGACCTTCGTCAACCCAGGACACGATCCAGCCGCCATCCTGAAGCGTGGTCACATCAGAAAACCGCTGATGTCCATCGATCTTGACATTGACCCGTTGGTCGGCATGAGCAATTTGAGGCTCGCCCTGGGCATTGAAGCGCTGCTGATAAATGCCGTAATTCGATCCATCGCCGCTTTGCCAGGTGACCAGCCACTCACCATCGGCCAGGGCGGTCATCTCGATGTTGCTCCGGGTATCGGCCAGACGAGACGGATTGACGGTTGTCACGTCCTGCGGCTCCCCTGCGGAATTGTAATGGCGCTGATGAATGACCCCAGTGTCGTTGGACCTATCGATCCAGCTCACAACCCATCCGCCATTCGAGAGGCCGACGACTGTGGACCAGATTTGGTTGCCCTCAATGCTGGTGTTGACGAGCCGATCGGCAGGCACGCCGCCGGAAGTGAACTGCGCCACCCCGTTCGCGTCATAGCGCTGCATATAGATGCCATTCCCGCTGGCATCCTGGCCGCTCCAGGTCACCACCCAACCGCCATCGGTCAGCCGTGTAATCGTCGGATGACTTTGGCTGTTCTTGATCAAGGTATTAACCTGCTGCTCGTCTCCGCTGCGCAACACCGTAAAAGCCATGATACCCCCCTGCTCCAAGATCCGCGTTCTGCCGCCTTTAAGTTTTCTGCTGACCGTGCCGGCCGGCGGCCTTGCCAAGCTACCTTACGGAATCTTTATAACGTATCAAGAGTACTTTAGGAATATGTGCGCCCCTCATCAGTTAGAGAGTGGTCTGCGCAGGGTATCACCAGCTCTCATCAAGATAATATATTATTTCATATATCCTGAGACTGCGGGCCGCGGCTGCTTGGCAGGACCCCTAATGCAACAGGGGAGCCTAATGGCTCCCCCGCTCAAGAGATGCGGTTTCTGGCCGCCTCCTTGTCTCAGATCACAAAGAAATCCTTGTGGGTGAGGCCGAGCTTCTTCGACAGGGCTGCGATCTGCACGGCCGCCTGGGATCCCGAGCCATCGGCATCGTAGGAGAGAGCACCGGTCTTCTTGTTGTAGATCAGGTAATCATCCTTATCCTTGGCCTTGTCGCCGACGACGAAGAACGATTTCTTGATCTGCGCGGGAGACGTTTCGGAACCCTTCTTCCCGAGCTTGGTGAAGATCTTGTTCTCCAGCCACATGGAATCGTCCACCACCGTGAAGTCTGCGACCTTGTCGAGATTGGTCTTCTTGTTCGGTTTGGAATCAAACACGAAGACATCCTGACCGCCACCGCCGTTCAGAACATCCTTGCCGGTGCCTCCGTAGAGCCTGTCGTTTCCGGTGTTGCCCGTGAGCATATCGTTTCCGGCGAGACCCTTTATAATATCCCGACCTGCCGTACCGTTCAGGCTGTCTGTCTTCGCCGCGCCGATCAGAGTATCGACACCATCAATCAGACTCAGGTTCAAGGTTCTGGAGAGGGAATGCACGCCGTCGGATACAACGACATTCACTACACGGTGGGACGGGTTCTCGTAATCGAGCTTTATTCCATCGCGAACGACAATGTCATAATCACCATCGCCGTTGTCTATAAGTTCGAACCATGCGGCGCTCTCGGCGGACAGGATACAGGTAAGCTCTTCATCTTCGACATCAACTGCCTTAAGCTTTCCAGCAATTGCATGATCCCCAGCACCCTCATTCACTGTGATGGAGGTCAGGGTTGCCGTCGGGATTACGTTCACGTCACGCAAGCTAATCTCGAAAGATTTCGACACCGTCCCAATATTGTTAGTTACATTCACTCCGAGAATGTGATGACTATCATTCTCATAATCGAGCGTCACTCCACTGCGAACGACGACATCATAGCCACCGCTGCTATTTGCCACTAGGTCGAAGAGACTCGAGTTCGCGTCAGACAAAGAATAGGAAAGTTGGTTGCCATCGTCGTCCGTCGGCACAAGCTTGCCAACGATCGTGCCGCCTCCCGCACCCTCGCTCACGCTCACGAGCGTATAGCTGCCGAACACCAGATCGAAGGTTTCTTCAAATGAGAAGTTGAATCCGTCGGAAACCTTCACGGTGAAGCTGCGCTGTGCTTCATCCGTGTAATCGAGGGTGACGCCCTGCTTAACGAGGACGCCATACGTGCCATCCTCATTCTTCACGAGGCTGAACAGTTTGGCACTCTCGCCTGAGAGGGTGTAGCTGACTGCCTCTCCTTCCGGATCGTAGGCCACAAGCGTGCCGACAAGTATGCCGGCAGGTGTATTTCTTCCAACCTCCCGGAACTCGAAAGTGGCCTCAGGCTCCAAGTTCTCGTTGATGTTGAGAAAGACGGTTTCCGATGTCGTGTTGCCCGCATTGTCTGAAACTTCAACGACCAAGCTCTGAAAGGCAGCCCTGTCCGAGCGCAGGGTGACGCCCTGCTTCACGACGACGTTCCAAGTGCCGTCATTATTGTCGACGAGGCTGAACCATTGAGCGCTGGCTGCAGATAGTTTGTACGTTAACACACCATCCTCAGGATCTATGGCGCTGATCACAGCGACAAGCGTTCCTCCTTTCGATCCGTCGAGCACCTCCACCGGTTCGGCATTCACCTCCGGCGCCTCGTTCACGGGCGTCACGGTGAGCGTGATCTGCTTCACGTAAGACAGGCCCTTGGCGTCCGTGACCTTGACATAAACCGGCATGGGTTCAATCGAGGCATCGCTGAGGTCGTGCTTAACGACGATCTCGCTACCGGAAGTTCCGAGATAGGGATGGTCGTATTCAGTCGCGCCGTTTATGTCGGTAACGATCGTATAGGTCAGCAGGTCGCCCCGGTCTGGGTCCTGTCCCGCCAAGGTGGCGACGGTTGCACCCAGGATGGCGTTGTCCCCGATGGTGCCGCCGCTGACGAGGGTGATATCCGTGGGAGCTTCGTTCACGTTGGTGAGGCTGATCACCACCGGCGCGGCCTCGACCGGCGTGTTCTGGCTCCCAACAGCCTGAATGTTGAGCGTGAACTGCTTCTCGAGCCCTTCGAAGTTGAAACTGCCGGACTTCACGACGAGCTGGTTTCCATCGATGATCTGGAACCGCTCATCATCAAGGATGAACGTGAATGTCTCGCCCGCGGCAATCTCACCGGCGACGCTGAGAGTGCCCACGAGAGCACCTGCCTGTGCATCTTCGCCAAGTGTATTGGAGGATATAACAAGCGTAGCCATGGAAGCGCCCCAAAAGATAATGTAATTATATTATAATTGGAATCATGTATCGTCATGCCGTCCAGACGTCAAGGAATTTCGCCGCTCCCGCCCTATCGTCGCGGCCGTGAACCGGGGCGGTTCGAGGCGCGTTCGTATGCAAGCCACGGTCACCTCTTCTTGAACCTCCGTGCCGATTTGACCGCTGGTCATGCGGATCGGCCGTGCTAGCTTCCTTACGGGGGCGTCTGCACATCCGGTGCAGCGGGAGACTTGGTGACCATGAGTGAAGGCCCGAACCCGACATCTGGGCAGAGCCGCCTGAACCAGCGGTTCGGCCGCCTTGTGTCCCATGCCCGCTGGTCGCTCTGGTGGGAGGAGGCCTGGCCCCGGCTCTGGCTGCCGCTCGCCATCGTCCTTTCGTTCCTCACCCTGTCCTGGCTCGGCCTATGGCTCGATCTGCCTGTCCTGTGGCGGACGGTCGGGCTCGGCCTGTTCGCGGCAGCGTTTCTCCTGTCGCTCTGGCCCCTCTTCCGCCTGAGGATGCCGAGCCGCACCCATGCCCTCGACCGCCTGGACCGGGAGACCGGCCTTGCCACCGGCCCGGCGCGCGCGCTCGACGACTCCCTTGCCCTGGGTTCCGCCGATCCGGGCACCCGGGCTCTCTGGGCCCTCCACCGCAAGCGCGCGGAAGAGGCCGTGAGCCGGATGCGGGTGGGCCTGCCGCGGCCGGACATGCCCCGGCGCGACCGCTATGCCTTGCGGGCCGCGGGCCTGCTCGCCCTGGTGACCAGCGCCTTCGTGGCCGGTCCCGAGATCGGCTCGCGCCTGGCCGCAGCCTTCGACTGGCGCAATCCGGAGACAGCAACCGCCTCCTTCCGCATCGACGGCTGGATCGACCCGCCCCTCTATACCCGCACACCTCCCCTCATGATCGACCTCGCCCGCGCGCAGAGCCTGAGGGCGCCGGCTCGTTCGACGGTGGTGATCCGCATCGCCGGCGAAGGCAGCGCGGAGGTCAAGCCGGGCAAGGGTCTCACCCCCCTGCCCCCGAAAGCCGGCCAGCGCACCGACATGCGCGAGGAGCGCTACACCCTCGAAGGCTCCAGCGAGCTGACGGTCAGCACGGGCTTTGCCCAGAGCGTCACGCTCACCATCGAGGCCATTCCCGACCGGATGCCCGAGATCGCCTTCACCACCCCGCCCGAGGTGAATGCGCGCGGCACCTTTACGCTCTCCTACAAGGGCAAGGACGATTACGGCATCACGGCCCTGGACGGCATCGTGGAGAAGGCCGACAACAGCCGGGGGCGCTCCCTCGTGCCGGCACCGCAGCTGACGCTCGCGCTCCCGAGCCACGAGGAGAACGCGCCGGACACCAAGTCTCCCGTCGACCTCACCAACCATGCCTGGGCCGGCGCGCCGGTGACGATCCAGCTCAAGGCCAAGGACGAGGCGGGCCAGGAAGCGCTCAGCGAAAAGATCACCTTTACCCTGCCGCAGCGCCCCTTCACCAACCCGCTCGCCAAGGCCCTGGTGGAGCAGCGGCGCAACCTGGTGCTCGCGCCTGACGATCGCAAGCGCGTGCAGGTGGCCCTCGATGCCCTGCTGATCGCCCCGGAAGAGTACATCCCGCAGTGGGGCGTGTTCATGGGGCTGCGCCAAGGGGCGGAGCGCCTGCGGGTCGCCAGGACCGACCAGGATCTCACCGATGTGGCCGACTGGCTCTGGGCCATGGCGCTGCAGATCGAGGATGGCGGGCTCTCCGACGCGGAGCGGGAGCTGCGCGCCGCCCAGGAGCGCCTGAAGGAGGCCATGGAACGGGGTGCGACGGACGACGAGATGCGCCGCCTCACCGAAGAGCTGCGCCAGGCCATGGACAAGTTCCTGCGGGAATTCGCCCAACGCATGCAGCAGAACCAGCAGCAATCGCAGAACCAGAACCAGCGCGCGCCGGACCGGATGATCTCGCAGGACGATCTCAACCGCATGCTGCAGCAGATGGAAGAGGCCATGCGCCGCGGCGACGTGGCCGAGGCCCAGCGCCTGCTCGAGCAGCTGCGCAACATCCTTGAGAACCTGCAGACCGCCCAACCCAACAGCCGCATGACCGACCCTCTCGGCCGCGAGATGAACCAGGCCATGCAGGACATGGAGGACATGGCGCGCGAGCAGCAGAACCTGCGCGACGAGACCTTCCGCGACGGCCAGAACCGGCGCATGCAGCAGGGCGACCGCAACGGCCAGCGCCAACAGGGTCAGCGCCAGCAAGGACAGCGCCAGCAAGGTCAACAGGGCCAGCAAGGCGAACAGGGCGAGGGCCAGGAGCAGGCCGAGGGCCAGGGCGGGCAGGATCAGGATCCGCTCGGCCTCCGGCAGCGGCAGCAGGCCCTGAGGGAGCGTCTGGAGGAGCTTCAGCGGCGCATGCAGGGCATGGGCATGCAGGGCGAGCAGGGCCTCGGCGAGGCCGAGCAGGCCATGCGCGATGCCGAGGGCGCCCTTGGCCAGGGTCAGGACGGCCCGGCCGTCGATGCCCAGGGCCGGGCCCTGGAGAGCCTGCGGCGCGGCATGCAGGGCATGGCCCAGCAGATGCAGCAGATGCAGCAGGGTGACGGCCAAGGGAACGAGCAGGCGGGCGACCAGCCCGGCCAAGGCAATCCGCAGGGCAACCAGCAGGCAGGCCAGCGCGACAATGATCCGCTGGGGCGTCCGTTGCGGAACCGGGACTACTCCGATGGCCGTGTCGAGGTGCCCAGTGCCGGTGCATCACCGGCCCAGCGCGCGCAGCAGATCCTGGAAGAGCTGCGCCGCAAGCTGGCCGACCCCTCGCGAGCGCAGGAAGAACTCGAATATTTCGAGCGGCTGCTGCGCAGAAACTGATAACAGGGTCAACGCA
>NZ_JAFBID010000106.1 GCF_016811235.1 Microvirga arabica
CCGACATCGACGAGGTGTCCGTCCAGCAGAAGGGCGCGCACGGCTTCGGTCATGTCGCAGCGCGACTGCCAGCCGGCAGACAGTCCGGAGGCCTCCAGCCGGGCATCAAAGCGCAGGATGCTGATGGTGATCGGCTCGAGCCGGCCGGCGATGGTCTCCCATGGCAGCTCGGGCAGGGCATAGGTGCGCGCAACCAGAGGCTCGTCGTCAAAGTGCCCTGCCCTGCTACCGAAAGCCATGCTTGCACCCCCA
This sequence comes from Microvirga arabica, assembly GCF_016811235.1. GTDB lineage: Bacteria > Pseudomonadota > Alphaproteobacteria > Rhizobiales > Beijerinckiaceae > Microvirga > Microvirga arabica. The sequence continues at coordinate 253 of NZ_JAFBID010000106.1, forward strand.
AAGCTAAGTGGTTGATGAAGCAAGCTATAGCTTAGCCTATGGAAGAAAAACAAGGGATTGCTACGATGCGGAGTGAGACAAACGAGCACTCTGTAAAGCAGCATCCACATAGATCGATCGGCGTATTGCGGACGAGCGCCTCTTGGAACTCCTTGGCAGCTGCCAAGCCAAAGAAGCCTTTGTTTTTGAACCATTTTTCCCTGCTGAGAGGAAGCCCTCCCCTCACCGGCTGGTTAGGAAACCGACTTGAAAAACGTTTTCAAACGATTGTTTGGCGACGATATCCGACTCTGTACATAACTAATCGCACAGACAGCAAGTATCATAAACTGATGTCCCCTGCCCTCTTGGGTTGGTGACGATGGACTAGCGCTGTGGAACGAAGGCTGATCCTGTTAGCGTGAACACCTGTTCTCTTTGCTTCTCACATCTGAGCAGAATGGAGTAGTGGATCAACTCATCCGAAGGCAATGCCCGTCGTCCCGACCACACCTGAGGCGTATGATGTACGGCTGACCGCTCTGACTGAAGAGGCCCTGAAACTTCAAAAGCCCCTTCCAGATGACATGTTTGGAATGGTGAAGGCAGGAAATCAGATTGATCAGCGCGTGATCCGGCCTTCCGATGTCTAGTGCCTCCGCCCGACTACTCAGGCTTTACAGATGCTTGAAACTCCGAAAAGAGAGCTTCCATTCTTGATAACAGAAAGTCACCGAAATCAGGTGCAATCTTCTGGTCAATTACGAGTGAGAACTTGTCAGTTGATCTCGTGACTTGGGCCACGCGGATGCCATTAGATGCAATCCACGGTTCTGCGCGTGCGCGCTCCTCTTTGGTGCCGAGCAGCTTTAGCAGCACCTCGAACCGAGCATCACTGTCGCGATGAGAGAAGCCAGGACTTGCGATCGCCTCACGGACCCTATCATGCAGACGCCTGGAGAGCTTTTCAGCGAACTCCTGCCAGCGTCTGGTTCCGATGCTAGGGGCAGGACCGATGGCTTCGATGACGTCCGCAGGGATGCTTCCAATCGTTGAGAGAAGCTTCGACAGAGTGCCCTTATCGGTACTCAGCGCTTGCATGATAACTTCGCGCTTGAAGCCGCGCTCCTGAAGTCGGGAAGCGAAGCGAGCTTTTTCAATAAACGACAGGTTCGTGCGCTCGTTGTTTTCTTGGCCCTGCGCGACGACGAGCTGCTCGTCTGTGAGGTCCCGCACGACGGCGCGGACGGTGATGCCAAGTTCCCTAACAGCACGATGGCGGCGGTGACCATAGGCAATTTGGTATCGTCCATGTTTCTCAGGATGAGGGCGAACTAGGATGGGCACAAGCTGGCCTTCAGAGCGGATGGCAGCGACAAGCTTTCGATGATCTTCTTCCGACGGCGCCATTCTGTCGGGGACGAACGATGCATCGATGTCATCTGGATTCAGCTCTACCACTGCCTGCCCAGCCGAGAGCTGTTGTTCTAACTTCTTTGCCCTTTCGACCGACTCCGCTGTCTTAGCGATGGTCTCAAGCGGAGAGGTGCGCAGTGATCCGCGCTTGAGCGCAGCTAATGGACCCGATCTCAGAAGCGGCCGGTCGGAGTCCATCGCTTTTGCTGCCCCATCATCAGCCAGCGTTTCTGCCAGCTTCGCCTGGATTTCAGCAATTGTGTTCGTCGCAGGTTCTGCGTTCGATGCGGTGTCGTCAACAACCATGACTTGTCGTGCCATTACTGCCTCCCCCAAGTTCCGCGAATGCGCGCTTCAATCTCACTGTTAACTAGATCAACGGATTCCATGGCACGGTCGTAAGTGCCTTTGTGAAACTTTTGCCGGTCAACCTCATAGATCGTCTGCTTGGTTAGTCCGGCGTCCGCAATGGCAGTGCTTTTTAGAATCGTGTTCTCAAGTACTCTTGGTCCAAAGATTGACCTTAGGTACCCGACCATTTGGTTCTGCGGGCCGTCGTTTGGTTCGTAGCGTGTAATCAGATAGCCCATCCAATCGTAGTCCTCTTTCGACCCGGCATTGGCTAGGATGTCGATAGTGTCCGAGGTCATCCGAAGGAACTGGGCCATGGAGAGAACATCCAGCATCTGCGGGTGAACTGTTATGAGCAGCGCTGATGCGGCGTAGAGCGCTGCCATAGTCAGGTACCCTAGGTTCGGCGGGCAATCCATTACGACGATGTCGTACATCTCAGATACTGGATCAAGCGCCTGCAGAATCCTGGTGTAGAACATTGCTACTTCCTCGGCCTGAGGAGTGGTGGTTTCAAACTCCATCAGTTCAAGGTTTCCAGGGATGATATGCAGGTTTGGGATGTAGGTAGAGCGAATGACATGCTCAATCCCGACACACTCTTCGTCGTATCTGAGCGCGCCATAGAGAGTTTCGTTAGGGCGTACATCAAGTTCGGGTTGGTGCCCGAAGAGCGTCGAAAGACTTGCCTGAGGGTCTAAGTCAATAGCGAGGACGCGATAACCTCTAAGGGCGAGATACTGCACCAGATGAGCAGACGTTGTCGTCTTGGCGCTGCCGCCCTTGAAATTGATGACGGAAATGATCTGGAGCTTCTCGCCGTCCCTTCGGTGAGGAATGTACCTACGGCTCGATTTAGTGTTCTCGAGAAACTCGCGGATGAGGTTGATCTCCTCAATCGAGTAAGTCCGCCGTCCTGCTACCGGAGCTTCAGATAAAGGCACCTTCCCCTCGGCAGCTAACTGACGGAGGTATCCTTCATGGATACCAAGAAACTTTGCAGCTTCTGCTGATGAGAACCTGCGTAAGGTTTTCTTTGCCTTCGGTGGAAAGATACGCTGCTGGTGGGCTTGGAGCTTTGCAACTAACTCGCTAGCGTCAATTGAAATTTGCCTCCTCAGGCTCTGTTTAACCGGCTCTGGAGCGGATAGGTCAACGGAGTGCTGTGTTGTCATGAGGAGCCTCGGGCAGTTCTGCGCGGAAGTGAGCCGAAATCGCTAAAAGTGCGCTGATCCGAGTACGCCCAACAGAGGTTAATACTAGGTTAAGAGCGGGGTCGTCGCTGGAATTTTTTTACCCATTTGCTGCCCACCCCGCCATGTATCTTTTCAGAATCTGCAGCCCCTCCCCTATTGGAGGATGGTGCAATGAACAGCGGTCGTGCGATTGAAGCACTTCCACTGGTCCGATATGTCAGGACCATTGAGTTGGTCGCGACCAACTTACGTACGATGCAAGTCGGAACACCACATTCGCTCCCTAACTCTGCACCGAAAGGCTTGCGGTTGGGACATACTAGGTGGCCTGATCACTCAAAAGCCCACGAAACAATGTGACCAAGTTGGTCGCGACCAACTTGGTCCCTGCGGACGTCGTGAGTGTCATGCTCAGGCTCGTCAGAACGCATTTATGGCGTTCCCAGCGCTCATAAAACGCAACAATGTGGCAAAGTTGGCCGCGACCAACTTAGTCTTGTCGGGCGCAAGGCTCGGTTCCAGACGATCACCTAAAACTCGTTCAGGAGGGTCATAGAATTATACACTCCTCACTTAGCGACCTCCCCTGCGCGAGTTTATATATCAACCCTCCTCAACATTCTCTGAGCACGCTCCTGCGTATCGTAGCCGCCAGCTACCTGCTAACCCGTTTGTGAGTTCATTGGTTCACGGCACCCACAGCGGGAGCCTATTTCATCTGGCGTGGATCACAAAGCCGGAACGCAGCCCATCTGCGCTGAAGTCCGCAGGTTCCAGCCTTAGCATTCGATAACGTTCTTCGGGGTAAGGTTCGTCGATTCGGTGAGCGGCGTTGTGCCGGCTGAGCTATACTTGCGAACCACTCGGAGAATCTGTTCGGGCACGATCTAAGCAAACTGCATCCTTTTTTAAGGGTGATGACTAACTGCCCTTCGGCAAGGACTTAAGGCACCCTACACTGCCGTGGTTGTTCTTTACGCACGAGCGTCATGCGGATACACGGCATAGTTGGGGATGCAGGTTCGACTGGCCGGCGCTTGATCGGAAGGGCCACTCTAATCTGTGAGTGCCTTAAACTTGCGACCGCACTGGACAGCCGTTCGCCGACGGCAGATGCCATCAGGAGCATTGCCGTATCGTGCAGGCTAATGGCACTCGATCGGCTGCAGGTTGCCAAGAGGCGGCCGAGAACAACGCAAGTGATGGGTTTGCGGCGCTTGCGCTTGGTGCGCGTACCGACACCTTAGTCGCTAGTAGGACGGTCTTTTTGACGCTTGGTTCATCGCACTCCCTTCGATGCCTTTCCAATGATGCAGGGTCGGTTAATTAAAGGCGCCGCGGTGCCGTCTGCGGAGCGTAAGGACCTCGGGCCTTCAGGATCCCGTCACCCTAGAGTTCCTCAATCACGTCGTCGGGCATGTCGTGGGCCGGGTGGGCGGCTTTCTGGTCTAGACCGCACATGATATGCGCAGTGAGTTGCAGGAGAAGCTAGGGATCGACCAGCCGCGGCAGCGGGTTCGAGTGGCTGCATGGAATTCAGCCTCATGGTAGGCGAGGGCGCGGAGGGTGTTGGCACCCACTCCCATATCGCGAGGTGCAGCAGATCGGCAGTGAAGTAGATGGGAAACCGCTAAGAACCAGTATGGTTAACGAGATTAGAATGGGCTGGAGGTGGCATGGCGCGAAACTCGGTTCGCGATGAGCGACAGGGGACCTGTTTGGGGCTCCTCCGTCACCAGCCAAACCTGCTCGTCGAACCTCTCCGCCGAAGCTGGCACGGAAGGAAGTCTCGGCACCGGAGCCAGTATCGTTGAGTGAAATCGGCAATAGAGTCACCAAGCCAGAGATTGACGAGTTTATGGGTGGGCTGCCGGATCAGGAATTGGCCTATCTCGTAATTGAGGCAACCCGGCTCGTGAAGCGGAGGCTCACCCGAGGGCAGGGGAGGGTGCTTCGGCCCAAAGGGGCCAACAGAGGAAGGTCACCTCTTGATGATGCTCTTCATCGTATCGCCTGCGAGTTGATGGAGATTGAGGACCCCGGCGAGACGTGGTGAGCCACCGTCGAGAGCAGGCGATTGGAGTCATCTTCGCCAGGTGCAGTTTGATTCCAGACCCAAATCATTGCCGAGCCGTCAGATGGCGGATAACCCGGTCCAGGCGGGAATGTGAGAACGCAGAGAAGAATGTGCTGGGTCTTCAACCCGGCGCCTTCGCTCACGCCTACGAGGCGTTGGGCGAAGATCTCGAGCCGTCTGGCGATGTTGAGATGACTAAAAGGAGCCCGTCGATAAGCAGAAGTCCCGCGATCGATCCGGCGTGATCCAAGGCTCGCTACACCACGTCTTGTGGTGACATTGGTACGGCCAGCCCAGCCTTGCGCGCCCAGTCGAGTTGCTTCTTCACCGAGGAGGCTGACCATGTGAGGCCCCCACGCGGTGTCCGCTCCCGCATGCGTTCCAGCCGCGCGCCAATATCCCGCAGCGAGAGGCTCGGGTCGGTCATGGCGATACCGGCGATCAGCGTCATGAGGCGGTCCTCCGGGTTCTTGCGTGGGGCAGGGAGCAGGAGGGCAGGGTCGGCCATGTGTTGGGAGACGAGCTTGCCGACAGCGCGGCGCAGCCGAGCCACGGTCCACGGTTGCCCGCTGTCGGCGAGCACGCGGACAACATCCTCCCAAGGGTGCTGAGGGCGCATGCGCCGAACTGTCGGCAGCCACCGATCGGCACCGGCAATCAACTCGTCGAGATAAACCTTCTCCCGAGAGAGGGCGATCTTCCGGATAGCCTCCGGCCGGCGCTCTCGCATCCCGGGGTTCCCTGGCTTTTTGCCTCGCGCCTTGGCTGCCTTGATCCCTGCCTTTGTACGCTCTGAGATAAGAGAGCGCTCCAGCTGCGCGACTGCGCCAAGCACCTGCAGGGAAAACATGCCCTGCGGTGTAGAGGTATCGATCGGGTCCCGGAGAGAGCGGAAATGGGCCCTCTTAGCTTCCAGCGTCTCGATCACCTCAAGAAGGTGGCTCACCGAACGGGCTAGGCGATCCAAGCGCACCACGACCAACACCTCCCCCGGCCTGATCTCACGCATTACCCGCGCCAGCACAGGCCGCGCTCGACTTGCTCCGGAGCCATGCTCTTGGTGGATCTCGGCGCAACCGGCAGCGCGCAGTTCATCGAGTTGGGCATCGTGCACCTGATCCTCGGTGGACACTCGGGCGTAGCCAATTAGGCGCTTCCTGGAAGGGGAGGGGGCTATCATTCTTCGCTGGTCAAGTGAGATCTGAGGAAAGCCCCAGTCGCGTAGCCGCCTGCCGCAGCCACCGATCCCGGGTCCAGAGCAGAGCTCCAGGGGTAAGTCTTACCGCTGCCAGAAGGTGCGCGTCGACAAAACCTATCCCAAGTCCATAGAGTTGCTCCCGCTCAATCAGCATCATGACCTCATCGTCGCCGGCGACATTGGCCTGGGGCAGGTCGCAGAGGGACTCAAGCACAGTTCTGCGCTGGCGAAGACTGCCGAGGGCAAGCTCACCCGTGACAAAGGAATGCGCCAGTACCTGCCCCTTGCCCAGGAGATCTGCCAACACGGGATCGTTGCTCTTCAGGTGGTCGATCCACACCGAGGTATCGACGATGATCACTGAGCATCCGTCTGACGGCGCGGAACAGGCTTAAGGTCAGGCTCAGTGCCGCCGAGGCGAGCCAGCCTTCGGGCACTCTCCCGCTCAATTAAAGCTTTCAACGCTTCGCGAACCAGGGCCGACTTCTCCTGCAGGCCCGTAAATGCCTGCGCCTTAGCGATAAGTTCGTCATCAAGCGCAATCGTTGTTCTCACGCCAGTTCCTCCATTCTAGGGCATGAGAAATAGCATCAAATGATGCTGATACAAATGCCATTAGGGTACTAATTCTTGCTTCAGTAGCTTATCACCTCACCCACATCTGCTCTGGTCGAGATGTTCAACCCAAACCTCAGTTACCAGATGCAGATATCGGGGCAGCAGGAATATAGGCCCATGAAGAATTCCCGCTGTACACTTTGGATTTTTATGAGCAAACGATCGTTTGAAGACGTCTTTCAAGTCATTCTGTTAACCAGCGAACAAGGGGAGGACTTCCCTGAAGCCAGCGGAAGTGCTTCGAAAACAAGGGTATTAGCGACTCGGCTGATGAGACGAGGCCGACACAAGCCTCCGCGATCTGATTCCAAACGAAGCCACTTACGATGCCGTCCGCGAAAATAGCGCGCGGCCTAAGGCTACGCCGTAGTCAATTCCTGTTTAGCTCCCTCTGTTACAACTACGATCAATTATACCAATAACTTAGGTGCCGGGATGAAACGTAGCTTTCGGAGTGCGTGAGGTTTGGAGAACTTGAGTGAGTGAAGTCTTGCTGAGATCGATGCGGCTTCTGCTGTGATTGTGAGGGTAGGGCAGGGGACCAATACCTGCTCGCTGGACATTTACGACAGCCGGAGAGGAGGGCAGGTCAGGAGCGAAAAGCGGACCTCCTCACGGCCATGCTGAAGGGCAGTCCGTGACCCCAACCGGACCTTGCCTCACAGCTGAGCCGCCGGGGTGTCCCGGACCAAGGGTTACGGTACCTCGTCCAGCAGACCCACCACAGATCAAGTGCCGATCGGCCCACACTCCAAGGAGTGATGCCCCGGGAATCCAAGCCAATCTTGGTCGTACACTAGCCGTCTGGCTGAAGCTGATTAGGTCAGTTACTAATGTGCCCGACTATCGCATCAGTGCACTGTCGGGTAGAGGCCGGCCCACCTAGATCAGCTGTTCGCAGTTGCGGATTTGCTAGGATGATATCGACAGCCTGCGAAATCTCTAAAGCGGCTCGTACGAGATCTTCTCGGCCGTGGCGCGCTCCCATCCACTCAAGCAGCATGGCGGCGGAAGTGATCATGCTAACCGGATTGGCCTTGTCTTGGCCGGCAATGTCTGGTGCGGAACCATGGGCTGCATTGGCCATAGCATGAGCATCTCCGGCGTTGATTCCGCCACCCAGCCCGAGCCCACCGGAAAGAGCCGAGCAGAGATTGGAGATGATATCGCCGAACATGTTGGTCATTACGACGACATCATACCGGCTTGGGTTCAGGTAAATATCGGCGTTAAATGCGTCGACGATCACAGATTCCCACTCGACGTCCGGATACTCTGTAGCGACGCGAACGCATTCGTCATAAAACAGACCATCCGTCATTCGCAGGATGTGCTTCTTGGTGACGATGGAAACCTTCCTCCTTCGCCGCTGCGCCCAATCGAAGGCGGCACGAGCGATCCGGTTTGAAGCCTTGGCAGTGATCTTACGCATTGAGATCGCTACACCTTCGACCGGCATCACCTCGCCGTAGCCACTGAACATGTTTCGATCCGGATAGAAACCTTCAGTGTTTTCCCGGGCAATGAGAACATCAAGTCCTTCGCGGGCGTTCGGAATGCCCGGCCTTGAATATGAGGGACGCAGATTAGCATAGAGATCTAGAACGTTCCGAAGCTTGCCTGGCACGTTGATGCCGCCATCAGCCGCCGGCGGGTAGCCGCTATTATCACAAGGGCCGAGAATGATCCCATCGGCACTCCTTGCCCGCCCCATCACGTTGTCCGTGATAGTTGTTCCACTTCGCTTTAGGCTGTCATAGCCGACTGCGTGCTCCTCGAGAGTGAGACCGAGGTTGTGCTTGCTGTCGGCTGCGGAAAGAACCTGGGCCGCAGCGGCGGTAATTTCCGGTCCTATGTGATCGCCTGGGAGGACCACGATGGTCAGACGCTGGTTCATCTAAATCTCCATTTCTGGGACTCCGGCACTGTCGATGCGTGTTGAGAGCAGTTCGACGAGCACCAGTTATTTCACGTCTGCCTCTCTCGCACGCCTCGTTCTGACGACGTAAGCCAAGTGAAGAGCCGTGGGAACAAGAACGGCAGCAGTGACAAGAAGAAGAATCGCCAGCGAGATTGGCCGAGTTACGAAGATGTCGACGCTCCCGAATGACAGCGTCAGCGACTGCCGCAGCGAATTCTCCAACAGGGGCTCTAACACCAACCCGAGCACCAAGGGGGCTGCTGGGTAGTCATATCTTTTCATGAAGTAGCCGAGAGCTCCGAACGCGACCATCGCGTAGAGATCGTCGAGACTATTCGATTGGCTGTAGACCCCAGCGATACAGAGAGCGAGAATGGTTGGGTAGAGGAATTTGTATGGAACCCGGAGAAGCTGTGCCGAGAGGCCGGCCAGCGGCAGGTTCAGTATGAGAAGCACCAGATTGCCCACGAACATGCTGGCAATAATTCCCCACACCAGCTCGGGATTCGTCTGAAAGAGTTGGGGGCCGGGCCGAAGTCCGAACATGATGAGCGCGCCGAGCATTATCGCAGTCGAATTTGACCCCGGGAGGCCCAGCGCGAACATCGGGACCATCGCTCCGGCCGAAGCGGCATTGTTCGCAGCCTCTGGGCCGGCTACTCCCTCAATAGCGCCTTTGCCAAACCGTTCTGGCGTCTTCGAAACCCGCTTCTCGATCGCGTACGCGAAGAAGGAGGCGATCGTTGCTCCGGCCCCGGGCAGAACCCCAACCAGGAAACCGACAACTGTCCCACGTAATATTGCGAAGCGCGATTGGGCCCAGTCGGACCTAGTCGGGTACATGTTCCGCAGCTTCGTGACAATCTGGGCTGGCGGCTCGGAGCGACCGACCGAGGCCAAAACCTCGCCGACTCCAAAAAGCGCGACGGCGACCATGAGAAACTCGAAACCGTCAAGCAGCCAGATCTGGTCAAACGTGAACCGGGTGCTTCCGATCTGAGGATCGACACCAATCGTCGCGATCAGCAGTCCCAGGGCACCCATCATGAGGCCCTTGATCAGAGAGCCGCTGACAAGCCCCAAAGCGGCGAGCCCGAGCAGGACGAGCATGCAGTATTCCGGTGGACCAAAGGCGAGAGCGGATCGGGCGAGGAGCGGAGCGGCCAAGAGCAGACCGATCGTACCCAGCACGCCGGCGATGAACGATCCAATCGCGGCGATCCCCAAAGCGGCGCCAGCTCGTCCCTGCTTAGCCAGTTGGTGACCGTCGAGGCTGGTCATTACGGTCGACGACTCGCCTGGTATGTTGACGAGGACGGACGTCATGGTGCCGCCGTACTGGGCTCCATAGTAGATACCGGCGAACATAATCGTAGAGGCAATCGGATCACCCCCGAAGGTGAGTGGAAGCAATAGCGCAATGCCCGCGGCAGGGCCGATTCCCGGCAGAACCCCAATCAGCTGGCCAGCCACGACACCGAGAAGGCAAGACAGCAGATTGCTCCAGGTGAAGACCGTCGCGAAACCGAGTGCAAGATGCCCAACAATGTCCATAATCAGAACCCCCATGGGCCCCGCGGCAGCGGTACGGAGAGCAGCGTTGCGAATACTAAGGAGATGATGCTCGTGATGGCGACCGCGCTCCCAATCGCCGTTGTCCACCCTGTCCTCTCGAGAAACCGCAGCAGGTATATGAGATATAGACCAACGGCGAGACCGAAGCCGGTCCAATCCATGACTGCGACGCAGATGGCCAAGCCAGCAAGGACGAGGAGTGGACGACGCGCATTAGCGCCGTCCTCCTGCTGTTCAGTCTGTGGCTGCTCTCGCCCCGTCACCAGATGGAGAACGACGAGGACGACCAAGGCGATGGCGATCCAGAATGGGAAATAACCCGCAGCTGGAACGAAATCGTCGAGGTAGGGCAGCTGAAGCGAGAGGACCAGGAAAGCCACGCCGACAGCACCGATGCCGCCGGCAAAAGCGATCTCGCCCCGGGTCATCGGGCCAACAGCCGCTTGTAGAGTTCCTCCTGCTTGTCGAGATAGCTATTGAGCTCGTCCCCGGTGAGCAGCTTGGCCTCAGAACGGTTGGCCGAGATCAGATCCTGGAAAGCCTTCGTCGCTGCAACGCGGCGGAAGACATCCTGCCAATAGGCCTGAGCTTCCGCGGGAATTCCTTTTGGAACCGCAACACCTCTCCAGGCCTGGTAAACCGGCGCTTTGATCCCTTGCTCGGTCAGCGTCGGCACATCGGGAAGCACGCTGAACCTAGTGGGTCTGAACACCGCGGCACCTTTCAGATTGCCGCCTTCGACCTGAGAGAGAAGCTCGACGGGGTTGCCTGTCGTCGCATCGACATGGCCACCCAGAACGGCATTGACCGAGTCCCCGGTGCTATCAAACCGGACGATGTTGAACTTGGCACCTGTCTCTAGTTCAAGCGCAGCAACGGCCATCTCGTCCGTGGCGCCGCCGATGCCGATCGAGACGCTACGGGGTCTCGCCTTGGCAGCTTCGACCATCTCGGCGGCCGTCTTATACTTCGACTTGGGCGAAGTCACGAGAAGAAAGTCGTCGACTGTCAGAATTGCGATCGGCTGCAGATCGCGCACGCCCTTAGCATTCTTGACCGAAAGCGGCGTGACCTGTGAGCCGGTGCTGATAAGCGCCAGCGTATGAGGGTCCCCGTGCTTGTTCGTAGCGGCATATCCCATGCCGACTGCCTGCGCACCACCAGGCTTGTTGACGATCGCGATGGAGGTTGGAACGAGTTTCTCCTCAGTGAGGATTTTGGCGAGCGACCGTGCAAGAAGGTCGTTTCCGCCGCCTGCACTGTTGGGTACGACGAACTCGATATCGCGGGTTGGCTTCCAATCGGCAGCGAAGGCAGAAGTACCAGCCACGGCGAAGACCAAGCCGGCGGCGATGGTGGACATGAACTGACGGCGATTCACTTTCATCATGGCTTCCTCCGTAGGTTCTTAGGTCTCGTTCTTTTGGTTAAATCGGATCCCAATTCGGTCGGTAAGCTTCTAGTCAGGCAACCTTCTGATGTAATTGGATTCTGGCCTCGAAGCTCTTGGCGAGATGATTCCACATTCGTCTTTGCGCCTCCTCTGCTTCCCCTGACTCGATCGCCTCTAAGATCGACAAGTGCTCCCGCAGCGAAACGGGGGCTCGCTCGGGATTCTTCCGCATGTTGAGGACCAAGGAAATCTTGGCCTGCAGCCCCTTGAGCATGCGGGCGAGTTCCCGGTTCTGCGACGCTTCAATGATCGCGACATGGAATTCGGCGCCTGCGCGCTGCGCCTCGGGAGCATCGAAACTAGAGGCCTCTAGGAGCGAAACGAAGCGCTCCCGGAAGGCTGCCAACTCGGGGGGCGGACCACGTCTGGCCGCAAGATAGGCTGCCATCCCATCAATCGCCTGCCGGGCCTCATAGATGTCCTGCAAGTCCTCAAGAGAAAGGCGTCGGACGGAGGTGCCGCGGCCCGGCACACTCTCCACTAGTCCATCCTTCGCGAGTTCCCGCAGCGCCTCCCGGATCGGCATGCGGCCGAGAGCGAAGCGCTCGGCAAGATAGCGCTCTGAGAGCGTGTCACCTGGAGCAAACTGTCCGTCCAGAATCATCGCTCTGATCTGGCTGTACGCTTGCGTCGATAAGGGGATAGACACTTGCTTCATCCTGGTATACCACTGGTTAACCGCCGCTATGTCAAGCGGTTTGTGAACCGGCCTTATCATGAAGATCCTCGACATCGAACCCATTCCGGTCTGGTACGAGCCGACAGACGCCTATCGCCGGCTGTTCGGGTCTTCGAAAAAAGCGGGCACGATGGTTCATGCGCGCGAGAGCTGGTTTGCGGGCGTGCGGCTCAAGGAGAATGTCTTCGTCAAAATAACGACCGATGAAGGTATCGTGGGATGGGGAGAGGCCTGCGCTCATCCCGTCACAAGCGAGACCCAGGCGGGTATCGTTTCGACGATCAAGCTGTTCGCGCAGACGATCCGGGGGCGCGATCCGTTTCAGATCGGTGCTATCCATGCCGCGCTCGATCATCTGTTTCTGCACGGCAATGCGGGCGCCCGGTCGGCTATCGACATTGCGCTCTATGACATCATGGGCAAGGCAACTGGCCAGCCCGTGTCTAATCTCCTCGGAGGTGCTTTTCGCAGTAGCTTTGGCCGCCTTGCAACGATGCCGCGTGACGAACCGGCCGCAATGGCGGAAAGCGCGGTAGCCCTGATCGAACAGGGATATACCTGTTTCGAACCGAAGATGACCGGCCACCTCGAATCGCTGGATGCGGACGCCGATCGCCTCGAGGCGATTCTGGATTGGGTGCCGAAGACCGCCCTCGTTATTGCAGATCCCAATCAGACTTGGGGAACGGCAAAAGACACCATAGCCCTTCTGCACCGCCGGTTCTCCGGGGTGGCCAACCTCGCGGTCGAGCAGCCCGTCATGTACCACGACCGGGAAGGATTGGCGGCGATTACCCGGGCGGTTCCCCACATGGTCGTCGCAGACGAGGCCATCCAGACCATTTCTGACGCGCTGATGATCGCGGCACATCGCACGGCCGACATGATCAGCCTGAAGCTGGGCAAGTGTGGCGGCTTCTACAAAGCGGTCCAGATGATGCGGATCGCCGAGGCAGCCGGGCTTCCCGTTCGGGTCGACTGGACCCAGGGCAGCCGTCTTTTGGATACCGCCACGGGTCACCTTCACGCAGTTATACGCCTCGCAGCCTGCGATCCAGGGATGGACTACCACCTGCGCATAGCCGATGAACCTGTCGCAGCCGGTGGGGCCGTGGTCGAGAACGGCCGCGTAGCGATGCCGACCGGACCGGGTCTCGGGCTTGAGATCGACGAGGGTCTCATACGTCGGTTGTCCGAGCGGAAGTGATCCTCTGGAAAGTCCTGAATTTTTCCTCATAGAAAGGATGTTTGACGTGGTCCAGCAATCAGAAGCTTTGAAACTTGGCGTTCTTCTCGGCGACGATATCGGTCTTGAGGTCGTGCCGGAGGCCGTCAAGGTCGTCCAGGCAGCCGCTGACCAAGTCGGACTGCCGATATCCTGGTCCGATCATCCGATCGGACGAAAGGCGTTCGACAGCATCGGAAAGACCCTGCCTGATGGAACTCTGGATGCGCTGGAGGAGCTAGACGGCTGGATCCTCGGGCCAATTGGGCATCGCGCCTATCCGAAGACGCCCGGCGCGGTCAATCCCCATCCGATCATCCGGCGCCACTTCGACATGTATTCGAACGTGCAGCTGGTGCGGTCATTCGAATCCCTTCCGTGCCTGCACCATAATGTCGATCTGGTGATCGTCCGGGAGAACACCGAGGGCTTCCAGCCGGACCGAAATGTCGTGGCTGGTTCGGGCGAATTCCGCCCTTCACCTGACATGACCATTTCGGTGCGGGTGATCACCCGTCAGGCATCGTCGCGCATCGCGCGGGCCGCTTTCGAACTTGCCAGCACACGCCCCCGCAAAAAGGTCACCGCGGTTCACAAGGAGACCATCTTCAAACTCGGCTGCGGCATGTTCGCCGAGGAATGCAGGAAGGTCGCCGAGGAGTTTCCCGACGTAGAGCTTGAAGAGGTGATGGTAGACACGTTTGCGCTTCGCCTAGTCATGAACCCGCAGCAATACGATGTCGTCCTCACCACCAACATGTTCGGTGATATCATCAACGACGAGGCTGCCGGTTTAGTGGGAGGACTGGGGATGACGCCTCGCGTCAATACCGGCACGCGCCAGGTCATGGCCCAGGCGCCACACGGCTCGGCACCGGATATTGCCGGGCGCAACATTGCAAACCCCTACTCGATGATCATGTCCGCGCAGATGATGCTTGACTGGCTCGGTCGCTCCCGCCGAGACGAGAGGATCATCAAGGCTGCTGGGGCGGTGAAGGATGCCGCCTATCACGTGATTGAGAACCGGCTGTGCCTGACGCCGGATCTGGGTGGGGAGGCTAGCACTACAGACATGGGAGATGCCATAGTGTCCGCAATGAAGGAATTATCGTCCGGAACGATGACGGCTCAGGCTGTCTGAGCTAATCCATGCCTATTGGCCGCTGTGCCTCCATGCGAGCACAGCGGCTGGCCCATATGAGCGCTCATGCTCGCTCTTGCTAGGCGGAGCCGGGATTTGGGCTCGTCCCACTGCGTTCCGAGAGACCGTCTGTGAAGGATGAGCTTCCGACACAGGCTGCCTTTTCCAGTGTCCCGGCCATGATTGATCCACGTTGCCACGGCGCAGTCCTGGTGACTGGCGGCGACAGCTGTTGCGCCGCCGAGATCGCTGTATTAGGGGATAGGCGGATCCAGTAGACATCCACTCGAGGGCTCGAAGGTATCGTCGTCCTCGCGTCGACCAAGTCACCGGCCGACTGACAAATGTTGGTTGGGCGACGAGCCGCGGCCGGACGCCTCGCGTCTTCAAGCTTGATCCGAGTGGAGTCTGGTTGCCCGGGGCGAACGGGGGCAGGCCGCCCGGTATGCATTGTGTTCAGGAATAGCAGGCCGTAATTCCAGTCGAGGGCCTATGAAGACCTGTGGCCCGGTCGGGAAGCGGAAGATGAAGGCTGCGCTCTTCAGGCGAGGTGCAGATCCCGCCCAAGAGGCCGCTCCCTGACCGAGGAGAGTGTGTAGCTCTCGAGTAGAACGAACAACATACCTGAATGACGAGGGGGTGGCTTGCGTCAGTTGGTCAAAGCTTTTCATGCATGGGGGCAGGCATTCTCGCTGGACTCTTTCCCCTACGTCCGGTTTCTTGCGGCGCTGCTGGTCGGCGCGGCGGGGGGATGGACCTTTGTGCGCTTGAGCCTTCCGCTGCCCTGGATGCTGGGCTCCATGACCGCGTGCACCGTGGCCGCTCTCCTGCGCGCGCCTGTTGCGGCCCCTGCCGCCGTACGACCTCCGATGACGATGATCATTGGTGTGATGCTTGGTGTCGGATTCACGCCGCAGATCATTGAAAGCGTTGCAGACTGGCTGCCCACAGTGCTGGGGCTTGCGGGCTTCGTCCTCGTGAGCGGAACTGCCTGTGTCACCTACTTTCGCCGCATCGCAGGGTTTGACCTCCCCACGGCCTATTTCGCCGGGATGCCCGGGGGCCTAGTCGAGATGGTCATTGCCGGCGAGGAAAAGGGCGGGGACGCCCGTACGATCGCGCTCGTCCACTCCGCCCGCATTCTCCTCATTGTCCTTACATTGCCGTTTCTCGTGCAACTGATGAGCGGGACCGCCCTCGGGACGAGACCACAGCTTGGGCTGTCGATTTTCGAGACATCTTGGAGTGACGAGGTATGGCTGATTGCGACGGCTCTAGCCGGGGCGTTGCTCGGGCAAATCCTGCGCCTTCCGGCCCGGCTGCTCCTCGGTCCCATGCTGGTCAGTGCGGTGGTGCATGTTCTTGGCTGGACCGAATTCGCGCCGGCCATCGAGATTGTCAATATCGCTCAGCTCGTGTTGGGTACCAGCATTGGCTGCCGTTTCGTTGGCACCGCCCCGCGCGAGATCCTCCGCATCCTCGCGCTGTCGCTGGGATCGACGGTTATCCTGCTCACGATCACCGCCGCTTATGCCCATGGGATGAGCTACGTTTCATCCTACGGCCGGGTCCCATTGTTGTTGGCGTACTCCCCGGGCGGGCTCGCC
Organism: Microvirga arabica; assembly: GCF_016811235.1. Lineage (GTDB taxonomy): Bacteria > Pseudomonadota > Alphaproteobacteria > Rhizobiales > Beijerinckiaceae > Microvirga > Microvirga arabica. Next base: position 16,692 of record NZ_JAFBID010000106.1, read on the forward strand.
GAGATGAGCCTCGTGGCGCTCTCCCTCGGAATTGAGGTTGCCTTCGTTGCCGCCCATCACATCATCCGGGTGCTCATCGTGATGGTAGGCGCTGCGCCGGCATTTGCTCTTCTGCGACGCAGGAAATGAGCCACTCTCAGGGTGTGCGGATACCGGAAGCTTTAGGAGCAAGCCAAGGACTGCTACTGGCACTTCTCGGAAGTAGACCGAGGGTCTGCTCTAGCGAGGAGCAGCGGACGTTCTCAGAGGGCAGGGGATCGCCAGGGCGTGTGTAGGGTTTCGGATGCCGGCCATCACAGGCGCAGCCAGATGCACCGGGGCCGGCGTCCGAAAGCCTCCAGGGAACGAACCCGCGGGATGAAGTCCGCAGGTTTTGGCCATGCAGGCCTCTTCGTTACCGGCATCGGTGCCGTCGCGAGCTGTGTTGAAATTCGGGTGGCGCGATCTCCAGCATGAACATCGTATTGGGTCAGGCGGCGAGG
>NZ_JAFBID010000107.1 GCF_016811235.1 Microvirga arabica
TCATCCGATCCTCTCGGATCGGCGCAAGGACACCGCCGCCTACGCTTCTCTTCCCCTCTCAACAATGTCAAAGAGCAAAATTCCCCGCCACCAAAGACGAAGAACAGAACCTCGCGCAACCCCAGCCGCTCAAAGCGCCAGGATCAGGAGGCCCCGTCAGGCAAGCCACCAAGTGGTGGTGGTCGCCGTCGATGAACCCTATTTAGTCAAAGCCCGGACCGGTGTCAACAGCATTCGACAAGAATTTTAAAGTTCTTCTCGATGGAATGCTGCGGCCGCACAAGTACAGACACAGCTTTCCCGCTCACAGAAATGAGATCATTTCCGCGTTGACCTTGCTGCCAGGCCATAAACCCGCAGCCCATGCCGGACAAGAACCGCCAGAGGAGCAAAAACAGCGCGCCCGATACCCATCGAACCACCACAGCTCTTAGCCAAACCCGGAAGACAAACCCTCCAGGTTGCCCGCACACCACAGGAAACACCGAAGCTCACGCCCCAGGCCAAAAACCCGTAATGTCGGAAAAATCCGGAAATGCCGCCAAAGCGAAGCATCCCAGAAACAGGAGGCGCCGATATAAACACCCCCGGACATTTTGCAAGCGCTTTGTGAATGCGCCCCAAGAACCGGGAAGAACACCAACCCTCACACCAACTGATATGGGGATTGGAGAAGCTGCTTTAAAGGAGAGGGCTGCAGAGATCGTTGACAGGTCAGGCCGGTCACTCGTCCCAAAGGATGAATGCTCTTTAGGGTAGCACTGAAGCTATTCCACTAAGTGAGGAAAAGCTTGGCATTTCCGGACCTTGTGACATGGTACGGTTCACCTCCGGCCACCTGCGCTCTATGTCACCTAGCGTTGCACGGGACTTGAGTTCGGAGGAAGGGCGTGAAACCTGTTGTCATCGCCGTCGCGATCACCGGATCGGTTCCGCGCAAGAAGGACAATCCGGCCGTGCCGATCACGCCGGCCGAGGAGATCGAGTCGACCCGGCAGGCCTATGAGGTTGGTGCGACGCTGGTCCATATTCATGTGCGCAATGACGATGAGACGCCCTCCTCCGATCCCGAGCGCTTCGCGGCCGTCCAGACTGGAATCGCCGAGCAGTGCCCCGGCATGATCATTCAGTTCTCCACCGGAGGGAGAGGGCGGGATCCCGGCCAGCGCAGCAGCGCCCTTCATCTGCGCCCGGACATGGCCTCCCTGTCGACCGGCTCCGTCAACTTCCCGACCATCGTCTACGAGAACCACACAAGCCTCGTCGAAGACATGGCCGGAAAGATGAAGGAGTTCAGGATCCGGCCGGAGATCGAAATCTTCGACCTATCCCATCTTCACGGGGCGAGGCGGCTGGCTGACAAGGGTCTCATGGACGAGCAGCCGCATATCCAGTTCGTCATGGGGGTGCAGAACGCGCTGCCTGCCGAGGAGCGCCTGCTCGATATTCTCCTGAAGGAGGCCAAGCACCTGTTCCCAACCTGCACCTGGACAGCCGCGGGCATCGGGCGGCATCAGGCCAAGGTCATGGATTGGGCACTCAGCCGAGGTGCCGATGCGGTTCGTACCGGCCTTGAGGACAATATCCGTATTACGAAGGACCGCCTTGCGGTGAGCAATGCCGAGCTGGTGGAGCATGCGGTGCTCGCCGTCGAGAGGCACGGGTATCGCGTCGCCTCGACCGAGGAGGCGCGCATGCTCCTCGGATGCCGTCCCATAGCGGCACCTCAGAGCATGTAGCGCAAAGTCTCGCTGGCTGATTTCAAAAGAGGCAAGAAACGCTCCTCCATCTCCTCGGCCGAGATGCGTCCGGCCTGAGCGCTGAGGTTCAGGGCAAGGGTCACCCGGCCGTTCTTCTGCACCACCGGAACGGCAATGGAGCGAAGCCCGTATTCCAGTTCCTCGTTGACGATCGCGTAGCCCTGAGCGCGGGTCGCATCGAGGGCAGACTGAAAAGCGGCCTTGTCCGTGATCGTCTTCGGCGTGCGAGCCTCCAGCCTGACCCGTTGCATATACGCCCTGAGCGCATCCTCCGGCTGGTAGGCCAGGATTGCGCGGCCCAAGGCGGTGCAATGGGCGGGGAGGCGGCTTCCGACGCCCAGTCCGATCGACATGATCCGACGTGTAGCCGAGCGGGCGATATAGACGATGTCGTCACCATCGAGGACCGCGGCTGAACTCGACTCCCCCGTCTCTTCGGAGATCCGCTCCAGGAGCGGCTGAACCTGCGCTGAAAGAGAAGCTGAGGAAAGATAGGCGTAGCCGAGGCGCAGGATCCGGGGGGTGAGGCTGAAGTAGCGTCCGTCGAACTCGGCGTAGCCCAGCTTGGTCAGCGTCAGCAGATAGCGCCGGGCGGCCGCGCGGGTGATGCCGGTCAGCTTTGACACATCGGACAAGGTGAGCCGAGGCCGGCTCACATCGAAAGCCTCAATGACCAGCAGGCCCTTTTCGAGACTCGCAACGAAGTCACGATCTCCGGCACTCTGATCCTCGGTTGATAGGTCGTGCATTGATGCTCCGGGTGGTTCGCTGAACTTTCGTAGCCTTGACACCCTGTGCCAGAACCGTACTACATGTGCGATATGAGATTCAATGTTCGCACTGCGAACAACTCGTTAGGCTTTGGAGCGAGGCTCCTGTCCCTGATGGGAATGAACCGTGTCGAGGTGAGAGATGGCATTCGCACGCGTCAACGACGTTGTTCTTCACCATCAGGTGTTCGGGCCATCCGGTGGTCCGTCTCTTGTCTTCATCAACTCTCTGGGGAGCGATCTGCGCATCTGGCAGGAGGTCGCTCCGGCGTTCACCGAGCGATTTCGGGTCATCCTTTACGACAAGCGTGGACACGGCCTCTCCGACGCGCCGTCCGCGCCTTACACCATTGATGAGCACAACGACGATCTCCTGGCACTCCTCGATCATCATGGCGTTGAGAGGGCATCCCTCGTTGGGCTTTCGGTCGGCGGCATGATCGCGCAGCGTATGACGGTGCGAGCACCCGAGCGGGTACAGTCCATCACCCTCTGCTGCACCGCCGCGAAGATCGGCACGCCCGAACTTTGGGCAGACCGGATCGGCGCCGTTGAGGCCGGGGGCATTGATCCTATCGCCGACGCTGTCCTCCAGCGCTGGTTCACGCCGCTGTTCCACGAGACGCGGGCCGACGAACTCGCCGGCTGGCGCAATATGCTGGTCCGCACCCCAGCCCATGGCTATGCAGGCACCTGTGCGGCAATCCGTGATGCGGATCTGAGGCCGGATGCAGGCCGGATCGCGGTGCCGACCCTCTGCGTGGCAGGCGATCAGGATGGGTCGACGCCGGCAGATGTCGTGAAGGCAACGGCTGATCTCATCCCGGGGGCCCGGTTTGCGCTCATCGCAGGGGCAGGGCACATTCCCTGTGTCGAGAAGCCTGCGGAACTGTCGGGGCTCATCACGCAGCATCTCAAGGAGGCGGGACTTGTCTGAGAACAGCGAGAGCGAGCGTTACAAGGCAGGCATGGCGGTTCGCCGCCAAGTGCTGGGCGATGCCCATGTGGACCGGGCGACGGCCCAGGTGACGGACTTCGATGCAGACTTTCAGACCTTCATTACTGAGAGCGCCTGGGGCTCGGTTTGGTCGCGGCCGCATTTCACCAAGCGGGAACGCTCCATCGTGACCATCGCGCTGCTTGCCGCCTTGGGTCAGGACGACGAGGTGGCGATGCACGTCCGCGCCACGCGCAACACGGGCGCCACGAAGGAAGACATCAAGGAAGCGCTGATGCATGTCGCCGTGTACGCCGGCGTGCCGGCGGCCAACCACGCCATCAAAATCGTCAAAAAGACGTTTGCAGAGATGGAAGCGAATCCCGCGCCGCAGGCCTAGCGAAAAGCGCCTACGGAAGGTGAAGGTGAGTGCTTGAAGGGAAGAAAAGATGTCGGATCAGGGATCATTCTACCAACGGGATCGGAGCTGGCATCCACCGGCCTTCACGCGCTCCTACAAGACTTCGGTTCTGCGCTCCCCGCAGCAGCCGCTCCTGTCCCTGGAGAATACGATCTCGGAGCTGACCGGCCCTGTCTTCGGCCATGACAAGCTTGGGCCACTCGACAACGACCTGCTCCGCAACTTCGCCAAAACCGGCGACCCTATCGGCCAGAGGATCGTCGTTTACGGTCGCGTGCTCGACGAGAACGCCCGGCCCGTGCCTGGCGCCCTTCTGGAGTTCTGGCAGGCTAATGCGGGCGGGCGCTACCGTCACAAGAAGGAAACCTATCTCGCGGCCATTGACCCGAACTTCGGTGGTTGCGGGCGCGTGATCACCGATGAGGAAGGCCGCTACTGGTTCCGCACCATCAAGCCCGGCGCGTACCCTTGGCCGAACGGCGTCAACGACTGGCGTCCCGCCCACATTCACTTCTCGGTCTTCGGCCATGCCTTCGCGCAGCGGCTGATCACCCAGATGTACTTCGAAGGCGATCCGATGATCTGGCAGGATCCCATCGTGGCGACGATTCCGGACAAGGCCGCTATCGAGCAGTTGGTTGCTGCTCTCGACCGTCAGAATACGCTGCCCATGGATGCGCTGGCCTACAAGTTCGACATCGTCCTGCGAGGCCGCCGCTCGACCATGTTCGAGAACCGCATGGAGGGGAACTGATGGTCCAGAAATTGTCACTCCTGAAGGAATCCCCGTCCCAGACGGCAGGTCCCTATGTCCATATCGGCACGAACCCCAACTGGGTCGAGATCACCGGCGTCTGGCAGGAGGATCTCGGGCTTGTCCTAGTTGGCCCCGAGACCAAGGGCGAGCGCATCGTCATCAAGGGTCGCGTGTTCGACGGCGCCGGCGATAGTTTGAGGGACGCTCTCATCGAGATCTGGCAGGCCGATGCCGACGGGCTCTACAACAGTCCGCAGGAAAAGCGCGGCAAGGCCGATCCGAACTTCGTCGGCTGGGGCCGGCAGCCCGCTGACGGCACGACCGGAGAATATCGGTTCGAGACCATCAAGCCCGGTCGCGTTCCCTACAAGGACGGCCGACTGATGGCCCCGCACATCACGGTCTGGATCGTCGCCCGCGGCATCAACACCGGCCTGCACACCCGCCTGTATTTCAGCGACGAGGAGGCCGCCAATGCCGAATGCCCGGTCCTTGCCCGGATCGCCCACAAGGCGCGAGTCCCAACTCTGATTGCCACCAGGGCTGAGGAGAACGGCCTGCCGACCTATACCTTCGACATCCATATCCAGGGTGAGAAGGAAACCGTGTTCTTCGACATCTGAACATCGACCTGAGAGCGTATGATGGCCAAGTTTCAAAGCCTCAAGGAGGCTGTTGCCGAGAACCTGCGCGACGGCGACGCCGTCGCGTTCGAGGGGTTCACCCATCTCATTCCCCATGCGGCTGCCCATGAGGTGATCCGCCAGGGCCGCAAGGACCTGACGCTGATCCGCATGACCCCCGACATCATCTACGACCAGCTGATCGGCATGGGCTTGGCCAGGAAGGTGATCTTCTCCTATGCTGGCAACCCGGGCGTTGGCCTGCTGCGCCGCATGCGGGACGCCATCGAAAACAATTGGCCGCGCGCTATCGAGACGGAGGAGCACAGCCACGCCGCCATGGCCAATGCCTACGAGGCCGGAGCCGCAGGCCTTCCGTGCGCTGTGTTCCGCGGATACCGCGGCGCGGGCCTGAAAGACGTCAATCCGATGATTAAGAGCGTCACCTGCCCGTTCACGGGCGAGGAACTCGCGGCCGTGCCGGCCCATCGGCCCGATGTGGCCTTCATCCATGCCCAGAAGGCGAACAGGCGCGGCGACGTGCTGGTCGAGGGTATCGTGGGCGTGCAGAAGGAAGCGGTCCTGGCCTCCAAGCGTTCCGTGGTCACCGTCGAGGAAATCGTCGAGGATTTCGACGATCTGCACCCGAACCTGTGCGTGCTGCCGCATTGGACCGTCACGTCCATTGCCCACGTTCCGGGCGGAGCACACCCGTCCTACACCCACGGCTATTACGACCGCGACAACGCCGCCTATATGGAGTGGGACAAGATCTCCGCCGACCGGGATCTCTTCACCGCCTGGATGAGGGAGAACGTGCTTGATGCCGGGCCTGAAGTCTTCGCCGCTCGCGTGAAGGGACTGTAAGCATGACGAACCTTTCCGACTTCACGCCCAATGAGATGATGACCATTGCGGCGGCCCGCGCTCTGTCCAACGACGATGTGTGCTTCGTCGGGATCGGTGCGCCCTCGGCTGCCTGCAACGTGGCGCGGCTCACCCATGCGCCCGACATTACCTTGATCTATGAGAGCGGCACCATTGGCACCGCGCCGGACGTGCTGCCGCTTTCCATCGGCGACGGCGTGCTGTGCGAAACGGCCGTGACCACCGTGTCGGTGCCGGAGATGTTCCGCTACTGGCTCCAGGGCGGGCGCATCTCCATCGGGTTCTTGGGCGCCGCCCAACTCGACCGCTTCGGCAACATCAACACCACGGTGATTGGCGATTACCACAAGCCGCAGGTGCGGCTGCCCGGCGGCGGTGGCGCGCCCGAGATTGCCACCTCCTGCCAGGAGGTGTTCATCACCTTGAAGCAGACCACCCGCGGGATGGTGGACAAGATCGATTTCTACACCTCGCTCGGACACGGCGAGGGTGGCAACCACCGCCAGCGGCTCGGCATCACCACCAAGGGGCCGACTCTCCTGATCACGGATCTGGCGATCTGGAAGCCTGATCCCGAGACCAAGGAGTTCACGGTTGTGTCCATGCACCGGGGTGTGACAAGAGACAGGATGCAGGACACCTGCGGCTGGAAGGTGCGCTTCTCGGAACGCCTTGAGGAAACGCCACCGCCATCCGAACTCGAACTCACCACCTTGCGCGAGCTTCAGGCGAGAACTGAGAAGGCTCACGGTGGCAAGAAGGGAAGCTGACATGCGGGAAGCCTATATCTGCGCCTACGTACGCACGCCCATCGGCCGCTATAGCGGCTCCCTGTCGAGTGTCCGTGCGGATGATCTCGCAGCAGTTCCATTGAGGGCTCTGATGGAGCGCCACCCGAACATCGACTTCGAGGCTGTCGAGGACGTGTTCTATGGCTGCGCCAACCAGGCGGGCGAGGACAACCGCAACGTGGCACGCATGGCCGTGCTGCTGGCAGGCCTGCCCGGCTCCATTCCGGGCACCACCATCAACCGTCTCTGCGGCTCCGGCATGGATGCGGTCATCGCCGCGGCCCGCGCCATCAAGGCAGGCGAGGCTGAAATGATGATTGCCGGCGGTGTGGAATCCATGTCGCGCGCACCCTACGTCATGCCCAAGGCCGATACGGCCTTTTCCCGCAATGCCGAGATCTTCGATACGACCATCGGCTGGCGCTTCATCAACCCGTTGATGAAACAGCAATACGGCGTCGATTCCATGCCGGAAACCGGTGAGAACGTGGCGGCGGATTTCGGCGTCTCCCGTGAGGATCAGGATGCCTTCGCCCTACGCTCACAGAAGAAGGCCACCGCCGCTCAGGCGAATGGACGTCTGGCCCAGGAGATCGTGCCGGTCACGATCCCGAAACGGAAGGGCGATCCGGTGGTCGTCGACAAGGACGAGCACCCCCGCGGTGATACCACCCTGGAGCAGTTGGCGAAACTCCCCACGCCGTTCCGGAAGGAAGGGGGCACGGTGACAGCCGGCAACGCGTCTGGCGTCAATGACGGCTCGGCCGCCTTGATCATCGCGTCTGAGGAAGCGGTCAGGAAGTATGGTCTGGAGCCCATCGCCCGGGTGCTCGGCGGGGCAACGGCCGGCGTGCCGCCGCGGATCATGGGCATCGGACCGGCGCCTTCCACCAAGAAGCTCTGCACCCGCCTGGGCCTCAAGCCGACCGACTTTGACGTGGTGGAACTGAACGAGGCTTTTGCCAGCCAGGGCCTTGCCGTTCTTCGCGAACTCGGCATCCCGGAAGATGCTGAGCACGTGAACCCGAATGGCGGCGCCATCGCGCTCGGGCACCCGCTCGGCATGTCTGGCGCCCGCATCACCGGCACGGCGGCACTTGAGTTGAGGCTGCGGGGCAGGAAGCGCGCCCTGGCCACCATGTGTGTGGGTGTCGGGCAGGGCATCTCCATCGCCCTTGAGGCTGTTTAAGCTCGCCCGCCATGATGACACAGACGCTCCCAGACCCCTTGCTGCAGGCCCTCGTCGGCGACGAGGAGGTGGGAGCGCTGTTCTCGAATGAAGCCGAGCTCTCGGCCCTGTTGCGCGTTGAGGCCGCTCTTGCCCAGGCCGAGGCGCAGGCTGGCCTGATCAGCGATGAGGCAGCGAAGCGAATTACAGAAGCCTGCGGCTCCTTCCAGGCCGATTGGGCCGGTTTGGCTGCGGGTTTGGCACAAGACGGAGTAATCGTTCCGGTCTTCGTCAAGCAGTTGCGAACCGCTGTCGGAGAGGCTCACGCGAAGGCTGTGCATTTCGGCACGACAAGCCAGGACATCATCGACACGGCTCTCGCGCTTCGTCTGAAGAGCGCGGTCGAGATCTTCAAGTATCGTCTGGATGGGTTGATCCATACCCTTCGCGCTCTCAAGGATCGCGATGGTGAGACACCCCTGATGGCACATACGCGCATGCAGCAGGCGCTTCCATTTGCGGCCGCCGACAAGATCGACACCTGGATCCAGCCGCTGGAGCGGCACCGGAACGCTCTGGATGCGCTTGCTCGGCTGGTTCTGGCAGTCCAGCTCGGCGGCCCTGTTGGCACCAGGGCCGAATTGAAGGGCCATGGCGATGCCGTAGCCGATGCTTTGGCCAAGATCCTCGGGCTCAGCGCGGCGCCGTCCTGGCACTCTCAGCGGGACCGGATCGGCGAGTTTGCCGCCTTCCTGTCGCTTCTCTCCGGAACCCTGGGGAAGATCGGCCAGGACGTTGTTCTCATGGCCCAGAATGAAGTGGCCGAGGTGCGGCTTGCCACCGGCGGCGGCTCATCGGCCATGCCGCATAAGTCCAATCCCGTGCCGGCAGAGATCCTCGTGACCCTGGCCCGGTTCAACGCGGGCCTGCTCGGAACGCTTCATCAGGCTCTCGTGCATGAGAACGAGCGGTCCGGCGCCGCGTGGACCCTCGAGTGGATGGTGCTGCCGCAGATGGTTGTGGCAACCGCTGCGGGCTTGAGAAGCGCTCAAGCCTTGGTTGGAGGGATGAGTTTCTCGGCCTCGCAGGCCCGGGTTTGACCTTTTTCACGCATCTCCAACGATTGCGGTGATCCGGCCCGAACCGCCGCAATCTGGACAGGGCTTCTCGCTGATGCGACCGGATCCATTGCAGGTCGGGCAGATGTTCTCCCCCGTCTGCTTCGTGCCCGGCGCATCCTCATCCCCGGGGTTCTTTCGATCTGTGTCGGACATGGGCTCCTCCGTGCCAGGGAAACGTGGCGTAGCGTCATAGGTTTCTGCCGCCGCACCTTGTAAGGATGGGCTTGGGTCGGTTGGAACTCTGAGCTCCGAGACAAAGCGCCTTCATATTGTTTGTTGCACAGCTGAGGTCCATTCTGCCCAAAATGGCCGTGGCAGCGGCCTTCAGGAGAAGATTGCCATGCGTACAAAGGTCGCCATCATCGGCTCGGGTCCGGCCGGGCTCCTGCTGGGGCGGCTCCTGGAGAATGCTCGAATCGAGACCGTGATCCTGGAGCGCCGCAGTCAGGACTATGTCTTAAGCCGCATCCGGGCCGGTGTACTGGAACAGGGCACGGTGGAACTCCTGGACAGGGCAGGGGTCGGCGAGAAAATGCACGCCGAAGGTCTCGTCCACGAGGGCGTCGAGTTCTGCTTCGACGGCGACCGCCACCGCTTCAACTTCCAAGAGCTGATCGGCCGCACGGTGATGGTTTATGGGCAGACGGAGGTCACCCGCGACCTCATGCAGGCCCGCGATGGTTCAGGTCTGACGACCATCTATGAAGCGGAAAACGTCTCTCTGCACGACTTCGACAGGGACGGGCCGAAGGTACGTTATGTGAAGGATGGCGTCGAGCACGAGCTTGCCTGCGACTTCATCGCCGGTTGCGACGGCTATCACGGCGTGTCTCGCGCCAGCGTCCCTCAGGAAGCGCTGCGCACGTTTGAACGGGTCTATCCTTTCGGCTGGCTGGGCATTCTCGTCGACAAGCCGCCTGTTGCCGACGAGTTGATCTACGCCCATCACGAGCGCGGCTTTGCCCTCTGCTCCATGAGGTCGCCCACCCGCAGCCGCTACTACGTTCAGGTGCCTTCCAGCGACAGGTTGGAAGAGTGGTCGGATCAGCGTTTCTGGGACGAGCTGCGGCGGCGTATCGACGAGGAAACGGCTGACAACCTGGTGACAGGTCCGTCAATCGAGAAATCCATTGCACCCCTGAGGAGCTTCGTGGCCGAGCCACTGCGCTTCGGGCGCCTGTTTCTTGCCGGCGATGCGGCTCATATCGTGCCGCCGACCGGGGCCAAGGGCTTGAACCTCGCGGCCAGCGATGTTGCCGCTTTGGCGGAGGCGCTGATCGAGTACTACACCGAGCAATCCTCCGCCGGGATCGACGGCTATTCCGCGCGTGTGCTGTCACGAATCTGGAAGGCCGAGCGGTTCTCCTGGTGGATGACGTCTATTCTCCACACCTTCCCGGATACGGATCCGTTCGGCAGGCGCATTCAAAGAGCGGAGTTCGACTATCTCAGGGGCTCCACGGCTGCGGCCCGCTCACTGGCCGAGAACTACACCGGACTGCCGTTCTGAACCCGCTTGAATGACCCACTGCCGACGATCAGTTGCGCCCAGGCTTCGGGTGCTGGTCTCCCTTGTGCTTGGAAGTCGCCCTCCTTCTAAACCGACCGGACCTGCCTGCTGAGCCGATAGCGGCCGCAATAATAGACCATTTATAATATAGAAATATTCTAAGTAGAATTTAGAAGCAATATAAAGAGCAATTTTCAAGTTAAAATGATTAAAAACTATAGTATTTGACTCGTAATTGGCGCCTCTGCTAGGCGGAAACTATCGTTGTGTAATGAAGGTTTCCGCCGTGAAGCTCCCCTTTGTGCTCCTTGCATCCACTGCTCTTGCTTTTATCCCAGGTCAAACATTCGCTCAGGCCAGCGGGCAGGGTGTCATCGAACTCGATGAAGTGACAGTCGAGGGCACGCGGGAGGGGCAGGGCGGCCCGATTTCGGCCAATGGCTACGTCGCCACTTCGTCCCGCACCGCGACGAAGACCGACACGCCTCTTCTGGAGACGCCTCAATCTATCTCGACCATTACGCAGCAGCAGCTCGATGACCGGAAGCCTCAGGCGCTGCTCGATGCGGTCGCCTACACGCCCGGAGCGCGGGTTGGGAGCTATGGCTTCGATACGCGCTACGACGCCTTCACGATCCGCGGCATCGACATGACCTATACGGGCGTGTTCCGCGACGGGCTGCGCCAGGTCAACAGCCCCAACGGTCTGTTCCGGCTTGAGCCCTATGGTCTTGAGGGCATCTCAATCCTGCGCGGTCCCGCGGCTTCCATCTATGGCGCCAGCAGCACCGGTGGCATCGTGGATCTGATCTCAAAGCGTCCGACCTTCCTGCCCTTCCGCGAAGTCGAGATACAGACTGGCTCCTATGGCCGCTTGCAGGGCAACTTCGACCTCTCTGGGCCGGTCAACGCCGACAACACTTTGTTCTACCGCCTGACCGGCCTTGTTCGTGATGCGGGAACCCAGATCGATGCGGTACAGGATGACCGCGTCCTCATAGCGCCTGCCTTCACCTGGAAGCCAAACGATGCGACCACCTTCACGGTGCTTGGCGAGTACATGGACTCGAACACCGGTGGCAGCGCGGCCTATGTCAACAACTATGAACTGGACGCGAACGGCGTTTCGACCGGCCGGGTGATCGGCGCCACCAGGGTTTATGAAGGAGATCCCCGCTATAACGATTACCGTCAGAAGCAGGGGCGGATCGGCTACGAGTTCGAGCACCGCTTCAGCGACATGTTCACCCTGCGCCAGCGCGTGAGGTTCTCGGCTCTCGGCACCAACCAGGAATATTACTCCCTTGGCGCTGGCTCCGGGCTCGTCCGCGAGCAGAACTGGGGAGTCGTCACCGACACGCATCTCGAAAGCCGCGTCAGAGCGGGAGCGGTTGATCACACAATTCTCGCTGGCCTCGATGTCAGCCGCCTTAGCTACAGAAATAGACTGGCGTTCGGCGCCGTTCCCATTGGGGCGGATCCTGACAGCATCTACCAGCGCGACGAGCAGACCCAGACACTGACCGGCATCTATGTTCAGGACCAAATCAAATGGCAGAACTGGCGCCTGACCCTGGGCGGCCGCCATGACTGGCTGACAAGCGAATTCGAAACTAATGGAGCAGAGTTCGATCAGAATGACTCCAAGTTCACCGGGCGTGCGGCCTTGGGCTACGTGACCCAGTTCGGACTGGCGCCTTACGTGAGCTACGGCACGTCCTTCACCCCGAACCCGGGCACCGTTCTCAACGGCGGTGTGGCCGAGCCGACAACCGGCGAGCAGCTCGAAATTGGCGTGAAGTACGATCTACCGGGCTACAACGCCTCGCTGCGAGCGGCTATCTTCGACCTGCGCCAAGATGGGGCGGTGGTCTACCAGGTGGTCGAGGGCCTGAACCGGCAGGTTCAGCTCGATGTGCGCTCGCGTGGCTTCGAGGTCGAAGGCGTCGCATCTCTGGCCGAAGGGCTCAACCTCCAGGCTACCTACTCATACACCGATGCCGAGATCCTGAAGCTGACACCCGAGACAGAAGGCAAGCAACTGTCGAGCGTGCCTAACCACATGGCCTCGCTCTGGCTCGACTATACAATCCAGGAGGGACCGGCGAGAGGTCTCGGCGTCGCCGGCGGCGTCCGCTATGTGGGCTCCAGCTTCGGCGACACCCTCAACCGCGCCATCATCGAGAATGATGCCCGCACCTATCTCGATGCCTCGATCCGCTATGACCTGGAAAACATCAATCCAAGTCTCAAAGGAATGCGTTTCCAGGTGAATGCCACCAATCTCCTCGATGAGGACGGTCAGGTCTGCACGTCGAACTACTGCTACTGGGATGAAGGTCGCAAGGTCATTGCGAGCTTGCGTTACCGGTGGTGAGCGCGGTGAGGTCTCAGGAGCCCGCCAAGCGGGATCTCAGATCGCCCATGGCAGTCGTCCTTGCTATCAGTGGGCTGTATGTCGGGCAGAGCATCATCAGCGGAGTGACGTTCACCGCTCTTCCGAGCGTTCTTCGTGACCATGGAGTGTCCCTCGACACCATCGGCCTGACCTATCTTGTGGTCCTGCCCTGGGTCCTGAAATTTCTTTGGGCGCCGGCGCTTGAACGCTTCCGACTGCCTGAGAACGGTCCGAGCCGTTCGCGCTCGATTGTGCTGATCGGCGGCCTGATCTCCGCGTCTGGCCTCATTCTGGCTGGCCTCATCGCCCCAACAAATATCTGGCCGATCATGGCGATCTTCGTGGCGATCGCCTTCGCGGCATCGACGGTCGACATCGCCTGCGACGGGCATGCCGTGGAAAGCCTCCATCAGAGACACCACGGTTGGGGCAACGCCGCACAGGTTGGAGGTGCCTATCTCGGAGCGGCGATCGGATCCGGGTTGTTCCTGGTGCTCGTTGCGCAAGTGAACTGGACCTGGGCGATGGTCGCCATGGCAGCGCTCCTCGGCATGCTTGGTCTGCCGTTTCTCCTGTCACCAGCATCGAAGCCGGAAGCGGCGCGTTTGCACCGGCCCTCGATAGGGCAGGCCCTCAGGCGCGTCGAGATGCGCAAGGGCCTCGTCCTTGCCGCCTTTTATGCTGCGTCCCAAAAATGGGGCCTCTTCATGATGGGCCCGTTCCTCATCGATGCAGGTCTCGATCTGACATCGCTTGGAGCGATCAACGGGACAGGCGGAATGATCGTCGGCTTTGCCTGCGCGCTCCTGGGAGGCGCCTGTGTCAGAGCCTGGGGCTCCCGGCCGATAATGATCCTGGCTGCAAACGGCCGCACTGTCAGGCCTCGGCTTGGCCGCATGGGCAGGCGATACGACGCAATGGCTCTTAATCACACTGGCACTGGCAAGCTCATCGGGGATTTTGGCGGTCGGTTTCGTCGCGTTATACGCCAGGTTCATGGAGCTTTCCGACCCACGTCAGGCAGGCATCGACTTCACGCTCCTACAATGTACGGACGCACTCGTTAGCATGATCGGGGGTATCGGATCGGGATGGATCGCGCAGCATTTCGGCTATAGCGCCTGCTTCGGAGTTGCCGCCTTCCTTACCGTAGTGGCGCTCCCGGTCGTTGTTCTGCTAGGCCGGCGATCTCCTTCCTCGGTTGAGGAAATAGAGAACAGCCTTTCTCCAAGGGTAGCGGCGCACCAGCTATGATCCCGTCGCTTGCCCCGTGCTTCACTGGAATCTTCGTCCACTACAAGGATGCCCTGGCTCTTCCGGGAGAGCACAGCTCCGTCATTCCCGGTCGCGATCTTCTCGACCGAAATACTTCGGAAAACCTTCTGGCCCGGTTTGCAGAGGTTCATGCCGGAGGCGACCGACGGGCCATCGTGTCCATGTGGACGCAATGGCATTTTGGCGCTCTCATCATTCCCACCACCGCCGCGATGCTGTTGCTCGGGCGCGATCTGCACGTCGACCTGGAACGGATCAGCCTTGCGGTGGACGGCAAGGGGAAGACCACGGCCATTGTCCTCCCCAACGACGAAATTCCTGCGATTTCTGTTTCCGAAGGCTGCTTCTCACGCCTCTTTCAAAACCATGTGGAGCCCCTGATCCGGCACTTCGTCGCACAGTTCAAAGTTTCGCCGCGCCTCCTGTGGAACAATGCCACCGACATCTTCGAGTGGGCTCTTGATCAGGCTGAGGCGATAGGGACGGTCCGATCGGACGCTCTGCACGAGGGCCGTTCGCTTCTCTGCACTCGCCTCCGCACCAATGGCCAGTCCAACCCCATGTACGGGTTGGTTCGGCACGTGAAGCAGGGTGATATCACGGTCAGGCAGCGAAAGCTCTGCTGCCTGCGCTATCTCCTGCCCGGCGTTGCGTGCTGCGGAAGCATATGCCCTTCGCCGCCGGCGAACGCTGGGAACTAGGAGGGGAACTTCGCCACGCAGAGGAGAGGCGGGATTCTATGCGTCCGATCAGCAAAAAGTGGCGGAGGGGATGTCCGCCATACTAACGTCCAGCCACATCTAGCTGCATCCGGAAATCCCCTGAAAAACTAGGCTATTGCGCTGACATGCATCTTACGTGGCCCAGCATCATCCGCTACAATCCAGCCTCAAAGGTGGGGAAGAAGGTGGGGAAGGATAGGGGCAGATGGCACGACAGCTGCATACGTTGAGCGCCAGAACGGTCGCAACACTCACAAAGCCGGGACGGCACTCTGACGGCGGCGGGCTCTACCTGAACATCACCGCCAGCGGTGCCCGCTCCTGGGTGTTCATGTGGAAGGCGGACGGCAAGCGCCGGGAGATGGGGCTTGGTCCGCTGCGGGATGTGGCGCTCGCCAAAGCCCGCGAGAGGGCCGCAGAGGTCCGCCAGAAGCTTGCGGACGGGCTCGACCCTATCGCGGCACGGGACAACAAGCCCCAGGTGATGACCTTCGGTGAGGCTGCGGACGCTCTGATTGAGAGCATGTCCTCCTCCTGGCGCAACGAGAAGCACCGTGCCCAGTGGAAGATGACCCTCACCGTCTACTGCGAACCGCTCCGGGCCAAGCCGGTGACGGAGATTGGCACTGAGGAGGTCCTGAAGGTTCTCCAGCCGCTTTGGACGGCCAAGCCCGAGACAGCCTCACGGCTGAGGGGACGAATGGAGCGGGTGTTCGACTTTGCCCGTGCGCGAGGGCAGGGGGCTGGCGAGAACCCGGCTCGGTGGCGAGGGCATCTCGACGCTGTTCTGCCTAAGCGGGCGAGGCTCACACGCGGCCACCACAAGGCGATGCCATTTGATGAGGTGCCCGCGTTCATGGTGAAGCTGCGGGAGCGGGAGGGCATTGCCCCACGTGCTCTGGAGTTCGCCATCCTCACCGCCGCCCGGTCCGGGGAGGTGTTCGGAGCCCTGTGGAATGAGTTTGATCTTGAAGCCGGTGTCTGGACCGTTCCTGCATCCCGCATGAAGGCAGGCCGGGAGCACCGGGTTCCGCTTTCTTCCCGAGCGGTTGAGATCCTGCGGGAGATGCAGCAGAAGCGGCTCAGCGACCTTGTATTCCCTGGCATGAAGCCGGGGCGCCCGCTGTCGGTTATGGCGCTGGAGATGGTGCTGCGGCGGATGAAGGTCGATGTCACGGTGCACGGCTTCCGTAGCGCCTTCCGTGACTGGGCAGGCGAACGCACCCACTTTCCGCGTGAAGTGGCGGAGGCCGCTCTGGCTCACCTCGTGGGCGATGCGGTCGAGCGGGCATACCGGCGAGGTGATGCTCTGGAGAAGCGCCGCAAGCTGATGGACGCATGGGCTGATTTCCTTGAGCGGCAGCCCCAAGGAAATGTTCTGCGTTTCAATGCAAGTGCGGGCGGCTCTTCAAACTAGCGCGTCGCAAATATCCACAGACCCCAGTTGATACCCGAAATCCACAACAACCCACGCTAAGGTCTGTGGGGATTCACATGAGGTTGGGCTTATGATTCAAGCTCTTGATGGATCGCTATGTCTTGACGGACGC
>NZ_JAFBID010000108.1 GCF_016811235.1 Microvirga arabica
GGAGAACTTGGCCCATAGCGCGTCCCTCCATCCTGAGGAGAATATCGCACCATCAAACCCCGGGATCAAACATCTAGAGGTCAGGACCGTGCGTCCTTCCTCCTTTTGATACCTTGCACCGCACTGGGCGACGGTGAGCTTGCCACCGTTCTGCTTGGTCTCCCCACCGGGATCGCGCTCACAATACTCCTGCAGATCCGCTTTAGTGACCATGCCGTTCATTGTGGCCGAGGGAGTGTCAATTCCGTCCTGCTCAACCGCGATCCCGCTCCAGCCAGCACACGAAGCAACCGGAAAACTACCAATTGCAGGGCGGCTATCGCACTGCGCCAGGCATCAATCCGGTCAACAATCCGCACACGACGTTCGCGACGCCAATCCACCCTGAGAGATCCCCTTGAGGTGAGGAGGGCAATCACGGCGACGCAAAAGCGCTGCGGCTTTGGGAGCTTTGCCGACGCATGTGGTTCCACAAGATCCTGACGGCCTCCCTGAGAGATCGTGCACACGTAACTTGCCTTTCCATGAACCCGCCGCGAGGCAGATGCGGGATCCCTGTCAGGTGCAGAGCAGCAAATCGGAGACTGAACCTAAAGCTCAAGGATTTGGCGAAGCCTCTCCAGACGCTCCATGGCCACAACGCCATCTACGATTGTGGGCGCCGCAGACGCCTCCCCGCGGAACAGCCTCACCGCATCTGTCAAAAGAGCATGATAGCCCTTGTGATCCTCGTTGGCCGCGGCAGTGAAGTTGGGTTTCCAGGTCAGCGTATCGATGTCGTCGTTCAAGGTTGCGGCAAGATCATCGGTCTTGAAGGGCGGGTTCCGATTCCAGCGAACCTCGATGACGTCATCAATCTCGAGTCTCTGATGGTCCCCCATCAGTTCAATCCGCTCGACCGGGGCACCACGCGACTGGATCGTCCCCATGGCGATGGTGCCGATGGCGCCGCACTCGAAGCCCAGATCCACGTGGAAGAGGATTCGCCCGGGGGCCGCCTCGACCTTACGGGCGTTGATCTCCCGCACGGGTGAGACGAAGAACGACACAAGATCCATGTAGTGGACGCAGTGGTGCAGAAAGAAGCTCGAGTAATCGACGTTTCCGACGAAATAGGTGGGAGCTGTCATGTAGTAGCCGGTCAAGCCCAGAACCCGCCCGAACCGTCCGGAAGTGATAATGTTATGGGCAATCCGGTTGCCGATCGAGTAGCGCTTCATGAACCCGAGGACCAGCGGCTTTCCGCTCCGTTCCGAGGCTCTCAGAAGCTCCAGAGCCCCTGCCGCGGTTGCCGCGGGGGGCTTTTCCATGAAGACGGGTAGTCCGCGCTCAAGGGCGGCTTTCCCAAACGTGAGGTGCTGGTCGGGTCCGACCGCCATACCCACTACATCAAGTTCCGAGGTGTTAATGAGGTCGAACGCATCTGACATTAGGGTCTTGACACCGAACTGACGCCCGGCTTGGGCAAGCCGCGTTCCGTCCACATCGCACAGCGCGACGACCTCAACGTCATGTCGTGCGAGTTGGGGGAGCAGCATCTGGGTTGCGTGCGTGCCGCAACCAATCCAGCCAACTTTAAGGGTCATCGCCGATACCTCGTCAGGTTCAGGTGGGATTTCAGGAAGGATACGCTATCAGCAAGACGGCCGCTCTCGTCCTCGTGCGGTGGGCGCCACTGAGCGAATGGGACACCGAAGCGATCATCGTTACGCCGGAAGGGCTCGAGCGAAATCGGCCCTTGATACCCGACATCATGAAGGGCGCGGCAGACTTCGACCCAGTCGGTGGATCCGGTTCCCAGAAAACCGCGATGGTTCTCGTTGGCCTGGAAGTGAATGGTGCGGGTGCCGGCGAGGCGAATCGCCTCCGGGATCGACGCTTCCTCCATGTGCATATGAAAGGTGTCGAGCATCAGTCCGATTGCCGGATGACCGACGGCGTCAAGAAGCTCGAGAGCCTGCTGGGTGGTGCACAGGACATCGCTTTCGAAACGGTTGAGAGGCTCGACCGCCAGCTCAACCCCGACAGATGCGGCATGATCGCCGGCTTGCTGCAGACCGGTCACGCAGCGATCTTTACGCGCAAGTCTTTCGTTCTCCTCGACCGGAGCGGGAGGCCGTCCCGCGAAGACCAGGGGATTTCCTGTCAAAGGACCTCCCACGATCCTGGCGCCCAAGGCCGCGGCACAATCGGCTGCATAGCGCAGGTAGTGGACCCCTGCTTGGTGGGCCGACTGATCATCACTCGCCAGATTGCGCTGGAGATTGACCCGGGCCGCCAAGACAACGTCAAGCCCGGCATCGTCGAGAGCACGACGTGCTTCATTCAGGTCGATCTCGCCGGGTTCGGGCACGAGGAGTTCGACGAAATCGAAGCCAAGGGACTTCATGCGCCCGAAGAGCGGAAAGTGCTCGGCCGTAAATGGCCGAGCGTATTGCATGGATATAAGACCGACAGGGTTCATGATCGTCCTTGCTTTGGATGCGTAATCTTGGTTCAGCCTTTGACGGCGCCTTGCGTGAGACCGCCGATCAGGCGCCGCTGAGCGATCAGGAAGAGGATGGTGGCTGGTAAAGCGCCGACCACGCCACCTGCAGACAGCAGGCCCCACTCGATCTGGTACTCGCCGATCAAAGTCTGGATAGCGACGGTCACTGTGCGGACGTTTCGCCCGCCCAGGGTAAGAGCATAGAGGTACTCATTCCATGCCGTGATGAAGATGTAGATGCCCGTCGAGATAATACCGGGCATGGCCAGAGGCAGAATCACCCGTCTGAGCGCCTGAAGACGGCTGCAGCCATCGGTCATGGCAGCCTCATCGAGGCTCCTCGGGATTGCATTGATGTAGCTCGTCAACATCCAGATCGAGAACGGAATGGCCACCGTCGCATTGGCGATGATGAGAGCCGCATGGGTGTCGAGAAGACCCAGACGACGCATCATGATGAACAGAGGCAGGATCAGCAAAACCACCGGGAACATGTTCACCAGCAGGAACTGCATCATGAGCACCCGACGTCCGGCGAACCGAAAGCGGGAAAACGCATAGGCTGCCGTCACAGAGACAAAGAGGCCGAGAACCGTGGTGCCAGCTGCGACGATAAGGCTGTGCCCCATGTTCCCGAGAAATGACGTTCGGGAAACAAGCCGCAGGTAGTTCTCCAAGGACCAGTTAGCAGGGCTGATCGCAACACCCAGGGCCGCGAGCCTGTCCTGCGGCGTGAAAGAGGTCATCAGCATCCAGAGAAAGGGCCCTACGGCCAGTAGGACAATGCCCAGGGCGGGAAGGTCGGTTGTGAGGATGCGGCGCATCATTGTCGGCTTGCCCATCATCGCTCAGCCTCGTTTGACGTACGCGCAATGTAGAAGGCGACCACGACGCTCAAGAGCAGGGTGAACATCACCGCGATGGTGGTACCGTAGCCGAAATCGAGGTTTTGCCGCGCCTTGACAAAGGCGTAGAGGGGCAGTGTCTGGGTCGCATAGCCAGGTCCCCCTCCCGTCATGACGAAGATGACGTCAATCGAGTTGGCGACCCAGATGATCCGCAGGAGGCCTGCTGTTGCGAGCACGCCGGCGATCCCTGGCAAGGTCACGTGACGGAACTGCCGCCATGCGCTCGCTCCATCGATCGAGGCAGCCTCGTAGCGGCTTTTCGGAATGCCCTGGAGGCCAGCAAGGATCATGACCGCAAAAAACGGGAAGCCCTGCCAGGTCAGGGTTACCACGACCGCGTAAAGAGCCCTGTCAGGATCTGCGAGCCATGGAACAGCGGACTGGATAATCGACAGGCGCAGGAGAATCTCGTTGAGTACGCCTGTGTTGGCATCGTAGATCCAGCGCCACATGAGCGCGATCACGACGCTGGGCAGCGCCCATGGAATAATTACCAAGGCTCGAGCGATCCCTCGCCAGGGGAACTGTCGATTGAGGATCAGTGCTGCGATCAGGCCAAGCCCCATTTGCAGCGGGACTGTCAGCCCGATCCAAATGGCGGTATGCTTAAGGGTGATCCAGAAAACCGGATCCTCGACGAGCTTAAAATAGTTGCCCAAGCCCACAAAGCGGGCGGCATTGGGCCGGAAGAGCACGAATTCGTACAGGCTTGTGACCACAGCCTCGATCATCGGCAGGAAGACGATCACGACCGTCACCAGGACGGCTGGTGTCAGCAAACCGTAAGGGAGCAGGCGGTTGCGCCAGCGGCGCGCGGGCGCGGCGTGGTCCGGCAGGGCTGCGGAAACGGACATGGGCCAGATCTCTTTGTCGGGGCGGAACGGACTGCGCCCCTTGGGGCGCAGTCGCGGCGGCACGATTACTGAGAGGCGAGGAGCGTCTCGATCTCTTTCATCATCTGCTCAGCGCTGATCTGGCCTGTCAGCGCCCGCTGCATCGTGGTCGGCCACACGGTGTTCACGAAATCGGCGGTGGCTGACGTCTGAGGCAGGACTGCCGCGAACGGCAGCGAGGCGACTGTTGCGTCGACGAAACGCTGCTCGTGCAGCTTCCAGTCCTTCGATCCGCTCTTCGTGACGGTAAGCTGACCGGTGGCCTGGTTGAAGAGAACGTTGTTTTCGCCCTCGGCGAGGAACGAGATCCACTTCCAGGCGGCGTCCTTATCCTTTGCGGAGGAAAAGACGGCCAGGGACTCATCGCCATATGAGGTCCAGGCCTTCTCACCGCACTTCGGAACGGGAGCCGCTGAGACTTTCTCTCCAAGAGCCTTCACGATATCAGCAGACGAACCAATATGGTGAATAGTCATGGCCGTCTTGCCGCTCTTGAATGCGCCCAGGATTTCTTGGAAGCCATCATTCGGAGCGGATGGCGGGAAGACTTTGTGCACGCGGTGCAAATCAATCAGCCACTGGTTGGCTGCGATCGCTTCCGGCCTGGTGAGACCACCCTTTTCGAACTTGGCGCCCTTCGAGAAGACGAAGGCGCCCCATTGGTCCCAGCCACCCTTGCCGCCGCGGAATCCGAAACCGTATTGATCGGGTGCCTTGGTGAGGGTTTTGGCCGCGTTGAGGAAATCCTCACAGGTTTTCGGCGGTTCAAGGCCGGCAGCCTTGAAGAGATCGGCACGGTAATAAAGGTAGAGCACGACATATTGGATCGGCAGATAATACTGCTTGCCGTCAGGTCCCTTGTTGAGGTCAAGCAGGTTGTCGAGAAGGTCGGCCTTGCCGGCCCATTTCTCAATCCGATCGCCGATCGGCTCCAACGCACCCATTTCCACGAGCCGCGGCTGAGCAAACAGCTTCACCATTGCAGCATCGGGTGCGTTGCCGCCGACAATGGCCGTGTAGAGGTTGTCGTAGTAGCTGTTCCACGGAATGTTCTCAGCTTCGATCTTGATGCCGGGGTTCTTCGTCTGGAACTTCTCGATCAGCTTCGACATCGGATTGTCCGGATTGTCGAAGTGATACCAGAAACGCACCGTTTCCGCCTGTGCGCCACCTGCGAGAGCCAGGCCCGCTGCGAGGCTACAGGCTGCTAAAAATCTCTTCATCAGCTTCTTCATCGTTTCCTCCGTTTAGGGGTTTGTCATGTTTATCCGTTGGTCTTCGCCAACGTTCGCGCGGCGGTGCCTGCCGCCGCCAAAGCATCCCGCGCCGCCTGAAGCGACACAGTCATTTGCAGGAATCCATGCACCACACCTGGAATGACACTCACGGGGTCATCTCGACCAAGCTCGTGTAGCCGTCGCCCAAGCAAGACCGTGTCGGACAAAAGTGGATCGATCCCTGCCGCCTGCAGCCACAGGGGGGGCAGAGACCGAAGCTCGTCATCTGAGGCGTTCATGGGAGCGGCAAGCGGGTCGCGCCGGTCTTCCTCATTTGGAACGTACCAATTCCAATAGCGCTGCATCTTCGCGGTGGTCAGGCCGGGCCCCTCCGCAAAGCGGACGTGGGATGGCGATGTATGGTCGCCTGAGTAAACACCGTAGAAAAGGAGAGCTCCGTCGGGGAGCCTGTGCCCCGAACGCTGCTCATGTATCATCGCGGCCAGCGCGAGATTGGCGCCCGCAGAGTCGCCGGACACCAGGAGCGGTCCAGCTCCAAGCCCCAACGTCGATGGTTTATATGTGAGCGTTCGCAGGACCGCGACGACATCCATAAGGCCGGCAGGGTAAGGATGCTCCGGCGCGAGCCGGTAATCTGGCACGACCACGGCCATCCCCGATTCAACAGCAAGAACACGCGCGCACCGCTCGTGGGTGTCGGGGCTGCAGAACGAAAAACCCCCGCCATGCACAAAGAGTAGGGTTCCTTGGATGCGCTCGTTCGGGACAAGCACTCTGGTGCGGCACGCAACCGATCCAAGTTCAAGATCAGCGGGTATGTGATACTCGCGAGTGTCGGCCATGGGCGGAAGGTCGACATTCCAGCGCCGGTTGCTGCTCGCTGCAGCCGCACGCCCCTCGGGCGCGGGCAGCAGAGTTGGGTCCGGCTGAGGCCCATCTTCCGCCTGGACACGTTGCAAGAGCGCGTCCATCTCGGGCGACAGTTTGGTGCAAATCTCGTCCGGGCGCATCTGCATCACTGCTCTCCGTGGGCAAAAACATCAGGGCCGAGGTCAACAATGGTGGCGATGTGATGCGCCAGCGCTTGCGCGGCGGCTGCCGCATCCGCGCGCCCGACCGCCTCAAGGATCGAGAAATGTCTTCGGGCCGTTGCCAGAAGGTCCCGCTCCCCCGTGGACTGGGAGATCTTGAACCGATGATTGTGCACGAGGCAGCGGTGCAGGATCGGTTCGAGGGCTGGAAGGTTCGCGTCGCGCAGCAACCGACGATGAAAGTCCCGGTCATGGACGGCAAGTTTGTACTCGTCACCGGCTTGGGCAGCGTCCTCCATGAGCTTGATCAGCGCCTCAAGATCGTTGGTGAGGGTGCGGCTGGGACGTTGCAGAGCCCGGATAACGCTACGGCACTCGATGGACTGGCGGAGCCGGAACATCTCGACGGCCTCGTCAGCCGTACAGTCAGCAACACGGGTGCCACGATGCCCCTGTCGGATGACCAGCCCCTCCTCCTGCAGTTGAAGAAGCGCCTCCCTGACCGGCCCCTGGCTGCACCCGAACGCTGCGGCAAGCTCCAACTCGACAAGCGGATCACCGGGGGGAAGTCCACCCAACATGATCTCCCGCTTCACAGCCTCGTAAACCTCGCCCGATTTCGCCGGGCGAGGCACAGAAGCTTGATGGGACCGCTGAAGGAGGGGCGCTGCCATTATGACCCAAGAACTGTTGCGTCAGATTATAATTATCATTATTAATAATGCTAATCAACTGGTATTGGATAACACCCGCCGCTAGAGGGAACGGAAATGGCCCAGATCAGGCTTGAGCAAATCAAGAAGAGCTACGGGAGTGTCGACGTGGTCCACGGGATCGATCTCACCATCGGTGACGGTGAGTTCCTTGTGCTTGTGGGGCCCTCCGGGTGTGGAAAATCTACTCTTTTGCGGATGATCGCTGGCCTTGAGGAGATCACGTCAGGGACGCTGCGCATCGGCCCGAATGTTGTAAACGAGCTTTCCCCGGCCGATCGTAATATAGCGATGGTGTTTCAAGATTACGCGCTCTACCCGCATATGAGCGTGGGCGACAACATGGCTTTCGGCCTCAAGATGCGAAATGCACCCGCCGGCGAGATCAAGGAGCGGGTCACCAATGCGGCAGAAACCCTCAAGATCAAGCCGTTGTTGGAGCGCCTACCGGGGCAGCTCTCCGGTGGTCAGCGTCAGCGCGTTGCCATGGGCCGGGCAATCGTCCGTGAGCCCGAGGCGTTTCTGTTCGACGAGCCATTGTCCAACCTGGATGCGGCCTTGCGGGTAGAGATGCGCCTTGAAATGGCAAAGCTTCATCGCCGGATGCGCGCCACAACGGTCTATGTGACCCACGATCAGGTCGAAGCCATGACGCTGGCCGACCGGATCGTCGTCATGAATACGGGACGGGTCGAGCAAGTTGGCCGGCCGCTTGATCTCTATCATCGGCCCCAGACGCTGTTCGTTGCCCGTTTTATTGGGAGCCCTACCATGAACACGTTCAATTTGCGGCCCGAGCAGCGAAGCGGCGTCCTTGGTCTGCGGCTGCAGTCTGAAAACGTCATTGAGTTTCCGGAATCCTCGCTTCGATTGGCTGATAAGGCCCCGGTTACCGTCGGTATTCGGCCTGAGGATCTAGGCGTCTGTTCACCTGATAAGGCATGGCTTACAGGCGAAACCGTTGTCGTTGAGCGTCTTGGCGGACAGACCTATGCCTACATTGATGTCGGAGGTGACCGCCTCCTGACCGTAGAGTTGCCTCGATCCAGTGATGTTCGGCCCGGAACCACCCTGTCTGTGGCAGGTCAACCCGAGGCTGTTCACCTGTTCTCGGAGGCAGGAAACCGCCTGAACTGAGATCGATAGCCCATGATGGCACGTGCTCAAACCGAACCTGCCGCAGCCTCATGGGCAAGCCGCCGGTGTGGGGACATCCTAGCGGCTTTGCGATCATCTCCTCTTGTATGGGCTGATCTGGACCTCACTGTCCGTCGTCAGAGTTTTTGAGACATCGGGCGGTCTGAACTAAGGGAGACTCTGGCTCATCTGGGTTTCAGATTAGGCAGCTTGCGTCTGATGCTGCAAGCGGCGGGTTTGGATGGTCTGTCGTTTGATCCATTCTCGCTCCTTCAGAATGGCCTCTCCGCGTCCGAAGTAGGCATCGGCAGGTGTGAGATTGTCGAGGCTCTCGTGGTAGCGCCGACGATTGTAGTACACCACAAACGCTTCGATCTGCGCCTCCAAGTCCCCCGGCAGGAAGTAGTTCTCCAGCAGAATGCGGTTCTTGAGCGTCTGGTGCCAGCACTCGATCTTGCCCTGGGTCATGGGATGGTACGGCGCCCCACGCACATGGCTCATGCCCTTGCCCTCCAGCCAGGACGCCAGATCCGACGAGATGTAGCTTGAGCCGTTGTCCGACAGCAGCCGCGGCTTGTGCTTTACCTCAACCTGCTCCAGACCTGAGGCTTGCAGCGCCAACTCCAGGGTTTCGGTCACGTCTTCGGCCTTCATGCTGGTGCACAGCTTCCAGGCGAGGATGTAGCGCGAGAAGTCGTCGAGCACGGTCGAGAGATAAAACCAGCCCCAGCCGATCACCTTGAGATACGTGAAGTCGGTCTGCCAGAGCGGGTTGGGCGCGGTGGTCTTGTCCTTGAACTCGTCAGAGGCCCTCACCACGATGAACGCCGGGCTGGCGATCAGGTCCTGTGCCTTGAGCAGCCGGTAGACGGAGGCCTCGGAGACAAAGTAGCCGTGCTGGTCGGTAAAGCGCACTGCCAGCTCCCGCGGCGACAGCTCCGGCTCGTCCAGCGCCAGTTGGATGATCTGCTGGCGGATTGCATCGGGGATGCGGTTCCAGACCCGCTTGGGGCAGGGGCGCCGATCCTCCAGAGCCTCAGGGCCGCCGGTCTGGTAGAGATCGTACCAGCGGTAGAAGCGTCGCCTGTGGGATGCCGATCTTCTCCAGGGTCTCGCGCATGGACAGGCGGGACTGCTCGACCAGGCGGATGATCTCGATCTCCTCGGAAGCCGGGTACCTCATGCGCCGTCCTCCCCATCCCCGCGCATGCTTTTTTTGAGCAGGCGGTTCTCGAGGGTGAGATCGGCCACCACCTCCTTGAGGGCAGCCGCCTCCCGGCGCAGGCCCCTGACCTCGTCCGAGGTGGCCTCCCGGGCGGTGTCGCCGGCCAGGCGCTTCTTGCCGGCTTCCAGGAAGTCCTTGGACCAGCGGCAGTAGACATTCGGCGGGATGCCCTCGCGCCGGCAGAGCTCGGCAATGCTGTCCTCGCCGCGCAGGCCCTCCAGCACGATGCGGATCTTCTCCTCGGCGGAATAGTGCTTGCGGGTGGCGCGGCGGATCTCCTTGACCACCGTCTCGGCCGGCTCTTTCTCCGGCCTCTGCTTCTGTCTCATCGTCACGTCCTCATGGGCTACGATGAACCAGAACCTCTCCCTTCTTCAACTCACCCAATCTGTCTCATAGGTGCTGACGGCGGACATAGTCCAAATCTGACAATCTTCGATCGAACTGGTCAACTATCCCCAGCCTCCAACCGACCGGGGACCAGTCCCATTACCTCTGGCGTAATCGACCCAAGGCAGCGCGTCCGGCATGGTCCCGCTATCTAAGCGAGTTCGCCTGAACTCTTGGACGGAATTGACTTCCCCGATTGAGGACCAAACGATGGCAATCACCTACCTGATCAAGTTCAACGTTGTGCCCGCGCAGCGTGATCGGTTTCTCTCGCTGCTCAATGGAGTGCTCGACGCGATGCGAAGCGAGCCGATGTTCCATCAGGCGATTCTGCACCGGGATCCGGAGTCCGACAACCGCTTCATGCTCTACGAGACCTGGGAGAGCCATGAGGACGTTCTATCCGTCCAGCTGAACCGCCCGTATCGTGAGGCCTACCATCAGGCGCTCCCGGAACTTCTGAGGGAAGAGCGCGACATTTCTATCTGGGAGCCGTTGCGTGCAGATATGCAACAGCGATGAGCCGACTTCATAACAAATTTGTAATCCGCCGGTCATAGAAACCAAACGTAGCCATGCCCATCTTGGTGTGGCTGTAGGGCTGGGGCCTTTCAGCCGCGTCGTCGGCATACGTGGAGATCACGCATGACACTGGAACAGGGGCCCAGAAATAGTCAGAAGGTGATGGTGTCTTCCTTAGACCTCAATCAGGTCAGGGATGCGGTCAGGGAGGTTCGGGCCTCTCATCCGAGCAGCATCCTGGCCGACCTGGTGGAGGACAAGATCCGGGCGCTGGAAAGCGCCTCGCACCACTTCGTGAGCGATCTCTTCGAGGATTTCCGGATCAGCCGGCCGCTCAATTCTTAGTAACCAGATGGGTCCTCCAGGCACTGGCCCGAGCAGGACCCGTCCCCCGACAATCAGCGCACGGATCATCGTCTTTGGCGATGCCCGTGCCTTTGCATTCATAGCAGCGGGCTCCACTGAGCCAGTCCCGCTCTCCCGTCCCTTCACAATGAGGGCAGTCGTCCATGAGGACCTCCACTCATTGGAATGTGTTCAGACGTTCCGTGATGCGTCCGATCCGCCCCGAGATGGACAAGCAGGCGTTCAATTCGGCGATCACCGGCGGGGTGAGGGAAGCGACCGGAATCTTGACGAACTTCAGGGCGTTGGCCTTGTCGTAGAGGCCGGCATGGCGGAACGCCTGCCGATGCCGATCTTCTGCTTGACCGCGATTTCCGGGCCGAGGTTGCCGGTGTCGTCCAGGAGCACCACGAAGGCATCGCCGAAGGGCTCGCTGACCAGAATGGTCCGGGTCGGTAGGTCTATACAAAGCCCCATGTAGTCGGTCTCGTTGCGGAGCATGAGCTCTGTGTAAACCGCACCGGCGGTCTCGGCGTCCGGAAACACGAAACAGCGGTGGGTGGCGATCAGGTCGGTGGCAGCTGTCATCGGCGCAATCCTTCTCTTGTCGTCGGGGGAGAGTGGCGGCTTAGGAGCGCAGGAATGCCACGTCCTTCTGGAACTTCAGGTTTCGGCCCTCAGCTTCGGTGAGGCCGACGAACTCGGAGGAGGAGAAACTGGTCTCACCCGGGTAGTGGTCGAACAGCATCACTTCGTTGCCGTCCTCAAGAGTGGCGTGGACCTCCGGCAGCGGGCCGAACGGCGAGCGCGAAATCGGCGTGATGCGGGCGGACACGATCTTCTGGTCGGACATCGCGGGGTCTCCTGCTGTTCGAGAGGCGATGGATCGGCGGCGTTAGTCCTGCTTGGGTTCGACGAATTGGATCTGGAACTCCCAGGATTCGACCTCCTGGTTCTGCTGGTTGCGCCAGGTGCGCTTCTTCCAGTACCCGCGGGCCACAATCGACGTGCCCTGATCCATGGGGCCAGCATCGCGTCGATCTCGGAGCGCTCCCGGAAGTAAGGAACGAAGTAGGTCCCGGAGGAGCGGCGGCCGCGCTCATCGGTGCCGTGGAAGCTGACGATCTTGTCTCCCGCTCCCGTGAACCGGTGCATCGGGTGCTCCCTCAAGGTGACAGTGATCGTGTGCTTGAAGAGTTCCTCGCGCTTCCTGGCATCCTCGGCAATCTGAGCCTGGAGTTCGGCCTCCTCCCGGGCTTGACGCTCTGCCGGGGTGAGAACCCTGATCTTCGAGAAGTCGAACGCCATGGCCGTTCCTTTCGGGGATTTTCATCTCAGATTGTCTACCCATCTCGATTGGACAGAAAATCCCGCGAGTTCAGCTGTGCTTGCTGCCCGGATACCGAGCGGCACGACGGATTCTTCCGCCCGGAGGCGCAGGAAGGTTTCGCGGGGGCCGGAGGGCTCCTCTCGCTTCGGAGGAACACCGCCGCAATCCTTTCAGCGATGGTGGCTCTCTGGAGCCGGACAACGAGAACCTGCCTGGGGCGGTGTAGGCGAGGGTGCATGCTGACTCTCCCTTAGGCCGCCTCGAGCAGGTAGCGCTTGTGGGCGGGCATGGCCTGCAGCAAGGCTGCGCGTGACAGAGCCTGCATCGCCGCGATGGCGGCTATTGGCTTTTCTTCGCCGGCCAGAACACGTTTGAGGATATCGACCGCTGTCGTGTCGATCTGCTCGACCGTGGCGAAGGCTTTGCCCGTCTTGGGGGCGACGGATCCGATCTCGGCATAGAAGGCCCGCATGGACGCCTCCCGCTCGACAACCATCTCGACCCGGCCGTGACGCACGATCTCAAAGTGGTCGTCGGCAATCTGCTCCCAGAGGATACCGAAGGAAGCCTTGCGGTCGAACCAGTAGGTCGGTGCGCCTTCGACCGACATCATCAAGCCCTGCGGAACGATGTCATAACGGATCGTGGGCCGGCTCTTCCTTTTCCGGGGATTTCATCTCGAATTGTCCGCTGATCCGGATCTCAGGCGAGGGAACGGAACAGCCCGTGCTCCTCATCGACGTAATCCTCGAAATCGAGGCCCTCGAGGAACTTGGGATCGACTACCCAGACCTCATCGACCGGGAGGGTCACCGTCTCGCCCTGGACAGCAAAGCCGGCATCGCGCATCAGGGTTTGGACGAGGTCTCCGTCCTCATCGGCCACGTGGATCCGGTTGCCAATCACATCGTGGCTGATGGCAATCTTGCCTTCAGGATCGCTCGTGACCCCGCCATGAAGGCGTCGAGCGACGTCAGGAAGGCGGCGAATGTCGTCTTCGAATTCAGACCCGACCGTGCGTCGCGTCCGCATGAGAAATACATCGTCGCCTTGAGCATGCTCATCATCCATTTTGCGGGATTTCAAATCTGAGTTTTTGCTGCCTCATCCCGAATAATGATCTGAGCCCTGTGCTTCCTGTTCAGCGAACATTAAGAATTAACTTATGCAACCGGAGCATTAAGCTGTTTACGGTAAATACGTATAGGACATTTGGTCTACTTGTCTTGTGATCGCGCACTCCGTTACTTCATGCGTCAGAGACAATCTCTCTGAAAGAAAACAACAATGGCAAAGAATCAAGGGGGCCGCGGCGACGACGTGCTGCGCGGCGGTAAATCCAAAGACGTTCTCAAGGGCTTCCGCGGCAACGACAAGCTGTATGGCAGCGACGCCGACAGCACGCTTGATGGCGGTGCTGGCAATGACAAGATCTGGGGCGGCGCTGGCAATGAAAAGCTCTTCGGCGGCCTTGGCAACGACAAAGTCTGGGGCGGCCTGGGTGACGACAGCATCGACGGCGGTGCGGGTCACGACCATCTCGACGGCGGCATCGGCAATGACGAGATCCTCGGCGGCGCTGGCAACGACAAGCTCTTCGGCGGCGAGGGCGACGACGTCCTGAACGGGGGCTCCGGTCACGACGTCCTGACGGGCGGCGCCGGTGCAGACGCCTTCACGTTTGGTGCCAAGTTCGGCAAGGACAAGATCACGGATTTCACCCAAGGCGAGGACGTTATCGATTTCTCGACCTCGGGCATCACCTCGTTCGATGAGTTTTCGAGCTCGATTACCTATTCTGACGAAGGTGCGGTGATCATGACGGCGCAGGGCAGGATTGCCCTGGAGGGCTTCAAGGGCCAGCTGACGGCCGACGACTTCCTGTTCTAAGTCGTAGCAGGCACTCAGGAATTATAGAAAGGGCAGCCCTAGTGCTGCCCTTTCCCTTTAGGCCATCTGGGGCTGTTATACGAAGCGCGACAGGCTGTCCCGTTGACCTTCGGGCAAAGTTCCTGCTTTGTTCTCTTTGGTAATCACCTGAGAGATGAAGGGGCAGGCACTATGGCGGGCGCTATGAAGGCAGTGGAGCAGGAGAAAACCCCAGAGCGCCTGCTGTTAGAGGCTGAGCGCAGAATCAAGAAGCTCGAGGCCAAGGTGGCTGATCAGAAGGAAGCGATCCGCGGGCTCCGCTCTCAGATCCGGCAGGATAACGATCTCGTCGAGCAGGTGTCAGAGCTGAAGCTGGAGATCGGCGACCTCAAGGGCGAGATCAAGGAACTGACCCGAGCCAATCATGAGTTTGTTGCCCGCTATGAGGCACTTCGGGGCGAGGCATCGAAATCAAAGGTCACCGCTAGGGGATCTGCAACCTCCTCACCAGCGGCTGAAGTTTCTGGAAGGTCAGTTCCGCAGGCTGTCGCTGCCTGATCTGGCTACCAGTCCGGGCCGCCGATCTCGAAGCCTGTGGGTGGGACGACCGTCGAGATCGCGTGCTTGTAGACGACCTGAGAGCTTGCGCCTCTTGACAGGAGAATGGTGTAGCGATCGACACGATCAATGCGCCCGATGAGTTTGACGCCGTTCACCAGAAACAGTTGCACGTCCACTTTCGCATCACGCAGACGCTCATAGAACCAGTCCTGCTCCTGCGGGGCTACCGGTTTGGCCACTCTGCTCTCCTGATTGGGTATTGATCTTCTATAGAGCGGGGGTTGCGGAAACGTGCAAGAAGAAGCCGCCTCTAAGGGCGGCTTCTTCATGGCCGAATCATGCAGCCTGCTGCATCTCCTCGCCGGCCTGCTCACGCGGCTCGCTCTTGCCGATGATCCTGAAGATCTGCTTCGCTTTCCGCTCGCCGTCTGCCGGCATCTCGTCGGAGACACCGAAGACGCGGATCGGCGGGCCTTCCTTCAGGTCTGCGCGAATTGCGTCGAGGGCGCGACCGCTCGCGGAGTGGAACATCGTCCGGACCTTCTCCGAGCCACGGCTCTTGTATTCGCCGATGAAGCTCACGAACTCCGTGCCGTTCTTGTGCTTCTTGGAACGTGGCCCTGCGAGGGGAGCCATTGAAGGAAGGGCAAACGAAACCGGCGCGGGAGGAGATCTCCTCCCGCGGGACGGCCGGGGCGACCGGCGGCGAGTATGGCGATTGGCTTAAGGCTCAGCCGTCGTCAGAGCGGTTCCATTCCGCATTGACAGCGTCGTGCATGGCGGCGCACATGCCGTGCTGGAGCTCGTCCTGGTTGTCCTGCAACCAGACGCGGATTTCGTCATCCGTCGGTGCTGGATCAACGTCATCGCTGATCAGCGCCTCAACGTCGCTGACGTCGTAGGCGGCAACGGCCCAGCCGCGACGGCGCATCTCCTCAAGCGCGAGACACAAATCGTGGTCGCTGAGCTCCTTTGGGTCGAAGGCGACCGGCAGAGGAGCGATGCGATCAGGCGTGGAGAGTCGCTCGGCCTCCTCTTTCGACGAGTGACTGGCTGGTAATGCGCCGAGCTCAACGGACAATAGCTCCGGAACAGAAAGGTCCATGAGCGATCCAACGCTTTCGTCCGGGATCGCCTATGCTTTCGGGCCGAGTATTGCGACTGCACAGGATCTTGGTAGCATCGAATATCCGCCGGTCCAATATTGGAGCGCGAGAGCGGAACCTTTGGGAGGAACGACT
>NZ_JAFBID010000109.1 GCF_016811235.1 Microvirga arabica
CGAGCTACTCGCGGCCTGAACGCGCTAGCGAGTGGTTGTCCCTTTCTTGTCCCCTCTCCAGGCTTGCGACACAACCCGACCGGGACACTGTGCCGCTCACGCATGAGTTCCTGGCGGACATGCTCGGTGTCCAGCGCTCCACCGTCAGCAGCATCACGAGATCACTTCAGCAAGCAGGTTTCATCAGACAAGGCCGGGGGGCGATCACCGTGACGGACCGTACCGGGCTGGAAGGCGCCTCCTGCGAGTGCTACGGCACCGTGCGCCGCAGCTTCGAGCGGCTGCTCCCTCACACCTACAGGACTATCACAACACTCGACCCGCGTTCGCAGCGTCGCTGCTCCTAAACCTTGAGGGTGAAGAGGACATTGAGATCCGTTAAGGATAGAACTGCTCAGGAGACAACCGCACTCTTGGCCCGCTGTGTCGTTCTTGATATAGTCGAAGAACCGGCGAGCCAGCATGGCTCCTCGGACCGGGGCCTGTAGCTCAATGGTTAGAGCCGGCCGCTCATAACGGTCTGGTTGGGGGTTCAAGTCCCTCCAGGCCCATCACAGACGGCTCGGTACGAGGCCCAGATCTGCTAATCGACCATGACTGATCCTCATCCCCTTGCAGATGCCGAGCTCGTGGAGCACAGCGGCTACCAGATCCGTCTCAGCCCGAGCGGCCTGGAGTGGATGGCTGTCGTGGCCCGGCCCGAGCAACGCCCGACCCTGATCATGGCCTCAGATCGCGTTGCGGCTCTCGCTAAGGCCTATGAGTGCATTGATCTCCAGCTTGCATCTGACAAGAACCGAGAATGACCTACCGCCTGGTCCAGCTGGCGCCCGGCGCCTATGACCTTCTCCTGCGCGACACCGTTGTTGCCAGTGTTGTCAGGAACGGCTCGCGCCAGCCTTACACCTGGACGGCCGAGCTGCTGGAGGATCTGCCGCGGAACAGGAGGCCTTCGCCTTTCCGGGAGATTGAGCACGACTTCCCGTCCCTGGAAGAACTGTGTGCCTGGCTCGGATGTTCGACCGTGAAGACCAACAGTCGGCACAACACGGCTCCAGGCTTGTGAGGTTGTGGCGACGGCCTCGCTGCGAGCGCTTGGGTGCTACAGGGAGGACTGAGATCATTCCAGCACTTGTGCAGTTAGCGGAAATTACACACATCGCCGCAGCCGCGGGACAACTTTCCATGCGCCTGGCGCGGGGGTGCCCCGCGCAATGACACGAGTTCAATTCACCCAACTTTCAGCAGTGTCGGCTATTCCTGCTGGCTCACCAGAGCGCATGAAGCCCCATGCTCTCACCGAGACCGTCCCAGCATGAGCCCTCCTGCCTTCGCCTCCGCCACAGCGGACGATCCATCCTCCATTGCTGAGGGTGTCCCAGCGCTCCCGACCACGAGGAGCGCCGCTCCCGCCAAGGACGCGACTTTCGCCGCCATCGGCCTGGCCCTCCTGTCGACCGTCTTCTTCGCCATGGGTGATGTCACCGCAAAGGTCCTGACGGATACGCTACCTGCCATCGAAGTCACCTGGCTGCGCTACGGTGTCTTCTGCCTGGTGGTGGTGCCAGCTGTCTTCGTCGCCCGTGGTGCGAGGGCAATGCACACACCGCGCCTGCGGCTCCAGATCATCCGGGCGTTCGCCGTAGCGGGCTCATCGGTTCTCTTCATCCTGGGGCTAGGGCATCTCCAAGTGGCTGAGGCAACGGCGATCAACTTCATCTCGCCGATCTTCATCACCGCCCTCTCGATCCCGCTCCTCGGCGAGAAGGTGGGCATCCGGCGCTGGACTGCGGCGGCGGTAGGCTTCCTGGGTGTGATGCTCGTCGTCCAGCCCGGCGGCTCGGCCTTCCAGATGGCCGCCCTGCTGCCGATCGGCGCAGCACTGTCCTGGGCTGTGGCTGCCATCGCCACCCGCCTGATGAGCTCTGAACGGCCCGAGACGACCCTGGTGTGGTCGGCCGTGGTTGGCCTGATCGCCCTGACAGCCTTCGTGCCAGTCCACTGGCGCACGCCCACGGCCGGGGAGATCGGCCTGGCCGTGCTGATGGGCGGCTTCTCGACCATGGGGCATTGGCTCATCATCCTGGCCTACCGCAAGGCCGCAGCGTCCACCATCGCGCCGTTCTCCTACGTCCAGCTCCTGTTCGCCGGGCTGCTCGGCTTTGGCGTGTTCGGCACCGTGCCGGGGGCCATGACCCTCGTCGGCGGGGCTGTCATTGCAGCAAGCGGCCTCTATACGGCCCATCGCGAACGCATCAGGGCCAGGGAGGCGAGGCTTGCCGCTGCCGAAGTCCGCCGCCCTTAAGTTGCTGGCAGGACCCCGCTCGAGAGCATTGCTCGACAATGCCGCCTGACAAGACCAGAACCTTGGAGACTATGTGGGGTGGGGTGCCGGGGGATGAGGGCAAGCTAGCGCTGAGGTCCGACGAGGAGCCCGGGAGGGCAGTACATCCGTGCCCGGCCCGGGGCTCGTCGACAGCTGTCGGTGTAAGGCAGCTGAGGCCAGAGTGAGCTGATTTGCTGAAGGGCACAACCAGCCCAAAAGGAGCGCGGCAGCTTGGCGCAGGGCCCGGAAGGTCAAGCCCTGAACGAAGCGCCCCGGCTGAGGCGCTGTCTGAAACCTCACCCAGGGCGCTGGTGTGCCAAGGGAATGACCCACATCCTGGATGTAGGCCGCTCAGGGTGCCCGACAATCCCGTACTCCATTCACGCGCCGGCGGGCGTGGCTCAGCGACATGAGCGTGCTAAGAGCGGCAGCCGTCCCGCATAGCATCACGCAATTGATTGGAATGACCGATACTCAGATCTTCGCCTTTCTGGTGATGCCGTTCCTGCTCATCCTGTCCTGCAGCATGGTGTTTGTCAGCAGTCGGACAATGAAACCGAAGAAACCCGCCGATCCGCCCGTGCCTGTGACCAGGCCGAACTCCTACACGCGTAAGTCACGCAAAAGATCACTGTCAGCCAAGTAGACTGATGCGACAGGGGATGAGGCATGGTTCGTCCGGCTCCCGGCTCTTGGTGCTGTCAGCCACTGAAAGGCATGCGGAACCATGCTCGTGTCTGGGGCTAGGTCCATTCTGCTCCCGATGAGCCAGGACAATCGACGATCAGTCGCATCAAGGCCCGCCGTGTGTCCTGCCGGCTACAGACACCAGCGTGAAAATCGCACAGAGAAACACCCGCCAAGTGGCGCGATTGGTCGTCCCTTCGGCGCTTTCCCAGAACCAGCTGAATCTCCTGAAGGTCTTCGCCATGCGTCAGACAGAAGTCGCAGCGCCTCCTTTTGCTCCTGTGCCGGCGCCAACGTTCACATCTGCTATGATCAGATTTATCGCCTCCCTAGGCATGTTGATCAGCATCAGCCTGCTGCTGGCCAGCCTCTGAGGGCAATCTTCTGGTACCTGTACCCTTTTTGGGACAGCCACGGCCTGATTCCTCAGGCATTCTGATCCGGTCCATGATGGAGTGGCTGGGGGGCTGTTCCTCTCTGGAACTCAAGCGCCTCTGCGATGCGGGGCGCTTCTCTTTGTCCGGAGTGTGGACAGCCGCTGAAGCGCTTTTTGCTTTCTCTCTCAAGGTTGTGCCCTAGGTTAGCGGCAGGGCGGACACCCGTCACCAGTCCATGAGAGAGGCCTGCCGCGTGCCCATACAGCGCCTGTTCGTCATCGCTCCGTCTCTAGCGCGTCTGATCCGGAAGGAGAGGGGAGGCGAGCACGTGCGCGAGGGCTACTTCCCCGACCAACCCCAACGCAGCACTTTCGTCCAGATCGAGGAGGCCCGCAGCAGCCTGATTCTTCAGGCGCGGGCTGATGGGGCGTCTGAGGAGCGGGCAGATCTACCCCCGGCCCATGCGCAGGCCCTGCTGGCTGTCAGCCAGAGCCAAGTTGAGTACCTGCGCACCCGGCTTTCGGTTGGCTCATACGAGATCCAGGTTCTTCATTTCGTCAGGCCCGCTCCCCTCGATCTGGTGACAGTAGCCGTTCCACCAGAGGACGAACAGGACTTCCATCCTTTGCCCTGGTTCGGCCCGGAGGTCAGCGCCGAGCCGGCCTATCGGCGCCGGAGAGTGGCGCTTGAAGGTGCCCCGGATGCACGGGATGTCGATGTCACGAACAGGGCTCTCAATCATCTGCTCGACCTGCTGGAAGACCGGCTCACCACCTGGCCAGGGCCGCACGAGGCCGCGAACTCAGACGCATCGGTGGCTGATGTCACTCCACGCCCCAAGGCTCTGGTCCCGGAACCAGAACCTGAGGTGGATGAGAAGATCGACGACCTCCACATTGAGGACGCGGTCATTCGTGAGCTGGCCCGTTCGCTGCAACCACGGCAGCGGTGATGGATTGCATTGCGTCTTGGCGGCCAGCGGCGAGAGCCTCGTGGTCTCGACAACCAGCATCACAGCAATTGCGGCTTCCCTGTCACGACAAATCGTCTCAACCTGCTCCGACGAAGCTTCAAGCGTCTTCAAACCGTTTCATGTCGAATAGCGACAGATCAAGTTTGCTGGTTCCCGTCATCGCGAGGTCAGCCAAGGCCTCCCCAACGACACTCGCGAACTTGAACCCGTGCCCTGAGCACGGAGACGCCACCACGACCTCCGGTGACCCTGGCAGGGTGTCGATCACGAAGTGCTCGTCGGGCGTATTGGTGAACAGGCAGGTGGCGAGCCGCAGCGCAGGTCCATCGGCATCAGGGAACATGTGCCAGATTCCCTTGCGAAGCGCCTCTTCGTCGGCGGGTGTCGGCTCTCGGGAGAGCTCGTCGGCATGGCCAGTTTCGTGGAAGTGGTGGTAGAGGCCGATCTTGAAGCCTGGGATGCCCCAGGTCGGGAACTGGTAGAAATGGCCGACCTCAGACTCGATGTTCGAGACCGGGAAGACCTCTGGCCTGAACAGGTCTGGATTTTTTGGCAGGAACCAACCCAGAACCTGACGTTCCGGCACAGCCGTGCTCTTGAGAGCAGGAATGAGATCGGAAATCCAGCCACCTGCCGACACCACCACCCGTCCGGCCTCATAGCGGTCTTGATCCGTCACGACCACCACCCGCCCGTTGGCAGGCTCAATGGCGATGACCTTCTCCCGTCCATGGAGCTCGGCTCCGGCAGAAACAGCCAGGGATGCATGCGCCAGGATGGCGCGTTCCGATGCCACGAACCCTGCCTCTGGCTGGAAGACGACGGCATACTGGTCCGGGAGCTTGTAGCCGGGGAACCGTTGTGTCGTTTCCCGAGCGGTGAGGACTTCATGCGCAAGATCATGCTCCCGGCACGCCATCAGTGCGCCCTGAACGATTCGGCTGTCCTCCGTTCCGGCATCAATGCCACCCGTGATGAACAGCAGCTGCTCGCGGGTCAGTTGCTCGGCTTCCCGCCATAGCTCGTAGGCACGGCGGAGGAGGGGCACATAGTTGGGATGTTCGAAGTAGGCGAGGCGGATGATCCGGTTCAGCCCGTGGGAGGAGCCCATGCTGTGCCCGAGGTCAAACCGTTCGATGCCCAACACCTTCTGGCCCCGGCGAGCCAAGTGCCAGAGAGTGGCAGACCCCATGCCACCAATGCCGATCACGATGGTGTCGAACGATTTCATAGCGGTATGCCCCATGAACGATGGATCAATGGTAAGGCCAGCTTACCGGCTGGGGAGCCCGGAGCAACGGTCATGTGCGATGGTGTAATGGACAACGGGTCGATCTGCGCGACGTCCAGGTAATCGCCTTGGAGAAGGGCATGATCGACTATATTCCTGCTGATCGGGACTGAGATAAGATTGTTGCTTCCGATCTGACAGACTTAAGCATCTCAATGAGCACCCGACCTCTTGAACTGTGATACATCTGGATGACTGACCTCCACCAACAGATTGCTGATCTCGAATCCGAAATCGACGTTCTCTCAGAGGCGGCAGAGCGCTGCCGGAAGAGCATGGTCGTGGCACGGGTAGCAATCCTAGCAGGTGTGCTACTGGTCGGAGCGTCCCTAGCTGGGCTTGTCCGGACTGATGCCCTCGCTCTGGTGATCGGGATTGCTGCGACCTTAGCCGGGATCGGCTTTTTGGGATCGAGCCGGGGCTCCTTGGAACAGATCACCGGAAAAATCCGGGCATCCGAAGCCCGTCGCGACCGCATCATTGACGGGATGAGCCTTCAGTCAGTGCAGAATAGCTAATGGGTTAGTGAAAGCCGTTCCAGGCGATGAAGGCTGTTCGGGTGAGAACACATAAGTGGCTGTTCTTGCGCTAATACCCCTTCCACAATCCGGGCGTGGCAATCTCCAGCAGGTGATTGTCGGGATCACGGAAGTAGACGCTTACGCCACCCCTGGGCCATTGCGTTCGCCCCTCCAGCGCAACGCCAGCGTCAGTCAGATGCCGCTGCCATTCCTCCACTTCATCCTGCGGGATCGAGAAGGCGACGTGTATAGGACCATGGCCGTCGTGCGGTGGAATTGACCCACCAGGAGTCTCAATGGGCTGGAGAGACCCGCCTTGCGGAAAGAGCAGCAGAACACCATTGCCGCCCACGTCATAGGCTCGCATCCGGTGATCCTCGTGAATGCAAGGCAGGCCTAGGACGCCACCATAGAAGGTGGCAGCCCGGTCGAGGTCAGCAACGTACAGGGCAGTTTCAAGAACTCGGGTCAGCTTGGGCATACGTGACTCCTCATCATTGTCAAACCAACGCTGAACAGCAGGATCTGCTGCGCCTGATCGGAACATCTGTCGGGAAGCACCCTGTCCACATGTAGTCTGTTCTATGATAACGGGGTTCAGTTCTCATCGTCTTCGGGCAGAGATTCGATATCACCAATGCCCCAGGCGCGGTAACCAGCACGCCTTTCCAGAGCCTCGATCTGTCGCAGAAGCTTTGTGGCGAGTGTCGCTTCGCGCCGGAAGCCTTCATCCCCAGGGTCCGTCCCCAGGCGCAGGTGCATGTCACGCGCCCTCGCTTCGAGAGCACGTCTCAGGACACGCAGCTGCTCTTGATCCAATTCGAGCAGCATCATGACCCTCGTTCCTGTTCCGCCAGTGATTAGGTCTGCCGGTGTAGCCCGGCTTTAGCGCACCTTGTATTCGATACGGTCCGGCTGCGCGGAACTGATTATCGCCAGTGCCGTCGCGAGCCAAAGCATCGGCTGTAACGCACCTCGGCAGAAGGCAGAATGTGCCCCCTGCGTCAGCGACTGTTTCCCCATGCGAACTTGAACCGCATCGCCAATGTCTGAGAAAGACTGCTTTACTCGAATGAACCCGGGCCCGTCGGTGGGACTGGCTCTGCCGGGTTGATCGCCGATATGGCATGCTTGTAAATGATCTGAGAGCGACCATCTCTCACAAGCTCGATTGTGAAGTTATCAAACCGCCTAATGCGGCCCAGCAGCCTGATCCCGTTCACGAGGAACATCATTACTTCTATCCGGCTGTCACGAAGATGATCGAGGAACATGTCCTGAATCGATGGGGTCCTTTGCGCAGTCACGGTTGGACCCCTCTCGAGCTTCATCACTGAGACGCTTGTTTGTAGCGTTTAGTGGCACCAAAACAGACGCAGGCAAGGTGATCGGCACTGCTCACATCACGCGATGGGACATACTGATTGCGGGAAACCGCTCCACCTCAACAACTCGAGTTGCTTGCGGCAGCTCCCGTTCAGCATGATCCTGTATCGGTCTTGCTGTCTCGTGAAGACGAACGCTGAGTTGTTCGATCTCGGGCGCCGGCATAGGCGGTCCGTTCGTGGTGATCATCTCTGCGAGGTCTTCCGGAAGTGCGTCCACTTGCTCTTGAAGGAGGAGAAGGGCTGCACGAATGATACTCAACTCTCGTTCGTCAACGACAAGGGCGAGCTTCGTCATGGAGTAGGGCTGACCTCTGAGCTTATCCTGTCAAGGTAACAGTGGATGCGGCGGAAACAAGGCGCTCGCTTCGAAAAACCGTACCAACGGAGTGGCTGGCCATGTCACGCCATTGAGCCGGATAAACTGTGAGGCTTCAGGCTTGGGATAGCGTGTTCACCTCGTCTGACGAAGGCGCGGGGCGGCGCCCAAGGCAGCCCCGGCTGCCGTGCCATGGCCGCACGGCTAGGTGTCAGGACCTATTTCCGGCTATCACCGGGCTGTAGTCTGACAGCTGCCATGAATTAGCGCTGATACGCTCAACGAGCGCTAACATCCACTGTGGGGCAGGCGGCCGCCCCTGCGGAGCCGCCCGCTTGAGTTCATGCGACTCGACTAAGCTGTCTTCAGATCCACGGCCGATTCTTTGCCGGAGCGGCGGTCCGCCTCAACCTCATAGGAGATCTTCTGGCCCTCAGCCAAGCCACGCAGGCCGGCACGCTCCACGGCGCTGATATGGACGAAGACGTCCTTGCCACCGTTGTCCGGCTGAATGAAGCCGTAGCCCTTCTGGTCGTTGAACCACTTCACCGTTCCTGTCGCCACGAAGCTCTTCCCTCTGTTGAAGCCTTCCTAAGTGAGAGAATCCTAACCGCAGAATACGGAGAGTGTCGAGCGCCGCGTGAATTTCCTCCAAGAGATCAGGATCCACACTGAACTACATCCTTGCCAGCTTCAGCACTTCCAGTGTGTGGTGGAGCGGCCTATGAGCAGCGGGCTAAGGACGAGGAGCACAAGGCTCGAAATGTGCCCCCTCATCCGGAGCCTCAGCATGAGCAGTAAACGCTGCACAATTGCGCGTGCAGCCTGCCCTCATAACACTGCATCCGCTGACACGAGGTCAGCGCCCCCATAAGAGGCCCTTGCTAGGCGATGAAGGGACTGCGCATCCCGGATGGAAATCCCGAGGGGCTAAGATCCATCTTTTTGGAACTGCCCGACTGGCTGCGGGAACCCATGGCCTTTCGCAAGATCGCCTTGATGTGTTCCTTCACGGCAGCCTGATCCGTCCCTACAGCAGCAGCAATGTCGCC
The DNA here is from genome assembly GCF_016811235.1 of Microvirga arabica. Classification (GTDB taxonomy): domain Bacteria; phylum Pseudomonadota; class Alphaproteobacteria; order Rhizobiales; family Beijerinckiaceae; genus Microvirga; species Microvirga arabica. The sequence continues at coordinate 8,932 of NZ_JAFBID010000109.1, forward strand.
AATCTGCTTGCCTGCTGCGATCAGGAGAAGAATCTGGGCTTCCGGATCTGACAGCCTCTGGCTCGGAGTTTGGTTCAGGGTGGTCGTCAGTCGTGTCTTGTCCGCGTGTAGATGCCCATTTCGGGTGTCCAGTTTAGCCATCGCTCCCCCTAACTGAAGGGATTAACCCCACCTTAACACTTGTCTTTTGTGCAGAGGCAACGTGCTATTGCGCTTCGGTGGTAGGAAAGCCTCCCCCGCTACTCTTTGGAGAGCAGGGCAAAACGAGGATCGGTCAGGACGGAGTGCGAATGGTCACCGCCATCGGAAGGACATCACTTCCAGCCAGCCTGAGCTCTTCAGCCTCACTGGTCAATTCAGTGCGTTCGTCAGGGGTGCTCTGTGCAGCAGGGTTCCCTCTGGACAGACGATTTCCAGCTACCACAGGCCCCAATCCTCAATGACGTCGCCATGCCCCTGTCGCAGCTTAGTTACAAATTGCCAGGCTTGTGACTTGGCCTCATTGAGGCTCTCCGCTTCCGCACCCGTATCGTCTAGGATCGCGGCATCACTGTTCACAAGGTCGAAAAGCGGTGTCCGATCACCAGTCTGAAAGCAGACAAAAAGATCATAAGCTATGTTTTCATAGCCTTCTTTGTTGCTTTTCTTTCTTTTGATAGGCATGAGGATGCCGTCCATAAAGTAAACGTGATTCGCCGCAGAGCATCCCTTCTTGGATCCTGCTGGCCGTTTCCTTTCGTAGAGACAGTTCATTTCTAAACTAACTGATCACTGAACCTCGGGTGAGCCGGGCTCCTGTGGTCGCTGCGACTTTAAGCAGATAAGCATCTCTTCAGGGGGCATCATGCACACGCCTGGTAATATGGCTCGGCCGGTTATGCATGCTGCCCATGAGGAGCGGCTTCAAAGGATATTGTTTGTCACTTCGGAGATGTCCGACTTTGTCAAGGCAGGTGGGCTCGGCGAAGTTTCAGCCGCTCTTCCACGGGCTTTGCGGCAGTCGCATGACATCCGGGTTCTCATTCCCGGCTATCCCAAGGTGCTGGCGAACCATCACATGCGTGTCGTCGGGCGCTTAAGCAGTTCCTTCCGTCTGCCGGCCTGTGATATCGGCCGGATCGACATGCCCGATGGCCTCATCATCTACACCCTGCTGTGCCCGGACCTCTACGATCGGGAGGGCTCGCCTTATGTCGATGCGACCGGAGCTGATTGGGGCGACAACGATATCCGCTTCGGACGCCTGGCTCTCGCTGCTGCCGATATTGCAAGCGGATCAGGCGAACTGGGATGGCAGCCGGACATCCTGCACGTCAACGACTGGCCTTCAGCCTTGGCGCCAGCCTATCTGGCTTGGCGCGAACAGGCGGTGCCAAGCATCCTGACCATTCACAACCTGGCCTATCAGGGGCTGTTCGACCGCGAGCGTCTTGCCCCACTCGGCATCCCAGAGAGCGCGTTTCAGATCGATGGCGTGGAGTTTTACGGCAAACTCTCGTTTCTGAAGGCTGGCATTTTCTATGCCTCCCATGTCACCACGGTGAGTTCCACCTATGCCCAGGAGATCACTAACCCAGAGTTCGGCTGTGGACTCGATGGACTTCTGCGCACCCGTGCCGATCAGGGCCAGCTCACAGGCATCCTTAACGGCATTGATGACAGCTGGGACCCTGGTCGGGACCCCTATCTGGCCGGCCATTTCGGTGCCGAAGATCTCAGCGGCAAGCGGATTAATGCCAATCAGACCCGGGATGCCTTTGGCCTGGGCGTCTCGCGCGGTCCTTTGTTCGCCATCATCTCCCGCTTGGTTCACCAAAAGGGCATAGATCTGGCGATTGAGGCCGCTGATGCTATTGTAAGCCAGGGCGGTCAGCTGGCCGTCATGGGACAAGGCGAGGGCCAGTTTGAAACGGCATTGCAGGATCTCGCCGCGCGCAATCCTCAGGCCATAGGAGTTCGGATCGGCTTCGATGAAACACAGGCGAGGCAACTGTATGCGGGCAGCGACTTCCTCCTGATGCCGTCCCGCTTTGAGCCATGCGGTTTGAGCCAGATGTACGCCCAACGCTTTGGCTCGCTTCCTGTGGCCCACAAGACCGGTGGTTTGGCCGATACGATCCAGGATGGAGTGACTGGCTTCCTCTTTTCCGATCCTTCTGCGTCAGGTCTGATGGACGGAGTGGCTCGAGCCCTTGAGAGCTTCCGGTCAAAGCCCAGACTGACTGCCATGAGGCGGGCCGCGATGAGCCGGTCCTTTGGCTGGCACCGGTCCGCCCTGCGCTACGGTCACGTCTATGACAGGATGCTGGCGAGCCGGGCTACTTCTAAGGCTGCCTGACCTGCCGCTGGCTTAACTGGCAAGTACTGTTGTATCCGCCTCGCCAGTTACGGTTCCTCATTCCCACTCTGAAGCCTCGTTCGACAGTTCGTGGAAGCCTTGCTAAAGGAGCGCCGTACGCAGGCCGGATGCGACCCGCTGCCAGCAAGGGGAATGAGATGTCCGACTGTTTGCACTGTGAGATCAATCAACTGGTGCAGGAGCGCTTCGAGCGCGGCGACACCGACCTCGTCGAGATGGCATCCATGATGGTCGAGAGCCTCGCCGACCTGATCCTACTCGCGCCTGAGAGCGACCGGTCCAATCTAATGGCGCATGCGCTCTCGGCCTTTGGACAGATCCTCCTGGAAAAGGGTGGCGCGATCGACGGCGGCTCCAACGCCACACATTGAGGGTCAAACACCGTCTACTTCCCAGTTCAGCCCGGCTCCCCGCAGCAAACGTTTGCTCCGCTTGGCACCTACTCCGAACCTTTCAGAACACTCCCATACTCAGACCTGTCGCGAGAGCTGCCCCAAGCTCTTCGCAGCGCTTCAGATCGTTTGGGCTGATTGCCTTGGGAGCAAGGATCGCTTCAGGAGTCTGAGCATGGGTGCAGACGATCAGCGGATCCGCCACGGCTTTGAGCCGCCATCCCGTCGCGATCCGCTCCACCTGCCGCGCCGCGTTGTGACCGTCGCTGCCGGCGCAGATCAGCGTCGCGTAGGGTCGTCCGCTGATCCGATCCAGGGCCAGATAGTAGGTGCGGTCGAAGAAGTCCTTCATCAGGCCGGCTATGGCCGCCAAGTTTTCGGGCGTGCCAAAGATGTAGCCATCTGCATTGAGGAGGTCCGCTGCTTGCGCGTCCGGCGCCGGAAGCAGGCGGACGCGAATGGTCGGCTCTGAAGCTGCTCCACGAACGGCGGCCTCAACCATCTGACGGGTGCCTCCGGCCATCGAATGATACACGATCAGAAGCGCTTTCGTCTTGCTTGGTTGCAGCGGCTTATCCATCGGCTGAGGTTCTGGACTCGAAAGGGGGCAACAGGAGGATGGCCTCGCAGCAGCCTTCACACATCCCGGTGCAGCGGGCTCAGCGGCATCGAGGACCTCAACGCTTGAACGATCCTGCAACAGGACGGACTTCAACAATCTAAGCGAGGGTCATCGGGAGCGGTTCCACCTCATGGTGCAGGCCTACTCCGTTAGGCCTGATGTGACGGCAAGGTCCAACACTTAAGCTTGACTGTGGATCACAGCAGGGAGCTACGGGCATGGAGGGGTTTGTGGTCACACGGACCAGCAAAGGGCTGTGGTCGGTGTCGCACGATGGGGAGCCGTTTGCGATCTATCCGACCGAAGAGGAGGCTCTCTCGGCCACGTTCGCGCGAGCGGCGGAGCGGCGACGCGCTGGGATCAACGTAGTGGTTATCGTCACTCACACGCCGAAGGCACCCGATGCTTAGTTCAGCCACCTACTGTTGAGTGAAAGCCTTCTGGCGCCATTCTCGCTCTCCCCTCGTCTGTGTCCTCCACCGTCACCTGTCCGGTCGTTCCAATTTGGCCCCAGCAGCATCCCGGCGCAGATCAATGCTTGCGGGCCTGAACCAGGTAGGCGGGGACTGTTGTCTCTCCAAGGGCCTTGCAGGCTTCCAGCCGGTGCAGCCCCTCAACCAGAACAAAGCGGGTGCCGTCCGGCCGCACAAGAATGGGCGTTTCCTGACCTTTCGCCAGCATGCTCTCGGCCAGGGTTTCAACCTTCTGCGGATTCAGTGTCTGACGCCGCTTCACAGGCACATAGACATCCTGGATCGCGAGCATCTGCCGCTTCAACACCATCCCGACTGCTCCTGTGTCTGTCCTCTCAGGTGAAGCTTACGTGCAGGGATCTGGCTTGCACAGGAACATGCCCTCGCGGGAGGCGTTCACCGACAGGCTCAGCTTGGCAATTTAGTCGGCGTATGCGCTGGGTCCTCAACCGGAGACACATCCATGAGCAAACTCACGGCACTGATCAGCTTCATCTTCCTGGCTGTTTCGTCTGCCTGGGCACAGACCCCGGCACCCACCACCCCGGCACCTGGCGCCACTCCCGGTTCTGCCCCGGCCGGGGATGCTGCCGCCGCAGGTGGCGGTATGGCAGACTACTGGTGGATCATCCTGCTGGTCGTCATCGTCGCCGCAGCCATCTGGTACTTCTCCCGCAGTCGCGGCCGCAGCCGCAATCAGCTGTAGGCAAGCCTATCCTCCAGCGCGGCAGTTCTGGAACGACACCATGGGCGTCAGCGTTGATAAGCAGACGTGTTGATGCTCATGACCCTCTCCGAGAGAGCCCGGCCTTGTGCCGGGTTCTTTTTTGGCAGGAACGGCGATCCGCACCTATGCGCTCCAGGGGTGCGGCCCCTGTGGCCGTGAGACGTGCCACTCGATCTCCATCGAAGCTTTGACGGTGCAGACCCGCTGGCCGCGCTCGTCCCGCACCTCAATGACAACATCGCGGGTATCGCCTCTCCCCAGACGGTTTGTTCCGATCTCGGCCGCCGAGCGCGCTGCAGCCTGCACGGCAGCCTCCGGGCTATCGAACTCGGCGCCGTCGTCATCACGCACGCTCTGTGCGCCATCGTGGATGTCAAAGTAGTAGCGGGCCACGGCGATCTCCTCTGGGCCAGCACACCTGCGTCGGACATGGTCCGTACCAAGTGGTAAGCGCCCCGGCTGAGGTGCTGTCAGGATAACCTCAATCAGGGCGCTTAGCGGAGCGTGGGGCTCCGCATCTGTTCGAGCTGATACGCGACGCGCCCGACACACTCATGCTGTCCGACTCGGGTACACAATCCGTGGACATCGAGAGGCACGGTATGTGCAGGATGGAACGAGGGACCTCATCCGTGTGCGTCAGAAGAAATAGCTAACCCTCAGTCAGGTGATTGTAGTCGTCAATAACACCTCGCCAGACGTCCTTGGTGTTTCGACAAAGGTTTCGGAAGATCTGCCGCTGATCGAGGGATGTGAGGCGGAGACATCAGTACGGCCCAACCTGCTGAAATCTGTGCCGATTGTGAGAGGCGCTCAAGGCGGAGCTCAAAGGATGATTGCTGCCAGAGATCAGTCGCAGCGGCGTCACGAGGGCGTCATCGAGCTGCATTAGGTGAGGCCCGTGGCCGCTTGGCCCAAGGGCCAAGGACAGGCACGGATGCACTGCCGTCCTTGGCCCTCATCCAATCTCATCAATCGCAGCAGCACTCAGTTCAGGCTTCAGTGGCCCTGGCGTGCCACCTGCGCGATGTCGTATCTGGCAATGCCGATGTCGGACAACTCACGGTCGGAGAGAGCATGCAACTGCCGTGCGGTTTCACGGGCACGCAACCAACGACGAAGGCCTGACAGAACAACTGATAAAAACATGACGCAACCTCAATGATGAGTCGGCCCAAGCGCAAAGGCGCCGCGCACAGGCAGCGAGAAAAAAGGCCACCAGTAGGGCGGTGGCCGAGTTTAGGGAGGAAACCCGCCACAGGGAGGCCGCGGCGGACGAGGGGTCATCTACAGCGCCTCCGGCTCAAGACAAACCTAAAGGTGGTCGCCCCTGCCATGCGCAATGAGCATGGAACGGATGGCGAGCGTTTACGCCTCGTTTACGGCTGCCGGGCGGCTCAATCAGGGACCTTGCTGACGATCCATCTGACCGCCTCAGGACTGAAGCCGATTTCGATCAGCTCCTCTTCCAGATCCTCAATTGCATCAGGATCGAGGGTGATGGAGTTGTCCTCTGCATCTGGTTCGGCAATGGGCTTCGGCTCGTCGCCCATCTGCTCCGGTTCATCCTCAATGGGCGCTACTGTCACGCGGACAACCGGGCCATCATCCTCGTCGCCGTCCCCACTCTCATAGACCTTGAGTGTGACCCAGCGCTCCTCAACCTCGTCCTCGTAGACCGTCTTCCACTCGCCCATTCGCCCCTCCTGGGTCATGTACCAGGGAAGGCCCGGCACTGATGCCGTCGCACTATTGCGCTCTAACACCATCACATTGTCGTGCTTCAGCGCCATAGCGCCATTGTATGCGGACAGGGCACCCCCATGTCCTCAATGCGGAGGCACATCCCGCAACCCCTTGACCGCCTCCGTACACTTCAGCCCCGTTCAGACCAATCCCGACGGGGCTTTTTCATGCCCGGTGGCCGCATAACCTCGATCAGATCGCGTAGTGGTCTGATGCGAGGGTGTCTAATGCGACGCGGAGCTATCCAAGGGAATGCTCTGCACGGCTCGACCTGCCGCATCCACAATCTCGAGCCTCCATCCCTGCCACTCATCCGAGTGCGATAGATCCTGAGCACGAAGCTCCTCCACAGCTTCCATGGCGGAGATCACGGCTGCCTGGAGACTGGAAGCCTCGACGCCCTCCTCATCCCGGATTGCAGTCTCGCCATCGGTGAGGTTGAAGTAGTAGCGCAGCAGCGCTGAAGGGTCCGGCGTCGATAGAGGTGAAGAACTAACTTGCAATTCAACGTCAATGAGCTCTTCGGTTGGCGCCGGCTTGCTGTTGGAAATACTGCTCACAATTCAAACGCCTTATTGAACCGCCGGGGAGGAAAGG
>NZ_JAFBID010000010.1 GCF_016811235.1 Microvirga arabica
GAAGCCGAGCATCAGCAGGGAGAATCCCACCCCGGTGAGCAGGAAGCCGATGAAGTCGAGCGGCGGGGTATCGTCCTGCTTGATGTTCGGCACGAACATCAAGGCGCACACGATCCCGAGAATCCCGATCGGGATGTTGATGAAGAAGATCCAGCGCCAGTGGAAATACTCGGTGATGAAGCCCCCGAGCGGCGGCCCGATGATGGGGCCGATCAGGGCCGGAATCGTCAGGGTCGCAAGCGCCTGCACCACCTCGCTGCGGGCGACGCTGCGCAGGAGCACGAGGCGCCCCACGGGCACCATCATGGCCCCGCCGGCGCCCTGAACGAAGCGGGAGAACACGAAGCCCTCGAGGGAATTGGCCCAGGCGCAGGCCAACGAGCCCGCCATGAACACGCCGATGGCGGCGGTGAAGATCGTCCGGGCTCCGTACTTGTCCGCCATCCAGCCCGAGATCGGGATGAAGATCGCGAGGCTCACCAGATAGGAGGTCAGGGCCAGCTTGAGGGCGATGGGGGCGGTTCCCAGATCCTGCGCGATCATCGGCAGCGACGTGGAGATCACGGTCGAATCCATGTTCTCCATGAACAGGGCCGTCGCGATGATCAGCGGGAGAAGGCGGGATTGACGCATGACCGCCGGACATAGCGCTGTGTAACCCCGATGCAAAGGGCAAACAGGCGCATTGCAGATCTTCTGGGGATGCGCCTCTCAACCCTTTGCGAAAATGAAACGTCGTGCTACGGACCCGTGCCAACTCGCCAAAGCGTTATTGTCTCATCCGCGCAGCTATCCAAGGAGTTGGCCATGGCCTCTGTTTTCGCCGATAAGATCATCGAGGGACTGACCTTCGATGACGTGCTGCTCAGGCCTGGGCGCTCCGAAGTTCTGCCCAGCGACGTGGATGTGGCCACCAAGCTCACCAAGACCATCCGCCTCAACATGCCGATCATCGCCTCCGCCATGGACACCGTGACGGAAGCCCGCATGGCCATCGCCATGGCCCAGAACGGCGGCCTCGGCGTGATCCACCGCAATCTCGAGCCTGAGGCCCAGGCCGAGCAGGTGCGCCTCGTGAAGCGTTACGAATCCGGCATGGTGATGAACCCCATCACCATCCACCCCGACGAAACCCTGGCCGATGCCCTATCGATGATGAAGCATCACGGCATCTCGGGCATCCCGGTCGTCGAGCGCGGCCCCGGCGGTGCCAAGGGCAAGCTCGTGGGCATCCTCACCAACCGCGACGTGCGCTTTGCCAGCAATCCGGGCCAGAAGGTCTCGGAACTCATGACCAAGGACCGACTGATCACGGTTCGTGAGGGCGTGAGCCAGGACGAGGCCCGCCACCTCCTGCACCAGTTCCGCATCGAGAAGCTCCTGGTCGTCGACGATCATTTCCGCTGCATCGGCCTGATCACCGTGAAAGACATCGAGAAGCAGGTGGCCTATCCGAACGCCGCCAAGGATTCTCAAGGTCGCCTTCTGGTCGCCGCCGCCACCACCACGGGCGAGCAAGGCTTCGAGCGCGCCGAGCGCCTCATCGACGCAGGCTGCGACGTGGTGGTGGTCGACACCGCCCACGGACATTCCGTGAAGGTGCTGGAGAGCGTCACCCGGGTGAAGAAGCTTTCCAATGCCGTTCAGGTCATCGCCGGCAACGTGGCGACCCGTGAGGGCGCCCAGGCGCTGATCGATGCCGGCGCGGACGCGATCAAGGTCGGTATCGGGCCGGGCTCCATATGCACCACCCGCATCGTGGCGGGCGTGGGCGTGCCCCAGCTCACCGCCATCATGGAGGCCGTCGAGGCGGCAGCGCAGGCCGACATTCCGGTGATCGCCGACGGCGGCATCAAGTTCTCGGGCGACCTCGCCAAGGCTCTCGCCGCCGGCGCCTCCTGCGCCATGGTGGGCTCGCTGCTCGCCGGCACGGACGAAACCCCCGGCGAGGTGTTCCTCTACCAGGGCCGCTCCTACAAGTCCTATCGCGGCATGGGCTCAGTGGGCGCCATGGCGCGCGGCTCGGCCGACCGCTATTTCCAGGCCGAGGTGCGCGACACCCTCAAACTCGTGCCGGAGGGCATCGAAGGGCAGGTGGCTTATAAGGGACCCGTTGCGGGGGTGCTGCACCAGCTCACCGGCGGCCTTCGTGCCTCCATGGGCTATGTGGGCGCCGCGACCCTGCCGGAATTCCGCGAGAAGGCGCAGTTCATCCGCATCACCTCCGCGGGCCTGCGCGAGAGCCACGTCCACGACGTGACGATCACCCGGGAAAGCCCTAACTATCCCACCCGCAGCTAAGCTTCAGTTGAGTTCCCGCCCATGAGCATCTCCGCCGTCATCCTGCCCGTCCTCGTCCAGGTCGGGCTTACCCTCATCCTGCTGTTCTGGATGGGCCGAACCCGGGTCGGCCATCTTCGTAAGGGTGAGGTGAAGGTGAGGGATATTGCGCTGGGCGAGCGCAACTGGCCTGCCCAAGTGACGCAGATACAGAACGCGTATCACAACCAGTTCGAGCTGCCGGTGCTGTTCTATGCCCTGGTGGCCCTGGTGCTGATCACCCGGCAGGCCGACATGATCTTCGTGGTGATGGCTTGGATGTTCGTGGCAAGCCGCCTGGTTCACGCGGCCATCCACACCACCTCCAACAAGATCTCCCGACGCTTCATGGCTTTCGTGGTCGGGGTGCTGATCCTGGCGGCCATGTGGGTGATCTTCGGAGTCCGCATCTTTGCGGCGGAGGCCGGCGTTTAAGTAGAGACGGGATGGGCGCTGCGCCCATCCCGCTCAAACGATTAGTAACGACGGCCGCTCTCGAGCTGGGTCTTGGCGTCGAGCTGCTTCATAGGAGGCGGGGTCAGGTCGGCGGCCGGGGCCGTGGCACAGGCGGCGATGGCGAGGGTCAGGCCGACGGCGACGAGGCCGCGGGTCAGTCGGGTCAACATGGAAAGTGGCTCCAAAAGAGGAATCGTGCGGAACGCACGCGCCTCACCATCCACTCTCGATGAGGACGGAAAATAGGAAACAATGTGTCGCTTCTGCGGCCAAGCTCGAGTGTGCTTTTCTCATGACACCTGCCGCCCGCATCTCCGCCGCCATCGAGGTTCTGGCCGATATCGAGGCCCGGCGCCGTCCGGCAACGGACGCCCTCAAGGATTGGGGCCTGTCGCACCGCTTCGCCGGCTCCAAGGACCGTGCCGCCATCGCGAGCCTCGTCTACGATGCCCTGCGCCGGAAGGCCTCCGCCGGCTGGATCATGGGCGACAACGCTCCTCGGGCTGTGGTCCTCGGCATGCTGCGGCTGCAGCGCGGCCTCGACGTCGATGCCATCGCGGCGCTCTGCTCAGGCGAGCGCTTTGCGCCGGGGCCGCTCTCAGACACTGAGCGCGAGCGGCTGGACCAGGCCGACCTCTCCGGCGCCCCCGCCCATGTGGCCGGCGATTTTCCTGATTGGATCGAGCCCTCGCTCCAGAGGCTCCTCGGCGACGAACTCGTGCCCGAGATGCAGGCGCTCGCCACCCGTGCGCCCCTGGACCTGCGGGTGAACACCCTCAAGGTCTCCTCCCGCGACGAGGCGCATGATGCCCTGCCGCATCTGGGCGCTGTCGAGACGCCGCTGTCGCCTTACGGTTTGCGGATCATGCCGGGCGAGGACGGACGCGGTCCCGCCGTGCAGTCGGAGCCTGAGTTCCTGAAAGGCTGGATCGAGATCCAGGACGAGGGCTCGCAGCTCGTGGCGCTGCTCGCCGATGCCAAGCCCGGCGAACAGGTGGTGGATCTCTGCGCAGGCGGCGGCGGCAAGACCCTGGCGCTCGCGGCCATGATGGAGAACCACGGCCAGATCTACGCCACCGACAACGACGCCCGCCGTCTCGCGCCGATCCACGACCGCCTGACCCGGGCTGGCGTCCGCAACGTCCAGGTCCGCACGCCGAGGGCCAGGGCCGATGCGGTGTCCGATCTCGACGGGCGGATCGACTGCGTTCTCGTGGACGCGCCCTGCACGGGCGTGGGCACCTGGCGGCGAAACCCGGATGCGAAATGGCGCCTCAGGCCCGGCAGCCTGGAGGTTCGGCGCAAGGAGCAGGCAACGGTGCTCGACCGGGCGGCAGGCCTCGTGAAGCCCGGCGGCCGCATCGTCTACATCACATGCTCGATCCTGCCCGAGGAGAACGACGACGCGCTGTCAGGTTTCCTGGAGCGTCACGAGGGCTTCACGCCGGTCTCCCATGAGGAGCTGCTGGGCAAGTCCGAGCTCGGCTTCCTCAAGAACGCCACCCTCCGGACCGCCTATGGGCTCCAGCTGACGCCGCAGCAGACCAGCACCGACGGCTTCTTCGTCGCCGTGCTCCGGCGGAAACCCTGAAGGCCCATTTTCTCCAGAGTTAATCCCGAAGAGATTGAGGGCAGGCTGAAATCATAGGCTTTTGGTCTGCGATCCTCATTGACCAGGAATGCAAGCGAAAGCATTCGTGGCGTCCTTTGAAAATATTCCGCATGCCCAATGTGCTTAGACATTAAGAGTTGTTGCCGGTCTCCCAAACAAATCTAAGCTCGCGGCAATAAACATACAGGGAGGGGGCGGCTGCCAAAGGAGAATAACAGTGGCGGTACGCACAGGCACAAATCGCGGCGATGCATTGAGAGGAACAAGGGCGAGCGATACCCTCATCGGCCTTGCAGGAGACGACACCATCGTCGGCGGTCGGGGGAATGACATTCTGAATGGCGGATTGGGCGACGATCTTCTGCGCGGTGGGCCAGGGCGTGACCGTCTCATCGGCGGGCTGGGCGACGACTGGGCGGATTACCGGGATGCGAATGCGCCCGTCACGGCGAGCCTCGCAAACCGGGCGATCAACCGGGGCGAAGCCGCAGGCGACTCGTATCTGTCCATCGAGCGTCTGCGCGGCGGGCGGTTCGACGATACGCTCATCGGCAACTCCCGCGACAACGTGCTCGAGGGCGTCACCGGCGCCGATATCCTCAACGGCCGCGGCGGCTTCGATTTCGCCCGCTACAAGTCGGCTCTTGAGGGTGTCACGGCGAGCCTTGCGGATCCGACCATCAACACGGGCCATGCAACCGGCGACACGTACATCTCCATCGAAGGGCTCTAGGGCAGCGATTTCAACGATGTGCTGGTGGGCGATGGCGGCGCCAATGTTCTGGTCGGCGGCCGGGGTGCAGATGCCCTCGACGGCCGGGACGGATTTGACACCGTCCGATATGACATTGGCAATTTCGGCAATCGCGGGGTCACGGCGAACCTTGCCGATGCGACCGGGAACACCGGGACGGCCGCGGGCGACACCTACACGTCCATCGAGGGGCTCGTCGGCACCCGCTTTGCCGATCGGCTGACAGGTGACGACGCCGCCAACAGGCTCCAGGGGCAGGCCGGCAACGACAGGCTCAACGGCGGATTGGGCAACGACACGATCATCGCCGGTTCCGGCAACGACCGCCTGAACGGCGGCTACGGCAACGATCGCCTCAACGGGGAGTCGGGACGTGACATCTTTATCTTCGACACAGCCCTGAATGCTGCGGAGAACGTCGACACCATCCGCAGATTTTCGATCAAGAACGACACGATCCGCCTCGACGATGCGATCTTTACTGCGCTTGCAACGGGCACGCTCGCCGCTTCCGCTTTCTACAGGGGGGCGGGGGCTCACGACGCCGACGACAGGATCATCCATAACCGGTCGTCGGGAGCCGTGTACTACGACCCGGACGGAACGGGCGAGCAGGCGCAGGTCCAGTTCGCCCGGGTCGATCCCCGGCTGAACCTGAAGAACCTGGACTTCTTCGTGTTCTAGGGCGGCCGATCTCCGCCCTATGAGATCCATCCCCTCGACCGGACTGTCCGGTCGAGGGGTTCATGCATTCGGAAGGGGCCGGGTCTGCGAGGTGGAGGACTCAAAAGGCATGACATCCGGGCCGATATGAGGGTAAAGCACGGGGGCTTCCAGCTCCTCCCTCAAGGGCCCACGCGAGAGACCATGACCCAGACCCACGACAAGATCCTGATCATCGATTTCGGCTCTCAGGTGACCCAGCTCATCGCCCGGCGCGTGCGCGAGGATGGGGTCTATTCCGAGGTCGTGCCGTTCCAGAAGGCCGCGGAAGCGATCCGGACCATGAAGCCCAAGGGCGTGATCCTCTCGGGCGGACCGGAATCGGTCACCACGGACGCGTCCCCCAGGGCTCCGAAGGAGGTCTTCGAGACGGGTCTTCCGGTCTTCGGCATCTGCTACGGCCAGCAGACCATGGCGGCGCAGCTCGGCGGCGAGGTTGAGGGCGGGCACCATTCGGAGTTCGGCCGCGCCGAGATCGAGGTTCTCACCGAGAGCCCGATCTTCCAGGGCGTCTGGCAGGTCGGCAAGAAATATCCCGTGTGGATGAGCCACGGCGACCGGGTGACCAAGCTCCCCGAGGGCTTCGAGGTTCTGGCCGCCTCCGAGAACGCACCCTTCGCAGTGGTGGCCGACGAGGCGCACAAGTTTTACGGCGTGCAGTTCCACCCGGAGGTGGTGCACACCCCTCAAGGGGCGCAGCTCATCCGCAACTTCGTGCGCGACATCGCCGGCTGCCGGGGCGACTGGACCATGAAGGCCTTCCGCGAGGAGGCCATCGAGCGCATCCGCGCCCAGGTGGGCCAAGGTCGGGTGATCTGCGGCCTCTCCGGCGGCGTGGACTCGGCGGTGGCGGCGGTGCTGATCCACGAGGCTATCGGTGACCAACTCACCTGCGTGTTCGTGGACCACGGCCTGCTGCGCGCCTCGGAAGCCGAGCAGGTGGTGACGCTCTTCCGCGACCATTACAACATCCCACTGGTCCACGTGCAGGCGCAGGACCTGTTCATCGGCGCGCTGGAAGGCGTGTCCGACCCGGAGGTGAAGCGCAAGACCATCGGAAAACTCTTCATCGACGTGTTCGACGAGGAGGCCAAGAAGATCGGCGGCGCCGATTTCCTGGCGCAAGGAACGCTCTACCCGGACGTGATTGAGAGTGTGTCCTTCACGGGCGGTCCTTCCGTCACCATCAAGAGCCACCACAATGTGGGCGGTCTTCCTGAGCGCATGAAGATGAAGCTCGTGGAGCCCCTGCGCGAGCTGTTCAAGGACGAGGTGCGCGTGCTCGGCCGCGAGCTCGGTCTGCCCGATGCCTTCGTGGGCCGCCACCCGTTCCCCGGTCCGGGCCTCGCCATCCGCGTGCCGGGCGAGATCACCCGCGAGAAGCTCGACATCCTGCGCAAGGCCGATGCGATCTATCTCGAAGAGATCCGCAATGCCGGCCTCTATGACGAGATCTGGCAGGCCTTCGCCGTGCTGCTGCCGGTCAAGACCGTGGGCGTCATGGGCGACGCGCGCACCTACGACCATGTCTGTGCCCTGCGCGCCGTCACCTCCATTGACGGCATGACGGCGGATTTCTACCCCTTCGACATGACCTTCCTCGGCCGGGTCGCCACCCGCATCATCAACGAGGTGAAGGGCATCAACCGCGTCACCTACGACATCACCTCAAAGCCGCCCGGCACGATTGAGTGGGAGTAACCGATGCCGGCGACGCTCTACGGCATCAGGAACTGCGACACGATGAAGAAGGCCCGCGCCTGGCTCGACGCCAGGGGCGTGGCTTACGCGTTCCACGACTACAAGGCCGAAGGCTTCGACAGGGCGCGGCTTGAGGCTTGGGCGCAGCGCGTCGGCTGGGAGACGCTGCTCAATCGGGCCGGAACCACCTTCCGCAAGCTGCCTGAGGGTGACCGCGCAAATCTTGATGAGAGCCGAGCGCTGGCGCTCATGCTCGACCAACCCTCCATGATCAAGCGCCCGGTGCTCGACCGCGACGGGCGCATTCTCGTTGGCTTCAAGCCGGAGATGTATGAGGCGGCTTTTGGCTAAGGGACGCTTTCAGTCCCAAGTTCTCCCGTCATGCCCGGCCTCGTGCCGGGCATCCACGTTTTAGGACCGCAAAATAATTCGACCTCATCCTGAGGAGCCGCTGAAAGCGGCGTCTCGAAGGAGATTCCAGAGAGCACTGGATCCTCCTTCGAGACGCAGACTGACGTCTGCTCCTCAGGAAGAGGTTGAGTGGAAGAGAAAGACGGGGATGGCCGGGACAAGCCCGGCCATGACGGAGTGTGTGTCATCCCGGGGCCGCGCAGCGGAGCCCGGGATCCATAAACACTGACGGTGCAGGAGTGAACGAGACGCGGATCGCCTCTTCTTGAGA
The DNA here is from genome assembly GCF_016811235.1 of Microvirga arabica. Lineage (GTDB taxonomy): Bacteria > Pseudomonadota > Alphaproteobacteria > Rhizobiales > Beijerinckiaceae > Microvirga > Microvirga arabica. The sequence goes on from NZ_JAFBID010000010.1 coordinate 8,248, forward strand.
GGTCGCGGCTATGGATCCCCGCCTGCGCGGGGATAACAGTAAGAGCGCTTCAACAGCGGCTGAGAAACTTTTGTCAGGTCAAAGAAAAGGCGGGCCGCAAAGCCCGCCTTTGTCTTATCTCGCATAAACCGCCGTTACTGAATTTTCGGCGGCTCGTCGAAGTTCAGGCCTGGGAGGCCGCCCGGATCGCCGGGGGCTCCGAGGCCGGGAACGAGAAGCTGGTCGAGCTTCTGCTGCACGGCCGCCGGATCGACCACGGGGCCGGCCGACTTGTAGTGCGTGACGATGCCCGGGAAGAGAACCACGATGGCCACCATGATGAGCTGGATGATCACGAAGGGGATCGAGCCCCAGTAGATCTGGCCCGTGGTCACCGGCTCCATGCGCTTGCCCGTGACCTTGTCGATATACGGCACCTTGGGGGCCACCGAGCGAAGGAAGAACAGCGCAAAACCGAAGGGCGGGTGCATGAACGAGGTCTGCATGTTCACGCCCATCATGACGCCGAACCAGATCAGGTCGATGCCCAGCTTCTCGGCCGCGGGCCCGAGCAGTGGGATCACGATGAAGGCCAGCTCGAAGAAGTCGAGGAAGAAGGCCAGCAGGAACACCATGATGTTGACCACGATCAGGAAGCCCACCTGACCGCCCGGGAGCGAGGTCAGCAGGTGCTCGACCCAGATGTGCCCGTTCACGCCGTAGAAGGTGAGCGAGAACACGCGGGCGCCGATCAGGATGAAGAGCACGAAGGCCGAGAGCTTCGCGGTCGATTCCGTGGCCTGGCGCACGATGGTGAAGTTGAAGCGGTTCGGGTTGTTGTCGAGCCTGCGCTTGACAGCAGCCAGGATCACCGCCCCGAGGGCACCCATCGCGCCACCCTCGGTCGGGGTGGCGAGGCCGATGAAGATGGTGCCGAGCACGAGGAAGATGAGCAGCAGCGGCGGCACCATGACGAAGGTGGTCTGCTGCGCGATGTTGGACATGAGACGAAGGCCGGTGAAGCGCTCGACGGCGCCGACGATGAGCGCATAGACCGCGCCTGCGATCACCATTTCCAGCGTGAGGGCCAGATTCTCGTAGCCCTGATTGCTCAGGACCACATAGGCGCCGACAAGCAGCACGGTGAGCAGGGCGGAAATCGCGATCCGCTTGGCGCCGAGCACCCGGTTCATGAGGGCGCAGATGAGCGCCACCACGGTTCCGACGCAGATCGTCAGGATGACGAAGTCCGCACCTGCGCGGGTGTTGGTCTGCGACAGGATGTAGTAGCCCACGAGGCCCGAGAAGAGCACGAGAACGCCGAGCTGCCACACGCCGCGCGAGCCGTTGGGTTCGCGGAAGCCGATCGCTTCCAGCGGCAGGCCGGGCGCGGCCTTCGGGTTGATCATCGAGGCCAGGAAGATGTAACCGGCATAAAGGCTCGACAGAATCAGGCCCGGCAGGAACGCGCCCTCGTACATGTCGCCCACCGAGCGGCCGAGCTGGTCGGCCATCACGATGAGAACCAGCGAGGGCGGGATGATCTGCGCGAGCGTGCCCGAGGCCGCGATGATGCCGGTCGCGAGGCGCCGGTCATAGCCGTAGCGCAGCATGATCGGCAGGGAGATGAGGCCCATGGAGATCACCGAGGCCGCGACCACGCCCGTGGTGGCGGCGAGCAGCGCGCCCACGAACACCACCGCGTAGGCGAGGCCGCCGCGCAGCGGCCCGAAGAGCTGGCCGATGGTGTCGAGCAGGTCCTCGGCCATGCCGGAGCGTTCGAGGATCAGCCCCATGAAGGTGAAGAACGGGATCGCCAGCAGCACCTCGTTCGACATGGTGCCGTAGACGCGGTCCGGCAGGGCCTGGAGCAAGGGCCAGGACAGGTTGATGGTCTCGGGCGCGAGGGGCGCGAGCTCCACCGCGATGAAGAAGAACAGCAGGCCGTTGGCCGCAAGCGCGAACGCGACCGGGTAGCCGAGGAGGAGGAAGATCACCAGCGCGCCGAACATAATCGGTGCGAGGTTCTGGGCAATGAAGGCAGCCATGGACGAGAGACTCCGGAATTCAGATCGGGGCGAGGGGCGTCAGCGGACGCCGTCGCCCGGGGGCTCGCCGCCCCTGGCGATGTTCGGGTCGGCCATCTCGGCGATCAGCCGCTGAGCCTCCGCCTCGGGGCTGTGATGGCCCGCGTGATCGTGCTCATCGACCAACTGGCCGTTCATGATCGCCACGCGCTTGATGAGCTCGCTCAGCCACTGGAAGGCGAGCGAGATGAAACCCAAGAGGATCAGTCCCTTGGCGGGCCAGATCAGCAGGCCGCCCGCATTGGAGGAAACCTCGCCGGAGCGGTAGGAATTGAGGAAGTAGGGGAAGCACAGGTAGAGCATCAGCGCCAGGAACGGCAGCAGGAAGAACAGGTGGCCGATCAGGTCGATCGTGTCGCGCCCGCGCTTCGAGAGCTTGTTCGACAGGATGTCGATGCGGATGTGCTCGTTGACCTTCAGGGTCCAGGCGGCGCAGAGCATGAACACGGCGCCGAACAGGTACCATTGCAGCTCGAGCCAGGCATTGGACGAGACGCCGAAGAGGCGCCGGATGATGGCATTGATGGCCGAGACCAGGATGGCCACCACGATGGCCCAGGCGGCCACCTTGCCAATGCGTTCGTTGATCGAGTCGATGACACGGGATAGCCCGAGAAGTGCCGTCACCTGTCTCCCCCTTGGAACTTGTTGATTGAATGCGTGCGGCCTAGCTACCGGAGTCGGGCCGGCCCTGCTAGGCCGCTTTCGTCCAATGCAAGGATTTGACGGGTCAGTAGCGGGGAAATTTTCGTGCGGCAAGGGCCGGGGGTGTTAAAAGTTTAGGCAGCCCAAGGCTTTGAGGACGAACGGAAACTTGCAGCCTGCGATCTTTAGGCATTTTTACTTCCCGAGCGCTCTTCCCAAAGGCTACGGTTGGTTTATTGCAAAGGGGCTGGCGAAAAGTTCCCATTCCTGGAGGCTCTCCGTGACGCTGCTCGTTCTCGGCCTTGTGCTCTTTCTCGGCACCCATTCCTTCAGCATGGCGCGAGGGCAAAGGGCTGCCATCATCGGCCGGATCGGCGAGGGCCCCTTCAAGGGGCTGTATTCCCTCCTGTCGCTCGCCGGCATCGTCCTGGTCTCCATCGGCTATGGGCAGTACCGGGCAGGCGGCTACATCCCGGTCTGCGACCCGCCGGTCTGGACCCGGCACCTGTCGCTGCTTCTCGTCCTGATCGCCTTCATCTGCTTCGTGGCCGCCTATCTGCCCGGCCATATCAAGGCTCGGCTCAAGCACCCCATGCTGGCGGGCGTGAAGATCTGGGCCTTCGCGCACCTGATCGCCAACGGGGACCTCGGATCGATCCTGCTCTTCGGCTCCTTCCTCGTCTGGGCGGTGCTCGCCCGCATCAGCGTCAAGCGCCGGGACGTGGCGGCCCAGCATGGCGGCACGGCGGCGCCTGCAGGCTGGCGCAACGACATTCTGGCCGTCGCGATCGGCGTGGTCGTGTATCTCGCCTTCGTGTTCTGGCTCCATCCCTGGCTGATCGGCGTATCCGTCCTGCCCACAAGGGCGTGAAAGCTGGAGGGCATGAAACCTCTCGCCTTGGGCAGGGGTGTATGCTAGGCGACCCCCTTCGGATTTTTGGAGGCGGCCGCTTAAGGCCGCGTGAGAGACACGATGGCTCAGAACGACGAGTTCATTCGCGAAGTCGATGAGGAATACCGCCGCGACCAGCTCGCCAAGGTCTGGGAGCGCTACAACGGCATCATCATTGCGGTGGTCGTTCTGATCGTGGCCGGCGTCGGCGGCTGGCGCTTCTGGGAGTACCGGCAGCAGAACCTCGCCCAGGAGGCGGCTGTGCGCTACGAGGAGGCGCTGCGCCTGTCCTCCGAGGACAAGGGCCAGGAGGCGCAAGGCGCCTTCGAGAACGTCGTGAAGCAGGATTCCGGCACGGGCTACGCCATGCTGGCGCGCTTCCGCCTCGCTGCCGAACTCGGCAAGCAGAACGCGGAGAATGGCGCCTCGGCCTACGATGCGCTCGCAAACGACTCCGCCGTGCCGGCGCTCTGGAAGGATCTCGCGCGTGTTCGCGCCGCGTGGCTGCGCCTCGACACCGCCGAGCCCGCCGCCCTGCGCCAGGCCATCGAGCCGCTCGCGGCGCCTACCAATGCCTGGCGTCATTCCGCAAGGGAACTCTTGGGGCTATCCGGTCTTAAGGCCGGTGACATGGATTATGCCGGCCGCTGGTTCGACCAGATCGCCGCCGACCGCGAGACGCCCTCCGCCCTGAGGCAGCGCCTTGCCGTCTACACGGCTCTTGTGGCGGGTGGTCCGGTTCAGGTGACGCAGTAGGATAGGACAAGACATGACGCCCACCGTCGCCATTGTCGGGCGGCCGAATGTCGGCAAATCGACTCTGTTCAACCGTCTCGTCGGCAAGAAGCTGGCGCTCGTGGACGACCGCCCGGGCGTGACCCGCGACCGCCGCGAGGGCGAAGCGCGCCTCGGCGATCTCGAATTCCGCATCATCGACACGGCGGGCCTTGAGGAGGCGACGGAGGAGTCGCTCCTCGGCCGCATGCGCGCCCAGACCGAAGCTGCCATAGTGGACGCCGACGTGATCCTCTTCGTGATCGACGCCCGCGTGGGGATTCTCCCCGCCGACCGGCCCTTTGCCGAGATGGTGCGCCGCTCAGGCAAGCCCGTGATCCTCATCGCCAACAAGGCCGAGGGAGCCGGCGGCATGGCAGGCGCCTACGAGGCTTTCGGGCTGGGCTTAGGTGATCCGGTGCCGCTCTCCGCCGAGCACGGCGAGGGCATGGCCGACCTGTTCGAGGCCCTGATGCCTCACTTCCCCCATCCCGACGAGGTGGAGGACGAGGACGACCCGAACAAGCCCCTGCAGGTGGCCATCGTCGGGCGCCCTAATGCGGGCAAGTCCACCCTCATCAACCGTATGGTGGGTGAGGACCGCATGCTCACCGGCCCCGAGGCCGGCATCACCCGCGATTCCATCTCGCTCGATTGGGAGTGGCGTGGGAAGTCGATCAAGCTTTTCGACACCGCAGGCATCAGGAAGCGCGCCCGCGTCGAAGACAAGCTCGAAAAGCTTTCCGTGGCCGATGCGCTGCGCGCCGTGCGCTTCGCCGAGGTCGTGGTCATCCTGCTCGACGCCACGATCCCGTTCGAGAAGCAGGACCTGACCATCATCGACCTGGTGGAGCAGGAGGGCCGGGCCCTCGTGATCGGCCTCAACAAATGGGATCTCGTGGCCGACCAGAAGGGCCTGCTCGCCGACCTGAAGGAGAAGGCCACCCGCCTCCTGCCGCAGGTGCGCGGCGCTCCGGTCGTTCCCCTGTCGGGCCTCGCCGGCAGCGGCATCGATCCGCTCATGAAGGCGGTGCTGCACGTCTATGAGAAGTGGAACACCCGCATCTCGACCGCGCGGCTCAACCAATGGCTCTCCGAGGCCATCGATGCCAACCCGCCGCCTGCCGTGTCAGGCCGCCGGATCAAGATCCGCTACATGACGCAGATCAAGTCGCGCCCGCCGCACTTCGCCATCTTCGGCAACCAGCTCGATGCCCTGCCGAAGAGCTACACCCGCTACCTCGTCAACGGCATCCGCGAAGCTTTCGACCTGCCGGGCACGCCCATCCGCGTGTCCCTGCGCATGGGCTCGAACCCGTTCGACAAGGACAAGCGCGGGTAGGGCGAGCCGCGTCGTGTCATCCCCGGCGGCTGTGAGGCCGGGAAGTGGATCCACTCACACGCATTGCGCTAGGGATTCCCTTCCCCTCCGCGGACGCTCCGGCCGGGAATGACACCCTCCATCCTCATGGCCGGACTTGTTCCGGCCATCCACGTCTTGCGTCGTCTCCCGCCAGAGCTTGCCCCCGCGGCTCCGAGGCAAACCGCTTCGCTCCCGCTACGCAGCCGATCACCACAACGTTGACGGCGACCATGCTCCAACTGACAGCCTCGTTGAGAAGCACAGCTGCCAGCATGAGCCCGAAGAAGGGCTGGAGCAGCTGGAGCTGCGACACGCCTGCGATTCCGCCGAGCGCCAGGCCGCGATACCAGAACACGAAGCCGATCAGCATGGAGAACAGGGACACGTAGGCGAGCGAAAGCCATGCCGGCGTGCCGATGCCGCTCCATGAGGCGGGGAGGTTGAGCAGCATCAGGCCGGCGGTCAGCGGCAGGGAGAGAACGAGCGCCCAGGAGATCACCTGCCAACCGCCCAGGCGGCGCGAGAGCTTCGCGCCCTCCGCATAGCCGAGGCCGCAGGCCACGACGGCGCCGATCATGAGAAGACTGCCGACCGGGGAGGCGGAGCCTCCCTGGAGCAGGGCAAAGCCCGCCACCAAGGTGCCCCCGAGCCCTGAGAAGATCCAGAACGCGGTCCTCGGCCGCTCGCCGCCGCGCAGGATGCCGAAGATCGCTGTTGCCAGCGGCAGCAGGCCGACGAAGCAGATGGACTGGGCCGATGTGATGTGCTGCAACGCGAGCGCCGTCAGCAACGGAAAGCCGACCACCACGCCCAGCGACACGATGGCGAGCGGCAGGAGATCGCTTCGCGCTGGCCGCTTCTCGCGGAGCAGCAGGAGCAGGGCCATTCCTAAAAGGCCGGCGATCGTGGCCCGGGCCAGGGTCAGGAACAGCGGATCGATGTTGAGCACGGCGATGCGGGTTGCCGGCAGCGAACCGCTGAAGATCAGCACCCCGAGAAAACCGTTGATCCACCCTTCCGTCGTCCTGTCCATGCGCATCCTCCGCCGCTGCGCCATCACAGCGGGGACGGCATGGCTTTTCCAGGGACGGTGCAGTACAGTTGAGCTGAACTGTCATGGAACGACGGGCGGTACAGTGGACGATCTCACCTTCACCAACCGGGACGGCACGCTTGTCGAGCACGTCATGGCGGCGATCCGCCACCGGATCGCCAGCCGCGCACTACTGCCTGGCGGCAAGCTCCCGTCCATCCGGGCGCTCGCCCAGACCATGCAGGTGTCGAAATCAACCGTGGTGGAGGCCTATGATCGGCTTGCCGCCGAGGGCGTCATCCGTTCCCGGCCTGGCTCCGGCTTCTACAGCGCGGCCACCCTTGCGCCCCTGTCTCTGGCCGAGCTCGCGCCGCGCCTCGACCGGGCGGTCGATCCGTTCTGGGTCTCGCGGCAATCCCTGGAGGCGCGACGGGAGGTGCTGAAACCCGGCTGCGGCTGGCTCCCGGATTCCTGGATGCCTGAGAACGAGATCCGCCGCGCCCTGCGCGGTTTGGCGCGTACTAAGGACGCGACGGGCCTCACCGATTACGGCACGCCGCTGGGGCTTGCTCCCTTGCGCGGCTTCCTCTCGCGGCGCCTCGCAGAGCAGGGTGTTGAGGCCGCGCCCGACCGGATCCTGCTCACGGATTCCGGCACGCAGGCCATCGACCTCGTGTGCCGGCTGCTGGTCCAGCCCGGCGACACGGTGCTTGTGGACGACCCCTGCTACTTCAACTTCCTGGCTCTGCTGCGCGCGCATCAGGTCACGGTGATCGGCGTGCCGATCACTCCGACCGGCCCTGACCTCGGTGCCTTCGCGCAGGCGCTCATCGCACACACACCGCGCCTCTACATTACCAACTCCGGGCTGCACAATCCGACCGGCGCCACCCTCTCCACCGTGACCGCGCACCGCCTCCTGAAGCTCGCCGAGCAGCACGGCCTCACGGTCGTCGAGGACGACATCTTTGCCGATTTCGAGCACGAGCCTGCGCCACGCCTCGCCGCGCTCGACGGCTTTGAGCGGGTGGTGCGCATCGGCAGCTTTTCGAAAACCCTTTCGGCCTCGTTCCGCTGCGGCTACATCGCAGCGAGGCCCGACTGGATCGATAAGCTCACTGACTTAAGGATCGCCACCAATTTTTCCAGCAACCGCCTCGCGGAAGAGCTGGTGCTTGGCGTTCTCGGCAGCAGCGGATACCGCAAGCATCTCGACAGCTTGCGCACGCGGCTTGCGAAGACCATGGCGTTCGTCCTCCCGCGCCTAGAGAGGCTCGGCATCACGCCCTGGATCGTGCCGAAAGCCGGCATGCTCCTCTGGTGCCGCCTGCCCGACGATCTCGATGCCGCCGTAGTCGCGCGCCACGCGCTGAACGAGGACGTGGTGCTCGCCCCCGGCAACGTGTTCAGCCCGGCGCAATCAGCCAAGAGCTCCATGCGCTTCAACGTGGCCCAATGCGCCGACGAGCGGGTGTTCACCATGCTGGAGCGGGCGATGCGGTTGGCGACGCAGTCTTGAAACACTCATCGTCATGGCCGTCCCCGGACTTGATCCGAGGATCAGTCGTGGCCATCCACGTCTTTGTCCTTTGCTCGACCTCATCCTGAGAACTTGTTTTATAGAGCGAGTGATGTGGTGCGCCGTGTGAGGAGATTGATGCTGGCGATGAGGAGCTAGGCTAAGGTGCACTCGACCACCCAGCGCTGCCGCAGGAGCTGAAAAGCCCTTCACGCCAACGGGCCGCTGCACGATCTTGATGGTCCACGGTCCGAGATCGGCCAGTGCGCCGAGCAACTCGCGGCCATGGATCCACTTGGCCGCAGATTGGTGGTGCGGGGCCAGCCGCGGGGCGATGCGGGCGGCGGGGTTGGGACAATCAGCGCCCACTCTGTTGCTGCCAGGTTGCTTGCATAACGCAGCCCTTCGCGAGCATGCTGGGCGCGTGTGGTTTTGGTCCATACCATGATGGGATCTCCTTCGCCGGTCGCAACAGCGACGGAAACACACCCGATCAGGATCGCCCAATCTCTATACGAGCCAGCCTCTCAGGAGCCGCATATGAGGCTTTCGGGTTTTGCCATACAATGTCCCTTAGAACTTTGTGCCGGTCATCTGGAAGGGAGTGAGCGCACTTTCCACGCTGCCTCCTCGTTAGCACAGTCGCCAAACACCGTTCCTGGCTGGCTTCCTATTCAGGAATTTGCACAGTGGCTTCAAGGATCCCATCCGCGGTTGTCTTTGCTTGCTGAAGAACTTCGTGCGCAGTCCGGCCCGCTCCGACGTCAATGATCACCGCAGACCGAGGGCTCGGCTCCGTGCGCTGTTGATATGTTCATCAATGGCCGCAACAGCCTGGATGGGGTCGCGGGTTTCAATAGCCTTGATGATGGCGAGGTGCTCCCGCATAACAGGCATGACGAGGGTGTCGGACAGAAGAGTCTGCTCCTGTCGGATGAGCCGCACCTTAATCGAGTTCACCCGATAGGCATCGGCAATGATCGCGTTGCCGAGAGACGCGATTATCGTCCAATGCAGATCCCAGTCGACCGCCTGAGCCCGGACGACGAGATCGGGCGTTATGCCTCCTTCTTGAATTGATGCTTCGGCAACTACACTCTCATGATCCTGCCGTAAGCGCACGAGAGTTGCATCACTCGCCTCGACCGTGAAGATCGCTACAGCCTCCCGCTCCATAAAGAGCCGGAATTGGAATGCATCCCGGATCAGATTCAGGTCCACATGGGCAACCTGCATGCCCCGCTGCGGCACCGTCTTGATGAGACCTTCCGATTCGAGTCGGGGTATCAGTTCGCGGATGGCGGCGAGCGACAGCCCGGTCAACTCGACGAGCTCGCGCTGGGAAACGAACTGGCCCGGGCGGATGTCGCGGGCGAGGAGATGATGGGTGAAGCGGTCATAGGCCTTCTCGCGGAGGTTGGGCCCATCCCGGCCTGCAATGACTTCGTCCATACTGCTCCCCGCTAAACAGCCTTGTCCATGAAGAGATCGTCGTAGAAGGCACCGAGCTGCCCGACATCCATTGCCGGCAATCGAACGAGCGGAGCCCGCACGTTCAGCCACGCCTCGTCACCCGTCCGACGGGTCAGGAGAGCTTTCACCGCGGGCACGACTGGGTATTTCAGCACTTCGTCCACAAGTCGGTTGATCCGCTGATCGTCTTGTCCATCGATCGCGAGAGGGCGAAGGACCCCCGGGCAGATATTCGCTAGGCCCGAAATGGCGCCTTGGCCGCCGCGGCGCACGCCTTCGGCTAGATAGCGCTCATCCCCAATCAGAATCGCGAGATCGCTATGCTCGGCGAGAAGCCGCCGGGTGTACTCCCAATCCCCGGATGAATCCTTCACACCTGTGATGATGCCCGGGAATTCACGCTTGAGACGTTCGATGAGTTCGACCGAGAGCGAAACCTGGGTGACTGAGGGAAGATTGTAGAGAATGACGTTGCGGGCAGCGGATCCAAGCTTCTGCAGCACTGAGGCGAACCAAGAGAAGACGCCGTCGTCGCTGACACCTTTGAAGTAGAAGGGAGGTGTCAGCAGAAGCCCTCGGCAACTGAACTCCGCAGCCATTCGTCCCTGCGCCACGGCTTCATAGATCGATGAAGCGGCAATACAGTAGACCACACCCTCGCCCCTTATTCCGGCAGCAGCGAGTGCTCCAAGAACCTGTTCGCGACCAGATGTTCCAACCGACGCTCCTTCTCCAGTCGTGCCGAACACTGTAACGCTCGTGCAACCGTTAGCAAGGCACCAGCGAGCGTGATCAGCCAGCCTCGAGAGGTCGAGGGCTCCGGTTGCAAAAAAGGGAGTCGTCATCGCAGCTGAAAGGCCAAACCGGTCGGCAGGTAGGGTCACGTGAGAGTCCTCGGGTTCTGCTCCACGCTGGTGAAAGCCTAGAAGCACTGATCATAGGTCTGACATGTTAGTTGCATTTCACATATTTACAAGTCCGTGACGTCAGGTGCAGTATGTTGGTCAAGAGCAGCATCAATAATGCTCTATCAGTTGCTCATCGTCGGGAGGACACCAATGCTCGTTTCGCTTTCACGGCGTCTGTTCATGGGGACAGTCGCGGCCGCTGCCATCGCAGGTCTGACGCCGGCTTTTGCCGCGGATCCGATCAAACTCCGCATTTCGACCCCCGCTGTGGAAGCGGACTGGCATGCCAAGATGCTGCCCGTCTTTAAGGAGGAGCTGGAGAAGGCGGCTCCCGGCCAATTCGATGTCGAGATCCATCTGAACGGAACTCTTTTCAAGCAGGGCACCGAGCCCGCGGCCATGCAGCGTGGCAACCTCGAGATGGCGATGATCTCCGCTTTCGACATCGCCAAGCAGATTCCGGAATGGTCGATCTTCACGGCTGGATACCTGCTCCGGGATCCTGAGCACCAGACGAAGGTCTTCGAGAGCGACATCGGCAAGGAGATGTATGGCCTCGTTGAGGACAAGATGAAAATCAAGATCCTCAGCGTGGGATATCTTGGTACCCGTCAGCTCAACCTGAGGACCGAAAAGGAAATCAAGACGCCGGCCGATCTCTCCGGTGTGAAGCTCCGCATGCCTGGGTCCGATACCTGGCTCTTTCTTGGGAAGGCGCTCGGGGCCAATCCGCTGCCGGTTGCGTTCGGCGAAATCTACACAGCGCTGCAGACCGGCGCCATCGACGGCCAGGACAACCCTCTTCCGACCGTTCGGGCCGCCAAGTTCTATGAGGTCACGAAGCAGGTCGCTCTCACGGACCACTTGGTTGACGCGATCTTCCTTTCACTAGCCGGCTCCACCTGGAGCAAACTCGACGACAAGCAGAAGGCTGCGGTCATGAACGCTGCCAAGGCCGCTGTGCGGTTCAACAACGAGAACCGGATCAAGGAAGAGGCGCAGCTGGCAGACTTCTTCAAATCGCAGGGGCTGAAGGTATACAAACCCGACGTGGAAGCTTTCCGTCAGCAGGTGCAGAAGGCCTATCTCGAATCCGACCTGTCGAAGTCATGGCCGAAGGGCATGGTGGATCGTGTGAACGCGATCAAGTAAGCGGATCGCCCAACATCGAGCGGATGCTCCGGACAGGTCGTCGGTCCCGGAGCATCCGCTCGGATGTCCTAGTCTATGCTTTGAGCGCTGTCTTGGATGCTGCCACCTTGTCACCGCTTCTTCGTGGTGCTCAACCCGTGAGCTTCGATGCAATCTGTTCGTGCCCGTCTCCGATTCCTCGCCGAACTAGTCTCCGTGCTCCTGTTCGTCGCCATGTTTGTCGCGTTTCTGCTGCAGGTGTTCACCCGTTACGTACTTAACGATCCGGTTGCGTGGACGCAGGAATTCGTGCTGATCACATATATCTGGATCATCTTCTGGTGCGGAGCGTTCCTGCTGCGAGAGCGGGAGCACATCACCTTCGACATGGTCTTCATGTCCCTGCCTCCCAAACGAAGGCGCTGGCTCGCGGTTGCGCTCACGATCCTAATCGGTGCTGCATTCGTTGCAGCCATTCCGGGAACATTCGATTACGTTTCCTTCATGAAGATCGAGAAGAGCCCAGTCATCGGGATCCGCTTTGATTTCCTGTACTCCATCTTCGTCATCTTCATCGTTGCGGTTGTCGTCGGTGCCATGATCCGCGTCTGGCGCCTTCTCAGGCATTCTTGGGAAGATGAACTGAAGCACGAAGGGGAGGTCGAGCCATGAGCACAATCTTCATTCTCACCCTCGTGGCCTTCTTCGGCCTTGCCGTTTTGGGAATGCCGGTCGCATTTGCGATGTTTATTGCCTCCATCGGCTATTTGATCGTGACAGGCCGCGATGTGGGACTGTTCGGAGAGCAAATCCTGAATGGCCTCTACGATTCCTTTGTTCTGCTCGCGGTGCCGTTGTTCATTCTCGCCGCCAACATCATGAATGCGAGTGGTGTATCTGACCGGCTCTTCATGTTCTGTCAGGCTCTTGTCGGCCGTTTTCGGGGCGGCTTGGCTCAGGTCGACATTCTGGTCAGCATTATCTTTTCAGGCATGTCGGGATCGGCCATTGCGGATGCGGCTGGACCGGGCAAGCTCGTCACCCAGATGATGATCAAGCAGGGGCGCATACCGCCGGGGTTCGCGGTATCGGTGGCGGCATCTTCGGCGACCATCGGGCCTATCATCCCTCCGTCGATCCCGATGGTTATCTATGCGGTAGTCTCGGACACGTCGGTTGGCTACCTTTTTCTTGCCGGCATCATTCCCGGTCTTATCATGGGGCTGTCACAAATGGCCCTGGTAGGCTTCGTAGCACGCAAGCGAAACTTTCCGCGCGGAGAGGGCATTCCGCTAAGCAAACTTCCGGCCACTACATATCGGGCCTTCCCGGCACTCCTTATGCCGGTCATCCTTCTCTACTGCATCTATGGCGGAGCGACTACACCGACGGAAGCCGCTGCCATTGCGGCGGCGTACGCGCTTATTCTCGCGGTCTTTTTCTACCGCGAACTCTCATGGAAAGAAGCATTCAGGGTTCTGGTCGATTCCAGCAAGGCAACCAGTGCAGTGGCGCTTCTCATCGCGGGTGCTCTGATTTTCAACTATATCGTTGCCTCAGAGCGTCTTCCTGAGCAGATCGGTCAACTCCTCAGGGGGCTTGAGGTCTCGCCGCTCGTCTTTCTCCTCTTGGTCAATCTGCTCTTCCTTCTGCTTGGGTGTCTCTTCGATGCCACGACCATGCTTCTCGTTCTCGTGCCGCTGTTTCTGCCGGCAGCGCGTGCGCTCGGCATTGACATGGTGCATTTCGGAGTCGTGATCGTCGTGAACATCATGATCGGGATGATAACGCCTCCTTATGGCGTGCTACTTTTCGTCATGAGCGGTCTGACCGGAATTGCCCTGCGCGACATCATCCGCGAGATCTGGGCCTTCATTGGAATTCTGATTGCGGCTCTCCTGCTGATGATCTTCCTGCCGGATGTCGTGCTCTGGTTGCCGCGCTACTTTGGATACAATGGATAGCCCCAGCTGGCGCTTTTCCTCAACGAACGGAACGATGGTATGCCTGCCGAACCGATCCCGACAACCCTGCTGGGCCGCACGAATCTTCACGTCTCGAAGGTCTGCTTCGGCACCTCGTCACTGGGGGATATGCTCGACACCTATGGCTACGGCGTCGACGAGGGAAGAGCCCGAGGCACGATCCGGGCTATCTTTTCCGGTCCGGTGAATTTTCTGGACACATCCCGTATCTACGGGTTCGGTCGCAGTGAAGAGCGGATCGGCGATGTCATCCGTGAACGTGGCAGGCTCCCTGAGGGTTTCGTCGTCTCGACCAAATTAGATCGCGATCCGGAAACGAACCGCTTCGATGCCGCTCAGGCAAGGCGGTCTCTGGAGGAGAGCCTAAAGGCGCTTGGCCTGGAGCGCATCGACATCCTGCATCTGCACGACCCGGAGCATGCGGATTCCCTGGAAGGTACTGTCGGGCCGAAGGGCGCGCTTCCGGAGCTTTTCCGGATGAAGGAGGAGGGACTGGTGCAGGCTGTCGGCTTGGCGGCAGGTTCCGTCGAGATCATGATGCCGCTCCTGCTGGAATGGGATTTCGATGTGCTGATAACTCATAACCGCTTCACCCTAACCAATCGCAATGCAGACGCGATGATCGACTTCGCGCGATCAAAAGGAATTGCCGTCTTGAACGCGGCGCCCTATGCCGGCGGTGTTCTTGCAAAGGGTTCGACTGCCTATCCGCGCTATGTCTACCAAGAAGCATCGGAAGAGACGCTGGATCCTGTCCGGAGGATCGAGGCTATGTGTGCCAGGCATGAAGTTCCGCCGGGCGCGGCCGCATTGCAGTTCTCGATGCGCGACGAACGGATCGCGTCCACCATCTGCGGGGTCAGCAAGCCTGAACGAGTCGAGCAGACCATCGAGTGGGCACGCTGGCCGATCCCGGAAGCGATGTGGGAGGAATTGGCATCTCTCCCGTTCTCGACAGACGATCCGGAAGCGAACCGTCAGTACGATGTGAGATAAACAATCGTAGTTCGGGCACTGCCTAAGGTGCCGAGCCCCGGTTCTGCCACTTAAAGTTGGGTGAGGCCGCTGTTCCGTTCGCTCTAAGCTCAATGGCCTAGGAGCTTCGATGCAGTTCGATGACTTACGCCCTTACGTCAATTATCTGCTCGAGATTATTGGGCCGCAGCGACTCCTCTGGGGGAGTGACTGGCAGGTCGTCAATCTTTTGGGTGGGTATGAGATGGTGGAGGGAGGTGACCCTAGATTTCCCCTCATCCCTCTCGGAGATAGACTAGGCTGCGGGGCTTGGCGGTAACGCAGCTCGGATCTATCTTTCCACTCTGGAGCAGCGTCTCGCGGACGGTGAGACAGGCCTCCCACCTCAACCTTCGCCGGCGAGCAGGAGCGTGGATCAGAGCCCTGTGATCCCTCCCGTTTCGCCCGATCATCGGATTTGACGCGGGATTAGGGCGGCACGCTGCCATCTGCGCGGCGCCCATTCATGATTGCAATGTGTGCAGGTCAGTCTTGCGCCGGTCGAAGAGACCAAGCAATGTCACGATCTTATAGGTGTCCTATCTTGTGCAAAACAGGTACCCGACTGCCAATTTGACCACGGGCACCGCCGGAAGCGATCTTGAAGATATGAATCATCACAACGCCGCAGTGGCCGGGCCTGCCGTGAAGCCTGGCCTTATTGCGCTGCTCATCGCTGTCTCGGCCGTGAGCCCGCTGGGCATCAATATGTACCTGCCCTCGATGCCCGGAATGGCGAGGGCGCTTGGTGTCGATTTCACCACCATCCAGCTGACCCTGTCGCTCTATCTCGGCGCAATGGCGTTGGGTCAGCTGATCATCGGCCCGCTGTCCGATCGTTTTGGGCGCCGGCCCGTGCTTCTGATTGGCCTCCTGACATTCGTGGCTGGCTCCATCCTGTGCCTGCTGGCTCAGAGCATCGGCGTCCTGATATTCGGCCGCATTGTGCAGGCCATCGGGGGCTGTGCCGGGATCGCGCTCAGCCGTGCCATCGTGCGCGATCTCTATGGGCGCAATCAGGTGGCCAGCATGATTGCCTATGTCACCATGGGCATGGCAGTCGCCCCCATGATTGCGCCGACCATCGGCGGACTGCTTGAGACATTTTTCGGATGGCGCGCTTCGTTCGCGTTTCTGATCGTGTTCGGTGGCCTCGCCCTCGTGTTTGCGTATTGGTGGCTGGGCGAAACAAACCACAACCGTGCCTCGGGGGAGGCTGTCCGCGAGCTTCTGCAGGGCTACGGGAGCCTTTTTCGCTCTCGTCTATTCTGGGGCTATACCCTGGTGACCAGCTTCGTGTCTGCCATGTTCTTCGCTTTCCTGGCGGGCGCCCCGTATGTGATGATCGAACTGCTGGGACGAAGCCCCGCAGAGTACGGGTTCTATTTTGCCATGGTGCCCTGCGGCTACATTCTGGGCAACTTCGTCACGGGTCGCATCGCGGGTACAATGGGACCAAACCGGATGATCTTGGCAGGCACGCTCCTGTCCCTGGTCAGCATCGCGGTCATGGCCGCTCTGATCGCTTCAGGCCTTCTGGCACCGATTGCTCTGTTCGGGCCGATGCTTTTCATCGGCGTGGCGAATGGGCTGGTCCTGCCAAGTGGCATTGCAGGTGCTGTGAGCGTCAGGCCGGATCTCGCAGGGGCCGCGTCGGGCCTGTCAGGAAGCTTTCAAATCGGGTTCGGCGCGCTAGTCGCTCCTGTTGTCGGCGCTGCACTCAGTTCGACAGTCTGGCCGCTGATATCCATCATGGCGATCTGCTCCTTGCTGGCGATTGCCTCGTTGACGCTTGTCGCAGGTCAGCGTCTGTCTGCTGCAGGCAGCTAGCTTGCGGCAGGCCGCCCATAGCGCGTCACCGGAAAAGTGGGGGGTGGGCAATAAGCCGAATTGACGTGACGCAGCCTGTCCACGATAGGGCGCGGCCGCATTCAATGGCCTAGAAGGCCTGCGGCTGTAAACCCGCCGTCGACGCAGATGGTCTGTCCCGTTACGAACCCTGCTTTCCCGTCGTCGAGGAGGAAGATCGCCATACTGGCGATGTCAGACGGTTCCCCATATCGGCGCTGAGGAACTCTTTGGATCCATTCGGCACGGATCTGATCGGTGTGGATCTCGCGCACGAGGGGCGTATCGACAGGCCCAGGCGCAATAGCGTTGACGCGTATTCCCGAGGTTGCGAGCTCCACGGCCATAACCTGCGTCATTGTAATCACCCCGCCTTTGGAGGCGCCATAGGCGACCCGTCCGACGTTCCCGCGAATTCCTGAAACGGAGGCAATGTTCACGATTGCACCTCTGCCGCGCTCGCGCATCCGTTTGGCGATCTCACGGGAGGTCACAAAGCTCCCGATGACATTGACCTCAAGGATCCTGCGGAACAGGTCGGCGCTTGTGTCGAGCGCGGGGACATCCTTCGCGATACCTGCGGCATTGACCAACCCATCGATCGGACCGACTTGCGTTTCACACCGCTCCACCGCATGCACCACAGCGGCTTCGTCTGCGATATCCAGCTGAAGGAAATGAACGTCAGGGCCGAAGCCTGCGAGCGCTTTACGGCTCTGGTCTAAGTTCCGCTCGTCGCGATCCGCAATGATGGCGCGCCAGCCTTGGCCGAGCACCCCTTCGGCAATGGCAAAGCCTATCCCGGAGGCGCCGCCTGTGACGAAGATCGTTTGCTGCATGGACATCGCGCTCTCCTGCTTCGTAGATGCTCCTGCTTGCCTGCTCACCAGCACACGTCATGGAAGTAGTCTTGAAACGTTCATCGTCGTTGAGCCGAAGATTCGGCAGGGTCGGCGGGCTGAAGGCAGCCTTGTGTCTCCAGTTCCTCACGAATGGTCTTCTTGGTGATCTTGCCATAGGCGGACTTCGGAAGGGCTTTCCAGAAGAAGACGCGCTTTGGAACCTTGTAGCGTGCGATCCTGCCGTCGAGCCAAGCGAGGAGCTCACTTTCGTCGAGCGTCTGATCCGGCCGTAGGGCGCACACGGCCACGCCGGCTTCGCCCCAGGTTCTGTCAGGGACCCCCAGCACCGCGACCTCGGCGATTGCGGGATGGGTGAGGATCTTCTCCTCAATCTCGCGCGGATAGATGTTGGAGCCGCCTGAGATGTACATGTCCGAGGCTCGCCCGGTGATGAAGAGGAAACCCTCCTCATCCACATGACCCAGATCGCCTGTTCTGAACCAGCCGTCCCGGAACGCCTTGGCGTTGGCTTCAGGGTTGTTGTAATAACCGGCGAAGACCGCCGGTCCGCAGACGCAGATTTCGCCTGTCACGCCTGCCGGAACCTCACGGCCCTGATCGTCCTGGATCGAGACCTGCATGCCCGTGCGCTCGTAGCCGCAGGTTCCCACCTTCACACCCGGGCCGTCCTCCGGATCGTGGAGCCAAGGAGGCAGCACGGTGATGTTGCCGGTGACCTCGCCGAGTCCGAAATACTGCACCAGCACCTTTCCGAGTTTTTTCAGGGCGTGCTTCTGGTCCTCCCGGTACATGGGAGCACCGGCATAGATCACGTAGCGCAGGGAGGAGTGATCGTGTTCATCGACCGAGGGGTGCTCCGTCAGCAGCTTCACGATGGTGGGCACCGTGAACATGCTCGTGATGCGCCACCTCTCCACCAAACTCCAGGCCTCATCGACATCGAAGCGTTCGCTCGACAGAAGCACCGTCTTGGCGGCTCGTGCGACTTGCACGAGTTGATGCACGCCGGCGCCGTGGGATAGCGGCGCGACCACCAGAGATGCATCGGCATTTGTGGTGCCGGGCATCAGGTCGCTCAGATGGTTGGTGATCACGAAGGCCATCTGGCCATGGGTCAGAACGGCGGCCTTAGGACGTCCAGTCGTCCCTGAGGTGAAGAAGAACCAGCACGGATCGTCGTACTCCACAGCAGCTTCCGAAACCGAATGCCCCCTATGTAGCTCAACAAGATCGTCGTAGTTTTCGCCGAAGGCAGAGCGGCCGATAGAGATCATAAACCGGACACTCGGCGCCGTTTCAAGGATGGTCTCGGCATGTTCGGGGAAGTCGCCGTGACAGATCATGGCCGAAGCGCCGCTCGCCTGTGCCAGGTAGGCCACCTCGTCCGGGGTCTGCCGGAAGTTCGTCGGTACCCAGACTGCGCCAAGCCGGAAGCAGGCGAACATCGACTCGAACATCTGGTTGCAGTTCTTCGACTGCACCAGTACGCGGTCACCCTTCCGAATACCCTTTGCGGCGAGTGCCGCCGCCATGGCATCGACACGTTGGTTGAGTTCAACCCAAGTCCAAGTGCGCTCCCCCCAGACGAAGCCGGTCCCCGCGCCATGCCGGCGTGCCGCCTGACGCAGGATGTGGGACAGGTTCATGACCCGCTTCGTTGCAGGTGTGATCAGGGGAGGGCTGCTGTTCATGAGGCTCGTTCCGAATGGACGGGGCTTTGGGTTGGCATAGTCAGGCTCCCGCAGGCATGAACATGTTGCGGAGCTTGCTCTCGACGCTCTCGACCTCTGTTCTAAGGTGGCGGGCGAGTTCCGGTTGACGTCCGGCGCTTATGCGGCTGTCGATGGCCGCGAGGCTCAACGCACCGGCGATGCGCCCATCCGGAAACCTGATTGCAAGGCCGAGGCCCCAGGAGCCAGCAACAATGCGGCCAGGATTGAGCGCATAACCCTGCCGACGAGCGGCAGCGATATCGTCACGGATCTGCTCCACGGGGTAGTAGGCGTACTGGGTTTCCAGAACCTTCCTGTTCGTGGCGAGGATGGTTTCTACCTCATCGTCGTCGAGAGAGGACAGCATCGCGAGCGAACCGGCGCCAATGCCGAGAGGATGCTGGTTTCCAACCTGCAGGGCATGGGTCCGCACAGGATAGGTGCCTTCCTCTCTGTGCAGGCACACCGCATAATTGCCGCGCCTTACGGACAAAAAGCTCGTGTCCATCGTGACGTCGGAGAGATTCCGCAGGCTCTCAAGCGAAAGCTCAAGCAAGCCGTGGCGACGTGAAGCGAGGGTGCCGAGCACATAAGCCTCTTCACCCAGATAGTACCGGCGTGTCCGCGCCTCCTGCTCCACCAAGCCGGCACGTATCAACGCGAGGAGCAGTCGGCGCGCTGTCGGCTTATTGAGGCCGCTCTCCTCGACAATATCGCTCAGCTGCGCGCCGCGTTCCGCTTCACGTCCGACCAGCGCCAGCAGGCGCAGGGCTCTGTCCACACTTTGGGATCCAAAAAGATCTCCGGTCGACAAGGAGGCATCATCCATTGTGCAAATCCGTCGTTGGTCCACATGATGGACCAAAGCTGCCGGTATTCATCCCTACAAAGAGGCTAAATTGCTTCGCCCTGTGTTGCAATGGTTTGTAAGACGTGTATCTTTTTGCTGGCTTTCGTGAAACAAAGATCCATAAGATGGACCTTCTGCGCTGCGTTTATTGCTGTCGCAGAGCAGACTGGAGGAAGCGAGATGATTGTTGAGGGAACCGGCATGAAGCCCTCTCAACCGTGCCTACAGCCTGTGCGAGTTCCCTTTGGCGGGGCGTGAGATGTCGCGCCGCAATCAAAATCGGCCATCCATGAGCAGCAGAATACGCTGCCGCCAGGCGGCGTGATTGAGCATGGAGAGCAACATGGCTGCCGCAAGCGACGCCGTCGCCCCGATGTCAGGAGCCGAGGGAACTGCTGCGCCCCGCATTGGGGCTCTGCTGATCCGTCCGATCGAGGCAGTCTCGGCGCTGCTTCTCTGCGTCATCATCGTGCTGCTTCTGGCAGGCGTCGCCTCCCGCTATGTGTTCTCCTATCCGGTTGTCTGGATCGATGAAGTGGCGTCGATCTCGTTCCTGTGGCTTGCCATGCTGGGCTCTGCCATCGCCATCGATCGGAACGAGCATCTCAGGCTGACGCTCTTCACCGGGATGTTCCCAAGGAGTCTGCAGGGGTTCATCCACACTCTCGGCCTAGTTCTGACCGCGACGTTTCTACTTGTCATGCTGCAGCCGGCTGTCGAATACGTGATGGAGGAATGGTATGTCACGTCGGCGGCTCTCAACATCCCCAACAGCTTCCGCGTCTCGGCAATCGCCTTCGGCATCTTTGCCATGGTGGCCTTCATCGCGTCGCATGCGGTGAAGACCTCGACCGTGCGTGACCTCGTCGTGTCGACAGTTCTCGTGGCGGCCATCGTGGGCATGCTCTGGCTTCTCTCGCCGACGCTGCTGAGACTCGGCAACGTCAATATCCTCATCTTTCTCGTTGGGGTCGTGGCCCTGTGCCTCGTGATGGGGGTTCCGATCGCATTCTGTTTCGGCATCGGCACCCTGGCATTCCTGGCCTTCAGCACGCGCGTGCCGATCTTCGTCATGATCGGACGCATGGATGAGGGTATGTCGAGCATCATCCTGCTGTCGGTGCCGATTTTCGTATTCCTCGGCTGCATTCTGGACGCGACGGGCATGGGCAAGGCCATCGTCGACTTTCTCGCCTCCCTCCTGGGGCACGTGAAAGCCGGTATGTCTTATGTGCTGCTTGGGTCTCTCTTCCTGGTCTCCGGCATATCAGGCTCTAAGGTATCGGACATGGCCACCGTCGCTCCCGCCTTGTTCCCGGAGATGAAGCGACGCGGGCACAAGCCGCGGGAGATGATCGCGTTGCTGGCGACGGGTGCAGCCATGGCTGATACCGTGCCGCCCTCTATCGTTCTCATCGTGCTCGGCTCCGTGGCCGGAGTGTCCATTGCCGGATTGTTCACGAGCGGCTTCGTCGTCGCCATGGTGTTGCTCGCCGTGCTCGCGGCCCTTGCGCGAATGAAGGCCGCAGGCGAGAGCCTCGGTGACGTGCGGCGGGCTCCGTTCCGGACGATGTGGCGCACAATGCTCATTGCTGCGCCGGCGCTGGTGCTGCCGTTCCTGATTCGGAGCGCGGTCGGTGGCGGCGTCGCGACGGCGACCGAGGTTTCCACCATCGCAGTGCTGTACGCACTCGTCATCGGCATCTTTCTCTATGGCGGCATCGGCCCACGCAAATTCTATGACATGCTCGTGGAGACAGCGGCGCTCTCCGGCGCAATCCTGCTGATCCTCGGGACGGCGCTTGCCATGGCCTGGGCCCTCACGCAGACCGGCTTCGCCCAGCAGCTTGCATCCTATATGGCTGGCCTGCCAGGCGGCTGGATCATTTTCATGGCTATGACCATCGTGGTGTTCCTGATCCTCGGCTGCGTGCTGGAGGGCCTGCCGGCCATCGTCCTCATGGCGCCGCTCATGTTCCCGATCGCCAAGAATCTGGGCATAAACGACATCCATTATTCCATGGTCGTCGTGACGGCGATGAACATCGGCCTGATGGCGCCTCCCATCGGCATCGGCTTCTACATCGCCTGCAAGATCGGAAACGTCCCGCCTGATGAGGCCATGGGAGCCATCTGGCCCTACATCCTCGCGCTGCTCGTCGGCCTTGTGCTGATTGCCGCGATCCCAGGCATTTCCACCGCCTTCCTGTGACACGGGAGCCCGTTACAAGCCGCCTAACACAACACAAGTATGAGGGAGAGAAACATGATCATTTCACGCCGCACCCTGCTGCAGGGCACTGCCTCAGCCGCAATGGTCAGCAGCTTTGGAGTTCGCGCCCAGTCAGCCGAGTTCACCTATAAATACGCCAACAATCTGCCGGTCACGCACCCGATGAACCTGCGTGCGAAAGAGGCGGCCGACAGGATCAAGCAGGAGACCGGTGGACGCGTCGAGATCCAGATCTTCCCCAATAATCAGCTTG
The DNA here is from genome assembly GCF_016811235.1 of Microvirga arabica. GTDB lineage: Bacteria > Pseudomonadota > Alphaproteobacteria > Rhizobiales > Beijerinckiaceae > Microvirga > Microvirga arabica. Next base: position 30,810 of record NZ_JAFBID010000010.1, read on the forward strand.
GATCTGACACCGACATGCTCAGTCAGGTCCGGTCGGGCGGCGTCGAATTCTTCACCCTGTCGCCGCTGATCCTCTCCACTCTTGTGCCGAATGCTTCGATCAGCGGCATAGGCTTCGCCTTCCCGAACTACGACAGCGTCTGGAAGGCTATGGATGGCGAGCTCGGCGCCTATGTGCGCGGCCAGATCTCCAAGGCTAACCTCGTCGTGATGGACAAGATCTGGGATAACGGATTCCGCCAGACCACGAGTTCCAACAAGCCGATCCAAACGCCCGATGATCTGAGGGGCTTCAAGATTCGCGTGCCGGTGAGCCCGCTCTGGACATCCATGTTCACCGCCTTCGGCTCGGCGCCCGCCAGCATCAACTTCGCTGAAGTCTACACGGCACTGCAGACCAAGGTGGTCGACGGGCAGGAAAATCCGCTCGCAATCATTTCGACCGCGAAGCTGTATGAAGTGCAGAAGTTCGTCTCCATGACCAACCACATGTGGGACGGGTTCTGGTTCCTGGCCAACCGCCGCGCCTGGGAGCGACTGCCGGAGGACCTGCGTCCCATCGTTGCCAAGCACCTCAACGAGGCGGCAGTCGCCGAGCGCGCGGATGTGGCAAAGCTCAATGCGGGCCTAAAGGACGATCTCGTCTCCAAGGGCATGCAGTTCAACGACCCGGATCCGGCGCTCTTCCGCGAGGCGCTGCGCAAAGCCGGCTTCTATGCGGAATGGAAGAAGAAGTATGGCGACGAGGCCTGGGCCATCCTCGAGAAATCCGTGGGCGGCAGCCTGACCTGACCGGCGAACCGACCTCACCCTCGCGATCGGCGACACTCGCCGGTCGCATTCTGCTTTCTGTCGAATGCGTGCGAGCGCGCTGGAGAGCCTCATGGTCGACCGCCTCAAGAGCAAGACGGCCATCGTTTTCGGAGCCGGATCCTCCGGTGACGGCTGGGGCAACGGAAAGGCCGCAGCCGTTGCCTATGCTCGCGAGGGTGCTCGCATCGTCTGCGTTGATCTGGTCCCGGAGGCGGCGGAGGAGACGGCATCGATCATCGGCAGGGAAGGCGGTGAAGCCGTTGCAGTTGCTGCCGATGTGACTGATACGCATTCGGTCGAGGCCGCGGTCGCTCATGCCGTCACGGCCTTTGGGCACATTGATATCCTGCACAACAATGTGGGGGTGACCCACATGGGCGGCCCCGTCGAGTTGACGGAGGAGAAGTTCGAGGCCGCGCTGAAGCTCAATATCGGCCCTGTGTACCGCACGGCAAAGGCCGTGATCCCGCACATGCTAAGGCAGGGCGGAGGCGCCATCGTCAACATCTCTTCCCTCGCGGCGATCCGCTGGACCGGCTATCCCTATTTTGCCTACTACGCCACCAAGGCCGCGGTGAACCAGGCAACGGTCGCGCTCGCAATGCAATATGCCCGTCAAGGGATCCGGGCCAATTGCATCATGCCGGGCCTCATCGATACGCCTCTGATTTATCGCCAGATTTCCGGTCAGTACGCCTCGGTCGAAGAGATGGTGGCGGCGCGCAATGCGGCCGTGCCGATGGGGCGGATGGGAACCGCCTGGGACGTGGCCAATGCGGCGGTCTTTCTCGCGTCCGACGAGGCGCAGTTCATTACGGGCGTCTGCCTCGCTGTTGATGGCGGGCAGAGCTGTTCCGTATCCGAGTTTCATTGAAGATCGATTGCAATGGCATACGCGACCACGAGCGACGGGATCCGGCTCTTCTACGAATCCACGGGTACGGGCACGCCCATTGTCTTCGTGCACGAGTTCGGCGGGAACCACTGGAGTTGGGAGCCGCAGGTCGGCTACTTCTCCCGCAGGCACCAATGCATCACCTTCTCAGCCCGGGGCTATCCGCCATCGGACATACCCGAGGATGTGGAGAAATACTCCCAAGCCCGCGCAGCCGATGACATCATCGACGTCATGAACACGGCCGGGAGCGACAAAGCTCATCTCGTTGGCCTCTCGATGGGAGCGTTCGCGTGCCTGCATGCAGCGCTGCGCTATCCCGATCGCATCCGATCCGCTGTTGTCGCCGGAGCCGGCTACGGTTCGGAGAAGGAGCATCAGGATTTCTTCCGCCGCAATTCCGAGCAGGTGGCACTGGGTTTCGAGGAACGCGGCGCACGGGCGTTTGCCTCCGTCTATGGAGAGAGCGCCTCGCGGGTGCAGTTCCAGGAGAAGGATCCCCGCGGCTGGCAGCTGTTCGTAGAGCGGATGGCGCAGCATTCCGACAAGGGTGCCGCCAATACCATGCGCGGCGTTCAGATGCGGCGACCCTCGCTCTACGACCTGGAGGCCGAACTGGCGGCCCTTGAGGTTCCGTTGCTCTTGGTGGTCGGCGACGAGGACGATCACTCCATTCAACCGGGCATCTTCCTGAAGCGGACGGTTCCGCGCTGCGGCCTTGCCATGCTTCCGAAGTCCGGTCACACACTGAACCTGGAAGAGCCGGCGCTGTTCAACCAGCTCCTGACAGAGTTCATCACCCGTGTAGAGGCTGGGCGTTGGGGAGCGCGAGATTCCCGTGCCGACCCGAAGCAGATCATGCGGGCGGATTAGGCGGCGGGAGGAGGGCCGACCATGAGACGCATCGATCATCCTGGTCCGGTCGCTGTGGAGCGGTATGTCGCCGTGTCTGGCGCAGCCGTGCCGATCCGCTTCGTGCTGGAGCCCGGTCTGGCAGTTGACGAAGCCGTCGCTGCGGGCATGCGGGAGGCCGGCTGCATCGGCGGCTTCGTGGAATTCCGGGGCGGCCGCTGCGAACCTTTCCGGTATGTGATGCCTGCCGCATCTTCCGATCCCCGCTACGTAGCCTGGTATAGCGAGACCTTCGAGCCCGACGGGCTGGTGGACGTGACACGCGCCTGCGCCATCGTTGGTGTGCGGGAGGGAAAAGCCTTTCTCCATTGCCACGGCATCTGGGACACGATTAAGGGACAGCGGATGGGCCACATGCTCGCTCCCTTGTCCAGGGTCGCGGAGCCTATCGATGTGACGGGCATTGGCTTCAGGGATGCGACCTTCGAGGCTATGCCCGATCCGGAGACGAACTTCACCCTTTTCGAACCGGTTCGACATGCCGGAGCGGGCTCCCCGAAGGCAGGTGCTCCCGTGCTGCTCGCTAAGGTTCGTCCCAATCAGGATATCAGCTTCGCCATTGAGGAAATCTGCTCACAGCACGGGATAGCAAGCGCCCATATCTATGGCATCGGAAGTCTGAATGGCGTGCGCTTCGTTGATGGGGCGAGGGTGGATTCACATGCCACGGAAGTTCTGATCCGTACCGGCCACTTTGCGAGTTTGGATGGGCAGACAAGTGCCAGGCTTACACTGGACGTCGTCGACATGGATGGGGTGATTTCCTCCGGAGAGATTGTCCGTGGCGACAATCCTGTATGCGTTACTTTCGAGCTTGTCGTCGAGGCACTTGGGAACTGAAGCTGCCGTGCCGGGATCATAGCGATGACGAGAAATCAGACGAAGGATGCGCCCAGATAGGGCCATATGGCGCTCATGGCTTTATCCGGCAGACGGTGCTGATCTCTGAGGCCATTTTGAAGCCGATGCCGATCGGCGGCGTCAAGCCGTTACTCATCGCTGCACTCTCCGCCACAATCGAGCGCGACAGGCGGAGGTGGGTCGCGATGTCGGTCCGGCTTACTATCAGCACTGTGTGACTACAAACGAACGGATGGTCGCTAACAAGGGGATCGCAACCCCATGATCGGTTCACATGTCGAGGCGTTCCAGGGCTGGCCTGTTGCGAAGAACGATGAAGCGTCGATGAGCAGGTAACTCGATGACGCCTTGGCGCTCGAGTTGTGTCAGCGAGCGCGAAACGGTCTCGATCGTCAGACCGAGGTGATCGGCAATGTCAGTTCGAGACATCGGGAGGTCGATCTGATCGTTGTTTGCGGTGCGCCCGGACAGATCGAGAAGAAAGGTAGCAATTTTCTCGACAGCATTCTTGCGCCCGAGCAGAAGCATATGGTTCTGAGCCCGCACGAGAGACAGCAGCACTGCCGACATCATCTGGGTGGGGACGTCGCCATCGTCCTGGTCGAGTGCGCCGAGATTGGACCGGCGGTAGGAGACGATGGTTGCATCCCCGACAGCTTCGGCACTAAACCGGTGTTCCTCACCGGGCTCCATGCCGAAGATGTCACCCGGGAGATGGAACGCGTCAATCTGCCGGCGCCCGTCGCTCAGAAGCTTGAACGTCCGGACCGCGCCGGATTGTACCTTATAGTAGAAGGCTGCCCGATCGCCCTCGACGAAAACTTCTTCATCCTTGACCAGACGGCGGACCGATCCGAGTGCAGAAGCCTCATGCGCCTTGCGCGTCGGCGCAGGGCCGCGCAGGAGCGCGATGCTAGGGGCTGCATGGGAATTCAGAGGGGCGTCTGCGGTTTGCATAGAACTCTCGCCGTGTTTGGTGTCTGACGTGAGTTCATGGGTACTCTGCCAAGGCTGGCCGTGAAATTCAGATGCTCTCCCTAAGGGATATACCGGAGGTCATCATGCGAGGACGGCGAGGGCCCCATGAATGCTGTCAATCAGGGCTCCATCTTCGAGAGGCTTCTCCAGCACTTCGCGGAACCCGGATCTGGCCGCGCGCCTGCGCAGGTCCTTGGTGGCTCTTGCGGTGATCAGGATGGCGGGCAGTCTGACGGAGCGGTGCCGCAGGCGGTCGATCAGTTCGACGCCGTCCATGGCCGGCATGTAATAGTCAATCACAAGACAGCCGCTCACGGGCAGATCACCGTCCGCAAGGAGTGCGTCGCCGCTCTCATAAAGACGCACGTTGAGGCCCTCCATCTCAAGGGCAAACTTCAGTGATCGTCGGACGGCGTCGTCATCGTCCACCACGATGACGAGCCCTGGTGTCTTGGACATGATGAGGTCCTGCTAGGTCCCTGGCTCTAGGTTGGCTCAGGCCTACTCCATCGTTGGGACTATGAGCTTGATATGCCTCAATTCGAGAGGGCGGCTCTATTCAGGAATTCTCCTTAAGGACATGCTAAACGGCCCCGCCCGCGCGCACACCGGCGAGAAGGGCCATGCGCACAAGATCCGAGAGGCTCGCGGCTTTCATCTTGCTCATGACATTGGCTCGGTAGATCTCCACAGTCCGCGGGCTGATGCCGAGGTCGTAAGCAATGACTTTGTTGGCCTTTCCGGCAACAAGGCCCTCCAGAACCTGGCTTTCACGTTCGGAGAGGGACTGGACCCTTGCCCTCACTTCGATGGTTTGGGCGTCCTCCTGGACATGCTTTTCCTGCCGCTTGAGCGCAGCCCGCACCGCCGCAAGGAAAAGATCGTCATCAAAAGGCTTCTCGATAAAGTCGATTGCGCCTTCCTTCATGGCCTCAACGGCCAACGGAACATCGGCATGGCCCGTCATGACGATGACCGGAGGCGTGAAGCCGCGTGCCTTCAGGCGGCGGATGAACTCAATGCCATCGATTCCCGGCATACGCACATCCGTGATGACGCATCCAACGGATGAATCCTGCACGTTGTCGAGAAATGCAGAGGCTGACTCATGGAGACGAACCGGTAGGCCGTCTGATGCGAGCAGGAAGGAGAGAGACTGGCGTACCGCCTGATCGTCGTCCACCACATGCACAACAGCTTCACTCGGCATTCACCAACTCCTCCTGACTAACCGAACGCAGGGTGAACCGGAAGACGGTTCCCCGATTGGGTTCCGACTCAACCCATATCTTGCCGCCATGCGACTCGACGATCGTCCTGCAGATCGACAGGCCCACGCCCATGCCATGCTTCTTCGTCGTGATGAAAGGCTGGAACAGCTGCTCCGCAATCTCGGGTGCGATGCCGGTTCCCGTATCAGACACGCTCACTTCGACAAGGCTCTCGTTGGGCACAGCCTGGGTCGCCACGATGAGCTCCCGTCGCGGAGCGTCCTGCATCGCCTCAATGGCATTGCGGATAAGATTGAGAAGCACCTGCTGTACCTGAATGCGGTCTGCCAGAACCAGGGGCGCATCGGGATCAAGGCTGAAGGTGACGCGTACGCTCTTCTCCTTGGCGCCAACGAGGGAGAGGGCACTTGCCTCCTGGACGAGCTTGGGCAGGCTTTCAATGTGACGCTCGCTTTCGCCGCGAGCCACGAACTCCCGCAGGTGGCGAATGACCTGGCCAGCCCGCAAGGCCTGATCAGCGGCCTGGCTGACAGCCTCCTGAAGCATGGGCACCTCAGGCTCTTCCATGCGCTGCAGGATGCGACGTGAGCCCTTAAGATAGTTCGCGATGGCGGTCAGCGGTTGATTGATCTCGTGGGCCAGGGTCGAGGCCATTTCGCCGAGAGCTGTAAAGCGCGACATGTGCACGAGTTCGGATTGAAGCTCCTGAAGGCGCGCTTCGGTCCTCTGTCTCTCAGTCAGGTCGCGGATGAAGCCTGTAAAATATCGCTGGCCGCTCGACCGCATTTCGCCGACGGCAAGCTCCATCGGGAACGTTGAACCATCCTTGCGTTGCCCCACCACCACGCGGCCGATGCCGATGATCCGCCGCTCACCCGTCGAAAGATAGCGGTTCATGTAATGGTCGTGCTGGTCCCGATAAGGATTTGGCATGAGCATCTTGATGTTTTGGCCCGTGACCTCGTGGGCCTCATAGTCAAAAAGGCGCTCGGCGGCGGCGCTGAAGAACTGAATGTGCGCCTGTTCGTCAATGACAATCATGGCGTCGGGCACCGTCTCCAGGATGGAACGCAGATGCGCCTCGCGAGTTTTCAGGGCCTCCTCGGCGGCCACGCGCTCGGTGATGTCACGCGTGACCTTGGCGTAACCCCGCAGTTGGCCTGCCTCGCTCCACAACGGAGTTGTGCTCACATGAGCGATGAAGCTCGTGCCATCCTTGCGAATGCGCGTGACTTGCGCCTCGAAACGACCTGTCTCACGGGCAATCTCCAGTTCCTTGTCCGCTTTGCCGTCGCTCATGTCCTGAGGAGGGTGGAAAACCGAGAAATGGCGGCCCAGAATCTCGCCCATTTTCCAGCCTGATATATGTTCGGCACCCGTATTCCAGCTGATGATGCGCCCATCGTTGTCGAGCATGCAGATTGCATAATCTGTCACCGCATCCACCAGGAGGTGGAAATCCACATCCCGGTGAGGCAAGGGGGCAGGGTTGGAAGCCGGGCCGGTCAAAAAGAGTTCTCCTGGATCGAGCAAGCCCTCCGCCGGAAGGACAAAGGTCCTCTAGCGAGAAGGCGTTGCTTCAATCTTGGTTCCTACCATACCACCAGACGGCTTCCTACAGTCAGGCATGTCGCGGGAAATGAGCGGATTATGGAACAAATCCGGCCGCCAAGGCTCCGAGCAGGGCCGCGCCCAGCAGACTTGCGTCATGGAAACCGAGAAGAAGCCGCGACGGCTCTCCAGCCTCATGAATCCACAAAGTCGCGCCAAGCGTCACGAGTGACCAGCCCATACCCAGAGCTGCTGCCGAGGCCGAGAAGGAGCCGGTGGTGCCGGGTAGCAGGAGGAGGATGCCGGCAACAGCCATCATTGCGCCGCCGATCATAGTCCAACGGCTCGCCCGAACAGACCTGAAGCCGGCCAATGCCAGAGAGGGCGCATACATGGCGATCACATGCCCGGCGATGGTTTGGGGCACCGCGTCCGAAAGGCCGCAGCCGATCATCGCGATGGGGGTGGCACCCATCAGGGCCGTCATGGCGAACCATCCGGCAGCTCCGATCAGGGTCGGCCAAAGGATCCGCCCCCACCCTACCACCACCCCTGATTGGCGTTGGATGCTGCGCTGCCGATAGGGTAGGGCCGCGGTGACCAGGAGCGAGCCCACATGGGCCAGAGCAGCTGCAATCGCTAGTCCGACAGCGGCATTCGGAACCGCCAAGCCTCCCGCTATGTCGGCGATTGTTGGGGCAAGTAGGCCTGCCAGCGTGGCCGCACCGAATACCAGCAGGGTGGCGTTGGCGCCCCGTCCGCCCAGAGGCGCGGCCGCATGCCGGTAGAAGAGGCTGAATCCACTTGCGATGCCAAGCCAGAAAGATCCCAAGGCCAACGCTCCAAAATGCCAGTGCATCAGGGCCCATGCCAAGATCAGACCACCTGCAATGCCAAGGCTAGCCCCAAGGGAAAAAGCGGCTCGGCGGCCGATGGCATCGAGCAGAAGGGAGGCCGGCAGGCTGGCAAGAGCCGCACCCGCATAGAAGGCCGCATAAGGCAGCATGGCCCATGGGGCGCTCGGCGCAAGCGCCATACCTGCAGCCGGCAGAACGCTAAGGGTGAGCACTTGCGACAGCACCGACAGCGCAAAGGCAGCTGCCAGAAGCGCCGTTCCGCCATGATCAGGGATGCTGCCGTCGGAAATCGTCGGCGGACATAGACAATCAAGGTGGCCGGCCCGCGGCATGGTATTCGAGAGCGTCATGGCCTGATGTCGTCATCCGTGAGTACACGCAGGGCAGCACCTTTCACGTCGTCGTACTGGCCGTTCTTCAGGGACCAGAGAAAGGCCGCGAGTCCCGAAAGACCGAGGAGCAGAGCCATGGGAATGAGATAAAGCAGAACCTCCATGCAATCAGGCTCCTTGCAGGGCCGAAGCAGCCGAAACGGGCTGCGGCGGCTGCGCGCTGGTGGATTGGCTGTTCCTGCCCCGTGCCCGCAGGGCATTCAGCGTGACCAGGCTCGATGAACCGGACATGGCAAGAGCCGCCAGAAGGGGAGTCACGTAGCCGAGGAAGGCCAGGGGAACCGCGATGAGGTTGTAGATCAGGGCCAGAAGCAGGTTCTGCCGCATGAGACCATGCGCCCGGCGGGCGATGGTCACGGTATTTGCGATGGGCGCGAGCTTCTCGCCAAGGAACACGGCATCCGCCTGGGCCTGGGTCAGATCCGAGGCTGTGATGGGAGAAATCGAGACATCTGCTGCCGCAAGGGCTGGAGCATCGTTGAGGCCGTCGCCCACCATCAGAACCTTTCGACCCTCGGCCTTGAGCCCTTCGAGTACGGCGATCTTGTCCGCAGGCTTGGCGCCGGCTTTCCATTGCTCGATGCCGAGCATGGCGGCGATCGGCGCGACCGCCTCGGGCCGGTCGCCGGAAAGAATGCGACAATCGAGGCCAAGGTCCCGCAACGCCTTCACCGTGGAGGCGGCATCCGGGCGCAGGGCCTGACGCACGTACAGGATCGTGCGTTCGTCGCCACGGGAGAAGGCGATCACGGACACGTCAGCCTCTTGTTCGAGAGACTCCGCCAGGAGATCGGATGCGCCGCAATAGGAGGGGCTGCCGAGACGCAACTCCACGCCGTCCACGGTGGCACTTACGCCCTGGCCTGCCTCTTCGACGGCTCCCTCGTAAGGAGTGCGGAGTCTCGCTTCCTGAGCGACGGCAGTCGCAAGCGGGTGATGGCTCGACAGGGCAAGGCGCGCTGCCGATTCCAGCAGGTCCGGGCGGACCTTGCCCGCGTTGGCGACGCGCATGTCCGGCAGTGTCAGGGTGCCGGTCTTGTCAAACACGATCGTGTCAGCGGCTGCCAGGCGCTCCAGGGCATCGCCAGTGTTCAGGAATACGTTGGAGCGGAACAGGGCTCCGGAGGCGACGACCTGAACCACCGGCACTGCAAGCGCCAGGGCACAAGGGCATGTGATGATGAGCACGGCCACCGCCGTGATGAGAGCATCGTGCAAGGATGCGCCGGCGGTAACCCAGGCAATTGCGGTCAGCAGCGCCGCCAGGTGCACCACTGGTGCATAGGCACGTGCTACCTTGTCGGCAAGCTGTACATAGCGCGACTTTGCGGCGGCGGCGCTTTCGAGGAGGCGCTCGACCTTATCGAGAAGCGTCCCCGTGCCCGCTGCCGTCACCTGAATCGTTAGCGTGCCGCTGTAGTTCAGGCTACCCGCATAGACCACATCGCCCGGCGTGCCGGGACGACGCACAGTTTCACCTGTGACAAGGCTCTCGTCGAGTTCAGAGGAGCCGGATAGGATAACCCCGTCGACGCCGACGCGCTCACCTGGTCGAACGAGGACGCGATCGCCCGGATTGAGAGCTGCCGTGGGTACGAGAACCGGTTCGCCACTCTCATTGACCCTATGAGTCACCTCCGCCCTGAGCGCGGCGAGGTTTCCGGCGACGGCGCGGGTTTTCCGACGCATGGCCTGATCCAGGTAGCGGCCGCAGAGCAGGAAGAACAGCAGCATGACCACCGAGTCAAAATAGGTGTGCTCGGCGGAGTTGATCGTCTCGACGACGGACATCCCGAGCGCCAGCAGGATCCCGATGACGATCGGCACATCCATGTTGGTGCGGCCGTTGCGCAGGGCGCCCATCGCGCTCTGAAAGAAGGGCTGGCCGGCATAGGCCACGGCCGGAAGAGCGATGAGAGCCGCAAGCCAGTGGAAGAAGTCCCGGATCTCGGGCGTGATGTCGGTCACGTTGCCGGACCAGACGGATACAGCCAGCAGCATGATGTTCATGGAGGCGAAGCCTGCCACCGCCAGGCATTTCAGCAACCACTTGGCGCGACGGGTCTCCTCTTCCTCCACGAGGCGGGCCTGGAAGGGGTGAGCCCTGTAGCCGAGCCGCTGCAGTTCCTCGACGACAGCCGCAGGGGACAGCTCCCCGTCCCGCCATTCAACGGCGAGGCGGTGATTGGTGTAATTCAGCCGCGCTTCGACCACGCCCGGCAACTGGCACAACCCACCCTCGATTTCGTCGATGCAGGCAGCGCAATCGATCCCCTCGATGGCGAGATCGAGATGGGCCGTGCCGTCATCCTGGCGCTTGACGTAGACGGAAAGGTCGAGGGTTTCGGCCATCGGACAGAATCCTTAGAGCGAGACGCGGCTCTTGGAACGGAAGACGGTTTCCGTCTCGCGCTTCAGACCGATGACGAGGTCCCATGGGCCTTTCGGCATGGGGGTGAGGCTCTTGAACTGGCCAGGAGTCAGCTCCACGAACTCCACCAGCAGATCGCGGCGTTTGTCGGTAGGATGGGCAAGGCGCACCTCGGCGACGAGACCGGGCAGCGCCTGCCCCTGGGTATCCCGCGCAGTGATGATCACGCCAGGATTGTCGCCGCGCTGAAGTGTGGCTTCGACCGACCAGTGGCGCGCATCCTGGGCCTGAGCGGCTGCAATGTCGTTCTTGAACGACAGCCCCGCCTTGTAGGAGCTCTCCGTTTCCACGCCGCTGAAGCTCGAGAGGGCAACCCGAACCATGTAGAAGTTCATGGCGAAGACGATACCGAAGAAGCCGAGGAAGTAGATCAGGACCGTGCGTCCGGTGATCGGCCTGGGAGCCCGGGTTGTGGTGGCAATGGAAGACATGGCATCGATCCTTAAGGGGCCTTGAAGTGATCGCTCGTGGCGGCTTTGTCGCCATTGGAGAGATCGGTCAGGATGAACTGGAGATCCGTCGAGGAGGACGCGGCTGAAGCCGTGTCGGTGACGAGCACACGGGCCTCCAGGGTTTGATCCGGGCCGACGGTGACAATGGCGCGGCCCTGCTGATCGAGCTCTCCGCCGATAATGTCGATCTTGGCATCAATCAGACCCTCAACCGTGAGGGCATAGCGGCGTTCGTCGAGATGCTTGTTGGCGACCCGGATCGTGAAGCCGTTGCGGATCGAGCCATCGGAGAGGCGCACGAAGAGCGGGTTCCGGTCGTGCATCACGCTCAAGTAGATGTTCTGCCGCAGGGCCAGAGATGTGATCATGATAGCCCCGACCAGAGCGATGATGCCGGCATAGAAGAGGGTGCGGGCACGTACGATGCGGCGCACCTCCGGACGGCCCTCCATGCGAGCCTTGACGTTCATATCCGTGTCATAGGCGATCAGGCCCTGCGGGCGGCCAATCTTGTCCATGACGTTGTCGCAGGCATCCATGCAGAGGCCGCACTGGATGCAGTCGAGCTGAAGGCCCTTGCGGATGTCGACGCCAGTGGGGCAGACGTTGACGCATTGGTTGCAATCGATGCAGTCGCCGGCCGGAAGGCCTTGCAGCTTCAGTACCTCGTTCTTCTTCACCGAACCGCGCGGCTCACCCCGGTCGTAGCGATAGGTGACGTTCAGGGCGTACTCGTCCGTGAGCGCAGCCTGGATGCGCGGCCAGGGGCACATGTAGGTGCAAACCTGCTCGCGCATGAACCCGGCGAGCGTATAGGTCGTGAAAGTGAGAATGCCGATCCAGACATAGGCCAAGAACGGCGCCTGGAGGGTCGCCAGCTCGTAGACGAGCGTCGGCGCATCGGCGAAGTAGAGCACCCAGGCGCCGCCGGTCCACCAGGCGATCATGAGCCAGATGAAATGCTTCAGGCCCTTCTGGCCGGCAGTCTTGAGGGTGAGCTTCTGCTGATCCTTGCGCATCCGGTCGCGGCGGTCGCCCTCGATCCAGCGCTCCACCGCGTAGAACAGGTCGGTCCAGACCGTCTGCGGGCAGAGATAGCCGCACCAGACCCTGCCAGCCACGGCGTTCATCAGGAAAAGCGCGAGCGCGGCCAGAACCAGGAGACCCGTGAGATAATAGACCTCCTGCGGCCAGATCTCGATGAAAAAGAAATAGAAGCGGCCATTGGCCAGGTCGACCAGGATGGCCTGGTCGGGAGCATTGGGGCCACGGTCCCAGCGGATGAAAGGCAGGAAGTAGTAGATACCGAGAGTGATGGCGAGCACGACCCATTTGATCGTGCGGTAGCGGCCCTTCACGGCCTGCGGATAGATCTGCTTGCGAGGTGCATAGAGCGGCGCCGCCTCGTCCGATGCGGCAGCTCCATGAGGATGGGTAAGGGGGGCGTCAGCCATCGAATCCGTCGCGATCACCAGAAAAACCGATGACGATGGGATACGACGCAGGCGCCAGCAGCGCCTTGATTCAAATCAAGCTGCGGCCGGAGGTTGCCCTCCGGCCGCCCGTCCACTCATCAGAGCCCTGATCTCTCAGGGCCGCTGATCTCCCCCCAGCGAATGGACGTAGAGGGTGAGGGCCTTGATGGTCGTGTCGTCCAGGCGGCCGTGCCAGGTGGGCATCACCCCGCCGCGGCCGTTGTTCAGGCCTTCCACGATGGTGGCCTTCTCGGAGCCGAACAGCCAGATTTTATCCGACAGGTTCGGGGCGCCGAGTTCCTGCATGCCCTGGCCCTTGTCGCCATGGCAGGCGGCGCAGTTGTCGGCATAGACCTTGGCGCCGGCGTTCAGGTCGGCAGTCTTGTCCGTGGGAAGCCCCGACAGGGAGCGGACGTAATCCGCCACATGGGAGATCTCCTCGCGCTTCAGCATGCCGTCGCGGCCGAAGGCAGGCATGGTGCCGGAATGGCCCTTGTCGCTGGTGGAACGGGCGCCGTAGCGGATCGTGTGCTCGACCTGAGCCAGCGAGCCGCCCCAGAGCCAGTCGTCGTCGTTCAGGTTCGGATAGCCTTTGGCGCCGGCGCCGCCTGCGCCGTGACAGGGGGCGCAGTTATCGCCGAAGGAAGCCTTGCCCTGGGCCCGCGCGAAGGCGAACATCTCCGGATCCTGCTTGATCTCGTCGAGCGAGCTGGCGGCAAGCTTTGCCGTCATGCCGGAGCGCTGCTGCTTGAGGGCAGCGAGATCGACCTCGACCGCCTCTCGCGACTGCCATCCGAGAACGCCCTTGGTGTAGGAGGAGACCAGAGGAATGGCCGGATAGGCAATGGCGTAGAGCACCGACCAGAAGATCGTCAGGTAGAAGGTCCACAGCCACCAGCGCGGCAGCGGATTGTTGAGCTCCTGGATGTCGTCCCAGGTGTGCCCCGTTGTGGTCACGCCCGTGACGGCATCGACCTGTTCGTGAGACTCATGAGCCATGGGATCAATCCTCCTGGAGAGGCATGCGGGAGGCCTCATCGAAGCGGTCCTTCCGGGAAGGGGCGAGGGCGTAGACCAGCACCGTCAGGAAGGCCCCGACGAAGTACAGGAGCCCCCAGGTCTGGGCGAATTCGGCAAAGAACTTGTATGCGGCTGGCATGATCGTCGGTCCTCAGCGCACGTTGGCCTTGTTGTCGTAGAGCTTGAAGTCGACCTGCGTGCCGAGCATCTGCAGGTAGGCAATCAGAGCATCCGCTTCGGTGACCTTCTGCGGGTTGCCGTCGAAATTGCGCGACTGAGCGTTTGGGTAGCGCTGGGCGAGATCGGCCGTGTTCGGATCGTCCGCATTGGCCTGGGTGCGGATGTCGTTCTCGGCTTTCTTGACCATCTCTTCGCTATAGGGGACTCCAAGAGTCGCCTGAACCTTCAGGTCCTGGGCGATAGCCTTTGCGTCGAGTTCGTTCTGCTCGAGCCAAGGGTAGCTCGGCATGATCGAGCCGGGCACCACCGCGCGGGGATCCTTCAGGTGGTCCCGGTGCCAGTCGTCGGAATACTTGTTCCCGAGTCGGGCGAGATCCGGGCCGGTGCGCTTGGAACCCCACTGGAACGGCCGGTCGTACATGCTCTCGGCCGCCAGGGAGTAGTGGCCGTAGCGCTCCACCTCGTCACGCAGGGGGCGAACCATCTGGCTGTGGCAGTTGTAACAGCCTTCGCGCACGTAGATATTGCGGCCGGCCAGCTCGAGGGGGGTGTAGGGCCGGATGCCCTCCACCTTCTCGATGGTGCTCTTCAGGTAGAAGAGGGGCACGATCTCCACGAGACCGCCGATCGAGATGACGATCAGCACGCCGAGGACGAGGATGATCGAGTTGGTCTCGAAGATCTTATGACGGGACCAGAATGACATGGTCGTTTCCTTTACTCCGCAGCGATCAGCGCGGGCTGGGTGGCTTGCGAAACTTCTTCGGCTTCCTGGCCGGACGAGATCGTCTTCCAGACGTTCCAAGCCATGATCAGGGAGCCGGCCACGAAGAGCGCGCCGCCGAGTGCACGGATGACATAGAAGGGATGCATCGCCTCGACCGTCTCGATGAACGAGTACTCAAGGAAGCCGAGAGCCGTGTAGGCGCGCCACATGAGGCCCTGGAGGATGCCCGCGACCCACATCGACGAGATGTACAGGACGATGCCGAGGGTCGAGATCCAGAAGTGCCAGGAGACGGCCTTCATGGAATAGAGCTCCTTCTTGTTCCACAGCCACGGAACGAGGCAGTAGATCGCCCCGAAGGACACGTAGGCCACCCAGCCGAGAGCGCCTGAGTGAACGTGGCCGATGGTCCAGTCGGTGTAGTGCGACAGCGAGTTCACGGCCTTCACCGACATGAGCGGGCCTTCGAAGGTCGACATGCCGTAGAAGGCGACCGACACGACCATCAGGCGGAGCACAGGATCCGTGCGGAGCTTGTCCCAGGCACCCGAGAGGGTCATGAGGCCGTTGATCATGCCGCCCCAGGAGGGCATCCACAGCATGATCGAGAACACCATGCCGAGGGTCTGCGCCCAATCGGGCAAGGCGGTGTAGTGCAGGTGGTGGGGACCTGCCCAGATGTACATGAAAATGAGCGACCAGAAGTGGATAATGGAGAGGCGGTAGGAATAGACCGGCCGCTCGGCCCGCTTCGGGATGAAGTAGTACATGATCGCCAGGAAGCCGGCGGTGAGGAAGAAGCCGACCGCGTTATGACCGTACCACCATTGGACCAGGGCATCCTGCACGCCCGACCACACGATGTAGCTCTTGGGCGAGAAGAGGGAGACGGGAATGGTCGCGTTGTTGCCCAGGTGCAGGACCGCGATGGTCAGGATGAACGCGAGGTAGAACCAGTTCGCCACATAGATGTGGGGCTCCTTGCGGCGCATGACCGTGCCGAGGAAGACCAGGAGATAGGCGACCCAGACGATGGTCAGCCACAGGTCTGCATACCACTCGGGCTCGGCATATTCCTTGCCCTGGGTGATGCCGAGCAGGTAGCCGGTGCCGGCGATCACGATGAAGAAGTTGTAGCCAAGGACCACGAACCAGGGAGCGATGTCTCCGACCATGCGGGCGCGGCAGGTGCGCTGCACCACATAGAAAGAGCTGGCGATCAGGACGTTGCCGCCGAAAGCGAAGATCACCGCCGAGGTGTGCAGCGGACGCATCCGGCCGAAAGACAGCCACGAGGTGTCGAAGTTGAGGGCCGGGAACGCCAGCTGGAGGGCGATCAGGAGGCCGATGGTGAAGCCGGCGATGCCCCAGATCACGGACGCGATGGTCGCGAACTTGACCGGCCCCATGTTGTAGTTCGGCTTGCCGCCGACGGTCTGCGGGGGCAGCTGAGCCGGACGATCATAGTACCGGTTCACAATCGCGAACGTGGCGGCGACGCTGGCGGCCGCGAAAAGATAGGCATGGAAGGCGTATTCAGGCGTATAGGCCTTCGCCGCGATGATAATGCTGAGGAGTGCCAGTCCGGCGAAGGCAAGGGCTGATCCCGCTTCGCCGAAGGTCATTCCCTTTGAGGGTGCAACCGCTTGAGCCATAGGCTTCGACCTTTTGAAAATACCGGCAAAGCCTGGAGCTTCACCGTCAGCATCACTCTCTAGGAGCAGGGTGGGGTAGGAGCATTGATGCAGATCAAACGGGTAATGAATCCGTTCTCGTCAGCCCGTACGCTTCCTTGAGCAAGCCCTAGACGGCTCGGGAGTGACGCGCGGCGCTGCTGTCGAGATAGCGGTCGAATACCGCGCAGACATTGCGCACCAGGAGGCGGCTGTCCTCCGGGATCCCGATCGAATGCCCCCGGCGGGTCACCAGCCCCTCCCGGGCCAGCTCATCTATGGCGGCCAACTCGGGCGTGAAATCGGTTGTTTTCGAATGCCGGGCTGCGATCTCTTCGAGATCGACGGAGAGGTCGCACATAAGGCGCTCGATGATGGCGCGACGCAGGCAATCGTCCTTCGTCAGAGCCGCGCCCCGCACCACCGGAAGCTGGCCCTTTGAGATTGCCTCACGATAGGCGACGGTGGTCGGCGCGTTCTGGACATAGCCCAGCGGCAGGGAGCCGATGGCCGATGTCCCGAACCCGATCAGGGCTGTGGCCTCGTCCGTCGTGTAGCCCTGGAAATTCCGGTGGAGGCGGCCTTCGCGCTGGCGTAATGCCAATGAGTCGCTCGGCTTTGCGAAGTGATCGATACCGATTTGCACGTATCCCGCCCGCAGGAGGGCTGATGCCGCCGCGGTGCTCTGCTCTACACGCGCCACCGCATCGGGCAGGGCCTCCTCAGGCAGTAGGGCCTGATGGCGCTTCATCCATGGCACATGAGCATAGCCGAAAAGCGCAATGCGGTCAGGATCGAGCTCCAGAGCGAGGCTGACGGAGCGCACGACGCTGTCCGACGTCTGATAGGGCAACCCGTACATAAGGTCGAGGTTAAGCCCCGTCACGCCCGTCTCGCGCAGCCACCTGGCCACCTTTGCGGTCTGCTCGAAGGACTGAATGCGCTTGATGGTCTTCTGGACCAGAGGATCGAAGTCCTGCACACCGAGGCTCGCCCGGTTGAGGCCCGCCGATCCGAGAGCCTCCACGTGCCCAGGGGTGATGGTTCTCGGATCGATTTCGACGGCAATCTCCGCGCCCGAGCCGATGGCGAAGGTCCTGCTCAGGAGAAGCATAATCCTCTTCAGATCCTCCGGGGACAGGATCGTAGGCGTGCCGCCGCCCCAGTGGATATGGGCAACGTCCATATGTCCGGGCAGATGCCCTGCAACCAGCTCGATCTCCTGCTCCAGAAGATCCACATATGACGCAACGGGCCCGTAGGTGCGGGCAACGGTCGTGTTGCAGCCGCAATAAAGGCAGAGCTCGGCACAGAAGGGCACATGAAGATACAGGGACAGCCTGGCGCGGGGGGATAGCTCCGAGAGCCACTGGCTGTAGGTTGCCGCCTGCACATCAGGGCTGAAATGCGGCGCGGTTGGATAGCTCGTATAGCGCGGAACGCGCTGATCGTAGCGGGCGATGAGTTCTGGCGTCATGCAGCGGGTTCTGCGGTGTCAGGGCTTCATCCGCCTTGATCCAGGTCAAAGCTCTGCAGATGCGCACACCGTCCGGAGCGGCCCGGCTCGGAGCCACCCAGTCAGGCTTGGCCGTAGCTTAGACCTCCGGAATCTCCCGTAGGGTCATGACCTGAATATCCCTGCGGACTTCATGGATGTAACACCTCGCGACGAAAGACATCGGTCACGAGTAACGAGGATATCTCATGCCTACCACCCTTGCCGGGAACGGCCTGAAGCACGCTGCAAAAGGCTTTCTGGCTCTTTGCTCCTTCGCAACCTTGACGCTACCGGCTGAGGCTCACGTCAAGTGGTTTGCCCCCTACATCGTGGATGCGGCCCCACAGCCGGTCGGCGCCACACTCGGCAATGTCTGGTTCTGGACCGGCATCGGCCTGGTGCTTGCCTTCTTCCTGGCGACGCTGACCGTTGAGCGCACCGTGATCGGACGAGGCATCCTGTCCGGGCTCGACCGGATCAGCGCCCCGCTCTGGAACCGCTCGGACGACTTCATGCGCGCGTCCATCGGGGCATTCTTCGTGGCGATCTTCGCCGTCGGCGGCATCTATCTCACCCCTGACCTGAAGACGGATTCGGAGATCATCTCGTGGGCGCAACTGCTGATCGCGGCCTGCGTGTTCTCCCGCCGCACCATGCCGATTGCGGCGGGCGGTATCATCGCCCTCTGGGTGGTGGCGCTTCGGGAGTATGATTTCTTCCACCTGCTCGACTACTTGGCGCTCGGCGTCGGCGTGGCCGTCTATCTGGTGCTGGCATCCTCCAATGACGTCAAGTGGCGCGAGCGCCGGTTCCTTGCCCTTCGCTGGGGTATCGCGATCGCTCTCATGTGGTCGAGCCTGGAGAAGTTCGCCTATCCGAACTGGTTCTACCCCCTTGTCGAGGAAAAGCCCTTCCTGACCTTCGGCATGCCCCGTGACGTCTTCATTCCGATGGCTGGCGTGTCCGAGTTCACCCTAGGCTTCGGCCTGCTCTGGACGCCTCTGGTGCGTCGCTTGTCCGCCGTGTCCCTGCTGCTGATCTTCTTCACCGCGGTATATCCGTTCGGCCGCATCGATCTCGTCGGTCATGCCTTGATCATGGCAGCCCTCTTTCTGGTTGCCGCCGATCCCTGCCGCGAGGCCAAGGCGATTGCCGTGAGGGTGCCGAATTCCCTGCCGCGCTTTGGCAGCCTGGCTTCGGTGCCTGCAGGTCTCGCCATCGCTCTTGTGGTGCTCGTCACCGGCTACTGGGGCCTGCATGCGGTGTTCTATGGAACTGAAGGACGCGCCGCTCAGCCCACCGAGCTGACCACGCACTCCCACAGCAACGAGTATCCGCACGGGTCACAACCTGTGCAGAGCGCACCTCGCAGCCACCATTAACTGACATGGAATATGGGAGGAGCCGCCCGGCTCCTCCCGTTTTGCTTTATCGATGAGCGAGAGATCGGGCGCAGCCGCATCTGCCGCTATCGGTGTATGCCTTCCTGCAAAGGCTTGCGCCGGGCAGAATGCGCGAAGCCGGATTTGCGCTCACCCCTGCCTCATAGCGGTTCCCGTAATGTGTTCATCGCTCTGAAAGACCCCGATAGGGGTTTTCGGCCATCCTAAGCGCGTCCAGTGCCCCCTCTTCAGCCGAAACGGACGTGCCGTGTCAGGGAACGATCCGGCGCCAAACCGATTGTCCACAGCGAAGCTTCACCTCGGGCGCCGAGCCTGACACAACCGAAGGGTGCGCGGCACGGGCAATGGCGCAGCTTTTCACACCGGCGGCAACCACCTTGTTCCGGGTGGCAATTGTACTCACGGGCCTTGGGATCGTGGGCGCGGGCGTGACCGCCTATCTGTGGGCTCGCGCGGACAGCACCTGGAATGTGGGAAAACCCGCGCCGCAGCCGGTCCCGTTTCGGCACGATCTCCATTCGGGCCAGCTCGGGATCGATTGCCGCTACTGCCACTCCACGGTGGAGCGCGCCGCCGATGCGGGCATGCCCTCGGCCCAGACCTGCATGTCCTGCCATTCGCAGGTGTGGGTGGGGGCGAGCGTCCTTGAGCCGATCCGTTCGAGCTTGGCGCTCGGCCAGCCGATCCAGTGGACCTCTGTTCACCGCTTGCCGGACTATGCCTATTTCCATCACGCGGCCCATGTGACGAAGGGCGTTGCCTGCGAAACCTGCCACGGCCGCGTGGACCAGATGCCGAAGACGGTGAAGACACAGACGCTCTCCATGGGCTGGTGCCTCGATTGCCATCGTGATCCAGTGCCGAACCTTCGCCCCCGGGGGGCCGTTTTCGCCATGGGCTACGAGCCTCATGGCGATGAACTGCCTGAGGATATTCGCGAGTTCTACCGGGAGGCTTCCCGGCGGCTCACCAGCTGCAACACGTGCCACCGGTAGGTTCGATGGGTGAGGGAACTACAATCGACCTTGAGGCCCTGAGGGCTCGCCTCGCGACGGAAGAGGGGCCACGTCTGTGGCGCAGCCTTGAGGAACTCGCGGACGTGCCCGAGGTGCGTCGCCACATCGAGGCCGAGTTCCCCGACATCGTGCATGCCTCACAGATCGACCGGCGCACCCTGCTGAGGCTGATGAGCGCCTCCCTGGCATTGGGAGGGCTGGCGGCCTGCAACGGCAGCGATGCCGGAACAGGGGCGCCGCTCCTGTCGCAGAGCCACAATATGCCGGGTTATGTGCCGGGGGTGCCGGTGACGATTGCCACCTCTCTGGCTCTCAACGGTTATGGCAGGGGCGTGCTCGTCAAGGTGCAGGAGGGGCGCCCGATCAAGATCGAGGGCAACCGCCTTCATCCCGCGAGCCTCGGCGCCACCGATGTGTTTGCACAAGCCGAGATCCTCTCGCTCTACGATCCCGACCGGTCCGACGCTCCGCTCCAAAACGGCGTATCGAGGTCTTGGGAGGAGCTCACGAACTTCATCCGCCCCGTGCGCAACGAACTCGTGTTCGAGGAGGGTAGGGGACTGCACGTCCTGATGCCGCCGACCGCCTCGCCGACCCTGCACCGGCTGATCGGGCAGGCGCGGCAGCTTTTCCCGCATGCGCAATGGCATGCGTTCTCACCGATCGACGACAGCAATCATCAAGCTGCGGCGATATCGGTTTTCGGACGCGCTGTGGATCTGGTCTACGACCTGACCCAGGCCGATGCCATCGTGACCCTGGGCGGGGATCTTTTTGCCGACGAACCGGGACATATCCGCTACGCGGCCGATTACCAGGCGCGACGGCGGGCACCGGGTCGGGAACTTCCCCGGCTCTTCACGGTCGAAACGCGCATGAGCCTCGTGGGCGCTCGGGCGGACGAGCGGATACCGCTTCGTCCGCGGGACTTCGAGGCATTCGCTGAGGCGCTTGCGGCGGCTCTCGAGACGGGGGCTGCGCCGTCCGGCTCCCATCCCGCCATATCGCGTCTGGCCGATGCATTGCGCAGCGCCGGAACCCGCAGCCTCGTCGCAGCAGGTCGCGAGCAGCCTGCCCGCGTACATGCGCTGGCGCTCGCCATCAATGCGCGCCTCGGTGCCCTCGGCACCACCATGCGCACCATCGAGCCTCTGAATGCTGTGCCGGGTGAGGTTCGGACGCTTGCCAACTTGGCGGAGACGATTGAGGCCGGACAGGTTTCGCGTCTTATCATCCTCGGCGGCAATCCCGTCTACACGGCGCCGGCCGATATCGATCTTGCGGCACTTGTGCGCCGCGTACCGCTGTCCTTGCATCTAGGTCAGCACCGGGACGAGACGGCTGCCGTTTGCACGTGGCATATCCCCGAGAGCCACCCACTCGAAAGCTGGGGCGACCTGCGGGCCTTCGACGGAACGGTAGGCCTGCGTCAGCCGACAACGATGCGGCTGAAGTCGGGCTTGAGCGCGGAGGAGTTCCTCGGCCTCATGGCAGGCCAGAACGTGGATGGCCGCGGCCTAGTCCAGGCCACATGGCGCGAGGTTTGGGGCGACGCATTCGACACACGCTGGGCGCGATCCCTGGAGGACGGCGTGGTCGAAGGCTCCGCGGCTCCTACCGTCGATGTCGCCCTCCCGGCGGGCTGGAGCCCCGAGCCTGCTGTGCCGGCCGGATCGGCGGCGGGGATCGATGTTCTGTTCTCGCCGGATCCGTCCGTGTGGGACGGCTCCTATGCCAACAATGGCTGGCTGCAGGAACTGCCCAAGCCGCTCACGAAGCAGGTCTGGGGCAATGCGGCTCTGATCGCGCCGGAGACGGCGGAGGTCTTCGGGCTCGCCTCAGGGGACGCCGTCGACATTTCCGTCAACGGACGCGTCGTGCGGGCGCCGGTATGGCTGCTGCCCGGCCATGCCCCTGGCGCTGTGACGCTGCCCCTCGGCTATGGCCGTCAATTGGCCGGGCGGATCGGCAACGGGATCGGCTTCGATGCCTATGCCGTCCGCACCTCCGAGGCCCGGTGGACAGCCACCGGGGAGATGCGGCGCGTCGGCGAAAAAATCCCTGTCATTTCCACGCAGCAGCACCATTCGCTGCAAGGGCGGGACATCGTGCGCGTGGTGGCGCCCGGCGAGGCTGTGCGTCCCGAGCCGGCGCATCCATCTATCTATCCCGAATGGCCCTACAAGGAACATGCCTGGGGCATGGCCATCGATCTCGATGCCTGCATCGGCTGCAATGCCTGCGTGATCGCCTGCCAGGCCGAGAACAACATCGCGGTCGTCGGCCCCGAGGAGGTGGCGAAGGGCCGTGAGATGCACTGGCTTCGGGTGGATCGCTACTATGCCGGGGATCCGGCAGCGCCCGAGACCTATTTCCAGCCGGTTCCCTGCATGCATTGCGAGAAGGCTCCCTGCGAGGTCGTCTGCCCCGTCAACGCGACGGTGCATTCCTCGGAGGGGCTCAACGACATGGTCTATAACCGCTGCGTCGGTACGCGAACCTGCTCGAACAACTGCCCCTACAAGGTGCGCCGCTTCAACTTCCTCGACTACCAGGGAACCGGCGTCTCGGCCCCGTTCGAAGCCACGAACCCGCAGGTGACGGTCCGCGACCGCGGCGTGATGGAAAAATGCACCTTCTGCGTTCAGCGCATTGCGGCTGCCCGTGTCGACGCCCGTGTCGAGGAGCGGCCTCTGAACGACGGCGAGGTGATGACCGCCTGCCAGCAGGCGTGCCCGACGCAGGCCATCGTGTTCGGCGACATCAATGATCCCGACAGCTCTGTCGCCCGCCTCAAACGGAGCCCGCGCAACTACGCGCTTTTGGGAGCCCTGAACACCCAGCCGCGCACCACCTATCTCGCGCGCGTCGAGGGCTCGAAGGAGAACGGTTAGGCACATGACCAGCGACGCCCAAGCAGTGACGAGCCGGGTGGCCGATGTTCCGCTCTCCCCGCATTTCGGCTGGGCGTGGTGGCTCGCACTACTGGCCTCAGGCGGGCTCGTGGCGCTTCTCGGCTATACGCTGATCTCCGTCACGATTATCGGCGTCGGCGTCTGGGGCGTGAACATCCCCTATGTCTGGGGTTTCGATCTCATCAACTATGCCTGGTGGATCGGCATCGCCAACGGCGCGAGCCTCTTTGCCGCCACCCTGGTTCTGCGCCGGCATGATCTGCGCACGGCGGTGAACCGCTTTGCGGAAGGCGTTGCACTCTTCGCGGTCATCTGTGCCGGAATCTTCCCGATCTTCCACCTCGGTCGCCCCTGGCTGTTCTACTGGACGTTTCCCTATCCCGCGACCTTCCAGGTCTGGCCGCAGTTTCGCAGCACCTTGACCTGGGATTTCTGGGCCATCAGCACCCATGTGATCGTCACGAGCCTTTTGTGGTATGTGGGCCTGATCCCCGATCTGGCGACACTGCGGGATCGCGCCAAGCGCCCGATCGTACAGCGGATCTATGGTGTCTTCGCCCTCGGCTGGCGTGGCTCCGTGCGCCACTGGGCTTATCACCAGCGCGCCTACCGCCTTGTCGCCATCCTTGTGCTGCCCCTGATCCTCATCATGCAGAGCACGGTAGCCTTCGAGTTCGCCGTGACCCTGGTGCCCGATTGGCATGAAACGCGTCAGCCGCTCCATTTCGTGGCGACAGGTTTGGCTCAGGGTCTCTCCATTGTCCTCCTCGTCGCGGTGCTCCTGCGCTGGGGTCTGCGGCTTGGTCGCTATATTGACGAGGGCGACATCGACCTGCTGGGCAAGCTTGTGCTCGCAAGCGCGCTGGTCTCCGCCTACCTTTACATCGACGAGATCGCCGCGGCCCTCCTGTCGGGGGGACTGACCCAGGAGGCGACCTTTATCCGCATGACGGGCGAGTACGCAGGACTCTATTGGACCGCAATCGTCTATTCTGTCGTGATCCCACAGCTGTTCTGGTTCAGGGCCGCCCGGTTGAGCACCGTGGGTGGGGTCTTCGTCGGCATCGCCATCGGCGTCGGCATCTGGTTCGACCGTTTCTCTATCATCGTCGGCGGACTTCAGACCGATTACCTTCCCTCCATCGGGCGCGGCTACAGCCCGACGCTGCCGGAAACGGGTCTCTTCCTGGGGACGATCGGGCTGTTCGCAGCTCTGCTGCTGCTCTTCGTCCGCTTTCTGCCCGTGGTCTCCATGTTCGAGACGCGTCATGACGAGCATGAGGAGAAGTCCTCATGACGCAGCGGCCCTGTGGCATCATGGCGGAGTTCAAGACTCCTGAGGCTCTCATCGAAGCGGTTAGGGCGGCCAAGCGCGCCGGCTATACCAGGCTCGATGCGTTCAGCCCTTTTCCTCTCTCAGACCTTGCCAAGGAACTCGGCGTCCGCACGTCGGTGATCCCCTGGATTGCAACGGTCGCCGGGTTGGTCGGTGCAGCCATTCAGTACGGCTCGCAGTATTGGATGAACGCCGTCGATTATCCGCTGAATGTCGGCGGACGGCCGCTTCACAGCTGGCCTGCCTTCATTCCTGCCTCGCTGATCGTCGCGATCCTCTGGGCAGGTGCGGCAACCCTGATCGGTCTGCTCCTGATCCTGCGGCTGCCGCGTCTCCATCATCCCGTCTTTGCGGTGCCTGGGTTCGAACGGGCATCGGAGGACCGGTTCTTCCTCTGCATCATGCAGGACGACCCGATCTTCGACAATGCCAACGTGCGCACGTTCTTCGGAGGGCTCTCGCCTCTGGCCGTTCAGGAGGTTCCGGAGTGCGGTTAGCGGCAGCCATCGTCAGCCTCGTTTTCTTGGCCGCCTGCGATAGCGGAACGGAGCAGCGTGATGCCGTTGCCTCGACGCGCACCGTACAGCGAGCCTACGTGCCGGTGCCTCCCGGCACGGTACCACGGGGAGCGTCAGCGCACGCAGCCGCACTAGCGCCTCCAGGGCCGGAGCGTACGCCGGCTCTGCTCGTCCATGGGCGGGAGCGGTTCAACGCGTTCTGCAGCCCGTGCCATGGCCTGGACGGACGCGGAGACGGTCCTGTCGTATCGCGGGGCCTTGCCCCGCCGCCTTCCTATTATGAGGAGCGCTTGCGAGCGCTCGAGCCCGCGCAGATCGTGCAGGTCATCACGCACGGGAAAGGGCGAATGTTCCCCTATGCCGATCGTGTCCCGCCGGAGGATCGCTGGGCGATTGCTCACTACGTGAAGCAACTGCAGGCCCATGGCGTCGGAGACGCCTCGCGGCAGGGGAGCGCAGCCCCATGAGCGCGATCGAGGCTCTCTATACCGTCTTCGTGGTCCTGTCGGGGATCGCGATGGGCAGTCTCGTCGTTCTGATGGTCGGGCATCTCATGAGCGAGGATTGGCTCGCGCCGGTGCGCGGCGAGGCGGAAGCTGCCGCGCTGACGCTGCCTCTGCTGCTGCTTCTGGGTCTCGCCCTGGCCTTTGGCCTCGGCGAGATCTTTCCCTGGGTCGGCAACCGGGGCGATCTTCCGTCGGCACGGGCGAGCTACTTGAGCCCAGGCTTTTTCCTGATCCGGAGCGCCATCTATCTTACCACCTGCATCGGGCTGGCTTATTGGGTGACGCACACCCGTCATCTGCGGCGCACCAGCGCCATCGGCCTCGCGCTGCTGACGCCGGTCATGACCTTCTCGGCCTACGATTGGGTCCTATCGCGGGAGCCGCATTGGTGGTCGAGCCTGTTCGGGCTCGCATATGGGCTGGGGCAGGTTCTTGCAGCCCTTGCGAGCGCGATCCTGATCACCCTGCTCAAGACGGAGCCCGCGTCCCCCAAACGCATGGCGAGCCTTGAACGCGCATTGCTGACCCTGCTGCTGCTGACGGCCTGGACGTGGTTCGCGCAGTTCCTGATCGTCTGGCTCGCGAACCTGCCGCATGAAGTTGCATGGTATCTCAAGCGCTCGGACGATGGCAGCCTGACCCTTCTCGGAACGTCCTATGCGCTGATGCTGGCTGCGATCGTCATCCTCGTGCCCTCCGGCGTGAGCCGCATGGCGATGCTGATCGGCAGCGGGCTGGCTCTTCTGCATCATACCACGCACATGCTGTGGGTGTTGCAGCCGCGTGGAGGTCTGTCCTGGCTCGCGCTCGGATTGATCCTCGCGATTGCCGCTCTTTGGATAGCCGTCTATTTGGCCGTGATGCGGGCCCGACCGACCTATACTGAGGAGGCGGTGAAAGAGCCTTAGGTCTTCGGTGCGCTTCCATCAGGATTGGGAACGATGCGGCGGGTGCGGACATCGGTCCCTGAGGGAACAGCCGGAGGATTTGGAATGTCCGCGGCAACCTCATCCTCAGGGCGGAGCGGAAGAGGTGGGTCGGGCGGATAGACTCGCCTGTCGTCGCTTCCCAGGGAGTAGAGGTAGGCTGCCATGTGCCGTGCCTCTGCCTCGGTCACGCCTTGCGCGGGCATGCCGGTGTTCGGCTTCAGAGCCACGGGATTCATGAGCCAGGCGATCAGGTTCGGAGGCGTGTTCGGCAGGAAGCCGGCGAGGAGATGCTGCTGCGCGTAATTCTCCAGGCGCGGCCCCACCTTGCCCCTCGCGCCTCGCACATCCTCGATGGTGTGGCAGGTGCCGCAGCCATAGGCATGGATGAGCGCATGGCCTTGCTCCGGCTCTCCGCCTGCGATCGCGAGGCGCGAGGAGGGATCCTGTATGTCGCTGCAGGCGGCAAGGACAATCAACATCACGGTCAGGAGGAGAGGACGAGGGGTCATCGGCTCGGCTTCACGGTACTGTCGGGGCAACCGGCGAGCGTCGCGTCCGTTCCGTTGCAGGCGTCAGGAGCCGAAGCGCCATGATCAGTCCTGCCGCAAGATAGATCGCGCACATGGGAAGGGACATGATGGCCCCTGCCAGCTGCTGATCCTCCAGAGCCGTCAAACCCCACTCCATTGTGCTGGGCGCATGATACAGGGCCTCGCGGGCGAAGCTGAGGAGGGCGCTTAGGAGGCCGCTCTGAAGCAGGGTGATAAAGCAGGCGATGAGGGCGGCTGCGGCGGCCTCGCGACCGGAATGCGCCTTGATCACGGCCCGCCAGAACAGCAGTGCCGTGCCGAAGAACAGGACGTGCTCCAGCCAGTGCAGCGTGTCGGACGCGACCGCTGCATCGAAGAGCATAGGGCTGTGCCAGACCCACAGGGTCCCCATGTGGATCAGGGCTGCCGGGACGGGCCTTGCGCAGGGCGACAGGAATGCGAGCACGGACCGCAGCGGGCGGTGGCGCGCCATGCCGCGCCGCCAATGCGCCGGTACCGCCCAAAGCCATGCGACCTCGGGCTTGCCCAGGACGAGAAGCGGCGGCGCGACCGCGATCAGCAGAATGTGCTGCACCATGTGAGCGGAGAGGAGGATAGAGGACAGCGCCTCGAGCGGCGACATGAGCGCGATGACGAGAAGCGCCGCCCCAAGGGCGAAGCAGGCGATCTGGCTTGGGGCGAAGCCGGGAGGAAACCGCCCAAGATCCTGCCGCAGACGATAGGCGCCACGAATGAAGAGCAGGCACGAGGCCAGCAAGGGTACCGAAACCAGCGGATCCGCATGCCACGCATGCCAGAGATCGCTCCCGCCGTGAGGCCCCGATCCGTGGGCGAAAGCGGGAAGCCCTAGCAGGGCGGTGGCAAAACCGGCCACGAGACCTAGTTCGGTCTTGAGGGATCTGTTCGGAGATGGCTTTCGGGAACCAAGTCTCACGGCCAAGCTTTTCCGTTCAATGCACGAAGAAATGACCTAGGGCGGATGGACCAAGAAACGACCCTGA
Organism: Microvirga arabica; assembly: GCF_016811235.1. GTDB lineage: Bacteria > Pseudomonadota > Alphaproteobacteria > Rhizobiales > Beijerinckiaceae > Microvirga > Microvirga arabica. Next base: position 58,931 of record NZ_JAFBID010000010.1, read on the forward strand.
AGCGCCTCCGAGGGCGGCTGGACCCCGTTGCGAGGCGCGCAGGCGGGCTTTTGTGGGCAGTTCCGCTCGCAGGATGCAGCGGCGTACAGTCGGCCCTCGATCCGGCCGGGGGCGACGCGTGGGAGCTCTACCGGCTCACCGTCGTCCTAACGGTGGGAGCCACCCTCATCTTCATCTTCGTGACGGCCCTGCTGCTCTATTCCCTCTTCGCCCCGCCGGAGCGCCGCGCCTGGCTTGGAACCCGCCGGACCATCGTGTATGGCGGGCTGGCCTTTCCCATCGTGACCCTTTCCCTGCTTCTTCCCTACGGCCTCACGGTCATGCGGGATACCGACGTCCCGCAAGCCGGCGCGCTGCAGATCGAGGCGATCGGCGAGCAGTACTGGTGGCGGGTGCGCTATCCGGCCGAGGGCGGGCAGGCCGAGTTCTCGACCGCGAATGAGCTCGTGGTTCCGATCAACCGGCCGGTCACTGTGTCTGTAACCTCAACCGACGTGATCCACAGCTTCTGGATCCCGAATTTCGGTGGCAAGATCGACATGATCCCGGGGCGGATCAACACCTTCAATTTCACGGCGGAGCGGCCGGGCGTGTATCGCGGCGTCTGCGCCGAGTTCTGCGGCGCCCAGCATGCCCGCATGGCCTTCGACGTGATGGCGCTGGAGCCCGACGCATTCGAGGCGTGGCGAAAGGCGCAGGCGCAGCCGGCCCAGGAGCCGGCGATCCCGTTCCTTGCCAGAGGCCGCGAGCTGTTCCGAAGCGGCGGCTGCGGGTCCTGCCATGTGGTGCGGGGCACCGAGGCCAACGGGCAGCTCGGTCCGGATCTCACTCATGTGGGAAGCCGGCGCACCATCGGGGCGGGCCAGTTCCCGAACAATGTCGGCACGCTGGCCGGCTGGATCGCCAACGTGCAGCACATCAAGCCGGGGGCGAAGATGCCCTCTTACGGCTCGCTCACCGGAGAGGACCTGCGGGCGATGGCTGGATATCTGGAGAGCTTGAAATGAATGCACCCGAGCTCCCGAAATCCTTCGAGCGCAAAGATGCCGAACTTCCCAATCCGCTGCCGCGCCCGGAGGGAGAGTTCGAGCGGCTCAAGAAGGCCTGGGAGCCGCCGGGCTGGCTCAGCTTCATCACGGCCGTCAACAACACCTATGTCGGCCTCTGGTACGTTGGAACGGCCTTCCTGTTCTTCATCCTGGCCGGGATCCTCGCGCTGATCATGCGCGTCCAGCTCGCTTCGCCTGAAAACGACTTCGTCAGCCACGATCTCTACAACCAGCTCTTCACCATGCACGGCACGGTGATGATGTTCCTCTTCGCCGTGCCAGCCGTGGAGGCGGCGAGCGTCTATCTCCTGCCGAACATGCAGGCGGCGCGGGACCTGCCGTTTCCGCGCCTGTCGGCCTATGCCTTCTGGGCCTATTTCGTCGGCGGCCTCGTGTTCTTCGGCACGATCTTCTTCGGCATGTCCCCGGACGGCGGCTGGTTCATGTATCCGCCGCTCACCAGCACTAAATACTCACCCGCCGAGAACGCCGACTGGTGGCTCCTAGGCATCGGCTTCATCGAGATCTCGGCCATCGCGGGGGCCATCGAGATCATCGTCGGCGTCATGAAGACCCGGGCGGTCGGCATGAGCCTGGACAAGCTGCCGGTCTATTCCTGGGCCATGCTGGTCTTTGCCGTGATGATCGTCATCGGCTTCCCGGCGATCATTCTCGGCACGCTGCTGCTCGAGATGGAGCGCGCCTTCGACTGGCCGTTCTTCATCGCAGAGAGGGGCGGGGACCCGCTCCTGTGGCAGCACCTGTTCTGGTTCTTCGGCCATCCGGAGGTCTACATCATCTTCCTGCCGGCCACCGGCATGGTGTCGATGATCGTGCCGGCAATGGCCCAGACGCCGCTCGTGGGATACCGCCTCGTGGTGCTCGCCCTGATTGCCACGGGTTTTCTCTCCTTTGGGCTCTGGGTGCACCACATGTTCGCCACGGGCCTGCCGAAGATGTCCCTGAGCTTCTTCTCGGCCGCCAGCACGGCAGTGGCGGTGCCGAGCGGCATCCAGGTCTTCGCCTGGATCGCCACCATCGCGTCCGGGCGCATGAAGCTGACGACGCCGTCCCTGTTCGTCATCGGCTTCCTGTTCATCTTCACCCTCGGCGGGCTGACCGGGGTGATGGTCGCCATGGCGCCCTTCGACTGGCAGGCGCACGACAGCTATTTCGTGGTGGCGCACCTGCATTACGTGCTCATCGGCGGCATGGTGTTCCCGCTCTTTGCCGCGATCTACTACTGGGTTCCTGTGGCGAGCAAACGGGCACTCTCCGAGCGGCTCGGGCGCTGGGTCTTCGGCCTTATGTTCCTCGGGGTCAACGTGACCTTCCTGCCGATGCACATCACGGGGCTCATCGGCATGCCGCGGCGCGTCTATACCTATCCGGTCGGCATGGGCTGGGACGCGCTCAATCTCGTCTCCACCATAGGCGCCTTCATGATCGCCGCGGGTGTGGCGGTATTCCTGTTCGACATGGCCCGCAACTTCCGCTTCGCCGGTGAGGACAATGCCGGAAACGTCTGGAACGCCGGCACGCTGGAATGGCTGCCGAACGGCAACTATGCCACGCGCAGCATTCCCACCGTTGTCAGTCGCGAGCCCCTCTGGGATCAGCCCAACCTGTCGAAGGATGTGGAGGACGGCCGCTATTATCTCCCTGGAACCGCCACAGGAGGACGCGAGGCGCTGGTGACGAGCCCCTTCGATGCACGGCCCCAGTACATTCTCCAGATTCCCGGGCCCGGTTGGCAGCCGGTGCTCGCTGCGGTGTTCACGGCGGCCTTCTTCCTCCTCCTGACCGTCAAGTTCGTGTTCACGGCGGTGATATGCGGCGTGCTTGCACTCGGATGCGTGATCTGGTGGCTGTGGGAGACCGATCCCGGACCGATCCGCCCACCTGCCGATATCGGCGGCGGCATCGTGGTTCCCGTCTACGTCACAGGCCCGATGAACCATTCCTGGTGGGCGATGATCGTCCTCATGGTGGTGTCCGGCATGGTCTTCACCTGCCTGATCTTCTCCTATCTGTTCCTCTGGCTCGTGAACCCGGGAGCCTGGCCGCCGCAGGGCATCCGTGTTCCGGATTGGATCTGGCCCGCTCTCTCAGGTCTCCTTTACTGCGCCAGCGCGGTGCTGATCGCCGTTGCCAGCCGGAGGCTGCGCGGCGAGGACCGGCGCAAGCCGCGTTCGGTGCCGGTGCTGATCGGGGTCGCGCTCCTGCTCGTGGGCGGGGCATCGGCGGTCGATCTGTGGGCGCAGTGGCAGACCGATCTGAGTCCGTCGGCTCATGCCTACGGGGCAGCCGTCTATGCTATCATGTCCCTGCAGATCTTCTTCGTGATGACGACCCTCGTCATGGGCGCCTACACCATCGCCCGCTGGCTCGCGGGCAAGCTCGACAGCGTGCGCCGGACGACCTTCGATAACACCATGCTGTTCTGGTACTACACGGCAGGCCAGGGGCTGGTCGGCCTTCTCGTGGTCCACGGATACCCGCGCCTGACCGGGGGGATCTAGCATGACAGGGCGGCGGACAGGACAGGTTCTTCTGGCGCTTGGCGGCATGATCGCCTGGGCCGTGCAGTTCACCGTCATCTACGGAGCGACATCGACCCTGTGCGGCCGTGGATGGGCAGACGCGACGCTTCTTGGCGTCGGGGTCGTTCAATTCACGATCCTCGCAGCCACCATCGCAGCTTTCGTGCCCGCGGCGATCCTGCTGGTCGTCTCGCTACGCGAGGAACGGCAAAGGCGAGATCAGCCAGCCTCGGCAACGGACAGCTTCTTGAGCCAGGCAAGTGTGCTCATCAACGGCCTCTCGCTTGTCGCGATCCTCTGGAATGGCGTACCGGCCTTCATCCTTCCAGCCTGCGCATAGATTCTACGAACCAGGGACTCACCAGGTTGAGTAACCGGTACGGTTTGCTTTTAGTCTGCGCAGACTTGGGGGCCATGCCTAGTGCATTGAACCCGCCCGGTAAGCGGCGATCACGAGCGTCTTTCGCATCGTCAGCGCCTCTCCATGATGACGTAGAGACCTTCCACCGGCCGTCCTGCCTCAAGCCGAATTTTGCTCGTGGTAGCTTCAAGGATAGTGAAATCGCCGGCCTTCGCTTTGAGGTATCCAAGGGAGTGGGCGAAGCGGCCGGAGGGCTGCAGCGTGTAGCCGTCTCCTGCGGCGACCTCGATGCTCAAGGCGAACAGGCCCCCTTGCACCATGGCACCGGCTGCGGCGCGCAGGAGCGGTCCGAGATCGCCGAAATAGATCAGCGAATCCGCCGCGAAAATGAGATCGAACCGGTTCGAGTTCGCCTCGAGATAAGCTACAGCCTCCGCCTTGACGAGTTCGGTGTATCCATCGCGCTTGGCGGCCTCAGCCAGCATGCCTGACGAGATGTCGACGCCGGTCAGCATCGGGCCGAACTGCGCCAGTTCCCCGGCGGCCAACCCGGTGCCGCATCCCAGGTCGAGCATGTGCTTGAAGCCGGTCCGGTGCCCAGCCAGAAGCTTCGTCATCTGGCGTGGACCATCGTACTGGAGTGTCGCAAGCAGTTTGCTGTCGAACTGTGGCGCGAACTGATCGAAATAGGTTTCGATATACTCCGCAGGAGCGGCCGTCATGCTCCGTCCGAGAACGGCATCGAGCAGATAGCGCCTGACCGGGTCGTCGGGCTTCTCGGCAAGCCGCATCCGGCCGATCTCGGCGGCCGCTTCGAGATGGCCGGAGGCACTGAGAACCGAGAAAGCATCCCGTGCGATGATGTCGAGATCCTCGCGGTCCTCGCCTGCAATCTCATTGTAGTCTCGCAGAGCCTCCTGAACGCGGCCATCAATCATCGTCTGGAACGTCATAGCGCGTGCCCGCTTCTGCAAGGCTGCCGGATCGAGCGGCAACGTCAGCCGTGCGGCTTCGCCAAATGCTTCCGCGCAGCCCGCGAAATCCGATGCAATGAAGCACAGGTGCCCGAGGGCATAATGCGCCAGGCCATTGACGGGATCGAGCGCGACGGAGGCTCGCACGGCCGCCAGGGCCTCCTGGTAGTGTTTTTTCCTGAACAGCAGCAGTCCAAGCCCAAGATGGGCAGCGGCGGCGTCCGGATTGAGAGCGACCGTTCGCCGATAGGCGTCCTCAGCGGTTTCGCTATCGTCCAGCCGGTCCGCCACGCTGGCAAGCGTCTGCCAGGATTGGGAATTGTGCGGATTGATCTGAAGGGATGTCCGTATTGCCGTCAGCGCCTGCTCGTCACGATCCGAACCGCTGTAGACGCTTGCCAGATCGCGCCAGATGTCAGGATCTCGGGGCATCAGAGAAAGAGCGGCCTCAAAGGTTCGGGCGGCCGTGTCAAAACGTCCGTTCTCCCAGTGAACAAGACCAAGCTTCCGCAAAGCAGGAGCCGGATGTCCGAATTGACTGACGATGCGGCCGAAGTCCGGCAGGCTCGCCTGCAGGTTGGCTACCAGTGCCATTGTAACACTGACGGCAGGGAGTTGGATGTTCGTCATGGAAAGGATCCGAATGTCTGTACAGGCTGAAGCCAAGTCATGGGGAGGATAATTACACCCACTGGCTTTGCTGGGCCTTGCGGGCCGATGTGTACGGATTTCGGATTTGAGCCTGCGCATGCAGCGCGTCGTCATGGCCGTGCCTGCTGGCCCAGGGGCATCCCCAAGGCTGGTTTGGCCGCTTATTACATCTCGCTGAAGTGCCGGAGCATCCGCTCCGTATTCGCTTCTAGGCCTGTAAAATGCTGGAAGGCCCCGATGGCCTGAAAGACAGCCATGCCACCCCCTGACATGGTGCGGCAGCCGCGGACACGGGCCTGGCGCAGCAGTTCCGTTTCGAGCGGGAAATAAACAATGTCGGCAACCCACAGGTCGGAGCGTAGCAGGCCCGCGGGAATCGCCATGCCCGGGTACTTTGCCATGCCCAGCGGCGTCGTGTTGACCATACCGTCGGCCAAAACCAGTGCCTCGCCGGGCACGGTGCCGGAAGAGGCGCGGCCTTTGCCGAACCGTGCACACAAGGCAGCAGCGAGTTCCCTGGCACGGGCCTCATCCGTGTCGATGATGACGACTTCGCCTGTTCCAAGGGTGAGAAGGGCATGCGCGACCGCTGCGCCCGCGCCGCCGGCGCCGAACTGGACGACCCGGTCGCGGCGCACGTCGGGCAGTTCGCGCCGGAAGCTCTCGGCAAAGCCCCACCAATCGGTGTTGTGTCCGATACGACGGCCGCCTGCCAGCACAACCGTGTTCACGGCCCCGAGCGCTGCCGCATCGGGCGACAGCTCGTCGAGAAGAGGAATCACGGCCTGCTTGCAGGGGTGCGTGATATTGAGCCCGGCGAAGCCGAAGCGCTGGGCGGCTGTAAGGATCTCCGGGAGCGCATCCGCACCAAGGCCGAGCACCTCCAGGTCGATCAGCTTGTAGACATAGCGCAAACCCTGCTCGGCGCCTTCCCGCTCGTGGAGGGCAGGGGTCCGGGACTCCTGAATACCCGTGCCCACCAAGCCGACAAGGACGGCTGGCCGGCGCCATGGGCCTGAGGCCTCACCGGTCGAGAATTTCGGTTCAGGTGAGAGGCCGCTTGCCATGCGTTTCAGGCCTTTGCCGGCAGGGTGCCGATCATGTCGAGCATGCAGCGTACGGCAATCGGATAGCCCTTGGTCCCGAGGCCTGCGATGACGGCGGTCGCCACCGGGGAGACGTAGGACTTGTGATAGATTGGTTCACGCCGGTGGATATTCGAGATGTGCAGCTCGATGAGCGGACCTGAAAACATCTTCAGGGCATCCATGATCGCCATGGAGGTGAAGGTGAAGGCAGCCGGGTTGATGATGATCCCGCGGCCCTCGTCGATTGCCTCATGAACCCAGTCGATGAGCTCATACTCACGGTTCGACTGCCGGAAAATGATCGGATGACCGGAGGCGGCATCCCTGCACATGGCCTCCACTTCGGCCAGGGTCACCCGCCCGTAGATGTCGGGTTCGCGCGTTCCGAGGCGGTTGAGATTGGGCCCGTTGAGGATGTAGATCGGCTTGCTCATCGGCATGTGTTCCTGAAAGGCAGCGGGCTCAACCCTGGTAGCCGAAGAGGCGCGGCAGCCAGAGGACGGTTTCGGGCACGAAGGTCAGGATCGCCAAAGCGGCCAGCATCGCAAAGAGGAACGGCATCACGTCGCGCACGATGGAACGCAGCGGCGCCCCTGAGATGTTCGTCATGATGAATAGCAGCAGCCCATAGGGCGGCGTGATCAGGCCGATCATGATATTGATGACGACCACGACACCGAAATGTACGAGATCGATGCCCAAGGCCTGAGCCGTCGGGATAAGGACCGGAACCACGATGAGCAGGATCGCCGTTCCTTCCAGCACGCAGCCTAAGAGCAGCAGCAGGACATTGACGAAGATCAGAAAGCCGATGGGCGACAGGTTCCATCCGGCAAGCAGCGCTTTGACGCCTTCCGGGATGTTCTCGACGGTGACGACGTAGTTGAAGACGAGCGAGCCTGCAATCAGCATGCCGATCGACACGCTCGTACGAGCACTGATCGCTAGCGAACTGTAGAAGCCGCGCCAGCTCACGCTGCGGTAAAGGCCGGCCGAGATGAGTAGGGCGTAGGCCGCTGCCACGGCGGCGGCTTCGGTGGGAGTCATCACGCCGCTGTAGATGCCGCCGAGCAGAACGACCGGCATCATCAGGGAGGGAAATGCGTCCAAGGTGATCCGCGGCAGCTTGCGCAGGGGCACCGGCTTCTCGACAGGAAAGTTCCTGCGGCGGGCCGTGATGGCCACGATGATCATCTGGCCCAGCGCCATCAGCAATCCTGGGATGACACCGCCGAGAAACAGGAAGCCGATGGATGCGTCGGACACCAGAGCGTAGAGCACCATGGGAATGGACGGCGGGATGATCGGCCCGATCACGGATGAAACGGCTGTCGTGGCGGCCGCGTAGCTTGGCGTATAGCGGCCGTCCCGGGCCATCATGGCCTGCATCATGCGTCCCGTGCCGGCGGCATCCGCGATGGCTGAGCCGGACATGCCAGCGAAGATGATGCTCTGCAGGATGTTGACCTGGGCGAGGCCGCCGCGGAACCGGCCCACTAGGGCATTGCAGAATGTCATGAGCCTGTCGGTCATGCTGCCGATGTTCATGAATTCCGCCGCCAGGATGAACAGTGGCACCGACAGGATGATGTAGTTGGAATACATGCCGTTGAGCAGCTGCTCGGCGGCGGTTCCCATATCCAATCCTGCAAGCAGCAGGTAGAGAATCGACCCAGCGATCATCGCATGGCCGATGGGAAGACCAAGGAAGGCGAGTGCCGTGATCGCGACGAGGGCGAGCGAGAATGGGCTTGTTAGGTTCATACGCCGGAACTCGCTTTGGTAGGGTCGAATTCATCCGGCGCCACGCCCCGCATGGCCTGCCAAGCGATCCAGATGTAGCGGACGATGGTGGCGACCGCGAAGACGATGTAGATCGAGAACAGCCAGTCGAACCGGATCTTGAGATAGCTTGTTCTCTCCACCTTCATGAAGGTGACGTAATCGGCGACGGCCGGGAGAGAGACGGCGTACAGCGCGATCAGAGCGAATGCAGTGACGAGCGCCATCACGCGTCGAGGTCCAGGCCCGACTGCCCCGTAGATGATGTCGAAGCGAATTTCCTCTCGTTCGGTGATGACGAATGAGGCGCCCCAGAGAACGAGCCAAATCCACAGGATCACGCTGATCTCATGCGTCCAGCCGATTGGAAGCTCCAGAACATACCGGAAGGCGATCTGCAGGAGGAAGGCGGCGAACATCGCGGCCAGCATGGCGGTTGCGATATTTTCCGCGCGCCGGGCAAACCACGGGCCGATCGCTCGCAATGATGAGGTCATGAAGGCGTTCCTTCGCGAGAAGGCAAAGAGTGTCAAAGATTATTCATAAAAAGAGGGCCGCCGGGCACATCGTCCCGGCGGCCAAGGCATTCACCTTACATGGCGTCGATCTTGTCCAGCATGCCTGCCGGCCAGCTCTTTGCTAGATCGGACGCGAGATACTTCTTTTGCGCGAAATCGCGGAAGGCCTTCAGGTCGGGAGTATAGACCTCGAGCCCTCGCTCCTTGAACGAGGTTGCGAGCTGTGCCTCCTGCTTCAGGTGCTCCTGCGTGCTCCACTCGATCGCCTTGTCGGCGGCTGCCTGGAAGGCTGCCTTCTTCTCCGGCGACAGGCCATCCCACACCTTGTTGGACACGGCCAGAAGATCGAAGCCGACAAGGTGGGAGGTGAGGGCGATCTGCGACATCACCTCGTAGAACTTCATGTTCTGCACGTTCGGCAGCGGGTTATCCTGTCCGTCGATGGCGCCGGTCTGCAGCCCGGTATAGACCTCCGCATAGGCCATCGGCGTGGGGTTGGCACCAAGGGACTGGCCCAGGAACTGCCAGGCGTCGCCGCCGGGCATGCGCAGCTTGATGCCAGCCAGATCTTCGGGCTTGTTGATCTTCTTGTTGGGCTTTAGGCCCACATGGCGTGCACCGAAATAGGTGGGCCCAAGGATGTGGATGCCGAGCTTTTCAGAGGCCATCTTCTTGAGCTGCTGGCCTACATCGCTGGCGAACACTTTTTTCAGATGATCCGCATCGCGGAACAGATAGGCCGAGGTGACGATGGACCATTCCGGAATCTGATTCGAGATGTCCTGCGGGGCGATGTTGCCCATCTCGAGGTTGCCGCGCTGCATGGCGACAAGCTCGGTGCCTTGCTTGAACAGGGTGCCGCCGTAATAGGGCTGAAGGGTAAAGCCCTGCGCCTTCACCGCCTCGCCGAACTGCTTCATCATGTTCGCTCGGATGTCCTGCTCCGAGAAGACGGCCGAGAACCTCAGGTTTGTTGGTGCCTGCGCGGCAGCCAGCCCAGCCGTGCCCCATGCCAGAAGGGCTGCGCCCGCAGCCATCAGAACACGCCGATTGATGTCGAATCCCATGGTTTCCTCTCCTTCAGGTTGCTGCGCATTCAAGTGCGTCTTGGCGGGCACTATCGGCTCTGAGGAATACAAAATCAATAGTCATTATGAAAATCATCTGATATTCTAGCATTTAACCTATTATGAGGCTGCTTACTCCGTGGAAGCGGAGCGGCCCTGGGAGAGTTCAACGATGCCAAGCCATGAAACAGTGGTGGCCGGATGAGCATTGAGCTGCTGGCAACATCCATTGCGGATCGTGCCTATGAACGGATTCGCGCCGACATCGTGTTTGGGCGGCTCGCGCCCAGAGCACGCCTCCGGTTGGACCAGCTGGCCGGCGCCTATGGCGCGAGTGTGAGCACCCTGCGGGAGATCCTCAGCAGGCTCTCGTCGGAAGGATTGGTCATTGCCGAGGGACAGCGCGGCTTCCGGGTTGCTCCCGTGTCGCCTGACGGCTTCGAGGATGTGGCGGCGATGCGGCTGCTCCTGGAGACTTATGCCCTGCCTCTGTCCTTCACCGATGGCGATCTGGAGTGGGAAAGCCGGGTCGTGGCCGCTCATCACAAGCTCGCCTTCATGGAACGGCGTATGCTGGCCGGAGACCTGGAGGGAATGGAACTTTGGAAACGCTACGACCGCGAGTTCCATCAGACCCTGATAGAGGCCTGCGGCTCCCAGACCCTGCTCGATCTCTATGGCGGCGTTTTCGACCAGTATCTTCGCTACCAGATGGTGGCTGTCGTCTTCCGTGGTGAGATCGCGGCCGAGGAACACCGGACGTTGCTCGATTGCGCCCTGACGCGCAATGCCGACAAGGCCTGCACGGTGCTCACTCAGCATGTGAACGGATGCGTGGCTTACACGCTGGAGAGCGGCGCCTTGACATGACAAACGATACGCTCGCGATCGAGCAACCCGCCACGGTTGGTGAAAGTGCCTACCGGAAGATCCGGTCCGATATCGTGTTCGGCCGCCTGGGTCCCAGCAAGAAGCTGAAGCTCGATCGCCTGAAGGCGGATTACGGGGCCAGCGTCAGCACGCTTCGCGAAATCCTGAACCGCCTCCATTCCGAGCGGCTCGTGGTGGCCGAGGGCCAGAAAGGCTTCGAGGTGGCTCCTGTGTCGATTGCAAACCTGAGGGAGATCGCGGCGCTTCGGCAACTCCTGGAGGGCAGGGCGCTGGAGCAGTCGTTCCGGGCTGGCGACATGGAATGGGAAGGCCGCGTCGTCGCTGCCCACCATCGGCTTGCCCGAATGGAAGAGCGGATGTCTCAAGGGGACAGATCCCAGACCGAGGAATGGAAGCGGTATGACTGGCAGTTCCATCAGGCACTCATCTCTGCCTGCGGATCCAAGATGCTGATCGACAACCACGCGGCGGTTTTCGACAAGTACCTGCGCTACCAGATGATCGCCCTGAGCTATCGCGGCGACATTGCTGCCAATGAACATGCCGAGCTTCTGGAGTGCGCCTTGACGCGGGACGCCGCACGCGCTTGCGAGGTGCTGACGCGCCACGTAGCCGGGGGTGTCGAGCATGCGCTGGCGGCCGGAACCATCAGCTGAAGAGAGAAGGAGCCGGCCGGATCGGCACAGGCTCCCGACCACAACCAAGGAAACGGACCGACGAGCATGCGCACAGCCATCGCCACCGTCTGCCTGAGCGGCACCTTCCCAGAGAAGATCGAGGCCATCGCGGCCGCGCAATTCAAGGGCGTCGAGATCTTCGAGAACGATCTTCTCTCCTTCAACGGCACGCCTGCCGATGCAAGGCGCATGATCTTGGGGCTCGGACTCGAGACGATCACCTTTCAGCCGTTCCGCGATTTTGAGGGTATGCCTGAGCCTCAGCGCTCGAAGGTGTTTGCCCGTGCCGAACGCAAGTTCGACGTCATGCAGGAACTCGGCTGCGACCTTCTGATGGTGTGCAGCAACGTCTCCCCGGACTCACTCGGCGGGATCGAGCGAGCGGCGGCGGATTTTCATGAACTCGGCGAGCGTGCTGCCAAGCGCGGCCTACGGGTTGCCTTCGAGGCGCTCTCCTGGGGGCGGCACATCCACGACTATCGCGATTCCTGGGAGGTCGTGCGGCGCGCGAACCATCCGGCGATCGGTCTGGTGCTCGACTCCTTCCATGTGCTGGCGCGGGGAACGGACCTGTCGGCGATCCGATCCATTCCGTCGGACAAGATCTTCCTGGTGCAGATGGCCGATGCGCCGAGGCTCGACATGGATTACCTCTCCTGGAGTCGGCATTACCGCTGCTTCCCAGGACAGGGCGACCTACCCATCGACGACCTCATGGATGCGCTTCATGCGACGGGGTTCGACGGACTCCTGTCCCTCGAAATCTTCAACGACCGCTTCCGGGCAGGCTCCACGCGCAGCGTCGCCATCGACGGTCAACGCTCCCTGATCGTCATGCTCGACGAACTCCGCCGGCGCTCGGGTGCGACTCTTTCGGACGTCGAAGCGCTACCGCCCAAAGCTGAATGCTCCGGTGTCGAGTTCGTCGAGTTCGCCGTGGACGAGAGGAGCGCCGCTGGCTTGGAGCATGCCTTAAGCGGTCTCGGTTTCGAGAGGGCAGGCCTTCACCGCTCGAAGGCCGTGACCCGCTGGCGGCAGGGCGAAATCAACATTGTCGTCAATGCGGACAAGGAAGGTTTCGCCCATTCCTTCAACATCACGCATGGCACTGCCATCTGCGCTTTGGCTCTGCGCGTCGACGATGCGCCAGGCACCGTCGACCGTGCCGGAATGCTCCTCGATCAGCCTTTTCAGCAGCCGGTCGGACCGGGCGAGATGAACATACCGGCGGTTCGCGGCCTTGGCGGCAGCCTTCTGTACTTCGTCGATCGAAAGTCTGGGTTGGATCGATTGTGGGAGGTCGACTTCGAGCCGGTTGCTGCAGGCGACCTTGCTGGATGCGGGCTGAAATCCATCGATCACATCTCGCAGTCGATGCATTACGAGGAGATGCTGACCTGGCTGTTGTTCTACACATCGCTTCTCGATGTCCGTAAAACTCCGGTTCAGGCGGTGATCGATCCCGGCGGTGTGGTGCAAAGTCAGGCCATCGAGACCCATGACGGTGCGCTTCGCCTGATCCTCAATTCCTCCCAGAGCCAACGCACCCTGTCTTCGCGGTTCCTGAACGAGCTCTTCGGGTCGGGTATCCAGCACATCGCGCTCGCGACCGACGACATTTTCGGCGCGGTTGAGCGATTCAAGGAGCGCGGCGTCGATCTCCTGCCGATTCCGGAGAATTATTACGACGATCTGGAGGTGAGAACCGATCTGTCTGCTGAGGATATGGAGCGGCTGCGCGCCAGCAACATCCTGTATGATCGGGAGGGCGGCGCCGAGTATTTCCAGGTCTATACGAAAACCCTGGAGAGCGGATTCTTCTTCGAGATCGTGGAACGGCGGAGCTACCAGGGTTATGGCGCCGCGAATGCTCCGATCCGCCTCGCATCCCAGACCCGTCTAGCCGTCGAGGTAGCGGCCTCTGGGATCTGATCAGACGACAAACCGTCGGCGCATAGATGTGGCGGCCAAGGGGCGCTTATCATCCCAATCCGTAAAAGCGTTGAGCGGTGCCTCCAAATACGGCGCTCTTCTGGTCCGGCGGCAGATGGGTAGTGAGTTCCTGAGCCCATTGCCACCATTGAACATAGCTGCTGCGCAAGGTGCAAACCGGCCAGTCGCTGCCGAACATGAGGCGCTCCGGTCCGAACAGATCCAGAAGAGCCTGGGAAACTGGTTCAAGGGCAGCCTTTGAGGTTTGCTCCCGACACTCGGTCACGAGGCCTGAGAATTTGCAATGCACATGAGGGATATCGGCCAGCTGGGCCAGATCCCTGCGCCAGGAATGCAAGGACTCCCCGATCGCCGGCTTGGCCCCATGGTCAATCACAACCTTCAGGTCCGGGTGGCGCTCGATCAACCGCAGGAGATTGGGCAGGTGCTGTGGGAGAACGAGCGCGTCGAAACTTAAGCCGAGTTCGACAACAGCCCTGTAGACAGGGGTCAACTCGGCCTTCAGCATCCAGCCCTCGTCCGGAATGTCCTGAAGCATAGGGCGGATGCCTCGAAGCAGCCTGTTGGAGGCTAAGCGTTCCAGTTGGCCTACGGCGTCAGGCGCCAGCATGTCGATCCAGCCCACAACGCCCCTGACCTTAGCCTCGCTCTCCGCGACCGACAGGAGATAGCGGGTTTCTTCAAGGGTCGGTGCCGCCTGAACCAGGATCGCGTAATCGATGCCTGCCTGCTCCCAGGACGCGCGGACGTCCTCAACAGTGAAGTCGCGATAGATGGCCGGAAGGTCGGGGGTGAGCCAACCATAATCCCCGCGCGACAACTGCCAGACATGCATGTGCGCGTCGATGCGGGGTGGGTGGCTCATCGGTCTACCTACATTAGCGGCAGTGCAACTGTACGAGAGAGTGGGAGAGGGGGCAGCCCCTCTCCCGAGGGCTGAGCCTCAATCGTAGAGAACGGAAGCGATCTTCGGATCGCTCATGTTCGACTTGTCGTAATAGAAGAAGCCAGTATCGATCACCTTCTCGAGCTTCTCGCCCTTGAGGGCCTTCACGGCCGCTTCAACGGTCTTGTATCCGATGCCGACCGGGTTCTGGGTGATGGCTCCCGCCATGAGACCATCCTGGATCGCCTGCTTCTGCTGCTTTCCGGAATCGTAGCCGATGATGACGATCTTGCGGTTCATTTCCTTTGCGCCATTGACCACGCCGATGGCTGACCCTTCGTTGGCACCGAAGATGCCTTTGAGTCGAGGATTCGCCTGAAGGATCGACTTCGTGATCTCCGTCGACTTGAGGTGATCGCCGGAGCCGTATTGAACGCTCACGATCTTGATCTTCGGGTACTTTTCCTTGACCCGGTTCACGAAGCCGTCGCGGCGGTCGATCCCCGTGCGGCTGGTCTGGTCGTGCACCACGAGGGCGATGTCGCCCTCTCCGCCGATCAGTTCAGCCATCTTGTCGGCAGCCAGGGCCGCGGCCGCAAGATTGTTCGTGGTGGCGGTTGTCACCGGCACATCGCTGTCCACGCCGGAGTCGAAGGCCACGACCGGGATCTTGGCGGACTGAGCCTTGCGCAGGAGCGGGATAGCCGCCTGGCTGTCCAATGCCGCGAAGCCGATTGCTTTCGGATTCTTGGCGAGTGCAGCCGAGAGCATGTCAATCTGCTTGTCGACCATGGTCTCGCTGTCAGGGCCCTCGAACGTGATGCGCACGTTGTGCTCTTTGGCAGCCTGCTCGGCTCCGGCCTTGACGGCTTGCCAGAACTGATGCTGGAACCCCTTCGAAACAAGGGGAATATAAATCTCCTGGGCCGTTACAGGACCCGAAAAGCCGATGAGCGCTGCGATGCCGACGGCACCGATCAGATTACGTCTGCTCCACATCTGTTCCTCCTGGATATCGTTCGTTGTCGCCCCGATTGCCCGGGGTTGGGATGTATGGCGGTGAACGGGTGCTGTTGCGGGTTCGTCTGCTCCTTCATGATTGCAAGAGGTGAGGGCCTTAGCTCCTGCGCCGCAGGATGTCGGCATAAACGGCGAGGATGATGATGATTCCCGTCACGACGGTTTGCCATTCCTGGGCGACCGAGAGGATCCGCAGCCCGTTCGTGAGAACACTGATGATCAACGCGCCGATGATCGTGCCGAGAATGGTGCCGCGGCCTCCGCTGAGCGATGTGCCGCCGATGACCACGGCCGCGATGGCATCGAGCTCATACCCTTGGCCGAGGGCAGGCTGAGCGGAGTTGAGCCGGGAGGCGATGATAAGGCCGGCAATGCCGCAGATCCCGCCCGAGACGGTGTAGACGATGATCTTCCAGAAGTCCGTGTTCACGCCCGAGAGGCGCACCGCCTCCTCGTTCGAGCCGAGGGCGAAGGTGTAGCGGCCGAAAGCCGTGCGCGTGAGGACGAGGCTGGAGGCGACCGCAACGATGAACAGGATCAGCACCCCGTTGGGGATCGGCAGGAAGGGCAGGACGACCCCGATCAGGGATTCCTGCGAGATCATCGAAAAGTTCGGCGTATCGTTGAAGTAGATCGGCCGGGTCCCCGAGATCACCAGGGCCAGACCCTTCAGCAGCATCATCATGCCAAGGGTTGCGATGAACGGGGGAATCTTCATCTTGGCGATGAGGGTGCCGGAAACCGCCCCGCTGAGGGCGCCCGCGGCAATGGCCGCAAGGATGCCCAAAGGCATCGGCAGCCCCCAGTAGGTCAGGACCACGCCTGCAATGACGGCGCAGAATGTCATCAGGGTGCCGACCGAGAGATCGATTCCACCTGTGATGATGACGAAGGTCGCAGCGACCGCGAGAACGCCATTCACGGCTGTGGCCTGCAGGATGCCGATGAGATTGTCGCTCTGCAGGAAGTTTTCCGACGCGATGCTGAAGACAACCATCAGGGCAATCAGGCTGGCAAAGGCCAGGATCTTCTGCCAAGCCCCCTGGCTCAGCATGGCGGACCTGATGATGGTCGTGCTATCTTTTTCTACGATGGTCGTCACGTGGTTGCTTCCCCAGTCGCCGCGTTCAGGCTCTCAGCTGTCAGGCTGTGCCGTTGTGTCGCCAAGCGCATGATATCCTCCTGGGTCGCTCCGTCGGCTGGGAGCTCACCCGTGAGCCGCCCCTCGCACATCACGGCGATCCTATGACTCATGCGCAGGATTTCGGGCAGCTCGGATGAAATCATCACGATGGCCCGGCCCTGGGCGGCGAGGGTGTTCAGCAGCTTGTAAATCTCGTTCTTCGCGCCGACATCGATGCCGCGGGTCGGCTCGTCGAAGAACAGAATTTCGCAATCCCGCGCCAGCCACTTCGCAATCACGATCTTCTGCTGGTTGCCGCCTGAAAGGAACCGCACCTCCTGAGCATCCGAAGGCGTCTTGATCCGCAACTGCTTGATGTAGGAGCGTGCCGTCTCGCGGATCGCCCGCGTCTTGAGGATCATGTTCAGGGAGAGGAACTTGCTCAGGCAGGGCATGACGATATTCGCCGCCACATCCATGCCGGTTGCCAGCCCGAAGCGCTTCCGGTCTTCAGACAGATAGCCGATGCCAAGCCGCACCGCATCTTTCGGCGATCGGATCGTCACCGGCTGGCCCTTGACGATGATGTCTCCTCCATCAAGCGGATCGGCACCGAAGATCGCCCGCGCGACCTCCGTGCGACCGGCTCCCATCAGACCGGCGAAGCCGAGAATCTCGCCCTTCCGCAGCTTGAAGCTGACGTCCTGAATCGCATTGCTTCGGCGGAGATTGCGGACCTCCAGGACCACGTCGTGGCTCGACAGGTCCGGAACATCCGTCTTGGTCTCGGTGATGCTGCGCCCAACCATCATCGATATGATGGTGTCGACGCTGGTCGACTCGGTTGGGACTGTACCGACATACTCACCGTCGCGCATGACGGTGACCCTGTCCGAAATCTCCTTCAGTTCATCCATCTTGTGGGAGATGTAGACGATGCCGACGCCCTCAGCTTTGAGCTGGCGGATGATGCCGAACAGCTCCGCGATCTCCGCCTTGTTCAAGGCGGCCGTGGGCTCATCCATGATCAGGACCTTGGACCTGAAGGACAGAGCCTTGGCGATCTCGACCATCTGCTGCATGGCGACCGTGAGGTCGCCGACCTCCGCCCGAGGATCGAGCGCGAGATTCATGCGCGAGAAGATCTCGGCTGTCGCCCGGTTCAGAGCTCCCTCGTCAACCAGAAATCCCATGGCCCGCCTGGGTTCGCGGCCGATGTAGATGTTCTGCGCGGCGGTGAGTTCATTCATCAGGTTCAGTTCCTGGTGAATGATGCCGATTCCGAGGTCTTGAGCAGCCCGAGGCGACGCAATGTCGACAGGCTTACCGTCAATGAGAACCTCGCCTCCGTCTTTCTGATAAATGCCGGCGAGCACCTTCATCAATGTGGATTTGCCGGCTCCATTCTCTCCCATAAGGGCGTGGACCTCGCCCGGGAGCAGTTCGAAACGGGCTTTCCTGAGAGCCTTCACGCCGGGAAATGACTTGTCGAGATCCCTGATCGTGACGAGCGGCGTCATGCGCAACGACTCATATGTCTTTGCATCACCGCATGGCGCTGCCGTCGGGAGACCGAACATGGAACAGAGGCCGCATCATAAACGGCAAAACTCGCGAGGCTCGGAACCTCCGTGCGCAGCCATGCGGCGGCGGTTGTGCCGCCCGACTTCCAAATCATTGCGGACGCCAACAGGACTTTGTCCTGCTCCTGCATCTGCTCCTCCCGACCGCCCCCTATGACGGTCCGTACCCATGGAGCTTTTCTGGTGGGCTCCTTCGGGCTTCGGCTCGGATCGAAAGCTCAAAAGCTTTTCTTGCCAGAATGATATTCATGAACATCAGGGGCAAGCAACTAAAATGTTAGTCAAAGGAAAGGGGCAGGCGAGAACACCGTAACACATGCTTGCTTCCTCCTAAGTGACGCTCCTGATGTCTCGTCGCTTGCCTGCCCGGAGGCGGCGCCATAGGCTTGGCCTAGTCCTCGCCGGACTCGGATTGAAGCTGTCGAGAGGCGCGAACGGAGTGATCAGATGCCCATCGACCCGGTACAGAAAACCCCTCTCGGACGCACGAATCTCTCGGTATCAAGGATCTGCTTCGGCACCTCATCTTTGGGGGACATGCCCGGAACCTATGGCTATGACGTCAGCGAAGATCGCGCTCGAGAGACTGTGCGGGCCATCTTCTCGGGCCCTGTGAATTTTCTCGATACGTCGCGCATCTATGGTTTCGGTCGCAGCGAAGAACGGATCGGCGATGTCATTCGCGAGCGTGGGGGATTGCCGGACGGATTTGTCCTCTCGACCAAGCTGGATCGCGACCCGGAAACTAACCGGTTCGATGCCTCCCAGGCGCGACAGTCCCTTGAGGAAAGCCTCAGGGCCCTCGGGCTCGACCGCATCGACCTCCTTCATCTTCACGATCCGGAGCACGCCGACTCGCTGGAAGTCACTACCGGCACGCTGGGAGCCCTCCCGGAGCTGTTCAAAATGAAGGAGGAAGGCTTGGTCAAAGCGGTTGGCCTCGCAGCAGGTCCGGTTGACGTCATGATGCCGCTCCTGCGCGACTGGGACTTCGACGCGATGATCACGCATAACCGCTTCACGTTGGCCAACCGCAATGCGGACGCCATGATCAGCTTCGCCCATTCGAAAGGCATCGCCGTTCTCAACGCGGCACCCTACGCGGGGGGCGTGCTGGCGAAGGGTTCCGAGTCCTACCCACGGTATGTTTACCAGGAGGCCTCAGAAGACGTGCTGGACCCGATCCGTCGGATCGAGGCCATCTGCGCCAGGCATGGCGTTCCGCCCGGCGCAGTCGCCCTGCAATTCTCGATGCGTGACGAGCGGATCACCTCGACGATCTGCGGCGTCAGCAAGCCTGAACGGGTTGCTCAGACTCTCGAGTGGGCACGCTGTTCCATCCCGGAAGCAGTCTGGGACGAACTGGCACCTCTGTCCTATTCCTCCGATGATCCCGAGGCGAGTCGCCAGTACAATCCAGGATAATCTTCCATGCTCAAGAACATCGATCCTCTCCTCTCCCCGGATCTGCTGATGGTGCTGCGCTCAATGGGGCATGGCGACGACATTGCCATTGTCGACGCCAACTTCCCGGCGGCCGCCATGGCCCGGCGTCTCGTGCGGCTCGACGGGCTGGCGGCGACGGACGTCACCAATGCGATTCTGTCGGTGATGCCCCTCGACGATTTCGTGCCGGAGGCCGCTTGGCGCATGGAAGTGGTTGGCGATCCCCAGGCGGAACAGCCGATCTTCGATGAGTTCCGCGCCATCCTAGCGCGTCATGAAGGCTCGAACTTTCGTCTCGCAAGCCTTGAGCGCTTCGCCTTCTATGAGCAGGCCAAAGCTGCCTACGCCATCGTCTCAACGGGTGAACGAAGGCTCTATGGCAATATCATCTTGAAGAAAGGTGTTGTGCGCGATTGATGATTTTGGCCGGTTTGCTACCAAGCTCTGGGCCGGGCATCTGAGCCCATGCAGGCGGCATCAGCCTCTCTTCTCGAGTTCAGTGGTGGCGATCTGACGGACGGCTCTGTCGGCATAAAGCTGGAGTTCGGCCTTGTCGCCTCGGGAGAAGGAGCGGGGTTTGGTGTCGATCAGGCACAAGGCACCGAGCCTGATGTTCTTCAGGAAGATCAAAGGAGCTCCAGCGTAGAATCGGATGAATGGGGCGCCGGTCACTAAAGGGCTATCCTTGAAGCGGTCGTCCGCCGAGGTGTCGTTGATAACGAAAACCTCGTCGCTCAGGACGGTATAGTTGCAGAAGGCCACGTCCCGGGGCGTCTCGCCCGGTTCCATGCCCTGCGCCGCCTTGATGCGCTGCTTGACTTTGTCCAGCAGGGTGAGAGTGCAAATCGGGATATCGAAGTGCAGTCGAGCCTCTTCGCAGATTTTGTCCAGCGCCGGGTCTGTCTTGGCATCGAGAGCGCCGGTCTCGAGGAGGATCCGCAGGCGCTCCTCCTCATTGGGGCCAATTGGAAAGGACATTGTTCTTGGGTCCTGAGTGCTTCTTTGATGAAGCATATTCTTCTGAGAGATGGTGCCGGACAGAAGGTTGGTGTTCAGTCGGTGTATAGTCCACTTAAAGCGGAACGTAAGCCATCACTATCCTTAGTAACCTACCTGCCTTAATCAGTTCCTATAATGGAGCCCAACCGGGTCCCGGCGCCGGTTCGCCGCCCATTCAGGAGGGCATCCTGGACCGCGTGCCAGGCCGGTTTTCTTCGAACGGCCCGGTCAAAGAGGAGCGGGCGCTGCCGGGCACCGTCGGGCCGGGGCCGGAAGCCGTTCAGCCACGTGCGGTCGTCAGTCAGGCCCCAGGTGCTCACGGCGATAACCTCCGCCTCCTCGAAGACGAGATCGAGGTAAGACCGATATGTCTCAGCCACGATGGCATCGCGCCGCCTCCGGTCTCGGGGGCAAAGGTGATCCGACACGTCCATCTCTGTGATCATGACGCTGAGGCCCATGGCTCGGATTTCCCGGAGGAAGGCTCGCAGTTCCGGGTGGTCCCGGGGCTGCTCCAGGGCGGTCAGGTGGGACTGGATGCCGAGGCAGGAAATCGGGGAGCCCTTGGCTTTTTCCCGCTCGAGCAGGGCGAGCATCTGCCGGCGCTTCCGTTCAGCGGCCGGTGAGGCGTATTCGAGCCCCATTTCGTTGAGAACCAGAATAGCCTTGGGATCCAGCAGAGATGCCTGATGGAAGGCAGTCGCGATATAATCAGGGCCGAAAGCTGCAAGAAAGGGTGTTAAGCGCAGGCCATCAGTTCGGCCATCGGCAGGTTCCAGCGGCTCATTCACAACATCCCAGGAATGGACCTGCCCGGCATACCGGGTCACGGTTGTCTTCAAATGATTCAGTGCGGCATCCCGGAACTGATCCACGGTCCCGGCCTGGAGGAATGCCGGGATAGACTCGTGCCACCAGAGGGTATGCCCGTGGACCGCAAGGGCGTTGCGCGATGCAAAGGAGACCAATTCGTCGGCGGCCGAGTACTCAGGAAGACCATGTTCCCGGCATATGGCATCCCACTTCAACTCATACTCAGGCGTAACAACAGAACAATTGTACAGAATCGCCCGGGTGAGAGGTTGCGACAGAAGGTCGGAGGTGCAAAAAGCGGTGCCGAAAAGCACACGGTTTTGAGCCGCGGCGCTCGACAAGCTGCTCTTCCTTGGCTCATTGTGCATTCTTCATTCCCCTGATCGAATGATATCACAGATAACCTTCCGCCCACCGCGATACCGCTGCAGACCCGCTTCATGAAGATCCGCCACATCCTTTTGATCCTGACGGCATTCCTCGGTGCTGCCTTGCTGATCGCCGTCGCGGTCCAGATTCGCGACGAGCTGCTCGGATACCAAACGGCGGAAAGGATGGTGGCGTCGAATACGGTACGGGAACGGCTTCTGCTCGGGACGGAGGCTCTCGCGAACGAACGCAGCCAGACATACATGCTGCTGATCGGACAGAGGAACGAAGCCAGCGGCCTCGTGGAACTCCGCGACGTGCGGCGACAGGTGGACGACCTGTTGAATGCAGCTGAGCGCGAGATCACAGCCACCCAGGCGTCGCTGAGCAACACCGCCAGCAGCCTGAAGACCGTATCGCGCATCCGACAGGACATCGGAATCCTGAGGCAGCAGGCAGATGGGTTTCTCGGAATTGCAGAGAGCTCAGGAGCGGAGCAATTCGCCCCGCGTTGGTTCCAGGAGGCCACCTGCCTCGTGGAGGAGTTGCAATCATCCCGGATGACCATTCTGCAACGGGAGAGGCCGCTCGATCCTGTGCTCAGAACCGAGGCCAACTTAAGGGCTTTTGCCGCCATCCTGAGTGAGAGCATCGCTCGAAACCAGGCCTTGATGAGCCGGGCACTCGAGAATCCATCCGAAGTCGGAGGGCTCGAGATTGACGCGATCAGTCAAAATGCCGGCCGCGCGGCACTGGCCTGGGAACTCATCGACGGACAGATGTCGGTGCCTTTGAGCGAGAGGGTCAAGGGGATCGTCTCAAGAACTCATGAGAACTACAGCTCCACCTTCGCGCCGCTTCAAAGATCCCTGCTGGCGGCACTCCTTGGGAAGGTGCCGCCCACGCTAGGTCCCGCGGAATGGTATGACTTGACCGGAAGGGCGCTCAGCAACATCGAGCTGATGCAGCGGGAGCTGCTTGGCAGTACGCGGGAGCGGCTTGAGGCTGAGCTCAGACGGGCTCAACGGTCCGTCGCCTTGTGGTCGATGCTGCTCCTGCTGGGGGCTGCCGCCGTGCTCGCCAGCATTCTGGTGGTGCGCCGACGGGTGGTCAGGCCCTTGGAGGGCCTCAGTCAGACCATGCTCAGGTTGGCGGACAACGACCTCGAGACGCCCCTGCCTCGCTTCTCTCGGGCGGACGAGATCGGCGAGATGAATGATGCGCTGCGGGTCTTCAAGGCCAATGCTATCCAACGGCAAAGGACCCAGAACGAGAAGCAAATCCTCCACGGGCGCCTTCGGGAGGCCTATAGCCAGCTCCAAAAAGATCTGGAGGCTGCCGCCGTCATCCAACGGACGATGCTGCCGCCATCCTCGCGGGTCGACGGTGTGGAATATCATGGCCTGTTCCGCCCTTCGAGCCTTATCGCCGGCGACACCTACAACGTGGTGCGGCGCACAGATGGCGCTGTCGGGTTCTTCCAGGTCGATGTCGCCGGTCATGGAGCCGCCGCAGCGCTCGTGTCGGTTGCCTGCCACCATGCATTGTCGCAAGCGATTCTGACCCGGACCCAGGGGACGCCGCTGGAGGAGATCGCCGTCCAGATCAACGAGGAGTGGCCCGAGGATCTGCCTTACTTCACCATGATTCTCGGTGAGATCGACGCCCGCACGCAGCGTGCCAGCATCATTCAGGCGGGGCATCCTTCACCGCTGGTGATCCGCTCCAACGGCGCCGTCGAGATGATTGGCGAGGGGGGATTTCCCGTCGGTATGCTGCCTGCCGCCTCCTACGAGAGGCTGGAGTTCGACCTGGGTCCGGGCGATCGCCTCTTCATCTATTCCGACGGGCTGGTCGAGGCTGAAGATCAGTCCGGCGAGCAATTCTCCGAAGACCGGTTGTGCGCGCTCGTGCGCGAAGCTGCCGCAGATCCAAGCGCCGTTCTTCTGGACAGGCTCGATGACGTCTTGCGCAACTGGCGGGGCTCTGAAACCTTGGATGATGACCTGAGCGTTCTCATGCTGGAGCGCTTACCCGAAAGGATGCCTGCGCATGCTGTCCACTGATCTACGCGATAATGTTCTCGTCGTCCGGGTTGAGGAGAAACGGATCGATGCCAGCAAGGCTCCGGCATTCAAAGATGAGATGACGCGGTGCATTGAGGCTGGACAGAACCAGATCGTTCTCGACCTGAGCCAAGTCGACTTCATCGACAGCTCCGGCCTTGGGGCCCTTGTCTCCTGTCTCAAGCGTCTTGGGCCAAGGGGGAGCCTGGCGGTTGCGGGCGCCACAGGGGCCGTCAGCCGCCTGTTCACGCTCACCCGAATGGACCGCGTTTTTGCTCTTCATCAGAGCGTGGATTCCGCGGTCGAACAGCTTTCCGCCTAATTTCCCGCCGCCAGAGCGCAGAAAGAGCCACGATGGTTTCCTCCATCAGCCTCTCAATCGACAGCGATCTCGACAAGGTATCGCTCCTCGCCCGCGCCGTTCGGGCACTCTGCGAGGATCTGCTCAGCCCGGACGACCAGGACGCCGTGGAACTCAGCCTTGTCGAGGCGATCAACAACGTCATCAAGCACGGGTATCACGGCGAGCGGGGCAAAGACGTTCAAGTGGCGGTCGGGCTTCAGGCCGATCAGGTGGTGATCGAGATCATCGACCATGCTCCCCCCATGCCGCCTCAGGTGCTGGACAGCACCTCGGAGGATGCCTTCACCTTCGATGAAACCGACATTGCCAATATTCCCGAAGGGGGCATGGGCTTGGCGCTCATCCGCATGAACATGGATGAGGTCGAATACCGTTCGAGCGAATCCGAGAACCGCCTGCGCATGGTCAAGCGGATCGTGCCCCTGTCGTAACGGGTCTCCGACTTACGGCGCTGACGCGAGGCTTGCGATTCTCTCCTGCAGAATCGGGAACGCCACCGCCGCGGCCCCCAAGGCGGAGACCAGCACCGGCGTGACCTCGCCTGTCTGGCGCTCCATGTCGGCAATGACCCTCTGGGCCCGCGCCAGCCCATCCTCGGGCCTCAGGATGCTGAGTTGAACGGCGGACGCCAGCGACGTCAGCAAAGCCGCTCGGGAGGCTGCGGCAATCGGCTCAGCCGAGTAGATCGCTTCCGTCCGCTGGAGATTGGCTCTCACTCTTGCCTCGACCACAGGCGAAATGTTTGGGGGAGCATTCCTCTGACGTGAGAGTTCAGATGCAACGCGCCCCTGGATTCGCTCTTCCGTGTCGAGGGTCTCAAGATAGATGATGATGCCTGTCGAGATCGCCAGCGCCGCGATGAAAGTGATCTGCCCTCGGGCCTTGAGGAGGCCTTCTCTGAAAGTCAACGTTGAGCCTCCGGTAAGCTTGGTACGCACTCCGCCACGGGCGGGCCCGTGCGAAGAGGTCGGAAACCTAATCGGCCAGTGCCCGACAAGGCAAGAGAGATGCGCAACAAGGGTGAGCGAGAGTCCCTTGTCTTTTTGAAACATAGTAACATTTACCGTTCGGTCACAATCCCATCATCCGCATCTGCATTCTGGTGCGATCCTCCCCAATTCGGGTTAATCCGTCTGGGACGATTCGTCTGCTCGGCCGGTTGGAAAGCTTCCTGAACCCAGGTGAGGCGGAAGGGACTGGCGAGTGAAACAGGCCTGTGAGTGTTCTCGTGTTTGGACCATCGCTTTTCATCCAGCCGCACTACGATGACGTTCCGCTCTCCTGTGGCGGAACCTTGGCGCTCCTGGCAGAGGGCGGGCATGAGCCGCGCATGATCACGGAATTTGCCAGCGAGTTGGTCGACGAGATGGTTGGTGAGTTCGCCGCCTGGAAGCATGAGCGGTGGAAGGTTAAGGACGCAGAGCAGGTCCTAGCCATTCGCCGTCAGGAGGATGCAGAGGCAGCCCAGGCTCTTGGATCCTCCGTTCGCTGGCTCGGGTTGCCGGATGCCATCTATCGCGGAGAGTGCTACAAGTCCGATCCCGAGCTTTTCGGGGTCTTGAAGCCCGAGGAGCTGGAACTCGCCGCTCATCTCGCTGAGGAGATGCGCCAGCTGCCGGAATGGCGCGACGACATGCAGGTCTTCGTTCCCTTGGGCATTGGCTCTCACGTAGATCATCAGCTGGTATTCGAGACGGGCCGGCGCCTCGCATCAGGAGGCGTCAAGGTCTTCGCCTATGAAGACTGTCCCTATGCGATCCACACGCCTGCCGGTGTCGCGGCACGTCTGACGGCTCTCGGAAATGCGGTTGGAGAGCCCGTCATTATGCCCATTGCGAAGACCCTCCAGAAGCGCCTTGAGTCGATTGCCTGCTACCGATCCCAGGTTCCCGTGATCTTCCGGTTCACGTCGGATTTCAGGGCTACTGTCACAGATTTTGCGATAAAGACGGGCGGCGATGCCGGAGCCGCTGAGCGGTTCTGGCCTGTTCATGCCTATGGTGGTTCAAGATGATTGTGGAGATGGAACAAACGGCCGAGGGGATTGCCCTTGCCCGCCTGTCAGGGCGGCTGGACGCTGCGGCGGCCCCTTATGTCCTGGCTCGCCTGAAGGATGCAGTGGCTGACGGAAAAAGCCGTCTTGCCGTTGATCTGTCCGAGGTCTCCTTCATAGACAGCACCGGGCTCGGCACCTTGGTGTCCGGTCTCAAGGCTGCCCGCAAAGCCGAGGGCGATCTGCGTCTGATCGCACCGAGCCCTCAGGCGCAGCGTCTCCTCCGTCTCACGACGCTCGATCGGGTGTTCGTCACGTCCGACACCCTAGACGAGGTCTGGGCTTAAGCCCCCTGCGACGGCAGCGCGCCTTCCACGATTGCAGCTTCGAACTCGGGATCGGGCTGCCAATAGGCCGCCCGGATTACCGGGAGCATCGACAGGGCATTGCTGAAACCCCAGAGGGTGTTGGCGATCATCGCCCCGAGCGTGTAGCCCTCACGTCCCATGCCATAGGCAGCCCACCCCCAGGCGAGACCTGCCATGGTGACAGCGACCAGGGCGATCTGCCACCTGACAAGACGGCCATAGGTTCCAACCTGCCGGTCCTTGGGCGTGACGGGAAACGAAATCTTTTTCCCGCGTACGACGGCCCAGAGCGCCTGCATGTTCAGCGGGAACATGGCGAGATACCAGGCACGGCCCTTGGCGTTCGAGTTGCCCCACATGGCAACGAGCTGCGACAGCTCGTTGAGCAGCAGGAACGGCGCGATATGCACGAAGAAATCGAGCGAGTAGCCGGATACCGGGGCAATGCCCGAGAACAGAAACACGATGGGCGAGATGAGGAAGACGATGTTCCAGATCGGAGACAGATACGAGTAGAAGGTCGAACCGTACATGAGCTTCTGCGGCAGCGTCAGCCCGCGCCGGAACAACGGGTTGTCATGGGCGAGAATGTCCAAGGTGCCGCCCGCATATTTGAAGCGCTGGATCGTCCAGCTGAGAAGGTCGTTGGGGGACAGCATCCTCGCCTGAACCACGGGATGCAGAACCGACTTCCACCCGCGCTCACGGTCGCTGTGCAGGACGATCGACGTGTAGATGTCCTCGGAGACGTGGAACTTGTAGGGTTGGAACTCCTCTTCCAGGGCGCTCTGCCAGCGCATGACATCGCTGATCGAATCGGTAATGGCCTGTTCGCCGGTCAGCTGTCGGGCGGCCCTCTCATTCCGCCCGGCCGCAGCGGCAACCTGATCGGACCATTGGCGAAGCGCCGCCTCCATGACGGCTTCACGCCGGTGGATCGAACCCGCACCGCAGCAGAAGCTCGCATTCGCCCAGTTGCGACGGCGCAGGATGACGTCGAAGAAAAGCTGTGGATCGTTGGCGAAGGGATCCTCGCCGATCTGAACCGGCCCGAAGACGCGCTCGAACGCTCTGCCGATTCCTCGACCCACCGCTCCAAGACGACGTCCGAGCGCGGCCGGCAGCGGTATGCCTGGAGGGATGTCGTAGAACCAGTGCGGTGTCTGCACCCAGGCCACCTTCGGATCCCTGAAATAGCCGAGCGTCTCTTCCAGGAATGTGGGGAACGGATGCATGTCGGCATCGCAGATCAGGATGAAGTCCCCGGACGTGGAGGACATGGCATTCCTGAGGTTGCCGGCCTTGAAGCCCACATTGTCGGAGCGGGTGAGGTAATTTACTCCCTCTTCCCGGGCGACCGCCTCCATGGCCGGACGCTTTCCGTCGTCAAGGACGTGAATCTGCACATTGATGGGGTGGGGATAGGTGAGCTTCTTGGCCGCCTGCAGGCCGACGCGAACGAGCTCTGGATCTTCACTATAGGTTGCGAAGAAAACATCCACGGACACGGGCCTGTCCGGCACCTCCGCATCACCGGTGCAGTCGCGCACAGTCACTGGCACGGGAGCGCGCACTGGCGATTGAGCGCTCCAGAGATTCGCCGTGAAGAGGACGAGGCCGATGAAGGACCCCGTCTCGGCGATCAGGAGAGGGATCGAGAACCAGAGAGCGTCATAGTTGATGGAGTAGAGCCACCGCCAGCCGATATACCATGTTCCAAAGACGAGGCTCCCCACGCACAGAAACTGCCACAGTGTTTCGTGCCATGGGGAAAAAGGAAGCGGCGTCCAGGGGGTCTGACTCTGAAAGCGGGACAAGGGACGGGACAAGAAAGACGTCTCCAGAAGATACGCTGGAGGCAAGATGCCTCTGGTCTGGGATAAGAATAGGCTATTTTCTAGGAAAGAAAGTTAGGAGCGGCGAGGCTCTCGCCAGATCCGATCTTTACCTGCCATAAGGGCAAAATCCAGATACTGCCCCTCCTGAATGTGTGATTCGAGACTCTGAGACGATGCATCAGCGTAGGCTTGCCCTTCGTACCCGGTTCGCAAGCCTCGCTTTCCTCTGTGGGTTCGGGCTGGCTGCGTCACCTGCTCTGGCCCAAACTGCCAAGGATATAGTGGAGCAGGCCCGGCAGGCTGCTTCCACCAACGAAAACCAGCAGGCCGCTCGTCTCTTCGAGCAGGCCATCACCGCTGCTCCCGAACGTCGGAACGAACTCCTGCTCGAATATGCGGATCAGGTCGCCTATGCCGGCCGGCCTGCGGATGCCGTGCCTCTCTATCGCGAGCGGCTGAACGATCCCGCTCTCGATACAGCCAATCGCGAACGCGCCGAGCGTGGACTGGCCTTCGCACTCCTGTGGAGCAGCCGGTTCCAGGAGGCTATTGCCGCCTGGGAGGCTCGCCTGAGAGCAGACCCTGCCAGCGACGAAGCCAGGAATACATTGTCAGACGCTCTTGTCGGAGCAGCCCGACAGGCTGGTGAACGTTCCGAGAATGCAAACGCCAGGACGCTTTTCGGCCGTGCCATTGAGACGGCGCCGCAGCGCCGCCAGGAGCTGTTGCCGGAATTCGCCGACCAAACCGCCTATGCCGGCCAGCCCGATCAGGCCGTGCCGCTCTATCATGAGGCCCTGCGGGACGGCAGCCGTCCCGAAGACCAGCAGCGCCGTCTGAGGCGGGGACTGGCCTTTGCACTGCTGTGGAGCGGCCAGTTTCCGGCCGCCGTCGCGGCTCTAGACGATGTGCTTCGGGCAGCGCCTGACGATGCTCAGGTCAGGCAGGGATTGGCAGAGGCCCGAGCCGGTGTCGAAAGAGGCCGTGCACAGGCTGCACAGCCTTCGCAGGCTGCTCCAGCACCGGCTCAACAAGCACCCGCTGTCGCTCCAGCCTCGCCCGCCGATGCGGCTATCGCGTCGGCCCGAGAAGCGGCAGGACGCGGCGCAAACAAGGAAGCCGCTTCGCTTTTCGAGAGGGCAATTGGGCTCGATCCGTCGAAGCGAGCACAGATCGGCCGCGAATATGCCGACCAACTCGCTTTCTCCGGAGAGCCGGGTAGGGCCGTTCCTGTCTATCGCGAGGTTCTCGCCCGCCGGGATCTGCCCCCGGGGGAGCGTCAGCAGGCGACCCGTGCATTGGCCTTCGCGCTCCTGTGGAGCAGCCAGTTCCAGCAAGCGATCGAGGCCTGGGGCAACATCCTGCAGGCCGACCGGAGCGATGCGGAGGCGCGCAAGGCGCTCTCCGATTCTTATGTGGGTGCCGCCCGGCAGGCGGCTGAGCGCACCCGGAATGCCGATGCCGCTGCTTTCTTCCGGAGAGCCATCGAGACCGCTTCGCAGCGACGGCAGGAACTCCTGCCGGAATATGCCGATCAGACAGCTTATTCGGGCAATCCCGCGGGCGCGGTGCCCTTGTACCGAGAGGCCTTGCGCGATGGCCAGCGCCCTGAGGCGGAGCGCCGGCGTGTCCGGCGCGGTCTTGCCTTCGCGCTCCTCTGGAGCAACCAGTTCCGCGAGGCCATCGCCGCCTGGCAGCCGTTATTCCGAGAGAACCCGCGCGACGAAGAGACCCGCAAGGCCTTCTCGGATGCTCTTGTGGGCGCAGCACGCCAGGCCGCCGGGCAGACCCGCAACGCCGAAGCGGTGAACCTCTTCGAGCGCGCATTGACCGTCATGCCTGGACGCCGCCGGGAACTGCTGCGGGAATATGCCGAGCAGGTGCTCTATGCGGGCCAGCCGCTGAGAGCCATCCCGCTCTTCCAGGAGGTGCTTCAGCGCGGTGACCTGAACGGGCAGGAGAGGCGGGATGCCCGGCTTGGGCTTGCTCGTGCCCTGGCCTGGAGCGGGCAGCAGAAGCTTGCGCTTCCGGTTTTCAGCGAAATTCTGGCTTCGAACGCCAACGACATCGATGCCCTCATCGGGCGCGGCAACGCCCTCAACGACATCACGGACCACAGGGCGGCTCTGGCTGACTTCGAGGTGGTTCTCTCGCTCCAGCCCAGCAATGTGGAGGCGATCCGCGGCGCCGCCACGGCCGAGAGGTCTATGGGGCTGCCTCAGGCAGCCCTCGCCCGGCTCGAGCCTCTTCTCGCCAGCGGCGACCGGAATCCCGCCACGCTCTTCATCGCCGCCCAGGCACGGCGGGAGATGGGGCGCCCGGATCTGTCCGAGGACTATGCTAAGGCTGTCCTTGCACAGAAGCCGGGTGATGCCGGCGCCCTGGCGCTGCTCGATCAGCTCTATCAAGAACGCCGGCCTTTGACCCGTATCGAGAGCTGGTACGCCCGCCGCTCGGACGATCTCGCGATCTGGTCGCTGCAGGCCTCCCACGAGCTGACCTTCAACGATGGCCTGACGAAGTTTGGGCCCCAGGCCCGCTTCATGCGCTATCGGGGTGACGATTTCCCGAGCGTTGACATGTCCAGCATCGGCATCGCGGGTCAGCACAGGTTCGGCGACCATGTCGAGTTCAAGTCGTCGATCTTCCTGAACTTCGAGGACGAGGCGCGACGCAACCGTCCCGACGGAGAAAACGATCAGGACGTCACGCTCACCCACGACACGACCTTAAGCCTCATACCGTCCGACCTGCTCCGGTTCGACCTGAACCTGGTACGCCGCTATGCGGACGAGAACACCCGCTCCATCGTAAACGATGTGCTGGCGAACGATTTCGGCCTCAAGGTTCTCATAACGCCGGACAACGCGACCCGCTTCAACGCTCAGGCGATCTACAGCCACTACTCCGATGGCAATGAACGGGCCTGGGGGCAGGTCGAGTTCGCCAAACGCTTCACGGCCAATCCGTATTTCTGGCTGGGCGCGCGCTACACGGCCTTCGAGTTCGAGGAGGTGGTCGACAACGGCTACTGGAATCCCGAGCGCTACCAGTCCCTGGAGGCGAGCGTCCATTTCTATGGGCCACTGGCCGAGAGATGGTGGTTCGATCTCCAGGGGGCTGCCGGCTACGGCTGGAGCGAGCCCGGCGAGGGGGGCTTCGTATCCTATGCCTCCGCACGCCTGAACTACGACTTCACCTCCCAGGCGACCTTCGCACTCTACGCAAGCCACCTCGTCTCCTATGCGCGCTCGTCCGAAGACGACGGCAACTTCGATGCGGGACAGGACGACGAGCCGTTCAGCCGCTGGTCCGTGGGTGGGGAACTGAGGATCCGGTGGTAGGCGGGTTAAGCCTCAACCCTCAGGAATTTTCATCGCATCCCTCGCAGAGGGCGACGGGAGCGACTATTTTCGCCCCATGACAGACTCACACGACTGGTTCCCCTCGGACGAGGAACCCAACCCCATGCGGGCCGCCCAAGCCGGCATGAAGCCCGCCCTGCCGAAGCGCTTCTACAAGGAGGCCGGCGTCGTGGAGCGGGACGGGCTGTTCCACCTCACCCTTGACGGCCGTACGGCGAAGACGCCGAGCAAGCAGGCCCTGGCCGTACCCACTCGGGCGCTGGCCGAAGCTCTGGCGGAGGAATGGCAGGGGCAGGGGGGCGAGATCGATCCCTCCACTATGCCAGTCACCCGCATCGTCAACTCCGCCATCGACGGCGTTGCGCCGCGAACGGCCGAGGTGGTTGACGATCTCGTTCGCTATGCCGGATCGGATCTCGTCTATTACCGGGCCGGCGAGCCCGAGCGCCTCGCCAAATCTCAGGATGACGCCTGGAGCCCAGTGCTCGATTGGGCGAAGGACGCCCACGGCGCCCGTTTTGCCCTAGGCGAGGGCGTGATGCATGTGGCGCAGCCGGAAGAGGCGGTCGCGGCCATCCGCCGGGCGATCGAGCAGATCCGATCGCCCTTCGCGCTCGCCGCCCTGCATGTGATGACGACCTTGTCAGGCTCGGTTCTGATCGCCCTTGCCCATGCGGAGCGGCAGCTCGACGCGGATCAGGCCTGGGCTGCTGCCCATGTGGACGAGCTGTATCAGGAGAGCGTCTGGGGCGAGGATTACGAAGCCATGGAGCGCCGCCGCCGTCGCGAGGCTGACTTCCGGGCCGCATCCCTGGTCTATCGCCTGACGCAGCAGGCATAGAAAAGCCGCCGACGCACTCGGCATCGGCGGCTTCGACTTGCCTTCTTCCGCTGCGTCACGCACGCTGGAAGCTGATTCCGCACTTCTTTTGGATCGACGCGGCCTCAACGGCCTGCATCTGGCCCTTCAGGTGAGCGAGTTCGGCTGTTTGGGCGTTGTTGCCGCTGACGAAGAAGGCGGCAGGCCAGAAGATGACAAGAGCGGCCGTGGTGGCAACCGCATTCTTCGTGTGCTGCGAATCCTGCGCGCCGGAAGCGGCGGCGGCGGCAGCGCTGACGCGCTGAGCCTCTGCGCTCAGTTCCCGGCAGCTGTAGCTGCTGTAGGTCGTCGGCGAGACGTATGACGCCGCGACATCCTCCGAGCGGCTGGCGCAGCCAGCGGCCAGGAGCGACAGAGAGACGGCGAGAGCCGTAAATTGGGTGGTCTTGTTCATGTTCAGTACCGCTGTAACGTAACAGTTCTTGACTCCTAACCTGCTCCGGCCCGCCTGAGAAGTGCTGTGGAGCACACACCCATAGTGGGATTTTGACCCAGCCACGGCTGTGCTAAGCGGGGGATCATTTTCCCCGGGAGTCAGGGTCCAGCCATGAAAGACATGCTCGAACGGCTTGAGGAGCGGCGCGCGCAGGCCCGCCTCGGCGGCGGCACGAAGCGCATCGAGGCGCAGCACGCCCGCGGCAAGCTGACCGCCCGCGAGCGCATCGAGCTCCTGCTCGACAAGGGCTCCTTCGAGGAGTTCGACATGTTCGTCGAGCACCGCTCCACCGATTTCGGCATGGACAAGGCCAAGATCCCCGGCGACGGCGTCGTGACCGGCTGGGGT
This sequence comes from Microvirga arabica, assembly GCF_016811235.1. Lineage (GTDB taxonomy): Bacteria > Pseudomonadota > Alphaproteobacteria > Rhizobiales > Beijerinckiaceae > Microvirga > Microvirga arabica. The sequence goes on from NZ_JAFBID010000010.1 coordinate 92,382, forward strand.
ACCATCAATGGCCGCACGGTCTTCGTCTTTGCCAAGGACTTCACCGTCTTCGGCGGCTCGCTCTCCGAGGCCCATGCCCAGAAGATCACCAAGATCCAGGACATGGCGCTGAAGATGCGCGCGCCCATCGTCGGCCTGTTCGATGCCGGCGGCGCCCGCATCCAGGAGGGCGTGGCGGCGCTTGGCGGCTATGGCGAGGTGTTCAAGCGCAACGTGATCGCCTCGGGCGTGATCCCGCAGATCTCCGTGATCATGGGCCCCTGCGCGGGCGGCGACGTGTATTCGCCGGCCATGACCGACTTCATATTCATGGTGCGCGACCGCTCCTACATGTTCGTCACCGGTCCCGACGTGGTGAAGACCGTCACCAACGAGACCGTGACCTCGGAGGAACTCGGCGGCGCCAAGGTCCACACCACCAAGTCGTCCGTGGCGGACGGCGCCTACGACAACGACGTGGAGGCGCTGCTGCAGGTGCGCCGCCTCATCGACTTCCTGCCCACCAACAACATGGATGGCGTGCCGGAGATCCCGAGTTTCGACGATCCGGCCCGGGTGGACGACAGCCTCGATACGCTAATTCCCGACAATCCGAACAAGCCTTACGATATGAAGGAGCTGATCCTGAAGGTCGTGGACGAGGCGGATTTCTTCGAGATACAGGAAGCTTACGCGAAAAACATCATCACCGGCTTCGGCCGGGTTGAAGGCCGCACGGTCGGGTTCGTGGCCAACCAGCCGATGGTGCTGGCCGGCGTGCTCGATGCGGATGCCTCGCGCAAGGCCGCCCGCTTCGTGCGCTTCTGCGATGCGTTCAACATCCCGATCGTCACCTTCGAGGACGTACCGGGCTTCCTTCCGGGTACCGCGCAGGAATATGGCGGCCTGATCAAGCACGGCGCCAAGCTGCTCTTCGCCTATTCCGAAGCCACCGTGCCGCTGGTGACGGTGATCACACGAAAGGCCTTCGGCGGCGCCTATGACGTGATGGCCTCAAAGCATATCGGCGGCGACGTCAACTACGCCTGGCCCACCGCCCAGATCGCCGTGATGGGCGCCAAGGGCGCAGTGGAGATCATCTTCCGCCAGGATATCGGCGATGCCGAGAAGATCGCGGCCCGCACCAAGGAATACGAAGACCGTTTCATGTCCCCCTTCGTGGCGGCGGAACGCGGCTACATCGACGAAGTGATCATGCCGCACTCGACAAGGCGGCGGATTGCTCGGGCGCTTGCGATGCTGCGGCACAAGGAAACGGAGCGGCCCTGGAAGAAGCACGACAACATTCCGCTCTGACGGCGAGCAGCTTCTCCTCACGATGAAAGACAGCCCCGGAGCACTGCTCCGGGGCTGTCTTGCTGTTTAGAGCGACGAGCTGAACGTTCCTCCCGGTGTCTCCAACTTTCTCAGCCAAGTTCTATGCTGTGAGGTTGTTCCGTTTGGTACGATCAGCAGTGAGTCGGCAGGCTCCACTTCCATCTCCAGAACGTATGGAAATGTGCCGCCTGGCGTCTCCAGCTTGCGGATCCAGTCCTGATGCTGAGAGCGCGTCTCCTCAGCACGTGCTAACCCGGTTGAGGCTGCCGCGGCAGCCATGGACGTGACGACGAAAAGCGCGACGATGCAGCTTCGCACGGGTGTTCCTTTTGAGCTTGAAAGAGGAAAGAGCAGGAGCAGTGTTGAAGGCTAGCGCGCGAGACCTTGCCCGTCAAAATGATCATGCGCGGTGCTCTGTCACGCTTGCCCTGGAGTCGCGGATTTGTGATACGGGTTTGCGGACCGAATCTGTCTCGAAGAGTTGATGACGAGCATCGGATCCCTTAGCCGTTTCCGGCGTTCTGCCGTCATCAAAAAAACTCAGAGGATCGGGAATGCACGCCAAAGGCGGCCGCAACACGGTAATCGATTTCTGGCGCGGACTCGTCCTCGTCATCATCTTCGTCAACCATGTTCCGGGCAACATCCTCGAGCACCTGACGCCGCGCAATTACGGCTTCTCCGATGCGGCCGAGGCTTTCGTGTTCATCTCAGGTTTATCCGTCGCGCTCGTCTACTATCCCCGCATGCCGCAGAGCGGTGCTTTCGATGTGATGAAACGCTGCCTGCGCCGGTCGCTGGAACTTTACCGGGTACACCTGATCATGACAGGAGCGGCAGTGGCGCTGTTCTCCGTCGGCTATGTGATCAGCGACGAAATCGGAATGCTTGAAGCTCACGGCAGGGGCACCGTGTTTGACGATACGGCGCGCGGGGTCACGGGTGTGCTTCTGCTCGGCCACCAGTTGGGCTACTTCAACATCCTTCCGCTCTACATTGCGCTCATGTTGTGGGCGCCGGTGGCTATGGTCCTGATGAGGATCCACGTCGCGCTCGCGCTCGCCGTGTCGGTTGCTGTCTATGCTCTTGCCCGCGCCGACGTGCTCGCTCTCCCGAGCTGGCCCGATCCGGGACGGTGGTTCTTCAACCCCTTCGCCTGGCAGCTCCTGTTCACGGTCGGCATCGTCACAGGGGCCTTCCTGGTTCAAAGGGGCGTGCCCTACCAGCGCTACGCGTTCGCAGGAGCAGTCGGTTTCCTCGCCGTATCGACGGTCACCATGACTGATGCGTTCGGCCTCTATCCGAACCTGCTCTGGAGTACCTTCGTCAATTTCGATCTGGTCAAGAGCGATCTTGGCCTTGGCCGGATGCTCCATTTTCTGGCGCTTGCCTATGTGGTGACGCAGATTCGCATGGGGCAGGTGCTGGAAACGACCGCCTTCGGGACCGAGATGGCCCGCCTGGGACGCAATGCCCTGCCGGTCTTCGCGGTCGGCTCCGTCCTGAGTGCTGCCGGGGAAGTTATGATGACGCTGGCCGCCGTCAAGTCCTCTGCTAGTCCCCATGTCGTGGGTATGGTATTCACCCTCTTCGGCATTCTCGCACTTCTCGGACTGGCACGATATCTCGAATGGAAAAAGAAAGGCTCGACCGCTCCCAAGCTGGAGCGCGCCGGACAATCTGGCCTTGTGTCGGTTTCACCCGGGCAACTTCCGCGTTAGCGTCCCTCCTGGTCATAGCCCTGAGCCATTCCGCCCTGGCGGATGAGGTGGGCTGTCCTGGCGTCAAGCCGATCCTGTCGGCACAAGCCAAGATGGAGCGTCTGGCTTCCCGGCTCAAGAAGAGCGAGCCCGTTCGGATCCTGGCCATCGGATCCTCCTCTACACAGGGCATCGGGGCATCCTCCCCGGCCTTTTCCTATCCGGTCCAGCTCCAGGCGGATCTCACCCGGATCTGGAAGGGCAAGGTCAACATCGAGAATGCCGGTAGGGGCGGGGAGACGATCCCGGAGACCGTCAGGCGCCTTGAGGCTGCTCTTCTCCAATCGGACAAACCGGACCTCATCATCTGGCAGGTGGGTACGAACGACGCAGTCAAAGGCGGCGACGAGGGGCAGTTTTCCAGTCTTCTGCGGCAGGGGATCGATGCCGCGCAGGCTGCCGGTGTCGAAGTTCTTCTCGTCGACCAGCAGTATTTTCCCGCCATCAAGGACCTCGGGCGCTATGAGCGCTTCGTTCGCCTTGTCGGCACGGCCGGGGCCGCCGAGCAGGTGCCGGTGTTCTCGCGGTATAGCCTGATGAAGGCCTGGGGCGAGAGGTCGCCGGATATCCTGGGATCCATGCTGTCGAGCGACGGCTTCCATATGGGCGACCGCGGTTACGACTGCATGGCGCAGCTCATCGCTGATAGCCTCCATTCCATGGTGGCGCCGGTGGAGACCTCTCAGCAATCTGCCGTCACGGCCGCCGTGCGCCCTTAGGGCCATTGCGCCGGACATCCGACCTCGGTTAAGGCGTCTCCCGACAAACCCAGACGTGGAATCCTCCAGTCCGGGCGCTTTTCGCGAGGCCCATCGACAGATGCCCCTAAAGACATCGTGCAACCGCGCCTGGGTCTCCACCGCCATTCAGATCATCGAAGCGGATTTCAACCGCTCGTCGGATACGCATCTGCTGCGCGTGCCGCTGCCGGCCGTGCCGGGTGTCGAGCTCTACCTCAAGGATGAGTCAACCCATCCGTCAGGCAGCCTGAAGCACCGGCTGGCGCGGTCGTTGTTTCTGTATGGGCTTTGCAACGGCTGGATCGGGCCGGACACGACGATCATCGAGGCATCGAGCGGCTCGACCGCCGTGTCCGAAGCCTATTTCGCCCGGATGCTGGGCCTGCGCTTCGTCGCCGTGATGCCGCGCTCCACATCGGCCGAGAAGATCGCGCAGATCGCCTTCTATGGCGGCGAGAGCCATTTCGTGGATTCACCCGCCGAGATGTACGCCGAGAGCGCGCGGCTCGCTGAGGAACTCGGCGGCCACTACATGGACCAGTTTACTTACGCCGAGCGGGCGACGGACTGGCGCGGCAACAACAACATCGCCGAATCCATCTTCAGCCAGATGGCCCATGAGGAGCATCCGATCCCGAGCTGGATCGTCGTGGGGGCAGGGACCGGCGGCACCTCGGCGACCCTCGGGCGCTATATCCGCTACCGGCGCCTGCCCGCCCGGCTGTGCCTCGCGGATCCGGAGGCTTCCGTGTTCCACCGGCATCTGGCCGACCGTGAGGTCTGCACCGTCTCAGGACCACCCTCGGTGATCGAGGGCATCGGCCGCCCGCGCTGCGAACCGTCCTTTGTGCCGGAACTCATCGACCGCGCTTATGCGGTGCCCGATGCGGCGAGCATCGCGGCCGCGCGGGTTCTGTCCCGCCGCATCGGCCGCTCCTGCGGCGGCTCCACGGGCACCAATCTCTGGGCTGTGGCGCAGATCGTCGGCGAGATGGTGAGGAACGGCGAGACAGGTTCCGTCGTGACGCTTCTGTGTGATTCCGGCGAGCGCTACCGCAGCACCCACTTCGACGATGCCTGGCTCGAATGCCGCGGCATCTGCATCAAGGCCGCCGAGGAGGCCATGGAACGGTTCTTCGAGACTGGAGCCTTGGGAGCTTCCTGAAACGTGGATGGCCGGGACGAGTCCGGCCATGACGGTGGGAATCATGCCTCACTGTCATTCCGGGGCTGCGCAGCAGAGCCCGGAATCCATAACCGCTAACGGTGAAGAAGGAGGTGAGACGCGAGAGCCTCTTCCTGAATCGTGGTGTTTGTGGATTCCGGGCTCGCCTGCGGCGTCCCGGAATGACAGCGGATCCTCTAGTCAGCCGCTATTCGGCGAACCACCGCACCAGCAGCTGCAGATCCGTTTGCGACAGGTTGTGGCCCGCAGACAGGATCTCGTGCTGGACCCCGGCGCCGGATGCTGACAACGACGCGGCGAGCCGCTTCGCGTTCTCCGCCGGAATGATCGGGTCCATAGCGCCCGAGATCATCAGCACCCGCTTGCCCGCAAGATCCACATCGGGAGCCTGGGACAGCGGCACCATGGCCCGCAGCAACGCGGCACCGGCCAAGACTTCCGGGCGCAGCATCAGCATGGCGGCGGCGATGTTGGCGCCATTGGAAAAGCCTACCGCAATGGGAGCCTCAAGCCCATAGGCCTTGCGTGCCTCGGCGACGAAATCCGCGAGCTCATTCGCGCGAAACCGCACGTCCTCCTCATCGAACACGCCTTCAGCGAGGCGCCGGAAGAAGCGCGGCATGCCGTTCTCCAGGATCTTGCCGCGCGGGGAGAGCAGGGCGGAACCGGGAGAGGTCATGCGACCGAGACCCAGAAGGTCGTTCTCGTCGCCGCCTGTGCCGTGAAGCAGCAGGAGTGGGGGACGCTTGGCATCCGTGGTGGGCTCAAAGCGATGGATGAAGGACAGTTCGGTCATGGAATGCTCCTGTCCCTCCCCCTTTGCAGGAGAGGGTGGCGAACGGAGTGAGCCGGGAGAGGGGGAGGCATGAGTCGAAATCGGCCCCTCTCCCGACCTGCTTTGCAGGTTACCCTCTCCCGCTAAAGGGGAGAGGGTTTTAGGTCATACCAACTCAGGCAGCCGAGCCTCGATGTCGCTGCGGCGCGGTTCCAGGAATGCCGGAAGCTTCAGCTCGGCACCGAGACGCTCCTGCGCCTCGTCGGCGGCGAAGCCCGGCTCGTCGGTGGCGATCTCGAACAGGATGCCGCCCGGCTCACGAAAATAGACGGACCTGAAATAGTTGCGGTCCTTCTGCTCCGTGGTCTGGAGGCCATGGGTCTCGGCGAGCTTCCTCACCATCTCCTCCTGATCGGCATCGTCCTTGGCGCGGAAGGCCACGTGATGGACGGAGCCGCCGCCCATCCGGCCCGGCAGGAACCCGCCGGCCGAGCGGATGTCGACCGTGCTGCCCATGTGCGCGTCCGTCTTGTAGCGCACGAGGGAGCCGTCGCGGGCCGTCTCGGTAAAGCCGAACACGTCCGTCAGAATTGCACCCGTCCGCTCGCCGTTGTCGACGAGGAGCGTGACGCCCTCCAGGCCGCGGATCGCATGTTCCGCCGGGATGCCGTCGACGTTCCAAGCCTCCTCGGTCTCGGCATTGGGAATGCCGACGAGCGAGAGGCTGGTGCCGTGCGGGTCCTTGAAGGTCAGCACGCTCTGCCCAAAGCGCTTCTCCACGCTGCCGTGCTCGACGCCCTGCTCGATGAACCGGTGCATCCAGAAGCCTAAGGAGCCTTCAGGCACGCGGAACGCTGTCTCCTGCGTGGTGCCGACGCCGTTCCGTCCTGGCGCCACGTGCTCCCAGGGGAAGAAGGTCAGGATCGAGCCGGGCTGGCCGAGGCTGTCGCCGAAATACAGGTGGTACGTGCCGGGATCGTCGAAGTTGACGGTCTTCTTGACGAGGCGCAGGCCGAGCACGCGGGTGTAGAAATCGAGGTTGCGACGGGCAGGGCCTGCAATGGCGGTGACGTGATGAATGCCGTGGTGCCGCATGGGTGCGTTCCTTAACGGGCAAGCGCGGATTGCGCTGCGTTGACAGGGAAATAAGTACCACCAGGTCGCGATGAAGTGTGGAAAGGGCGACCTTGCGGGAATGCAAAGCTCGGAGGGGCCTGCTGGCAAATCCGCGCAAACGTTGGGAAATCCGATCCGTCAAGATTCCGGCAACCAAAGAGTCTCAACAAGGCTTAACCTCAACGGCGATTCAGCATGTCGCGTTAACGGTTTAGCCCTGCCGCACGTGTGAATGTCATCCCGCACAAGCGATCAACCGGCGTGGACGTTAAGAAAAGCCGGCGGGAGTCAAAACGGATGTTGAAGGATCAACTTCGCGATTTCATCGACAGCCTCCTCGAGAGGGGCCATGTCTGCGATGATGACGTGGCGATGCTCCAGGGCGAGATCCTCTCTGAGGGAATCACGAGCCGTCTCGAGGTCGAATCCCTGTTGGCCCTCGACCGTCTCGTCACCGCCGTCGAAGGCTGGGGAACGGCGCTGACCCGCCTCGTGGCCGATTTCGTGGTCTGGAAGCGTGCCCCCCATGGCGCGGTCAGCAACGACGATGCCCTGTGGCTCGCGACCCTCCTGGAGATCAGCGGGCCGTCGCCAAATGCCATGGCCATCGCCTATGCCATCCTGGACGAGGCCGGGCATGTGGACGTGGCACTCCTCGACTTCATCATGCGCGGACGCCAGCAGGCGAGGCTGTCCCAGATCGCCGCCTGACATCGCTTCTAGAGCTAAATGCTGACCCAGCCCCGCTTCCCCAAGGCACCGATGTGCAGTAACGGAGGTGGGGCTAACTTTTTGGTGAGCGCATCGTTCTGAGCGAAAAACGGGGCCACTTTTTCGCTGACGCGGCCCTCCGGGTCGCACGATGCGCCGTAGGCTGGAGCGTTCGAGGGTTCATGTTCGACAAGATCCTGATTGCCAACCGGGGCGAGATCGCGTGCCGGGTCATCAAGACCGCCCGGCGGATGGGCATCAAGACGGTGGCGGTCTATTCCGATGCCGACCGGGATGCGCTGCACGTGGAGATGGCCGACGAGGCCGTCCATATCGGCCCAGCGGCGGCGGCCCAGTCCTATCTGGTGATCGAGAAAATCATCGAAGCCTGTAAGGCCACCGGCGCCCAGGCGGTCCATCCGGGCTACGGCTTCCTGTCCGAGCGCGAGGCCTTCCCGAAGGCGCTGGCCGAGGCCGGCATCGTGTTCATCGGCCCGAACCCCGGGGCCATTGCGGCCATGGGCGACAAGATCGAGTCGAAGAAGGCGGCGGCCGCCGCCAAGGTCTCGACCGTGCCGGGCTATCTCGGCGTCATCGAGGGGCCGGAGCAGGCGGTGACCATCGCCAATGAGATCGGCTATCCGGTCATGATCAAGGCCTCGGCCGGTGGCGGCGGCAAGGGCATGCGCATCGCTTACTCCTCCGATGAGGTGGCCGAGGGCTTTGCTCGCGCTACCTCGGAGGCGGCAAGCTCGTTCGGCGACAGCCGCGTATTCATTGAGAAGTTCATTACCGATCCGCGCCACATCGAGATCCAGGTGCTCGGCGACAAGCATGGCAACGTGGTCTACCTTGGCGAGCGCGAATGCTCGATCCAGCGCCGCAACCAGAAGGTCATCGAGGAGGCGCCGTCACCGCTCCTCGACGAAGAGACCCGCCGCCTGATGGGCGAACAGGCCGTGGCGCTCGCCAAAGCCGTGGGCTACGACTCTGCCGGCACGGTGGAGTTCGTGGCAGGTCAGGACAAATCCTTCTACTTTCTCGAGATGAACACCCGCCTTCAGGTGGAGCATCCCGTTACCGAGATGATCACCGGCATCGACCTCGTGGAGGAAATGATCCGTGTGGCGGCCGGCGAGAAGCTGCGCCTCTCTCAGGCCGACGTGAAGCTCAACGGCTGGTCGGTGGAAAGCCGGATCTACGCCGAAGACCCGGTGCGCAACTTCCTGCCCTCCACAGGCCGGCTCGTCACCTACCGCCCGCCGAACGAGGGCGAGCAGGATGGCGTCACGGTCCGCAACGACACCGGCGTGTACGAGGGCGGCGAGATCTCGATCTATTACGATCCGATGATCGCGAAGCTCGTTACCCATGCGCCGACCCGCCTCCAGGCGATTCAAGCCCAGGCGCAGGCCCTCGACGCCTTTGCCATCGAGGGCATTCGCCACAACATCCCGTTCCTCTCGGCCCTGATGCAGCACCCGCGCTGGCAGTCGGGCAAGCTCTCCACCGGCTTCATCGCCGAAGAGTTCCCGCAGGGGTTCAAGGCGCCCGCGCCGGAAGGCGAGGTCGCCCTGCGCATGGCAGCGGTCGGTGCCGCCATCGATCACCTGCTCAACGAGCGCAAGCGACACATCTCAGGCCAGATGCGTCCTGCCGCCAGCTTGCGTTTCGAGCGCGAGCGGGTGGTAATGCTGGGCAAAGACCGCCACGAGGTGACCGTCGAGGATATCGACGGCGGCTTTGCGGTTGTGATCGATGGCAATGTCTGGCCGATCGTCTCGGACTGGGCGCCGGGCCAGCCGGTCTGGACCGGCACCGTCGGGGGTGAGGCCATTGCCGTGCAGGTGCGCCCGATCCTCAACGGCGTCGCGCTCTCCCACGCCGGGGCCTCCGCTGAGGTCAAGGTCTACACCAAGCGCGAGGCTGAACTCGCTGCTCTGATGCCGGAGCGGCTGGAGGCCGATACCGGCAAGCAGCTGCTCTGCCCCATGCCCGGCCTTGTGAAGGCGGTCAGCGTGGCTCAGGGCCAGGAGGTCAAGGCCGGCGAGCCGCTCTGCATTGTCGAGGCGATGAAGATGGAGAACGTGTTGCGCGCCGAGCGCGACGGCACCATCTCCAAGATCCACGCCAAGGAAGGCGACAGCCTCGCGGTCGATGCCGTGATCCTGGAATTCGCCTAAGGGTTCAGGCTAAAACGGATGCCCCTCTACTTCGCCTATGGGTCCAACATGGATCAGGCCGCCATGCTCGGGCGCTGCCCGGGCTCGAAGCCGGTCGGCATTGGGCGGCTCATGCGGCACCGGTTCATGATCTTCGACGAGGGCTATGCCACTGTCGTCCGCGACCCTCAGCGGTCGGTCTGGGGCATGGTGTGGGATCTGGCGCTGGCCGACGTGCCGGCCCTCGATCGCTACGAGAGCCTCGCGACCGGCCTCTACACCAAGGTCGTGCAGCCTGTCGTGACGGGTCAGGGGCCGCGCCGGGCGATCGTCTATGTGGGGCGCAGCGCCAAGCCCGGCACGCCACTACCCGGATACATGGAAGGCGTTGTCGAGGCAGCAAAACGTGCAGGGTTACCGGAGGACTACATCCGGAGCCTGAACGTGCGGTTGCCGAAGACTCTAGCCTCGGCGCCAGCCCCCCAAAAACCCAAGGTTCGCCCGCTCCGGAGTGCTCCGGGAAGCTCAGCTCTGCCCATCCGGCGCCGGTGAGGCATCGTCATTGAGGCGAGGCACGACTGAGATGGTCACGTCGTGCAGACGCCAGTTCATACCCTTGGCATCATCGATGGCGCTGGCCACCCGCTCCGGCAGATTGTCCGTTCGGCTCGGCACGACATAGACCTCGCCGAGAACGATGTGCCCGCTTTCACGAAGGCGCACCTCCGCCTCCTTCACCCAGTCCAAAGCCTCGACTCTCCGTCGAAGATCCTCCGGCAGGGTCTCATAGCCTGACCGGTCGGTCTTTTGCGGCCGCCGCTCCATGAGGTCGGCGGTGACGACGCCGAGATTGGAAAAACCGTCCTTTAGGATGTCGAGGGCGATGATGCCCGCAGCCAATGGGTCGAGCCACCAATAGCCGACCCCCGTCCCCAGAACGCCGATGGCCGTGGCGCCTTCCGCCATCCAATCGGCCTTCATCATGTTGGCGTCCGCATAGAGGATCTTGTCGTGGATCTTGGGCGCCAGCTTCAGCTTCATGTGCCCCAGGATGACGCTCGGAATGCCCGTATAGGCAATGGCCGCCAGCATGGGCCAGCCGGCCCAGATTGTCTCTCCGAAGATGTGCATGCCGCCGATGGTGGTGCGCTCGCCCGACAGGAACTTCGAGGCAGACTCGATGAGCAGGAACAGCCCCATGGCCACGAGTGCGACCGACGAGATGAGATAGCCGATGGAAACGGCGCCATGATAGCCATAAGGAAAGTTGCGGTTCGGAGGCCACAGGGCGATGCGGCTGCAGATGAGGAACACGATGGCGGGGATGATGCTGATCACGTCCTCGAAGAAGCTCGCCCGCATGGCCTGCGACGAGCCCATCGTGACGTACAGAGCCACGGCCGCCGAGGCGATGTAGAAGACGGTGATCACCTCGAGACGCTGGGCGCGCTTGAACAGGGCCTGTTTGTCCTCGGGAAATTCGAAGTTCTCGATCGGCCTCATCGCAATGCCTCCATGGCCTTGTCCTTGAGACCCTCCTTGTCCTGCGCCTGGAGGAACTGGTCGAGGGAGAGGAGCAGGGCGCTCTCACCCGGAATGACGGCCATGACCCTTCTCTCGGTCGACAGCTCGTCCTCCGTTGGCTTGAGGCCGCGCCGTTCAAGCTCGAAATCGTAGCCGGCCATGATCGGAGCTTGCGTTCCGTTCCCGTTCAGGGGCACGGGCTCGGCTTCCAGTTCCCTGACCTGAGCCACGAGGTCGAGACGCTCCGGATCGACAGTGATGCGTTGCCCGGTCCAATCGGCCGGGGGCGTCTGCCCCGGTGCAACGCCAATATGGGTTTTGACCTCAAGATAGGGTTGGGACAGGGCGAGCTTGCCGGAATGGGGTGTCGCGTCGGTCAGGCCCATAACCAAGACATCCAGTTCCCGCTTGTAGAGTGCCTCCACCAGAGCGTCAGCAGGACCGGTGATGACGCGCGCCTTCGTGCCGAGGCTCTGGGCCCACTGCGTGACGAGGGCGGGCTCGACCCCGTCTATCCGTCCGTCCGAGACGACGACCCAGGGCGGGTTGTGGGCCACGCCCACCTTCATCTCGCGGCCTGCCCGGAGCTGTTTGAGGGTTTCTGCATTGTCCTTGGGAAAGTCGCTGCAGCCGCCCGCAGCGAGAAGACCGATTAGGATCGCAGCAATCCTCGAACGCATGATGCACCTGAACAACTACTGTTCAGCTTGAATGCCGGAACTCACGATTCGTTCCGCCATGTGAGGGCAGAGTGAGAGGCCCGGCCCGCTCGATCTCGGCTTGCTCGAACCCAGGGAGGGCGGCGCGGCCCCGCGCAAGGTGGATCCCCAGAGCCGGGAGCGCATTGTCCAGACCGAGGAGACTTTGCCGGGCGCCACACCCATGCCCGTCATACCCGCCGATGAGGGACAATGACCGAGAGCAGAACCATCCATGCCCTGATTCATGGCCGTGTCCAAGGGGTGAGCTTTCGCGCCTGGACGCAGCATCTGGCGGAACTGCATGGGCTCAAAGGCTGGGTGCGGAACAGGCGGGACGGCTCGGTCGAGGCCGTGTTCTCAGGCCCGGTTGATCTTGTTCAGGTGATGCTCAAGGCCTGCCATCAGGGACCCGCCGGCGCCCTCGTCGAGAACGTGGAGATTCTCCAGGGCAGCGAAGAGGGTCACGACCTTGCCGAGCGGTTCGAAATCCGGCGAACGGCTTAGGCCTTCTTCGGCTCCACGGTCTCGACAGCCCCGCCGGCGTTCTTCCAGGCGGTGAAGCCGCCTTCCATATGGGCGACTGGCTGCAGGCCCATGTCCTGGGCCGTCGCTGCGGAAAGGGCTGAACGCCAGCCTGCCGCGCAGAAGAACAGATAGGTCTTGTCCTGGGCGAAGACCGGCTTGTGGTAGGGACTTTCGGGATCGATCCAGAATTCCAGCATGCCGCGCGGGCAATGCACCGCGCCGGGAATGCGCCCTTCACGCTCCAATTCGCGTGGATCCCGCAGGTCCACGAACACCACGTCCTCGCGGCTGTGCAGGGATACGGCCTCGTCAACAGGCACGGTCCTGATCTTCGCATTGGCCTCGTCGAGCAATGTCTTGTAGCCGCGGGTGATGGTCTGAGGCATAACGGGTTCCGGTGCTCCTATGAGCCTTTGTACAAACTGGACATGACGGCGGCGGAGTCAACGGGGGATCACGGGTGCTGGGCTTCACCAATCTCGATTACGCGGCGCTGGCCTTCTTCCTGATCGCGTGGTTCGGCTACCATGCCGCCCTCGAGCTCACGCCGGCTGGGCAGAAGAGCCTCAACAAGGTGATGAACCAGTACCGCTATCGTTGGATGGAGCAGATGGTGGTGCGCGAGAACCGCATCGTCGACACCACGATCCTCGCCTCTCTCATGAACGGCACCGCGTTCTTCGCCTCGACGTCGCTCATTGCCATCGGCGGCGTGCTGGCTCTCCTGCGCTCGACCGATGCGGTTCTGCCGCTTTTCGCCGATTTGCCTTTCGGCGAGCCGCCGACGCGTATCGCCTGGGACGTGAAGGTCGGCGGACTCGCCGTGATCTTCGTCTATGCCTTCTTCAAGTTCGCCTGGTCGTACCGGCTTTTCAACTACATGGCGATCATCGTCGGGGCCGTTCCCGTGCTGACAGATGGCAACCGCGAGGAGGCGCTCGCGGTCGCACGCCAAGCGGGCGCCATGAACGCAGTTGCCGGCAAGCACTTCAATCGCGGTCAGCGGGCCTTCTTCTTCTCGCTCGCCTATCTCGGGTGGTTCGTGAGCGGCTACCTGTTCATGGCAGCGACTGCCGGAGTGCTAATCGTGATGTGGCGGCGCCAGTTCCTATCCGACGCCCATGATGCAGCCTTGAGGCAACCTCATGTCTAGAACCGCGACACCGGAAGAGCTGGAAGTCACCATGCTGGCGCTCCTGGAGGAGCGGGGACCCGGCAAGACCATCGGTCCGGCCGATGTCGCGCAAGCTCTCGGCGGCAACCAGCCCGACGGATGGGGACCGCTCATGCAGCCCGTCCGAAAAGCGGCCGTGCGTCTCATGAAGGAAGGGCGCATCGTCATCCTCCGCAAAGGGCGGCCCGTCGATCCGGAGGATTTCCGCGGCACCTACCGGCTCGCGCTGCCGCCTGCGGAATCCTGAGGTCCTGGGAACAGCCGCGCGGTGCGACCGGACGTGTAATAGGCGATCAGGCCCGCCCATTCCTTGGTGCCGATGTCGAGACGGCGTAGGCCTTCCGAGACGAAGGCAAAGGGGAGGTGTGTGCGTGATCCTCCGGACGTGCGGAAATCCACCGGGTAAGGTGTGACGAGAAATCCAACCTTCTCGAACACCCCGACGGCACGCGGCATGTGCCAGGCCGATGTCACCAGGAGCCAGCGCTCGCCCTCGCGGGGCTTTGCGAGCTCCTGCGAGTAAACGGCATTCTCGGCGGTCGTCCGTGAGCGGTCCTCGATCAAAATGCGACTGGGGTCGATGCCGATGGTCTTGAAGTACGCGGCAATGATCGGCGCCTCCGCTGCGCCGTCACCAAAGACCGTGCCGCCGCCGCCCGAGATCAGGATGCGAGCGGCAGGATAGCGGTGGGCGAGCTGGATCGTGTCGAGCACGCGCTCTGCCGATTCATTGGAAACGATTTGGCCGCGTGTCTTCGAGTCAGATGCCTCGACAGCGCCGCCGAGCAGGATGATCCCGTCAACCGGTTCGCCATCATCACGAAACGCAGGAAACCGCTCTTCCAGCGGGAGCAGGATGTAGCTGGCAAGGGGCAGCAATCCCAAGGCAATGGTCGCCAGCGTAAAGACCAGACTCAGCCAGATGCCGAGATGGCGCAGCCGCTTGAACAGGCTCAGAACCAGCCCTAGCAGAATGAGGCTGAGCAGAAGATTGGATGGCGTGGTGAAGAACCACGCGATTTTCGAGACGTAGTAGAACACCCGCCGACCTTGTTTTTTGAGGCTACCAGTATTCCCATTCAAAACCTCATCCTGAGGAGCCGCTGTAAGCGGCGTCTCGAAGGAGCTTCCAGAGAGCACTGGATCCTCCTTCGAGACGCAGCCTCACGGCTGCTCCTCAGGATGAAGGCTGTAGTTTTGGCGGAAGTCTTACGACTTGTTCAACTCGGCCTCGTAGCGAGCCTTGGTCTCGGCATTGGGCGGATACAGGCCGGGGAGGGGAACTCCTTTCTCCACCTCGCGCATGACCCACATCTCGTAGTGTTCCTGCGCCACAGCAGCCTTGGCGACCTCTTCCACCATAGCGGCCGCGATCACCACGACGCCGTCGCGGTCGGCGACGATCACGTCATCCGGGAACACTGCGACGCCGCCGCAGCCGATGGGCTCCTGCCAGCCGACGAAGGTCAGACCCGCAACCGAGGGAGGGGCGGCCACGCCGGCACACCACACCGGAAGGTTCGTTCCCTCGACGCCAACCGCATCGCGCACCACGCCATCGGTCACGAGCGCCGCCACGCCGCGCTTCTTCATGCGGGCCGTGAGGATATCGCCGAACACGCCGGCATCTGTGACGCCCATGGAATCGATCACCGCAATGCAGCCCTCCGGCATGTCCTCGATGGCCGCGCGGGTGGAGATGGGTGAGGCCCAGGATTCTGGCGTCGCTAGATCCTCGCGGGCCGGCACAAAGCGCAAGGTGAAGGCGCGGCCTACCATCTTCTCCGACGCGTGGAAGGCCGGCATCGGCCCCTTCATCCAGCACCGGCGGATGCCTTTTTTCAGCAGCACGGTGGTGAGCGTCGCGGTGGAGGCAGCCCGCAGGGCGTCGGCGATGGCTTTGTCGAGGGTCATGGGTTCTTCCCTGATATGGATCAGGCTTTCATAGCGGCCGGGAGCCTGAAGCGCCACCGAAACGAGGCCTTCCCGGTCGCATTCCTGCCGTGCGTCAGTCGCGGTCCGGCGCACCGAGCGGGAAGTATGGACGGTAAGGCCGGGCCTCATCGACCGCTCGGGCGAAAGAAGGCCGGGCCAGAAGCTTCCGGCGGTAGTCCCGGACGCGCGGATACCTGTCACCCATCGGGTGCGCCCAGTCGGCATAGAACAGGGACGTGGCGGCGGCGCAATCGGCAAGGCTGAAGGCAGCACCATTGGCCCATTGGCGGTCCGCCAGCGTCCTGTCGAGCCAGCCATAAGCCTTGTCGAGCATGGCTCGCGCTTCGGTGACGCCATAAGGATCGCGATCCTGCTCCGGACGGAGCCTATCGAGGACGATCTTCTGCATCGGCGTGGCGATGTAGTTGTCAAAGAAGCGATCCATCAGCCGGATGTCGAGAGCGGCGCGCGGATCCTCCGGGATTAGACGCACAGGTCCCGGATGATGGAGGTCCAAATGCTCGGTGATGATGCTGGCCTCCAGGATGGAGCGCTCCTCGTCGACCAGTACGGGAAACTTCTTGATGGGCCAGAGCGCCTCCAGTGCGGCACCGTTCTTCTGATCATCAAGTGTCAGATATTCGAAGGGTGTGTCGTTCTCATACAGCGCGATCAGCACCTTCTGGCAGTATGAGGAGAAGGGGTGGGCGTACAGCTTTAAGGTCATTGCCGTCTCGCGGGTGTGAATTCGTTCCTCACTGTAAACAGTCTTACAAACACGGAAAGGCCGTTACATCCACGGCAAGGTCTCAACACAAACGGTCGGGACTGTGCCCGGCCGTTCTGGTGGAGTTTTGACTGCTGCCCCGATCAGGCGGTCTTTGCGAACAGCTCGCGGCCGATCAGCATGCGGCGGATCTCGCTGGTGCCGGCGCCGATCTCGTAGAGCTTGGCGTCGCGCAGGAGGCGGCCGGTCGGGTAGTCGTTGATATAGCCGTTGCCACCCAGCAGCTGGATCGCATCGAGGGCCATCTTGGTGGCGTTCTCGGCCGCGTACAGGATCGCGCCGGCGGCATCCTCGCGGGTCGTCTCGCCCCGGTCGCAGGCCTTGGCGACCGCATAGACATAGGCCTTGGCCGCATTCATGGTCACATACATGTCGGCGACCTTGCCCTGCACGAGCTGGAACTCGCCGATGGCTTGGCCGAACTGCTTGCGCTCGTGAATGTAGGGCAACACCACGTCCATGCAGGCCTGCATGATG
Source organism: Microvirga arabica (assembly GCF_016811235.1). Taxonomy (GTDB): domain Bacteria; phylum Pseudomonadota; class Alphaproteobacteria; order Rhizobiales; family Beijerinckiaceae; genus Microvirga; species Microvirga arabica. Next base: position 109,272 of record NZ_JAFBID010000010.1, read on the forward strand.
CCCGTGGAGCCCGCCGCCAGCACGGCGCGCTCGTAATCAAGGCCCGACATGAGCACGTTCACGCCCCGGCCGACCTGGCCGAGCACGTTCTCCTCCGGCACCTCGCAATCCTCGAACACTAGCTCACAGGTGTCCGAACCGCGCATGCCGAGCTTGTCGAGCTTCTGGTGCGTGGAAAAGCCCTTGAAACCCTTCTCGATCAGGAAGGCGGTCATGCCGCGCGGGCCAGCCTCCGGGTCGGTCTTGGCATAGACCACCAGGGTCTCGGCGATGGGCCCATTGGTGATCCACATCTTGTTGCCGTTGAGCACGTAACGGTCGCCGCGCTTGTCGGCGCGGGTGCGCATGGAGACCACGTCGGAGCCGGAGCCCGGCTCGGACATGGCGAGCGCGCCCACATGCTCGCCGGAGATCAGCTTCGGCAGGTAGCGGCGCTTCTGGTCCTCATTGCCATTGCGGCGGATCTGGTTCACGCAGAGGTTCGAATGCGCGCCGTAGGAGAGGCCGACCGAGGCCGAAGCGCGGGAGATCTCCTCCATGGCGATCACGTGCTCGAGATAGCCGAGGCCCGCGCCGCCGTATTCCTCCTCGACCGTAATTCCGTGGACGCCGAGCTCGCCCAGCTGGGGCCAGAGGTCGCGCGGGAACTGATTGGTGCGGTCGATCTCCTCGGCGCGCGGCGCGATCTTCTCCTGGGCGAAGTTGGCGACGGTCTCGCGGATGGCGTCGGCGGTCTCGCCGAGATCGAAATTGAAGCCCTTGGCGGCGTTCGGCAGCATTGATTCCTCCCCGTTCCATTCGTGACCCGGCAGGGTACGCGATGGATGGTTTTTGTCGCGGACCATTTTGGTCAGCAATGCTGCCCTTATCAAGGCCGAGGCAGCAAGAAAAGTGCGGAGGCGTTGGACTCCGACCCGCCACTGGCCAGAGCCGACAAAGAAACGGCTCCCGCACGGTCCGTGGGGAGCCTGAACCTCAATCTCGCTGAGGGTTTACTCGTCGATGCTCGCCGTCTGCACCGCGTCCATGTCGCGGCAGATGCCCTGCGCCTTGAGGCGGTTGTGGTCGCGCGGGTCGCAGGCGCTGGCGACAAACATGCGCCACTGGTTGTCCGTGCCGTAGAAGGCGTTGCGGTCCACGTCGCCCTTCACGCCGGGCACCCGGCCCGTGGTGGTGAACTGCCAGAAGGTCCAGCGGCGGTTGTTGTAGCGCACGTGGGGCTCGGCCGCCGTGCTGCGGATCCAGTAGGGATAGTCGTTGAACTCGCCCTCCAGGATCTCCTTGTGGAAGGTGATGTCGGTGTAGATGATCGGCCGCTTGCCGGTATGGGCTTCCATCTCGCGCAGCATCAGGTCGATCATGGCGAGGGCCTGCTCGCGCGGAACCTTCTTCGGGCAGTTCACGGACTGGCCGTTCCACTCCACGTCGAGCACCGGCGGGAGGGCGTCCGGCTCTGCCGGCACGTTCCTCTTGAACCAGGCCGCCTGCTCGTGAGCCGGGCGGCACCAGTAGACGAAATGATAGGCGCCGCGCGGGACACCCGCTCGCCTGGCCGCCTGCCAGTTCTCGTGAAACTTGCTGTCGAGGTGGTCGCCGCCCTCGGTCGCCTTGATGAAGGCGAACTTCGTGCCGGCTCGGCGCAGCGACGCCCAGTCCACATCGCCCTGCCATTTCGAGATGTCGACGCCGTGGATCGGCAGCCGGTGAGCGGTAGCGACGCCGTCATGGGGCCGGGCGTCGCTCTTGGCCGGGTAGCGGCTGGACGACGACGGTGCGATGGCGCAGGAGGCGAGCCCAAGGGCTACAGCTGCGAGGGCGCTGAACCGGGCGATCTGAGCGAACGTCGTCAGGCCAGAGTTCTTGGAACGGCTGGGGGAGCGGCGGCGAGTCTTCATCGGTTCAACTGTATTGTACGCGGGACTGGACCGCACCAGGGATGACGCAAGAGCGTTAACAGGCCCTTACGACACAGGCGCGAAACAAGCTTACAGATTAAACCAGGCGGTCGCGATGCCTAAAAAGGCGAAGAAGCCGACGATGTCCGTGATGCTGGTGACGAAGGGGCCGGATGAGACGGCCGGATCGACGCCCATCCGGTTGAGGGTAAGAGGCACGAAGATGCCGCCAAGCGCCGCAAAGAACAGGACTGTGATGAGGGCGAGGCCGATCACGAGGCCCAGTTCAGGCGATTCGAACCAGAGCCCGGCCAGGACACCCATGATGACGGCAAAGGCCATGCCGTTGAGCAGGCCGACGGCCCCCTCGCGGCGGATGATGCGCCAGGCATTGGAGCGCCCAAGCTCCCGGGTGGCCAGCGCCCGGACCGCCACCGTCATGGTCTGCGTGCCCGCATTGCCTCCCATGGAGGCTACGATGGGCATGAGGATGGCGAGCGCGACCATCTTTTCCAGCGAGCCCTCAAAGAGCCGGATGATGCTGGAGGCGACCAGAGCGGTGCACATGTTGGCGAACAGCCAGGGGAAGCGGCTTCTCTGGATGTAGAGAACCGTATCGGAGAGCTCTTCGTCCGATTTCACGCCGCCGAGCTGCTTGATGTCGGCATCGGCCTCTTCCTCCAGCACGTCCACGATGTCGTCGACCAGGATGGTGCCGACAAGCCGGCCGCCTTCATCGACCACAGCGGCGGAGACGAGATTGTAGCGCTCGAACAGGCGCGCCACCTCTTCCTGGTGCTGCGTGGCCTCCACCCGGTCCGGCTCGTCGTTCATGATCTCCTGGATCGTGACCGGGCGCTTGGAGCGCAGGAGCTTGTCCAGGGGCACCGCGCCGAGCAGGTGGGCCGCTGGGTCGATGACGAAGATCTCGTAGAAGGTCTCCGGCAGATCCTCCGTCTCGCGCATGAAGTCGATCGTCTGCCCCACCGTCCAGAAGGGCGGCACGGCGATGAACTCGGTCTGCATGCGCCGGCCGGCGCTGTCTTCCGGGTAGTCGAGGGAGCGCTGGAGCGCCACGCGCTCGATGGCGGGAAGCTGGTCGAGAACCTCAGCCTGCTCGTCTTCCGGCAGGCTTTCGAGAATGGTGATGGCGTCGTCGGAATCGAGCTCGCGCACGCCCTCTGCGACTGTTGCGGTCTCGAGTTCCTCAAGGATCTCCTCGCGGACGGCCTCGTCCACCTCGGTCAGTGCCGCGAAATCGAAGGAGGAGCCGAGAAGCTCGATCAGGCGGTGGCGGTGCTCGGGCGCCAGCGCCTCAAGCAGATCGCCCATCTCGGATTCGTGGAAGTCCTCGACAAGCCGCTGCAGGAGATCGGCATCCGAGGCGTCGATAGCATCGGCCGCGGCCGCCAGGAACTCGGGATTGAGCTCGCCTTCCTCGTCCCGGAACGCCGGCGTGACCGGATCGGACCCATCGGGGTTCGGAAGCAGCGTCTTGTCGTCGACTTCCTGCATGAGCCGTCCTCGGAAGGTGGGTTGCCGGCCTTTTAGGTGCCTGCGCCAGCCAGCGCAATGCGCCCAAAGGCTTTCTCGGAGAATCGCTTGTCGGCCACTCCTGCCTCGAGAGCCGGAGCGGCTGAGGTCAACAAAAAAGGCCCCGGTGAGGGGCCTTTATGTTTTCAGCACGAGATGTGCTGAAAGTTGGTGCGGTCAAGAGGACTCGAACCTCCACGGGTCTCCCCGCTACCACCTCAAGGTAGTGCGTCTACCAATTCCGCCATGACCGCGAACTCGGTTCCAGGAAAGGTTTTCCTGAAGAGGTGGTCGCTCTAGCAGAACGATCGGACCGCTGCAACCCCTTCCGTGGAGCTTGCGTCGATTGCGCCGTACGAATGCCCCGGCTGACGGCTTGGGGGATAGGCGATAAGCCCCTGGAGCCACTATATAAGCGCACAATCCCCGGGAGTGCAGGAGCTGCTCTGCGCACTCTCAAAGTCCAGGGCGTCTGCCGTTCTGGATCCTGCAGCATTCAAGGTGAATCGGTGTCGAACCTGCGAGACAGCTTGGCCCTTCAGTTCCACGCCGAGAGCGGTTCCGAGCCGGTGGAATGGGCCATCACGGACAGCCTCGTCGGCTACGACGAGGCTGTTGCCTTCATGGAGGCCAGGGCCGAGGCGATTGCGGCGGGCCAAGCTCGCGAGTTAGTCTGGCTTCTGGAGCATCCGCCGCTCTACACCGCCGGCACTTCGGCCGATGCCGCTGATCTTGTGGATCCCGACCGCTTTCCGGTGCACCAGACGGGCCGGGGAGGGCAGTACACCTATCACGGCCCAGGCCAGCGGGTCGCCTATGTGATGCTCGACCTCAAGCGCCGTGCGCCGGACCTGCGTCGTTACGTGGTCGCCCTGGAGGCCTGGATCATTGCGACGTTGGATGATTTCAACGTTCGCGGCGAACGGCGGGAGGATCGGGTGGGGGTCTGGGTGCGCCGGCCGGACAGGGGCGACGGTGCCGAGGACAAGATCGCCGCCATCGGCATTCGGGTGCGCCGCTGGGCCACTTTCCACGGCATCAGCCTGAACGTGGAGCCGGATCTATCCCATTTCTCGGGCATCGTTCCCTGCGGCGTCACCGAGCACGGGGTCACGAGCCTCGTCGATCTCGGCATTCCTGTTACCCTGCCGGAGGTCGATGCGGTCATGCGAAAGGCCTTCGAGGAGATCTTCGGGCCGACCCTCCGGGTGGAGGCACCGTTGCTCCCGAGCCACGCCGCCTAGGATTTTGGCCTCAGATATGGCAAGGCTTCTCCTCAACCCGCCTTCATGCTCTAAGCTGGGGCAAACGGCTGATCATTGGCGGAACTTTCATGCAACGTGCCCTCCTTGCCTCCCTCATCGCCCTGGCCGCTTCGGCCTGTGCCTACCGGCCTGAGCCGACGGAACTCGTGAAGATCGTCGATTCGCCGGTGGATGTGCGTGCCTGCACGCGGTTGGGCGAGGTAAGCCCGGTCACCCCGACGACGCCCGGAACCCACGCGCAGGTCAATGTCGGCTTCGGCGTGACCCTCGGCCGGTCCACCTTCGGCCGTGCCACCGACGATATGCTGCAGGCGGCCGTCGCCCTTGGCGCAACCCATCTCTACCTGCAGCAGGTCTCGCAGGATTGGTCGCTCGTGCGCGGCATCGCCTATCGCTGCGGATCGGGCGTCATTCGGCGGGAAGCTGTCATTCAGGCCAAGGGCTGAGCCTGAACCTCCCAAATCCCAGTTGCGCAAGCTCCCCGGTTCTAGCTACTGAGCGGTAAAGCCCTGCGGCCTCAGCCGTGCAGGAACCAAGAACCAGGGAGACCGACGCCGTGCCCGTCATTGCAACCTCTGCCGACCTGACCTCGGACGCCGCGCGAGAAAACCGCGCCGCCTGGGCCGAGCTTGCCCTGGATCTCCAGGCCAAGCGGCAGGCTGTGTCGGACGGCGGTCCGGCCAAGGCTCGGGAGCGGCACCTCGCCCGCGGCAAGCTGCTGCCGCGCGAGCGCGTGATGCGCCTGCTCGATCCCGGCGCGCCGTTCCTGGAACTCGGCTCCCTCGCAGCTCATGGCATGTATGAGGACGCGATCCACGGCGCCGGCATCATCACGGGCATCGGCCGGGTCGAAGGTCGCGAGGTCATGATCGTCTGCAACGATTCGACCATCAAGGGCGGCACCTACTACCCGATGACGGTGAAGAAGCATCTGCGCGCCCAGGAAGTGGCGCGGGAGAACCGTCTGCCCTGCATCTATCTCGTGGATTCTGGCGGCGCGAACCTGCCGCACCAGACGGAGGTCTTCCCCGACCGGGAGCATTTCGGCCGCATCTTCTATAACCAGGCGACGCTGTCCTCCTTGGGCATCCCGCAGATCGCCTGCGTCATGGGCTCCTGCACGGCCGGCGGCGCCTATGTGCCGGCCATGTCCGACGAGACAGTCATCGTGCGCCGTCAGGGCACCATCTTCCTCGGTGGACCGCCCTTGGTGAAAGCGGCCACGGGCGAGGTGGTATCAGCGGAGGACCTCGGCGGCGCCGACGTGCATGCCCGCCAGTCGGGTGTGGCGGATCATTACGCCACCGACGACGTCCATGCGCTCGCCATCGTGCGCCGCATCGTCCGCACGCTGAACACCCGAAAGCACATCGACATCGATATCGCCGAGCCGGTGGAGCCGAAATATGCCATCGACGATCTCGACGCGATCGTGCCGACCGATCTCAAGAAGCAGTACGACATCCGCGAGGTGATCGCCCGTCTCGTCGACGGCTCAGAATTCGACGAGTTCAAGCGCCTCTATGGCACCACTCTGGTGACGGGCTTCGCCCGGCTCTGGGGCATGCCGGTGGGCATCATCGCCAACAACGGCATCCTGTTCTCGGAGAGCGCCCAGAAGGGCGCACATTTCATTGAGCTGTCCTGCCAGCGGCGCATCCCGCTCCTGTTCCTGCAGAACATCTCCGGCTTCATGGTCGGCCGGCAATACGAGGCGGGCGGCATCGCCAAGGACGGGGCCAAACTCGTCACCGCCGTGGCCTGCGCCCAGGTGCCGAAGATCACCCTGCTGGTCGGCGGCTCCTTCGGCGCCGGAAATTACGGGATGTGCGGGCGCGCCTATTCCCCGCGCTTCCTCTTCACCTGGCCGAACTCCCGCATCTCCGTCATGGGCGGCGAGCAGGCGGCGAGCGTTCTTGCCACCGTGCGGCGCGACAACATCGAGGCGGAAGGCAAATCCTGGAGTACCGACGAGGAGGAGGCCTTCAAGGCCCCGATCCGCAACAAGTACGAGGAAGAGGGTTCTCCGTACTATGCCACGGCGCGCCTGTGGGATGACGGCGTCATCCTGCCGTCGGAAACCCGCCGCGTGCTGGCCCTGGCCTTCTCGGCAGCCCTGAACGCGCCTGTCCCGGAGACCAAGTTCGGCGTGTTCAGGATGTAAAAGGGAGGCCCTGCTGTAGGGCGTCGGCTACTCGGCCGCGGCGGTCGTACGTTTGCGCGGTTTGGCAGCATGCGCGCCGACTCGGCTACGTGCCTTTATCTCCTCGGCCTCGGCTATGGTTTTCTGAACCTCTTCATCGACCCAGCGGTACTTCTCTTCGAGTTCCCGCTGGTGCTGCGCCTTCATGATGGGTTCGGCAAGGTCGGTGACACCGATGGGATCGAAGAAGCTCATGACGCCAAGAGCCGTTGCCTGAGAACTCTGCCGCTCCCGAGTGGCCTGCGCATCGGCCAAGGCCGTGCGCACACCAGAGCCCATGCTGTCTGAAGCCACCGCGGGATCAGCCGCCACGGCGCCCGGCTCCACGGCCGGAGGAGAGGCTGTCGTCTGGTTGCAGGCTGTCAGAAGCGGAAGCACTGCAAGAAGGCCCAAGGAGGGAAGACGGGAAAGCATCATGGATGTGCCCCAAGGTTAACGGCATCATCTACTTAGCACCTGGCTAACCTATGGGAGCTCTCTGAACGAAGGGTCTCCTAGCAGCATTGTCATGGATCACGCCCAGGCATGCTGGCAGAAATGCTCAATGGGCCGGCTTTCTCCGCGCGTCTTTGCGACGTCTTTCTTCTGTTCCTTGGCTCTCTGGGTTCTCGTTCTGCGCCTGCAAGGCAAGACCTTCAGCGATAGCCTTCTCAACCTCTTCGTCGATCCGACGATACTTCTCGTCCTCGATCTGCTGCTGGGCTTCCTCCACTGCGCCAACCGCGTAACCGGAAAGCCCGGTTGGATCGAACGAGGTTGCGAGGTTGAGCCCAGCCGATGTCATGCGGTGCCTGCCTTCGGTCCGCTTGGCATCGGCGATTGCTGCGAGAACCCCTGATCCGGGCTCCGCTATTTCCGCCGATGCCGCAGGCGTTGGAGGCATCGCGGGGGCCGCCGTCTGGGTGCAGCCGCCGAGAACCGGCAGCACGAGGAGGAGCCCCAAAGGGGTAGGGAGCCGAGAAGCCATTGGCATGTTCCTGGACAAGCGCCATTTACCTTATCATGCGCTCTCGTCTTGGAGGCCTCTTCAAACAAAGGGGCAAGGACATGAAGAACGGCATGAACCCCGAGGCATCGCAGCAGGCGCGAGCGTCCTATGCGGCGCAGATCGTCCGCTTGGCTGGCGTCGAGAATTCCCGCATCGAGGAGGCCTTCGCTGAGGTTGCCCGTGAGGCCTTCCTGCCAGATCCGCCCTGGACCGTGATCAGCATGGGTTCGGCTCTCGTGACGAGCAATCTCGCCGACATTTACGACAACGTGCTTGTCGCCCTTGATGCGCAGCGAGGCATCAACAATGGAGAGCCGGCTCTCCATGCGGCCTGGATTGATGCTGTCGGCCCGCAGCCAGGGGAAACCGTGATTCACGTGGGGGCAGGGACTGGCTATTACACCGCCATTCTGGCTTGTCTCGTGGAGCCTCGCGGCCGGATCGAGGCTTTCGAGTATGAGGCCGACTTGGCGGCCAAGGCGCAGCGCAATCTCCAGCCTTGTCCGAGCGTCACGGTTCATGCCACATCGGCCTTTGGGCGCGTGTTGCCGAATGCGGATGTGATCTACGTGAATGCAGGTGTTGTGGCACCGGATGTGGAGTGGCTGCGGGCGCTCAACCCCGGCGGCCGGCTGATCTTCCCCTGGCAGCCGCAGAAGGGCTGGGGACCTGCCGTCCTCGTGACGCGCCGGGCAGGCGGGTTCAGTGCCCGTTCGCTGATGAATGTGGGCTTCATCTCCTGCACCGGAGTGGCCGAGAAGCCTTCGATCAAGAACCTTCCGAGCGAAGCAGATCTTGCGGCTGTCCGATCCATCTGGATCAGGAGCGAGCGTGAACCGGATGCAAGCGCCGTTGCCGTCTACAACGACGTTTGGTTCTCGTCGGAGGAGGTCAGTTGAAATAGAACATGGCCGGGGAGGGCCCGGCCATGTCGGATGTTGTGAGCTGGATTCCGTTTGCTCACACCACGAAGAAGTCGCGCCAGTAGAGCTTTGTCTTGTTGGTGATGGTGCCGATCTTCACCTGTGCCTTCGAGCCGGTGCCGTCCTGGTCGTAGTAGAGTGCGCCCGTCTTCTTGTCATGGACGATCCGGTCCTCCCGATCCTGCGCCTTCTTGCCCTCAGTGAACATGTCCGACTTGAACTTCTTCGGCTTCGATAGGCTGCCCGAGCCCAGCTTGGTGAAGTACTTGTTATCCAGGTAGAAGCTGTCGTCCCTGGACTTGAAGTCGTAGATCTTGTCGACGTTCGTGCGCTTGTTCGGGCGCGTGTCGAACACGAACACGTCCTTGCCGCCCTGGCCCCACAGCCGGTCGTTGCCGGTGCCACCATGGAGCCGGTCGTTGCCCAGGGCACCATAAAGCTGGTCATTGCCCGAACTGCCGTAGATGGTGTCGTGGCCATTCTCACCGGTGAGCGCGTCGGCCCGTGCGGTGCCCCAGATGGTGAACGGGGTGGTCTCGATGGCATTGGTGACAGTGAGGTTGATCGTCAGGCTGGTGACCCCGCCATAATCGTCTCTGGCCTGGATCGTCACTTGGTGCGTAGCTTGCGTCTCGAAGTCGAGCGGGCCGGTGACCACCAGGCTCGTTACTCCGTTGACCGTGCGGATGCCGAAGGCGGAACTGGAGCCTGGGGCCAGGCTGTAGCGGATCGCGTCCCCGTCCGCGTCGGTGGCTGACAGCGTGCCCACCACAGCCCCGAGGGGCGCGTTCTCCACCTGACAGTGTTCGACAGCGACAGACCGGCAGGAGCAGCGTTGACGAAGTCCGTCCCGTCGCTGAACTCAAGCCAACGGACGTTCTTGAGCAGGTCGGTGCCATCCGGCCCTTTGACTGTCACGGTTCCATCGGTGTTGCGCGTGATCGTGGACTCTGCGCGAGAGCCGGAGAAGACAGCCGTGTTGCTGCCGGTTCCCCTCTCCAGCGTGTCATTGCCTCCGCCCCCAATCAGCCGGTCATTGCCGGACCCGCTATTGAGGCGGTTGGCTCGGCCATTTCCCTTCAGGACATTGGCGTAACTGTTGCCGGTAAGGTTGATTGTCTCATCACCATCCACGGCAGCCACAAGAACCTCGACTCTACTGTCGCTCTGAAGAGAGTAGCTGGTGTAGGCGTAGACCGTGTCGGTGCCGGTTCCAGAGGCCTCTTCCACGATGTCAGATGCATCATGGACGTGGTAGGTGTCGTTCCCGTCCCCGCCGCGTAACGTATCGGCTCCACCATAGCCAATGATCACATTAGCGTGGGAGTTGCCTGTGATGATGTTGGCAAGATCGTTGCCAAAAAGCGGGGCATTGTTGGCGGTCTCGGTAGCAATCAGATTCTCGATTCCGTCCTCAAGGCGGTCGACTACACCAAACACATCCGCTTGGATGATGAGCGTGTCGGTACCGCCACTATCAGAAACCTGATCATCTGAGCTATCGACCACGAATGTGTCATTGCCGCTGCCGCCCTGGAGTGTGTCGGCGCCCGCTCCACCGTCGAGATAGGAGTCCAAGGCAGCCAATCCGACGAGCTTGTCGCGGTGGCTTGAGCCGATAATGCCCTCGACCGTTATGGTGGGCACGTCCTTCGAAAAGAATACATCGCCTGTTGCATCCCCGCCATTGGCAGCGCCAATGCTGAGGTCAATGAGCACCGGGCCGTTCGAACCCTTATAGCTGACGATGGCGAATCCGTCGCCGCCAATGAGAACATCGCCTCCCGTACCACCATCCAGGGTATCGTTTCCCGCGCCGCCGTCGAGGTATGTGGTGCTGTATCCGGACCGGATTATATCGTCGCCCTTGCCGCCCCAGAGTTCTTGCGCCTCATCGTTGGCCGTGATCGTGTCGTTGAAGTCGCTCCCAATCCATGACTCGATACCGTCATAAGCGTCGCCCTTAGCCTCTCCATAGTTGTTGGAGGGTTCGGTAAGATCGATACCCACGGCTGCCTTGGCGTTGCTGTAATCGGCTACGTCGAAGCCCTCGCCGCCATTGAGCACGTCAGCCCCCGCTCCGCCGAACAGCCGATCGAAGTCCCCGCCGCCGTTCAGCGTATCGTTGCCCGTACTGCCCTTGAGAGTGTCGGCTCCGTCCGTGCCATTCACCAGCATATCCTGTCGGAGCACCTGACTGACAAAGCTGCCGTCAGTCTCCTTGCAGGAGACGGCTATCTTGCCGTCAGAAAGAGTGATGATCTCAGGGCTTAACTGACTTCCCGAAGTCGAAGTATGGACGAGTAAATCATCGCTATGGCGGCTGCCGGCAGCGTCGAAGGTTGCTACACGCACATTCGGATCACTGGATGTACGACTGTAGTCCTCGAACACGACAGCAAATCCGCCACCAGGGAGGGCAGAGACTCGTGGATTTACTTGATCGTTTGCTGTCGTCGTATTGACTGTAATCTTGCTTCCGGAGGTTGCGCCATCTGCCTCAAAGATTTGGGCTACTATGGCGCTGCCGCTGCTATCAACATTTATTGTTGCCCAAACGACGACGAACCGTCCATCATCAAGAGCTGTAATGGCCAGAGGCCTCAAACCACTGGGTCGTGCATTGACTGAAATTTCAGGGGTGTCTGGCACTGGATTGCCGTCAACCTGAAGAAGCCGAATACGGATATCGTTTTCTGACCTATATGCGGTCGCAACCGTTCCGTTCTTCAAAGTAGTGGCAACAGGATTACTCTGGGAACCAGCAGTTTCTAAATTGACGAGGAACTCATCCTTGACCAGTTCGCCGGCGTTGCTGAAGGTCTGGCCAAGAACATTGAATGTATCACCTGAAATCCCACGGCTTTCATATAAAATCATGAAGCCGCCATTATCGACAGCAACGACATCAGGCGTGCAGAAATAGTTAAATGGAATTTTGCTGATCTGAAAGGTGCTCTTGCGAAGAGATCCATCCGGATTGAACATGGCACCTTCAACAACAGCACCGGCACGAGGTATAAACCTCTCCCACGTGACGACATAGCCACCGTCAGAGAGGACCGTGACATCGAAGCGTTCACCATTTGCGTCAGTGCTGAGAGGGATGCTGATCTCAACGGTTCTGCCCGTTCCATCCGCTTCGAACGTCTGGCTATGCATACCGCCTTCATCCTTCCAGACGGCTATGAAGCCGCCATCCGGTAAGGCTGCCATCTTGACGAGTGAGGTGCTGGCACTTCCTTCATCGATCACGAACTTGGAGCCAACGAAAACGGGCGCGACCATGGCGGGAGCCTCCTCAGCTGTGGTCCTGCGACGGACCTGTGCAATGCTATATTTTTTCTCCTTATGCCCACTCCTGACGCTCCGTCATACTCTCCAAACAGAGAGTCCGCCGACGCGTCCGATCAGGAATGCCGTCCCAAAAATGTTGCGGCCAAGCAACACCCTCAAACCTTCAACATCTTGCCTCCCTTGGCCCAAGCTCCGCCGCGATGCCGCCATAAACCGGGAGCACCTCATGAAGCTGGCTAAAGTGCTGCTAAACCAAGGCTTTACAGCAAAGCACCCTGGGGCAAATCCAGGTTAAGGCTGCTGAGACAATCCTTCCTTAGGGTCATTGCAACGGTGGCGCGGCACATGGCAGATCACGGGAGTTCCAAAGCCTTGGAGTTCCTCGTGAGAACCGGGTGAAGAAGAGTACGGATTATGGATGCGCGCCTGATCGACAAGTCGAAGCTGCCGAGCCGTCACGTGACGGTGGGGCCGGCTCGCGCGCCGCATCGCTCCTATCTCTACGCCATGGGGCTGACCCGGGAGCAGATCGCCCAGCCGCTGGTGGGCGTCGCCACCTGCTGGAACGAGGCCGCTCCCTGCAACATCTCCCTCATGCGCCAGGCTCAGGCCGTGAAGAAGGGCGTGGCGGCGGCCAGCGGCACCCCGCGCGAGTTCTGCACCATCACGGTCACCGACGGCATCGCCATGGGGCACCAGGGCATGAAGGCGTCGCTCCCGTCGCGCGAGGTGATCGCGGATTCGGTCGAGCTGACCATGCGCGGCCATTCCTATGATGCCCTTGTGGGCATGGCCGGCTGCGACAAATCCCTGCCCGGCATGATGATGGCCATGGTGCGCCTCAACGTGCCATCGATCTTCATCTACGGGGGCTCGATCCTGCCCGGCTCCTTCCGCGGCCGGCAGGTGACCGTGCAGGACCTCTTCGAGGCGGTCGGCAAGTATTCCGTCGGCGAGATGTCCGACGAGGACCTGACCGAGTTGGAGCAAGTGGCCTGCCCGTCGGCCGGCGCCTGCGGGGCGCAGTTCACCGCCAACACCATGGCGACAGTGTCTGAAGCCATCGGCCTTGCTCTCCCGTATTCGGCCGGCGCTCCGGCGCCGTACGAGATCCGCGACCGGTTCTGCGCCGCGGCCGGCGAGCAGATCATGGACCTGATCGCCAAGAACATCCGCCCGCGCGATATCGTGACCCGCAAGTCGCTGGAGAATGCGGCTGTCGTCGTGGCGGCCTCCGGCGGCTCCACCAATGCGGCCCTGCACCTGCCGGCTATCGCCCACGAGGCGGGCATCAAGTTCGACCTGTTCGACGTCGCCGAGATATTCAAGCGCACGCCCTATATCGCGGACCTGAAGCCCGGGGGGCGCTACGTGGCCAAGGATTTGTTCGAGGTCGGCGGCATCCCCCTGCTGATGAAGACACTCCTCGACTACGGCTTCATGCATGGCGACTGCATGACGGTGACCGGCCGTACCATGGCCGAGAACCTCGCATCCGTGAAATGGAACGACGAGCAGGACGTGGTCTATCCGGCCAATACCCCGATCACGCCCACCGGCGGCGTCGTAGGCCTCAAGGGCAACCTCGCTCCCGAAGGCGCCATCGTGAAGGTGGCCGGCATGGCCTCCGACAACCAGGTGTTCCGCGGCCCGGCCCGCTGCTTCGACGGCGAGGAGGCCTGCTTCGAGGCCGTGTCCAAGCGCCAGTACCATGAGGGCGAGGTTCTGGTGATCCGCTACGAGGGGCCGCGCGGCGGTCCCGGCATGCGCGAGATGCTTTCCACGACGGCGGCTCTCTACGGCCAGGGCATGGGCGACAAGGTGGCGCTCATCACCGATGGCCGCTTCTCGGGCGCGACCCGCGGCTTCTGCATCGGCCATGTGGGGCCCGAGGCTGCCGTGGGCGGACCGATTGGGCTCATTAAGGACGGCGACATCATCGCGATCGATGCCATCGAGGGCACCATCGACGTGGAACTCTCGGACGAGGAATTGGCGCAGCGCCGAACTGAGTGGACGCCGCGCGAGACGAGCGCCACCTCGGGCTATCTCTGGAAATACGCACAAACCGTTGGTCCCGCACGGGATGGGGCAGTCACCCATCCGGGCGGAGCCGCAGAAAAAGAAACCTATGCGGACGTCTAACTTCATTCTTGCCGTTGTAGGGGCGGCTTTCCTCGGGGCGGGGGCCGCGCATGCGCTCGATGCCGCGCCGCGTCCGCAGCCGCTGACGCCTGCCCTCGCGCCGGCTCTTGCTGCGCCGGTCACCAAGTACGGCTCGGTGCGCGATGCCCTGCGCAGCGGCATGCGCACCTACAATGCCGGGGACAAGATCGGGGCTGTCCACGCGCTCGAATACGCGGCCGGGCAGGGGCACTCGCTCGCCCTCTGGAAGCTCGGGCGCATGTATGCCGATGGCGATGGGGTCGAGCACGACGATCTGAAGGCCTTCGAGTATTTCTCCAAGCTCGCCGACCAGCATGCGGACGAGAGCCCTGACTCGCCGAATGCCGGCGCCGTCTCCAGCGCCTTCGTGGCGCTCGGCAGCTATTTCCTGGACGGCATCCAGGGCACCTATGTTGCGGCCAACCCGGCGCGCGCCGTCGAGATGTTCAGCTACGCGGCGTCCTATTTCAGCGACTCCAACGCGCAGTACAACCTGGCGCGGCTCTATCTGGAGGGCACCGGCGTCCGCAAGGATTCCCGCCAGGCCGCCCGCTGGTTCAACCTGGCGGCCGAGAAGGGCCATACGGCTTCCCAGGCGCTCCTGGGCCATCTCCTGATGACGGGGCAGGGCGTTCCGCGTCAACGCGCCAAGGGGCTCATGTGGTTGACCCTGGCCCGGGAGGCCTCGACGGATGCCGCCAAGGATCAGTGGATCGTGGATCTGTATCAGGATGCTTTCACGGCCTCGGACGACAGCGACCGCAAGCTCGCGCTCGCTCTTCTGGAGCAGTACATACAGGCGCGCCGGTAGAGCGAGCGGCCTAGCAATTCTATCGTAATGGCCGGGCTCGTCCCGGCCATCCACGTCTTAAACGCTGAAAACGTTGATGCCCGCGGCAAGTGCGGGCATGACGGCGAGTGTTCTGACGATCACTCGATATCGAGGTCGACCATCACCGGCACGTGGTCTGACGGCTTGTCCCAGCCGCGCACTTCCTTGCGGATCGAAGTTGTCCTCAGCCGGTCTTGCGCTTGGGACGAGAGCAGCAGGTGGTCGATGCGGATGCCGTTGTTCCGCTGGAAAGCGCCGGCCTGATAATCCCAGAACGAGTAGAGCCCCGGCTGGTCGCTGCAGGCGCGCACCGCGTCGACGAGGCCGAGATTGAGCAGTTCCCGAAACTTCGCCCGGCTCTCCGGCTGGAACAGGGCGTCCTTGGTCCATGCCGCCGGATCGTAGGCATCCTCGGGCTCCGGGATCACGTTGTAATCGCCGCACAGGACCAGCGGCTCCTCCAGGGCCATCAGGCTGCGGGCATGGGCGCGCAGGCGGTCCATCCAGGCGAGCTTGTAGTCGAATTTTGGCGTGCCGATGGGGTTGCCGTTCGGCAGGTAGATGGAGGCGACCCGAACGGCGCCGGTGGAGGTCGAGATCACGCCTTCCAGATAGCGGGCCTGCTCGTCGCTCTCATCACCCGGCAGACCGCGGCGAACGTCTTCGAGCGGCCGCTTGGACAGGATGGCGACGCCGTTATAGGCCTTCTGGCCATGGGTGACGACGTTGTAGCCCAGGGCCTCGACCTCGGCTCGCGGGAAAGCCTCGTCCACGCATTTCAACTCCTGCAGGCAGACGACATCCGGGTCGGCGCTCTTCACGAAGGTGCCGAGGTGTTCCAGCCGCTGCTTGATGGAGTTCACATTCCACGTGGCAATCCGCATCCCGGCTCTCCCTCTTTCCTGTCGCATGTGCTTCATCGGGTTTTCGTCCTTGGCTGGCAAGCTGGAACTTCGCCATTGTCCTCATGGTTGCAACGCATGCCCGAATACTGGCTCACTCCCATCGACAGCTACTGCGAACGACTCGCTCCCGGCTTCTGGGCCGAGCCGCTGAATGCCTTGACGAACGGCGCCTTCATCCTGGCGGCGCTCTATGGCCTGGCGCTCTGGCGGCGCGCAGGAGGCCGGGACTGGCCTGCCCTGTGGCTGATAGCCGTCACGTTCATCGTCGGGACCGGCAGCTTCCTGTTCCACACCTTCGCCAACCGCTGGTCGCTCCTGGCCGACGTGTTGCCGATTGCGGTTTTCATCTACAGCTACTTCCTGCTGGCCCTGCGCCGTTATCTGCAACTTCGGCCTATCGCCTCCCTTATGGCGACTGTGCTCTTCGTTGCGTTCAACATGCTCTTCGACCGCCTTTGGTTTTCGGTCTATCCCGGAGTGACGCTGAACGGGTCCGTGGGTTATCTCCCGGCGGCGCTTGCAATGCTGACCGTCGGAAGCCTGTGCCTGTTCCTGAGGGTGAAGGAGCCGGGCAGGGCGCTTCTCATGGCGGCCGGCGTGTTCGTTCTGTCGCTTGCGTTCCGCTCGGTTGATAGCTCTGTCTGCGCCTCCGTGCCGGTCGGAACGCACTTCCTCTGGCACATGCTCAACGCGCTCGTTCTCGGCATCCTCATGCGGGCTTCTATCGTTCACGTGTCTTACAAAAGGCCTCCGCATGTCCCAGGTTGAGATCCACGGCTACGCCATCGTGTCGGACAACGACTGCATTGCCGATGAGTCGGGCCGCACGCCCGAGGTGCTGCGCAACGAAGCCGACTGGGCCTACTTCCAGGCCGAGCTCAACATGTCCGCCGTCACCGTACTCGGGCGCCTCGGGCACGAAGCCAATGCGAATCCCAAGGGCCGCCTGCGGATGATCCTGTCCTCGTCATCCTCTGGTCTCGATAGGCGTGCGGATGGATGGTGGTGGGATCCTGCAAAGCTGCCATGGGACGAGGCGATCCGCACCGTTCTGCCATTGGGCGGCCGGGTCGCCGTGCCCGGTGGGCGTCAGGTATTCGATCTCTTTCTTGAGATTGGATACGATGCATTCCACCTGACCCGCGCGGAAGGCACCCATGTGCCGGATGGCGTTTCGGTCTTTTCGGAGTGCCGGGCTGGGAAGGGTGCCGAGACGATCCTTTTGGAGCAGGGGCTGACACCGAGGGAGCAGCGGGTCCTGGACCCGGCGGGCAGGGTCACCCTGGCGATTTGGCGGCCATCCGCTGGAAACCGATGACTCTGCCTGGAGTTGACGTTCGACAGCACCTCGAAAGGAGGCGCCGATGCGTCATTTCACTATTTCGACTGCCCTGGTCGCAAGCTGCCTGATTGCAGGAGCCGCATGGGCGCAAGGATCCTCCGGAGGCTCCAGCAGCGGCGGCAGTGCCGGCGGTTCGTCCTCGTCGGCATCGCCGTCGACAGGCTCGTCCTCGTCAGGAACAGCTACGCAGCCAAGCAACTCGACCCTACGGCCTCCGGGGCAGGCTGCTCCCGGAAATACGAGCGTCAGGGGAACCCCTGACGCACAGACGGGAAGCAGTACGGACCAAGACAGCACAGTTGGGAATGCCGCGACCGGCAACTCGGGATCGCCCCCTGGCAATGAAGCAAGCACCGGTGGTGCTGCCACCAGCGCCAACCGCTCCTCGGCCGATCCCAACACCACTGGAGGTGTTGGGGGTGTCAACCGGCTTCAGCCGGGCGAACGTTCTGCAGTCGCTCCGACAGCTCGGGAAGAGGAGTTGTTCCGCCAGGGTGAGGAGTTGGAGCAGAAGGCCCGGGAGGGCGTCTGCTCCACCTGCTGATCCTCAGGCTGCCTCGTTGAGAGCCGGATAATCCGTGTAGCCCTCCGTGCCGCCGCCATAGAAGGTGGCGCGGTCCGGCTGGTTGAGCGGGGCATTGAGGCGGAAGCGCTTGACGAGATCCGGGTTGGCGATGAAGAGGCGCCCGAAGGCCACGAGGTCGGCGCGTCCGCTCGCAACCGCCTGGGCCGCCATCTCGCGGTCATAGCCGTTGTTGGCGATATAGGCACCGTGGAAGGAGCGGCGCAGGCCCGTGTAGTCCACGTTGACCGCGTTCCGGTCGCCCTGGGTGGCGCCCTCGATCATGTGGATATAGGCGAGCCCGAGCCTGTCGAGCCGCTCGACCACGTGGCTGAACAGGGCCTGCGGGTTGGAATCCTCGGCGTCATTGACCTTTGCCGGCGACAGGCGGATGCCGACGCGTCCCTTGTCCCAGACCTTCAGCACGGCCTCGGCCACCTCGATCGTGAGACGGGCGCGGTTCTCGATGGGGCCGCCATAGGCATCAGTGCGGTGGTTGGAGCCGTCCTTCATGAACTGGTCGAGGAGGTAGCCGTTGGCGGCGTGAATCTCGACGCCGTCGAACCCGGCCTCCTTGGCATTGCGGGCGGCATTCTCGTATTCGCGCAGGACGGCCGGGATCTCCGAGACCTCAAGCGCACGCGGCTCGGAAACCTCAGCAAACCCGCTTTCGAGCAGGGTTCTGGCCTGAGCCCGCAGCGCAGAGGGCGCTACAGGTGCAGCGCCGCCTGGGAGGAGCGAGGTGTGGGACACGCGACCCACATGCCAGAGCTGAATGAAGATCCGACCGCCAGCCTTGTGGACCGCATCCGTCACCTTGCGCCAGTGGGCAACCTGCTCGGGGGTGTAGATGCCCGGTGTGCGCAGGTAACCCTGCCCCTGATGGGAGATCTGGGATCCCTCCGAGATCAGGAGACCGGCGCTTGCCCGCTGGGTGTAGTAGGTAGCGGTGATGTCACGCGCAACGTCACCCTCCGCAGCCCGGTTGCGGGTAAGGGGAGCCATGACCAAACGATTCGGCAGGGTCAGGCTGCCCAGTGTGAAGGGCTGGAACAACGCATTCGCATCGGCGCTCATAGAAAACCTCGTTTCATCCTGTGGAATTATCTGAAGCACAGGTTGTCACGAGATAAGCGGGCGCTGGTCCGTTGCAACGGAAGGCTGCCATGCAAAAAACGGATGTCTCAGGCTGGCGCGCTGGCTCTATCGAGTGCTGTAATATCGGCTTCATCGAGCCGTAACTTAGTTGCCTTCACAATGTCCTGCAACTGCTCCACGCTCGTGGCGCTGGCGATAGGAGCCGTGAGCCCTGGACGGGCCATCAACCAAGCGAGCGCGACTTGGGCCGGTGTCGCATCCTTGCGGGTGGCCACGTCATCCAGGGCCGAGAGGATGCGCTTGCCCCTGTCATTCAGATACGCCGCCATGCGCCCCCCGCGCACGCTCTTTCCGAAATCCGCTTCCGACCGGTACTTGCCCGTCAGGAACCCGCTGGCGAGACCGTAATAGGGAATGACGCCGATCTCTTCCTTGCGGCAAAGCGGCTCGAGGTCTGCCTCGTATTCCGAGCGGTCATAGAGATTATACTTCGGCTGCAGGCTCTCGTAGCGCGGAAGGCCCTGTTCGGCGCTGATCGCCAGCGCCTCCTTCATCCGTGCGGCGGTGAAGTTGGAGGCGCCGATGGCCCGCACCTTTCCCGCCCGGATCAGGTCCGCATAAGCCTCGAGCGTCTCCTGCTGCGGTGTTTCGGGATCGTCGCGATGGGACTGATAAAGATCGATGACATCAGTCTGAAGCCGCCGAAGGGAGGCCTCGACTGCGGAGCGGATATAGCTCTTCGACAATCCCTTCCGGTCGGGCGCCATTTCGGAACCGACCTTGGTGGCGATAACAACTTGGTCACGGTTGCCGCGCGCCTTCATCCACTTGCCGATGATCGTCTCCGATTCGCCGCCGGTGTTGCCGGGAGCCCATGTGGAATAGACATCCGCCGTATCGATGAAGTTGAGGCCCGCATCCACGTATGCATCGAGCAGCTTGAAGGAGGTGGCTTCGTCGGCCGTCCATCCGAAAACGTTGCCGCCGAGGCAAAGCGGCGAAACCATCAAGTCCGAGCGGCCGAGCCTGCGCTTGTCCATCATCATCTCCCTATCCACAGCCGATGTGGGGCTGACAAGGGCACCGGCAAGACAAGAAATCAAGAAGGCGCGTCCGACATGATGCTGAGATGCCGGACGCGGCAAGGATTGTTAATCAGGCCGCGGCACTCAACGTGATGCCACGGGCCTCCGCGAAAGCCATCAGGTCGCATTCGCTGGCGATTCGGTGGCGCTGGTCGATCGTCCAGCCGGTCTCGTCGCGCACGACAATGTAGCCGCGCGCCTGAAGACGGGAGACGACAGACTGGATGCCGCTCGACTCGGTGCGCGTCACGCCGCGTTCCGCGATGAAGCGCTCGATGGCGGCCTGGGCGGCCTGAGCGAGATCGATGGCATCGGCACGGTTCGCCGGCTTGGCCTTGGCTTTCGCCTGCGCCATGACCCGCGCGGGATCCCGGCGAACGGATTTCCAGCCGCCGCGGCCGGACGTTTGGGATTCGGCTTGATCGATCTCGACCGGACGTGCGGCCGCAGGGGCTTCCATGACGACGATCTTCGGAGCCGCTGGCACCGCAGGTGCTTGGGGCAGGCGTGGGGTAGCGTCTCGTGACAGACCTTGCACGGCCGGCAGAATGGCTGGCCTTCTGACAGGCTTAGACACTTCTTCGGCCCGTACGGAGGCCGCGACCTTTGCCTTCTTACGAAGGTTCTCCTCACGGGCCGTCTGCTCACTGGCCATGCGTGCGGCCTCTTCGGCCTGCCGTTTGGCTTCAACCTCGATTCTTCTGGTTTCAGCCTGTTGACGCTCGGCGTCAGCGGCAGCTTTCTTCGCCACGGCCTCGGCCTGCTTGGCAGCCGCCAAACGACGTGCTTCCGCCTCGGCCGCGCGCTTGACCCGAACAACAAGGCGCTGGTCGATGCGCCCCTTCTCGGCAATGGCCGCGCGAGCTGCCTTGATCATGCCGGCCTCGGTCTCCGCAATAGACTTCCGGAGGCGATCGGCCATGAGAGTCTCAAGAGCTTTGATCGTGCGCTCTAGTTCTGCCTGAGGATCGATTGGCTGACGCGTCACGGCTTCAGCCGCGACAGGTGGAGCTTGAAGAACAGATTGACGCGCCGTTCTGGGCGGAGCGACAGACTTCTGTGACAAGATGTTCGCCGGGGTCCTGACGACCTTGGGACGTACCGTCTCGGCAGCCGTGATTTTCGCCAACTTGGACAGATCCCGCACGCCGATGAGCCCGAGATCCTGCATCTTCCACCGGATCTGGGTCACGCTTCTTCCGAGTTCCGCGGCAATCCGCTTGTCCGTCATCGGCGGGTCAGCGCAGACGAGCTCGCGCAGGCGTGCGACGCTGGCTTCATCCCAGGACTGATGCGGCTGGACGAGCGTGCCGATCAGCCTGGCTCTTGCATAGGTCGCCGGAACGGGTCTTCCCAGTTTCGCAGCGGTGACTGGAACCGGCACCTTGGCTTCCCGATCTCGGCGCAGAATGTCGAGTTCTTCTTCAGTCCAGACCCTGTTCATTGCAGGGCTTCTCCTTTTCTCAGCAAGCTGGGATCCGGCGAGCCTGCATTGCGGACGAAGAGCGAATGCGGGAGGAAAGAAAGATCGCCGGATCGGGCCGGCGACGTATCACGTCAGACCGGCATCAATGTGGGAGGTGCGCCCTGGCAGGCGTCGGTTCTGACGGGCTGGCCGCCTGAACATCCCACATGGGACTGGGTTCAGGTCGCAGCTCATGCTCATGCATGAAGCAGGGCCTGCCTGCGAAGCACTGGCTTCGCGGGCGATACCTTTGAGGTCGTTCAAGGCTGTTCTGCTTCAACATGATGGGCGTTCAAATCACGAATGATGTGCTGATGTAGTCGCGTTTCCGGGAAATCTCAATGCACGAAAATTGCCGCACGGGAAAGGCTTCACACCCGTATGTGCAAGGCTCTCAAAAGACCGGAAAACCTACGTCTCTGGCGTCTTCGTAACAATTACTTAACCATAAATGGACATTCTGAGTTTTGTGGATTTCTGGAGATTCACATAAGGCCTACAGGGGAAGGCTCATGACCGGCAGCGCTCTGGCACAAACAATCAAAGAAAGAATCGAAGCGGTCAAAAAGGTCGTCGATCTGCTCGCACAGGCGGGCAGGGGAGATGATCTGCACGATCTGCGCGTACTCCTCATCAACACGATGGGTCTGCTCAAGCGCGACCCTGGTACGGAAGCTGCCGTCGACGATCTCTATGCGGCTGCTGCGGTGCTCGTGAAGGATGCTTCATCCGGCGTTCCGCCATCAGCGCGATCACTCCGTATCCTTCTGTCCGCATCCGATCGGTTCTGCATGCGCCTCTCGGCTGCGGTGGAACGAATCGAGCCCGAACCGGAGCGCCGGTTCAAGGGTCTGGAGGCCGCTTACGCCGTCCAGCTCGAACGGTTCTCGCTCAATGCCGATCTCGATCCACTCGGGCAGGTGGCCTGAACTCCATTATCGTCTTTAAGAACTCGCAAAAAAGCCTTCCCTGCCGGTGCAGGGAGGGCTTTTCTTTTGCTCTCACACGGCTCGCTGACGACGAGAGGGCGGAACAGTGATTGGGGACCGCGCATCCTCGCCGTCGGCTTATGCAAAACAGAAA
The DNA here is from genome assembly GCF_016811235.1 of Microvirga arabica. Taxonomy (GTDB): domain Bacteria; phylum Pseudomonadota; class Alphaproteobacteria; order Rhizobiales; family Beijerinckiaceae; genus Microvirga; species Microvirga arabica. Next base: position 131,914 of record NZ_JAFBID010000010.1, read on the forward strand.
GCCCCCATGGCTTTCCTTAGAAGGTGGCACTCCCGCCGGTCTTTTGCTTTTTGCTCGGCTGCAATGATGCGCAAATGACGCGCAATGACGCGAGCGTGGCTGCTTCGCACGTCTGGCTCTGGAGGGCTTTCATCATGCTCCAGACATGACGAAGCCCCCGTGGTTTCCCGTGGGGGCTTGTGTCTTGTGTTGTGTGTAGTGTGTTTTGGTTGCGGGGACAGGATTTGAACCTGTGACCTTCAGGTTATGAGCCTGACGAGCTACCGGGCTGCTCCACCCCGCG
>NZ_JAFBID010000110.1 GCF_016811235.1 Microvirga arabica
GCGGACCTGCGCGACCGCTACCACACCTATTGCGACCCGCGCCTCAACGCCGAGCAGGCGCTGGAGATCGCGTTCCTGACCTCGGAGCTGATCAAGCGCGAGCACCAGTCGAGGGAGCAGCCGACCGCCCTCGCGGCGGAATGAGCGGCTGGATATTGGATTGGGAACAGGGGGACCTTGCGGTTCCTCCTCCCACACCATGGTGCATCCGGGTCCGTACACGGCGGTTCGCTGGGTTATTGAGCATCAGTTTCGAAAGCGAGGGTGAGACAGGTCCCCTTGCAGTGTTCATGCATCCATAGTCCTGGCCTGTCAGATTGGTCGGCTCTGAGGGCAATCTTGTCGGGCATTTTGACCCCTGAGAGGCCAGTGCCATGAAGAATTCGCGCTACACGGAAGAGGAAATCGCGCTTGCCACGCAGCCGGCGGATAACGACACCCCGGTCTCTGAGGCGATCCGCAAGATGAGCATCACCGAGCCGACTTGTCTCACGCTGGAAGAAGCAGTTTGCCAGAACGGGCTTGACTGAGATCGGCCGCCTCAAGCAATTCAAGAACGAAAATGCCCGGCTCAAGAAGCTGGCGACGGAGCAGGCCCTCGACAAGACCATATTGCACGACGTGCTCAGAAGAAAGTGGTGAAGCCTGCCACGGGCTTTCAGCGCTACCACAAGCGCTCCAACCCACCAGTAGAGCTGCAGACGCGGCTCAAGAAACTGGCGGCAGCACGCGTGAGCTATGGCTATCGCCGGCGGCGGTTTCTGCTGCGCCGGGAACGCCGGTCGGTGAACCACAAACGCACCTATCGTCTCTTCTGCGAGGAAGGGCTGTCCATTTGTTCCAAGGCCCCCAAGCGCAAGCGGGTCTTGCGCTATCGACCGGGTCGGCCGGACGTGGGTGGGCTGAACGAGGTGCGGGCGATGAGCTTCATGGCGGACCAGCTTGTCGACAGCCGTCCGCTCCAGATACGAACTGGTCGCTGCGTGACTTGGTCCTCTCTGGAACTGAAATCTTTCTGGCTGAAGCGAGGAAAAGGTTTCCTGAGGGCTCTGGTCGGGCGTATCGAGGGCCGGCACCATCCTGCATCTGGACAGCGCCAGTGTATTCAGACATTCGGATTCCTGATCAACGCAAGCAGCCTCGGAACTGCTCAACGAGACCTGTCGTCTGAGATTCTCGTAGAGGTCCCAGTTTGCTGGACTTTTGGCGGGTCTTGGGATAGAGGCTGGCCAAATGGCTGAGCCACGAGAAAGCAGCTTTTGGTGCACTTTAAGGCAAACACGTTGATGAATTCACATTCCGGCTTCAGTAGAAATAGAGTTCGAGCAGGTGCAATTACTTCTCTGCTGACTGTTTTCCTTCAGCCGCTGCGGGAAAAGGAGCGGCGGCACCTAGCTGACCGGAAGAAGTTGGGTGTCGATACCCCAGTTATGCAGGTAATTGAGCCCTGGTACCCAGCCAATCAGGAGCCGGGGGATGATGCCCCAATGATGCAGGTAACAGAGCCATGGTATCCGGTCCACGGGCGCCCGCCGAGTTGGCTTGTGGCCTGATTGTCTCTACGTAGTCGATTGAGGTCCCGTTCCAAAGCGTTCGGGAGCAGACCTGCATCACGTTGACGATCATCCGGATTGCTTTGCTACCGCATTGCGAGCCGCGGACTCTGAGGGTCATTTCAGGCTTCGGCAGGTCCAAGGCCGGCCTCAAGCAACTCTCCCTCGGAGCTATATGGCGAAAATTACCGACTCATCGCCGTGAGTGGTGCTGTGCCCAGAGTAGAGCTTGTAATCCTCTCGTATGCCCAGCAAGAACTGCGGCAATTCGTAAAAATCGAAAAGTTGGTGGTAGATGCATACCGCTATCCTCGGCTTGAACCGCTCGATCGTTCTAGCCGCGCCTTTGAGCGCGTTCATTTCGGCTCCCTCGATATCCATCTTGATAAGATCGACGTGCGGAAGCCCGGCTGTTTCCACGAAATCATCGATGGTGATCGCGGTTACTTTCATTGCGTCGGGAATGTCTGCGAACTGAACCTGAGTGGCGGGCCCCTCACCCACAATCGACATCGTTCGTCCCGTTTCCGACCACACCGGCTTGTTTACTAAGCTAATCCGGTTCTGAAGGCGCGGGTTAGCGTGGACGTTCGCATGGTAGACATCAATGTTGTCTGGCATGAATTCGAAAGAATAAACTCTGCCCTCCGGCCCAACCGCGTCGGCAAAGTTGATTGTGGTTCCCCCCGTAGCAAGCACCACAGTCGAGGACATAATCACCTGGACGCGGGGATAATACCTCCGACATCCCCCGGTAATAATACTGCGGATAAACGAACTCGTTGAAAATTCCGAAGGGATCGGAGTATATCGTAATGTCCCTACCAATATCTCGCAGGCTGTACTTTTCCAAGCCGCCATTGGCAAAGTGACCAGAGGCCTTCCCGATTACGAGATGTTGAATCTCATCAAGAGCAGACCGAAACAAGTTGTTGTCGAGCGGGAGTTTGACGTATCTCCAGCCAAGTCCACGATAAGCTAGCACAAGGAGGAGAAGCCGACGAGAATCCGCATCCTGAAGGCGCTCGTAAAGCCATTCCCAATTGTGCAAATCAGGCTCGACAAGGTCGATGGCGCGTTGCTTCAGCTTTGGGATATTGTGTTCGATTTCCGCCGGTGGACGGTAAGGTTCAGGCGCCATGTTTATTGCTGCACGAGGGTCCTCCGATCGAGGCTCAGAGGTTAAACACTCACCCAGCACTTGCATAAAGTGGCCAAAGAACGAATTTGAAGTCTTAGGAAGACCCTTGCCGGAAGAATGGTCTACCTCAAACAGCCTATGCGGATTGCGCATTCTTGAGACCCTGGCCCTATGATGACGGCGGGGACATTGGTATGCAGGTCAACCGAAGGGGTCAAGCAGGTAACGGCAATCGCGAACCACTTATGTCACGGGGCGGCCTGGTAAGTGATTGAGTTTCCTGCCGTCGTCCCATCGCCGGCGGCGAACATGGAACTCTCATCGCCGGAGAAAAACACGAACGCTCGGTCACTGTCGGAAATTCGCGGATAAACACCCTTGCCTGTAGTCGTCCCTTCGAGCCCCGAGCTCACACTCACAGGTGCCGTGGCTTTGCCAGGACTGGAAAATCAACATACATCGCGCCGGTAGCCGCACCCACTGTTGTTATCGCAACCCTTTCGGACATGACCACAGTCTTGCTCGGCAGAATTGCATTGGCTCGCGGCCTCAACTAACAAAAAGCACACGGAAAAAGAGGCTATATGCAAACGAGGCTTTCTTCACTGGACTCACTGAGAGGCCTAGCCGCGGCAACAGTGGTCTTACATCACTGCACGGAACTCTCCTCGTGGATGCACGAGAACTACGATAGCCTGTACCAAAATTGGTTTCAGGACCCTATGGGATGGCTCTATCTCACTCCGCTGCGACTGCTCGTTGCAGGTCCTTCGGCTGTGCTAGTCTTTTTCGTATTAAGTGGTCTCGTCTTGTCCATCTCCTTCGTCGAGCGTCAACCGACGGACTATCTCCCATTCATAACTAAGCGCTTCTGCAGGATCTGGCTGCCTTTTGCAGCTACGATTATGGTAGCCGCCGAGCTGTCGCACGTGCTGCCGACCACAGTTCCAAACTATACCGCCGAATGGTTCAAATACCTCTTGGAGCCCGCTAGTCTGCACCGACTACTCATACATTTCGGCATGACCGGATCCGATACAATTCTCAATCCACCAATGTGGAGCCTCATTCATGAACTACGTATTTCCTTAATCTTTCCTCTTCTCGTGGCACTAACACAATGGAGTTGGCGCGGCTCTCTGGCTATCTCTCTACTTTTGGGCCTCGCGGGCACAGTGGCTATTAGTTCTTTTCAATTAACAGGTTTCGAGAAGTCATTCCTCCAGACAACTCAGTATATTTTCCTGTTTTCGATGGGCATTGCCATTGCCCACCGACTTTATGATTTACGCCTTCTTATTGTGCGAGTTCCGACCTCCGCGAGAGCTGTCCTATGGATCATCGCATTGCTAGGAGTTTGTTATGGCCCAAAAATAGGCAACAACGTCACGAATTCTACACAGGCAATCCACGTAGCTGTAAGTGGATTCGCGGCTGCCTTGCTTGTCCTGCTCTGCGCAGTAGATGTTCGTGCGACACCTTTTCTTGGAAGCTCTATCCCACGCTTTTTAGGACGGATCTCATACAGCCTTTACCTCGTTCATTGGATCGTGATGGTCGCTGTTGCTCGATTGATTGGAAATGGCTTGCCATTCTCAATCTCGCTCGTCATTGGGGTAGCTCTCTCTATTGCCCTTGCTGTCTTCATGGAGCGTTTCATCGAGCGTCCCACTATCCGCTTAGGCCAAGAGTTGGCGAGACGTTTCTCTAGTCAGGAAAGGAGTGAAGCTGTGAGGGATGTATAATTCGACGGCCTCGGTCGATGGTCTTTTCGTTCTCATATTTTCGGCCGTTGAAGAAGGCGTCCCGCTCCTGCTTGGACATCTGCAGGATGGTACGGGCCTCGCATTGGATCCGCATTCCTCAGACAGCTAGTGTCATGAGGTGCGAAAGCCGAAATCCTCCTGATCCAGCGTCAGATTAGGGGAGTAGAACGGGTCTTTGTGGAGGTCGGCATTCCAACGCTCTTCCATTGTTGCGATCTCACTTTGAAATCTGCGGATCTTGGCGGGCGTATTTTCAGTTCCTCGGCTGATAGACTCGTGGTGGTAAAGCTCGGCAAACGGAGTAAATACGTTCAGATACCCGGCTTGCCGAACCTTCAGGCAGAAGTCGACGTCGTTGAAGGCGATCTTGAGCCGAGCCTCGTCGAGTCCTCCGACTGCCTCATAGATCTCGCGGCGTACTAGCAGGCATGCAGCTGTTACCGCCGAGACGTTCTGGCAAAGCCGGAGCCGGCCGAAATAGCCAAGATGGCTGCGCGGAAAATACTTATGAGAGTGGCCTGCTACGCCGCCGATGCCAAGGATGACCCCTGCATGCTGAACCGTATCGTCGGGGTAGTAAAGCTTGGCCCCCACACAGCCTACTTCCGGCCGCACTACATGGCTGACCATTTCGCGAAGCCAATCGGGCGTAATCACCTCAACATCATTGTTGATGAGCCCAATGATGGATCCCTTGGAACTTTGGGCAGCGAAATTATTGATCGCCGAGTAATTGAAGGCGTGGGGATAGTGGAGGACGTGAATGCGATCGTCTTGCTCCAGTTGCCGAAAATATTCCAATGTAGTGGGCTCGCTTGAGTTGTTGTCAACAATCAAGATCTCGAAATTTGTATAAGTCGTCTTGCTCAGAATTGAATTGACGCACAGGCGCAGGATATCCACCTTGTCCTTGGTCGGAATGATAAGAGACACCAATGGTTGTGGATCCGAGATCGATCGAACAATGCGGTAGAATGGTAGCCCTTCCACCTGCTCAATACGCCCGCTCTGATTGCGGCTGACATGCTCTTCCAGAGCCCGCTTGCCCGCTTCAAAGGCGTAGTTTTTCTCTGAACCAGCTTTGGCCGTTGAGCCAGGAACCGCCCGCCAGTGGTAGAGGATCTTTGGAATGTGCAGGATCGAGTTTCGATCGAGACCCTCAATGATCCTCAGATTGAGATCATAATCTTGGCTTCCTTCGAAGCCCTTTCGCCACCCTCCAACTCTACGAACGTTATCAGCACGGTGGACGGTGAGATGGTTTAGGTAGTTCTGCGATAGGAACAAATCGGGAGACCAATCTGGCTTGAAATATGGATCAAACCGTCGATCAGCTTCAATTTTATCCTCGTCACTGTAGATCAACTGAGCTCCGGGGTGCTCATTCAGCGTCGCCGCAACTTCTGCGAGAGCATGCGGTCTCAGAAGATCATCGTGATCGAGTAGCGCGATAAATTCCCCCGTGGCAAGCTCAAAGGCAGAGTTTGTTGCTTCAGAAATGTGGCCGTTCGCCTCCCGATAAACAACCTTTATCCGGCTATCTTCACGACGATGCCTTTCAATAATTTGGCGAACGTGCTGGCTGGTCGAGGCATCGTCAGCGATGCAGAGTTCCCAATGAGGGTAGATCTGTTGTCTTACAGATCGGATAGCCTCTTCAAGATACGTTGCAGGCGTTTCATAGACCGGCATAAGCACGGAGATCACAGGCTTGAACGCAAGCTGATCAACCATCGCCTTATATCGATCATGATCCGCTGAGGAGTAATCGAATTTTTCGATCCACTGTTGGTATTCAGTCGCGCTGGTATTCAGGTCCTGAGGTGTGAGGATTCTTCGAAGAAGCTGTGATCGATGCCGAAGCCGGTGTGGGAGCTGTAGTGTGACCGTCCACCAGATGAGTTTTGCGGTACGTCGCAGAAGAGTCGCAGTCCACGGTGCGCGCTTCAGGAGATGACGGAGTGGCGCAGTCATTTTCCAGGATGTGCTCGAGAAAATAGCATGGAGTTGTCCTTCTACATTGGTTGCATGCTGTTTGGCATGGGCCGCAGCTGCTTCCCACGACTCAGCTTCTGCTCGTGCGTGCTCGAGTAATCGCGAGTTCCTTCGGGCTTCGTTTGCTGCGTCGATCTTCAGGCGCACGTTCTGACAAAAAAGCATCAAGGCTTCGTCGGAAAGACGACTTGGGGTGCGTTTTAACAGGATCGCCTGGGGCGTTAGAAAGGACGCATCATAGGTGAGGTCGGGATAGAAGCCGAAATCAGCAAACAATCTTAGCCACGCGATGAGCGGACGAACGTTGAAGTGTATGTCCTCCGAAACGTCATCGAGCGTTGAGGAAAATAGAATGCGGTCAGTGGCGTTGCATAAATTGCGGATTGCAATAAGAACCTCGCCTGGCTGAATGAATTCTAATACTTCGATGCAAGTAATAAGATCGAACCGCTGGTCTATAGGCTCGATGAGTGATGCTCTCTTGCAACAAGGTTTTATGTCGGGACGCACGTTCGAAATCGCGTAGGGTGAGATGTCAATGCCCCAGGCCTCGATGCCCCGATCCCTAAGCGCCTCAACAAGAAAACCCCAAGCACAGCCTGCATCAAGAACTCGCTGCGGCCGCAAGCTGCGAATGAGCTCGTCCGCAATTTCTGCAAAGCAAGCAAGCCAATGGCTGTTCCGTTCATAGGGAATGCCGCAGTGGGATTGGAAACACTCTTCGTCGTAAGGTTCTTCCATTGTGACCAGGCGTGCCTGACAACCTTCTTCAAGCCCAGTGCGAACCATGGAGACCTGAGCTGTCTGTTCTACTGCCATCTACGTTAATCCAAAGGGGCTTCATGTCGTGCCAAGGTTGCTTGTAACTGCGGGAGTGCGGAAAATGCACAAGCAGAACTTCTAGGAAATTCCCGGTATGTCGATCACTGGTTCTAACTTGTAGGTCGAGCGTTCAGTGGATCAGCCTTGTGTTGGTTTGTTCGTCGGGCTGACAGCTCGCCAGAAGCACTCTCGAACACTCAGGCAACAAGATTTCCCTGGGCAGATAGATCTTCAGTGACCACCGCGCCGATGAGTTTGTTGTAGTGTGCGTAAGCATCGTTCACTGGCCCGTCAAATTGTATTTGGCCGCTCTGCAGGACCAATCCTCGGTTACAGAGATTCACCATTGTTCCCTGATCATGTGATGCAAACACAACAATTGGGGAACGGTCGACCACGCTGCGGAGGCGTTTGTTTGCTTTAGCCATGAAGCCTGCATCGCCGGCACTGACACCTTCGTCGATCAGGAGGATGTCTGCTTCAACGGACGTCGAGATCGCAAAAGCAAGGCGAGCGGTCATTCCCGCAGAGTAGGTTCTGATTGGCATTGCCATAAAATCACCTAACTCTGAAAACTCCACAATCTCATCGATCCGACGGTCAATTTCAGGGCGGGGAACGCCGAGATACTTGGCACGCAAGACGATGTTCTCATAGCCTGTCGCGTCAATGTCCATACCAAAGGCGGCGTCAAACAACGCAGCAACCCGTCCCTTAGATCGTATGGTGCCAGAGGTTGGGTGATAAATTCCAGCCAGGACGCGCAAGAGCGTGCTCTTACCACTTCCATTATGGCCAATGAGAGCGACCCGATCTCCCGGACGGAACGTAAAGTTCACCTGTGATAAAGCCTGAACCTCAACGCGACCGGCGCTGTTGCCGGCAATCCGCCCGCCGGTGGTCCGAGACAAGATTTCGTTCTTTAGTGACCGTGCCGGTGCGGTCAGAATAGGGTAACTCACCCCTAGATCGCGTGCTTCGACAAAAGTCATATCAATTAACCTAACTTGGCTCTACTGGGCTTAAACCCAAAACGCAATCTGTGCCCGAGAACGGCTGTACAGGAGTGTAGCGCATGCTCCTCCTCCAACCGCCATGGCTATTGTAACAAGCCACATGGAAAGAGATGGAGCATTTCCCAGAAGCGGGGCCCTGACAATCTCCACCAGATATGTGAACGGATTCAGAAAGGCCACCCACTGTCGCTCTGGCGGGAGAAAACTCGGTTGCCACAAGACTGGCGTGATCATGAAAAGCGCGGCCATGAACGACTGCACAATCAGCGGCACATCCCGAAATCTAGCACCGATCGCGCCCAGGAGCAGGCATATCCAGGTAACGTTTGCAATAAGGAGGAACAGAGCCGGAATGACCAAGAGCATGGTTGGAGACACAGGAAGGCCCACAATCACAACCACAACGGGAACAATCACGAGATTATGTAAGAAATAGATGAACTGAGTCCAAACAAGCCGGAAGACATGGACCGTTAACGGCGCTGGGAGCTGCTTGATTGTTGAACTCGCGGAGATAAAAACATTCACTCCCTCGCTAATACACCCCGAAATAAAGCCCCAGATCACAAGTCCAGAAGCAACAAGTGGTAGGAAGGTCTTAAGCTCCTGTCTGAACAAGCCTCCATAAACCACAGTCATTCCGGCCACCATGATCGCGGTGGCAAGCGTTATCCATAACGGACCCAGCGTTGAGCGCCGATAACGCTGTTTAACGTCATGCCAACCCAGGTACACCCACAGGTCGCCGCGCTTGAGGCCTTCAATGGTATCGAGCAGTGCTTGTTTCATGCTGGTACGAGTATGAGCTGATAAAGCAGGGCGCAACAAAATTTGGTTGCATCGGAGAGAAGGAAGCGACGCTAAGAGACCGCAGCACTGCTTTCCCGGTTGGATGCTTCTGATGCCAAATGTCCCTTTTCGGGCATGAGCCCTAGCCGTGACTGGAACTCGGGTCAACCTTTCTCATCAGCTGCTACAAAAATACATTACATATCTGATGATTGGTGATTCTTGAAACGGCGAACTGTCCCGATGCGGCAGTTGAAATATTGGAACAACTGGTTTGCACAAAGGATCACCTCGACACAATCTGACCTGATACCTTTTGCCTCTAAAGGCTTTGCTTCCCAAAGAGCAGGGCGCCTTGCGGGCCAAGCCCTATTGGGACCGCGCCTGACATCTGGTCGACGGTGCTCGTATATCGCGCAGACCTGTGGGGTCAGCTAAAGCCAGTGGGGACTCTCCTGCCCACCCAAGCGACTGAACCTGTCACGTCAGACGACCCCTCCGCCGCACCTGAAGGCCAATCCGGCCGCGCAGGTAACGTTCAATAGAGTGGCTGCATCAAAGCTTCAGGCCATCGCAGCGGAGGATCCTCCGCTGCCTGACCAGCGGGAGGCACCCCCCCTGCCGCGATCTTGGCATCGGTGGGACCGTCCCACGCTTGCGATGCCCTCAAGGGCAAAGCGCGCTTCACACATTGATCCGCCAGCTTCTTCTGACGGCCATCATGCGGAAGCATGCCCCTGCGGCGGAGAGAACAAGAGGCTCGGCAAGGAGGCTCATGACGAGCTCGAACTAGCGGACAGGCTCGGTGGGAGGCGAACAAACGTCTCGTCTGTTAGAGCCAAGTGCAGCACACTTTCCAGTATGCCCTTCCGCTTTCTTCGTGGGTCACTGCAGGCGCGACTGAACCAATCGCCTTCCAATCCGGTTTTCTCTCGATGAGGAGAGCGAATGACATGAAGGCACTTTGTGCAACAGCCGCTATAGGTTTGAGCTTGATAGCCTTGATGGGTTCAGCCTCGGCCCAACGGTATGGAGGCCCGGGCTACCAGTATGATGAACCTGAGTACGAATATAGAGAGCGCGGCCCCAGGTACCGAGAGCGTGATTACGGTTACGAAGAACGCGGTCCTCGATACAGAGGTCGTGGCGCAAGGGCCTTCAACGAGCGCGAGTACCTGCGCTGCAACCGCGACGTTCTCCGATCTGTCCGTCGTGGCGAAACAGAGTCTGGCTTGGATCACTACCTGAGGTTTGGTCGCCGCGAGGGTAGACGTCTCAGCTGCTGATCATGGCCGGAGGCAACTTAGCAGCGCTACGACACCCAGCACGCCGCTTGTCATCTCGTCGGCTTTTGCTGTCTTGTCCGCGGCCGCGTCTATGAACTCAGTCACAGAAATGCGAGGAACACGCCCCCGTACAATCACGTGTGTGAGGTAGGAATAGGGCAGAAACTATGATGCATTCAGGGTGGGAACGCCCAAGCTTCACGGCCATAACCCGATGCGTCCTTTCATTCACGATGATGGAACCTATAGGTCGTTGGAAGCTGATGACTCTGTCCGATGCCGTTTCCATTTAACGGCCGCTCCTCCCAACCCAGCGGAATACGGCACCCCTTTCCACGTCCGATGCAGACTAACGGCCGACTTGCAGATTGGCGCTATCTCAGCACACGATGGGCCCTGCCGCCTAGCTACAGCCAGGGCTCAATGCGTCAGTGCAGCCTGACTTTTAATTCTGGTTACATTTAATTTACTATGTTGAGACAGTGGTCGGGGCCGCCTAATTGGCGGTCACATCCCAGACCCATTGAAGATCTGACACGAGGGAACCCCGTACTCGATCTGTTCGGGTAACGATCCACAGGTCAGTTTATGAGTTATGCGAGAAATGAATCAATGTTGCAGGTGAGAACTGTCAGAAAGGTTTTGTGGCCATTGCCGTCGTCGGTTGGGGCCTGTTCGCATATTCGGCGTATTCGTCGGGATCTGAGAGACAAGCTGTACGAGACAAGATCGCAAGGATTCGTCAGGAGTTAGAAACAGCTGCTGCGCAACGCGACAAGCTCGCTCACGAACAGGCTGAGGCAATCCAGGCGAGCGGCGATCTGCAGCACCTTTAAAAGCAGATTGTCGCTGCAACACAGGAGCTGCAGCGGCTGGACACAATGAGAGCACGCGTAAGCGAAGCGATCGATCGCGCCCATCCCCAGCGGGTTGCATCGGCTGCGCCGTCTGCAGAAGGGAGTGAAAGTTCTAAAGGGACCGCTTCGGCGGCTCCATTAAGGGACCACAGTGACAGTTCTGCAGGTATCTCTCCCGCATCTGGTCCTCTGTCAAAACAACAGATCCGTGCTGCCCAGGAGGCGCTCACCGACCTCGGCTACGGAGCTCTGAAAGCCGACGGCGTATTCGGCCCCGGCACAAGCAGGGCTGTTGAGGCTTTCGAACGAGCCAAAGGGCTCCCCGTCACAGGGCAGCTCGGAGCCGCGACGCTTCAGGCGCTGAGAGCCCACACCGCCTCCGCTGTTCAGTAAACCACCCAGTCGTTGTTTCCAGCCCCGCCAGTGATCACTGGCGGGGTTCATCCGAGAGTGACACTTCAGCATATCGAGCGCGGGCGGATCGCTCGGCACTGATGCTCCCCATCACGCCGGTGTCTCGGGGGCGATTCCTGCCTCATGCGCCCAATCCTACAGGCCGATCGCCTGCACCATCCGTGGTCCTGCTGCAGGATTGGGCAGAGGGGTTGCGGCTGTCACCGAATCACGATGAGGTTCATCTGATAAGGCTGTCTGGGGAAGGCTGAAACTCTTTCGTCCGTACCAAGCGTGAAATCATGCGCCAGCGGGAGAATAAACGCCGCAGCCACACCGGTGTCGGTGGCAACTGGCCTGATCGGCATCGCGCAGATACACTCTTGTCACAGGCTTGGCCCCAAGCGGCTTCACCGCACCCATGGTGCTGAATGGACCAATAACCCGGCCATGGTCTGAGACTTATTTCGAGCAGATCGTTGCCCAACGCTCCAGCCAGTGCTGTCGCGATTAGGGACAACCCGCCGCTGCACCAGAGCACGCCAGCGCCTTCAGAGCCGCCGCATATGGAGCGAAGCAAGGGAAACGGCCTCCGCTTCTTTGGTTTTCAACCAACCTCGATGCCGTAACTGGTGGGAAAGCACAGAAACAATCGTCGCTTCGATACAGCAAATCGGCTCAAGGCATTTGAGGCCGCGTCTGCACGTTAAGGTTCGGATCACCTGTTAAGGAAAAGGCTGATCATAAGCAGCTTACAGAAGTACTACGCCAAAATGGGTAGGGGATGTTCACGAACTGGACGGGTTACGTCGGAATTGCTCAAGTCATATACAGTATAAGTCAGTACGAATTTAAAATATAGTTCTATTTTAAGCATGGCCGCTATCAATAGGTATCGATAGATCTTCTATGCGTAAAATCTGTGTAATCAGACGTCAGCATATATCTCCAAGGGGGCAGCTGAGGACATGATAGTCGTATCATCCCGACCTCCCTCGATAGGGCCACCAGGGTAATCACCTCCGCTCGGGCCGTAGGGGTGCCCAGACGTCAGGACTCCTCGCTTCAGCTGACCGTTATGCGGGCGACGGTGGCTGCAATCCATCAATTTATGAACGTACGAGAGGGACATTGAGAATGGCTACGACGACGATCACCGTTGACGCTCCAACGGGAGATGCTGCGCTGGATACGGCTGCGATCCGGAAGGCCATCGAAGATGCCAACTCGGCCTACCTTGAGGCCCTCAAGCTGGATCCAAAGGCCGAGCAGGTCGTCGTCCAATTGGCCGCCGGCACTTACGTTGTGACCGGGGATCAGAGCAATCCGTCCGTGGGCGCCGTAGAACTGCTCTCAGGCGTGGCCCTCGTGGGCGCCGGCATGGGCGAGACGGTGATTCGACTGGTGGACGACTTCAATGCTCGCCTCAATGGCATCGTGCGCACGGCCCTCGAAGATGTCTCGAACGTCTCCGTTTCGAACCTGACAATCGACGGCAACCGTGACAACAACACCACGGGCGACCCGGAAAAGGACCATCAGGCTGGCTTTATCTGCGGCGTGAAGGCGGAAGAGGGCGAAACGCAGTCCAACATCACCCTTTCCAACGTCGAGATCATGGAGTGCGCCGCCTACGGCTTCAACCCGCACGAGATCTCCTACGAGGTGGTGATCGAAAACTGCGTCGCTCATGACAACGGCAAGGACGGCTTCGTGGCCGATGGGGTCGTGGGCGGTGTCTACACCGGTAACGTGGCCTACAACAACGACCGCCACGGCTTCAACATTCAAAATGCCTCGACCGACATCGTCCTTGAAAACAACACTGCCTACAACAACGGTCTGGGAGCAACTGGTGGCGCTGGGATCGTTGTTCAACGAGGCGATATTCAGCGCGGAGATGAGGATGAGATCGCCCATGTCACGGACGTTCAGATCATCGGGGGTGAGTATTACGGGAACAGCCGTGAGGGTATTCTGGTCAAGCTGTCCGACGATGTGATCATCATCGGGGCCAAGGTTCACGACAACATGCGCCAGGGTGTGCGCATTGAGGGTTCTGTCAATACAATCCTTGAGAAGAGCACCATCTCCAACAACTCCCAGGAAAAGATTGGTGCTTACGACGAGGTCCAGATCCGCCTGCGAGAGGACTACCCCGACGGCAACCCCGACGATGATCCCACAACCAATCCACTGAAGACTTATTATTCGACCGGTACGAAGATCCTGAACAACATCATCAACCCGGAGGATGCGCGTTACGCGATCCGCGAGGAGCCGACCAATACTGCTGGTGGGCCGACAGGAACGGAAGTCACGGGCAACGCGATCGGCGGTGTAGCCACCGATGGACCCGATACGCTCACCGGCTCTGCTGGCGTTGACACCTTGGCAGGCGGCAAGGGCGACGACACCTACTATGTCAACAAGGACGGCGATGTTGTTATCGAAAATCCTGGTGAAGGGACGGATCATGTTCTCGCCTCAGCCAAGCACACCCTCTCGGCCAATGTCGAAAAGCTGACATTGACCGGGATGGCCGCAATCAACGGCTACGGGAATGAACTCGACAACGTTATGACAGGCAATGATGCCGCCAACACTCTCGAAGGTCTTGGCGGAGCCGACACGATCATCGGTGCCGGAGGCAATGACACGCTGAAGGGCGGCGCTGGCAACGACTCTCTGGACGGTGGTGTCGGCGCCGATTCGATGGTCGGTGGCGACGGCAACGACATCTATACTGTCGATGACATCGGTGATGTGATCACGGAGAGGGCTGATGGCGGCCTAGGAGGCTACGACCGGGTCTTTAGCAGCGTCAGCTACACGCTCGCCGATGAAGTCGAAGAGCTCACGCTTACGGGAACAGCGAACCTGAGCGCCACGGGAAACACGGGTGCCAACGTCTTGAACGGTAACGCCGGCAACAACACGCTCAATGGGCGCGGCGGAGCTGACACGATGAGCGGCGGTCTCGGCGACGACACCTACTACGTTGACCACACAGGCGACTTTGTCGTCGAAGCGGCCGGAGCAGGAACCGATACAATCGTCAGCTCTATCTCCATCGTGGCCGAAAGGCCTCTCGCCGCGAACGTGGAGAAACTCGTTCTTATTGACAATCCCACGACCGGCATCTCTGCCGTTTCGGGTGTGGGCAACAATCTGGACAATGAGATCACCGGTAATAAAGGCAACAACAAGCTCTATGGTCAGGACGGCAACGACACCCTTGATGGCGGAGCCGGCGCTGACGAACTCTACGGCGGACTGGGCGATGATGTGTTCCGTCTCAGAAAGGGCGAACTGAACGGAGACACCATCTTCGACTTCAAGGGCAACGGCGCTGCCGACACGATCGCGTTCGTCGGCTTCTCAGACCAAGCAACACTGGGCTACATGGGCGGCAGCCTCTGGCGCGTGACGGACGCGGACGGCCAAGTTGCGGAATTCAGCATCAAGGGTGTGACATCACTTGCTGCCACTGATTTCACCGGTGCGAGATTTGCTCCAACGCCAGGGCAGAACCAGGCGCCATCAGCGGTTGCTTTGGTGAATCAGGTGGGGCAGGCGACGGAGAACGGCTCGGCCGTGAAGGTGGCAGACATCGCGACCACCGATGATGGCCTGGGCACGAACCTGCTGACGTTGGTTGGAGCAGACGCGGGAGCATTCGAGATCCGCGGCAGCGAGCTGTGGTTCAAGGGCGGAGCCGATTACGAGGTCAAGCAGTCCTACGCTGTTCAGGTGAGGGCTACTGACAGTTCTGGTCAGGGCGAGGTCACCTCAGCCGAGTTCAGGCTCGCGATCGCCGATGTCAAAGAAGACAAGCAAGCATTCGATTTCAAGCTGACCGAGGCCACGTTCAGCTTTTCCGGATCCGAGGTTGTCATCAATGGTCCCAGTGGACAGCACTTTGTACTCTCTGGTTTCAAACACTTCCAGTTCTCGGACGGCACGGTGAGCGAGGACGATGGCAATGCATCCGTGAGTGACCTGTTTTATTATGCCCAGAACGTCGACGTGTGGCACGCCGGCATCGATGCGGATGCTCACTATGCGACGTTTGGCTGGCAGGAGGGCCGCAACCCGAATGCCTTCTTCAACACGAATGCCTACCTGTCGGCCA
>NZ_JAFBID010000111.1 GCF_016811235.1 Microvirga arabica
AGCAGCGCGAGGCGCTGCTGCTGGTGGGCGCCGAGGGCGTGTCATACGAGGAGGCGGCGCAGATCTGCGGCACCAATTTCGGCACGATCAAGAGCCGCATCAACCGCGCCCGCACCCGCCTGGCGGAACTCCTGGCCCTTGATGCCCAGGAGGATCTCGGCCCCGACCGTCTGGTCAAGGCCGCGCTGTTCGTGCACTCAGCGTCGTAGTCCCGTGAAGAGCTTGGCCGGGAGCAGAGGTGCTTGGCCTGAACGTGTTCTCGGTCTGACTGGTATCGGCCATTCCGTCATTGGCAACAGGATGCGGATCTTGGGGTGCTGACGCAGCCTTCGCGTCAACCTGGATGCGGGTTCTGCGACGACGCCACGCTTCAACCAGTTCCTGCCGCACAGGCGGTCTCGGCTTCGGAAGCGTACGCCAGATCAGCAGGGTGCAGGCCTTGCCGATGGCCAGCACCAAGGCCATTGCCATAGATCAAGCCAGTCCGGGAGTAACTCTCGTCCATTTCGCTCCCCATGGGACGCCGGGATAGAAGGGGTTGATCGTTGTTATTCCGCCGGTTTCGCTGTGAACAGCCGCCAGCAAAGGCCGAGTCTCGGTTACATGGGTTAATGCCTGAAGTCAGCCGCCCGAATAAAAGTTAACAACCTGTTAACTCCACTGTGCCTCGCCTAAGTATCAGAAATCAGGAGGCACAGTGACTATAGCCCCGGAAGCCCGTCCATGCCGACCAGCGAGCGTAAGCGCCGCATTCTCGTTGTGGAGGATGAGGCGATGATCAGCATGTTGCTTGAGGATATGGTTCTGGACTGCGGCGCCGAGATCGTAGGTCCGGTCGCCAAGTTTGCTGATGCTCTTGAGCTTGCTCATAAGGCAGAGTTCGAGGTCGCCGTTCTCGACCTCAACCTGAATGGCACCCTCAGCTATCCCATTGCCGAGGTGATCCGCGAGCGCGGCATTCCGGTAATCTTTGCAACTGGCTATGGCGCAGATGGACTGCTCGACAGGTTCAGCGACTGCCCGACGCTCCAGAAGCCCTTCAGCCAGCAGGACTTTGCTGAAGCAGTAGTGGCAGCGTGCCACCAGGATGCTGCGGATCGTTGTGGGTTGTGAGCTATCGTCTTCTTCCCTGGTCCTCTCGCCGCATCCGTTCCCTGACGCCACCTTCCACCGTCGTGCCGGAGCGCATTGGCTGGTGCAACGTCCCTGATGTCGGAGGAGCTGGAGGCGCCGTCTCAATCTGGACCCTGTGGTAGATGTCCCCGGCGACGTGCTCGGTCAGATCGGGCAGGAGCCGGTGGGCCGTGACGGCTGTCTGAGCCTTCCAGCCGACCGCAACCTCCTTGGTCGGGTGGATTGAGGCCCAGACGATGGTGTCCACCACCTTTTGGGGATCGTCCATCAGAACCATGCGAGGCGTACCGCCGCTATAGTTCGCCGCATGCTCGAAAAAGGGCGTATCGGCGGCCCAGGGCATGACTGTCACAACCTTGATATTGTCCAGGCGATTGAGCCGGATCTCCTGATTCAGAGCCGCACCGAGACCATTCACGGCATGCTTCGACGCCGAGTAGATCGCTTGATAGGCCAGCGGCACCTCGCCCTCCACTGAGGAGATGTTGACGATTGTGCCAAAGCCCTGCTGGCGGAACAGGCGCATCGCCGTGTGGCTGCCGTAGACCACACCCTTGAGGTTGACGTCGATCACCCGGTCGTAATCCCGAAGCGGCACGTCCTCGAACCGGCCAATTGCACCAACGCCTGCATTGTTGATCCATACATCGATGCGACCGAACCGGTCGACCGCAGCCCTGGCGAGCCGATCCATATCCCTCGATTGGCTGACGTCTGTGGTCACAACCAGCGGCGTGCCGCCTGCGGCACGGACCTCGGCCGCAACCTCCTTGAGAACCTCCGTCCGGCGGGCGGCAAGGACGACGTTGGAGCCATGGCTGGCCAGCTTGAGGGCAACGCCGCGTCCAAATCCGCTGGAGGCGCCGGTGACTACGTAGGTGCGGCCCACCAACCACTGCCGTTCGGGGTGCATGAGCTGTGCCGGGGCCGCGCATCCTCCTAAAGAAGCGCCCAGTATCAGCATCGCCAGGACTGCTAGAAACGTCTCTCGTCGGAACATGGCCGCTCCGTTCCCATCGCGAAGCGATGCATGGCTTGTGGCAGCCGGTCGTGCTGTGGCACGACTCACCGCGCGGCCAGACACCCAGAGCCACCAACGCTAAAGGATACTTGAGTCCCACGGCAAGCTTCACCGGCAAGGCAGCGGCAAGTGCGGGTGGCAGACAGACAAAGGGCTGCTTATGACACTCCCGAGACGTAAGAGCTTGGCGAGCTTCGGAGCTCAGAGCCGACCTTCATGTGGTCTGCTCTACGTTACACTTTGCCCCATAGGAGACGTTGGAGCAGAACAACTCCCATGAAGTAACAAGGTATAAAATGGCCATTACGATCCGTTTGGCACGGAAAGCCGATGCTCTGCCGATGGTTCTGTCGCAAACTCGAAGTATAGGCGATTATCAGCCCTATTCCCGGTCACAACGGCGGCGTTAAGCCGTTGATTTTGCAGAAGCCGGTCATCGCGAGCTTGCCAGTATCTTCAAGTAAAAAGCGAATTTGCGACAGAACCCTTTGCGGTGGGGCTCGTATCTGTTTTCAGCCAGCTTACTGCCAAGGCTAGGTTTGAATTTATTGTGTCACCCGTAGTCTCCTAACCAGTGGCTGAGCCACCTCCCTAAGGTTCACATCCATCCTATGACGATTGCTCTTCGAGCAGCCTGTTTGGCTGACTACTCCTTCGCCTATGACCTCTACGTCGAAACGATCAAGCCTCTTGCGAGCGCATGGATGGTCTGGGTTGACAAAGAGCAGGAGGCTCAGTTTGCACGCCTCTGGCGTCCAGAGGACACAAGGATAATCACCCTCAACGGGCAAGACTTCGGCTGGGTAGAGTTTAGACAAGCAGGGGACGAGATTTTCCTGAAGCAACTCTATATCTCACCTGAGCACCAGCGGCGCGGAGTTGGCTCACGAGTGATACGATGGCTGCTCGGGGAGCAGTATAGGACCGCAAAGTCGATGGCGCTGTTCGTGCTGAAAAACAATGCAGCTTTTCGGTTCTATGAGCGGCATGACTTTGAGGCGGTCTGGGAAACCCACACCACATTAGTGATGCGTCGCGGGATGGTTGAGGCGGCCTGATCCGAGCGCAGAGGTCGCGACCAACTGTGTTCCAAGAAAGCTCACTTCTACGAGGAATGGAGAGCCCCATGATCTTTGTCGTCACTGGAGAGGGAGAGCGTGGGCCTATCTCCACCACGTGTAAGACGCCAATCACGGCACTCCAACAGGCTCGCAGATTAGCGGACGATGGCGCGCGGAACGTCATGATTGACGCGGACGGTCAGGAGTACGCCCCGGCTGACTTCCAGCGGCACTTTATCCAGACCGACCCGACCGGAACTTAATAGGCCGATGTCACTATCTCTTCTGTCCAAGCACCTTCGTTATTAGACAGCGGGACTGGGGGACAGAACCCAAGGTATGGACTAGCAGTCTAATTTTCAGTCTGCTCCCGCCGTGCGAGCCGCTCCATAAGCTCTGCCAGCCGAGCCGGAATTGGAGCCTCAACCGGTCCATATGCTATCCGCAGTCGCTCACCAAGCTGCTGAAGGTCAATAGAACCCTGCGTTTGGTCCACCATGGGGTCGGATAGAGGAGACAGCATAACAGTCGGGGCGTTGGTCGGGAGCAGGGTTTGCATTGAGACACTCTCGGTGGCGGCGCGGATAACCGGTGAATGCCCCTATGGTCTGTCCCAGTTACGGGTCTCTATTGTGCAAAGCAGCGGGATATTGTGGCAATTGTAGGAACAGGGTGTCTGCCCTATCCCGAGAACAGCCCCTTCTACCGCCTTGAAGGTGGCTCTTCGCTGCTTGCTCGGTCGCAAAGTTTAGGCGCTTCTGGCTTATGCATAGGAGCCGATTGGTCGCCATAGACTTCTCGGGTCATGGCCTGAAGCAGATTAGAGACACCAATCTCGAAGGAACTCGCACCCGACCCTCATTCCGAAGAGGTAATGAGGGTCGGGTGGCAGCCAGTCCCAGCGATGTTATGTTGATTTTATACACCGGTTGAGAGGAGGGAGGTCATGCGAAACCTCGCTGTGCTTACAGCTATCTTCCTGTGCGGAGCGGCCCCCGCCATGGCGCAGGACAAAGCCATCATTCAGAGCTTGAACGATAAATTTGCCCAAGCTTTCAATTCAGGTGATGCAGCGGCGGTCGCCGCTCTCTACACCGACGATGCCGTTATCCTGCCACCCGGAGCCGAGATGATGAAGGGCAAGAGCGCCATCGAGAATTTCTGGAAGGGCGCTGCGGAGCAGCTTGGCAATGGGAAGCTCACAACGGTGGATGTGAAGCCACTCGGCAGTGAGACAGCCCAAGAGATTGGTACATTCACCTTCCGTACGAAGGGATCACAGCCGCAGGAAATCACCGGGAAGTACGTGGTCGTGTGGGAGAAGGTCGGAGGTGAATGGAAGCTCGCCACCGACATCTGGAATACTAATAAGTAGCTTGGGCGACTGTTCTGTTCTTCCAAGCGGACGCTGAGCAGTCCCGTTTCGATGTTCTCGGAGGTGGGCCAACCAAATCACCTGAGCCCAGCAGAATCTCACCCGTAGGGGCACTGAGGGTCTATGAGTTCACAACAGAACAAGGTTGAGCGGCGGCTGGCAGCCATCTTCGCGGCTGATGTGGCGGGCTATTCGCGGCTGATGAGCCAAGACGAGCTTAGAACTCTCCACGCTTTGGCGGCCCATCGCGAGATTATGGATCGGCTAATCGCCGAGCATGGCGGACGGATTGCCAATACAGCAGGCGATAGCGTCTTGGCCGAGTTCCAAAGCGCTGTGGATGCTGTTCAGTGCGCTGTGCTAGTGCAAGAGGCTCTCGCGCAAGCCAGTCAAGACACCCCCGCCGAGCGGCGGCTCCAGTTTCGGATTGGAGTGCATGTTGGCGACGTGATGGTGCAAGGCGGCGACCTGTTGGGTGACGGGGTGAATATCGCGGCCCGCTTAGAAAGCCTCGCTGATCCGGGCGGCATCTGCATCTCGGAAGCCGCCTATGGGTATGTGCGGAAGTCTGTGTCAGTCAGCTTCAGTGATCTCGGGCGACAAAAGATCAAGAACATCGAGGAGCCAATTCGGGCTTTTGCCGCTGTCCTCACCGGCAATGCTCCCCCGACCCTCCAACCAGCACCCCAGTCCAAGACGTTGCCTCTTCCTGATAAGCCATCCATCGCTGTGCTCCCATTCTCCAATGTGGGTGGCGAACCTGAGCAGGATCATTTCGCCGAGGGCATCACCGAAGACATAATCACAGAGCTTTCGCGCATCAGCGCTTTCTTCGTCATCGCACGGAATTCAACCTTTACCTACAAAGGTAACGCTCCCGATGTAAGGCAGGTGGGGCAGGAACTTGGGGTCCGGTACATCGTGGAAGGAAATGTGCGGAGGTCTGGAGGGCGGGTTCGCGTCAATGTCCATCTTTTGGAGGCGAGCACAGGCACCCACATCTGGAGCGACCGGTACGACCGCCCATTGGCTGATTTGTTCGAGGTTCAAGACGACATCACACGCAGCATCGTTGCCTCTACCCAGACCCAAGTCGTTCTTAATGAGGGTCTGATTGCTGAACGGCACGAACACCCTGACTTCCATACTTGGGATATGGCCAAGCGCGGGTGGCGGGAAATTTATCAACTGACCCGTAAAAGTCTGGAGAGGGCTCGTGAGATCGGGCTTGAGATCAAGCAGCATGACCCTCTAAGCCCGAAGGGACCGCAGATCGTGGCCACGGCCACCTATCACCTCGTGTATATGGCCTTTGCGTCTGATCCGTCTGCCATGCGGGAGGAGGCTATTGCCGAAGCCCGTGAAGCCATTCGGCGGGATGATCGCGATGAGTACACGCAGTGGACCTATGGCAACGTGCTGATGGGCCTGCTTGGGCGACGGGAGGAGGCCATTGCCGCCTACCAGCAGGCTCTGGAGATCAACCCAAACTTCTCTCTTGCGTACGGAAGTCTGGGAACAACTCTCGCTTGGGCGGGCCGGTCGGACGAAAGCATCGCGATGGTCGAAATGGCCATCCGGCTCAACCCGCGTGATCCCAGTATCTTCTTCCGGTACACGACTTTGGCTGCGGCCTACTTTTTTAAGAAGGACTATCAGAAAGCTCGGGAATGGGCGCAACACGCCATCGCGCGGAGGACAAACTGGTGGATCGCATGGGTGGTCCTCGCCGCCAGCCATGCTCATCTCAATGACTTCGCAGCGGCGAAAGCCGCTCTCTCTGGATTGGAGGAGGTGCTTCCCAACCAGAGGATCAGCACCCTCCCATTCCCACCATTGGGAGAGCAGCAGGTTGTTCTTCTTCGAGACGGTTTGAGAATGGCTGGTTTACCCGAATGAGCTTAGGTCTGGCATTTCGATAGGAACCGCTGGGTAGATGGCCGAGATCGCATGCTTATAGACGAGCTGTGTTCCAGTGCCCCGGACAAGCCGGACCGTGTAGCTGTCGAACGATCTGATTTGGCCTTGGAGCCTGATGCCGTTCGCCAGAAAGATGGTGACTTCAACTTGGTGGTCGCGAAGGTGCTTTAGGAACATGTCCTGAAGGAATGAGGTGCCCTGTGCGACCAATATCTTGTTCCTTTTGAAAGCACCCTCAATCGGGATGCTGCTCCACATCATCCAGCCGTATCAGCATGATGACGGTCTGGCCAATTGGCGCATCCGAGTAGGTTCGAAAGATCAACGGTGCCCTTACCCAGCGTGTGCTCAAGCCATCCTCAGACTTGATCTAGTCCGACCGAATGGGCTGGCTCCCCGGCAACCGCAGGTGTATGTTGAGGCGTAGCCAAGGTGGAGCTAAGCCATGGCACTAAATGCTCACGAGCATCGTCATTCGCCAAAGCAGGACACAGCCCACAGCCAGCCTGTGTGGCACCGGCTGAGGCGTTTGCAGCATCTGCATCCGCTATCCCATGAGCGACAGATTGCTCTCGTCTGCAGAACTCGCCGCTCCCGTCCAGCCACACAACCATCTAACGTCTGCCCTGTTGATGCGACCTCACGTGACGAGATGCTCAGGTACCTTCCAAACCTGCGGGCATTCGCCTTCTCCCCGACCAACGATCCCATCAGGGTCGATGATCTGGTTCAGGACACCTTACTGCGGGCGTGGGCCAACTTTGACCGGTTTGAGCGCGGCAGCAGTCTTGGCGCATGGCTGTTCACGATCCTGCGCCACGCCTTCTATACCGAGTACCGTAAGCGCAGGCGTGAGATCGAGGGCCATAATGGGGCGCATGCGGCCCGCCTCAAGGTCTTACCGGAGCAGGAAGGGCACTGTTGCGTTAGCCCCGGCCGGGTAATTCGGAGCGGCCATTTGATGAGCCGCCCTGTTGTCGATATTCAAACGCCGTCGCTTTTCGGCTAAATCATCCTTCTGTGCGTGCGCTGGTACTGAAAGTACGGGATCAGCTACCGCGACTTGGCTGAGATGATGCAGGAACGCGGTGTCGCCGTTGATCCATCCACGATCTTTCGTTGGGTTCAGCGCTATGCGCCAGAGATGGAAAAGCGGATCCGGCTCTGTCCCGCGACATCGCCGCCATCTCCCGAGCTCAACGGCGAGCTCGCGGCTTTTGTATTGATTAGCGGCCCGGAACATCTTCTCACGTTGATGCGAAGCTGGTAAATAGCGCCTAAGGTTCATTGCGGGAGTGGCAAGGTGCCTACGGACGAAGATGAAGTTGAAGCTGTCGCTCGGGCCGTATACGACACCCTTCAATGCGCCCGTGGGTGGGAGCGTGAGCCTGCTACTCTCAAAGAGCGCCTTCGCAAGGGTGTTCGAGCTATGATCAACAGGCTGGATGAGCACCGAGGGATCACAGCTGCTGGGGGTTTTGCCCCTCTAGTTGCAACGAGGGACATCGGCGACTCCCTGGAATTCTTCATGAACTCCCCGAGCGTCAGCGGTTTGGGATTGCCCAGCTCCCAAACCTGCAGGGTTGTCTTACGAGGCCCTGACCTCATCATTGATGCCGCGAATGAAGGATTTGTCAGAGCGGCCGGCCGAGGGGGATTTCTCGGTCTACCGAGTCGAGAGGCTTTTCCTGAGGTGAGAGGTCAGGGCTATTTCGAACTAATGGATCAGGTCTACCAAACCAAGAAGCCCTTGATCGGTTTCATGATGCCAATCCTGTTTCAGCCAAGGAAGGGTGCTCCAATGGAGGAGCACATGACCGATTTTGTCTACCGACCGATTGAAGACGGTACCGGGCAGGTCGCAGGTGTATTTGTTGAAAGCTACAACAGAACCGAATGGGCACGCGCCTAAGTTGAGCGCGAGGGCGTTTCCTTGTTTGTTTGGTTCCTTCAACCCTCTCTTCACCCCTCCCCGTGACCTACTCCCGCGACACCACCACCATCTCCGAGCTCACTCTCTGATCTGAGGATTGCAGAAAGAGAAAGGGCCGCTGTTTCGAGCGACCCTTCCCTGAGTTTGGCCTGTAGGATGGCTGAGCAAGCGTGGGGCAAGCTCGACCTACCCTTAGTTTACCACCCTCAAACCTACGCAGCCTTCACACCCTGGAGGAAGCTAGCGAGCTCGTGGCTGAGGTCGTTGGAGGGTTCTGTCGCAAATTCGCTTTTTACTTGAAGATACTGGCAAGCTCGCGATGACCGGCTTCTGCAAAATCAACGGCTTAACGCCGCCGTTGTGACCGGGAATAGGGCTGATAATCGCCTATACTTCGAGTTTGCGACAGAACCCCGCAAAGTTGGAGCAAGTAGACAATTCTGTCGCGACAATCTGATATATACGAAAGAGTTATCATATTTGTCGGCTTTCATACAGACACAAGATACCTCTTTCAGTATTCCCCAACCCGCCTCCAGAAAACATCTGGACCATGACGGCTGACAGTCGCCTGAATTCTCAAGTTTAATGGCTGGTAGCCGTAGCATAACCGGGATGTGCTGAAGCCCAATGGTTTAGGGATGAGCCGCTTCTTGAAAAGTGGCACGTGCTGAGCTTAAGCACCTAACAGAGGTGCGGCTCAACACGACCAAATTGGGGGCTGCAATGCAGAACCATCAGCATGTCTCGTCCGCGCTGAACCGCCTGATTGTTGGCGGGGGGCAAACCTTTGACTTGAATGCCTTATTGCAGAGCACGTCACGCACCTTATCCAACCTTGACTTTGAGCATCAGCACGAGATGCAGCGGCTGGAGAAAAGCCGAACTGACCCGATGCTGAAGAAGTAAATTATAGACAGTCTGAAGCGCAGGCATCGCGAGCGGCGTCAGCCCTACTTGGCCTTGATCGCCGAACTCCAGAAGCACCTGTCGTCAGCTATCTCGGACAACTTGCAGGCGGCAGGCTGAGCGTCTTCTCAGTTGCACCGGCTCATCTGCCCCTACGGGCCGGGACCTCGAAGTGCCACTGGGCGCTTCTTTTTTGCTCCTATTGGAGTGTATTAGGTCCGGCTCGCCTCCCGTTCGACCATAGGAACTTAGTGAAGATGAGTAACGGAAAAGGGATCGGAGGCCCAAAGTAGAGCTTCCTGTGAGGCAGACATTGTCGGGATTCAGACAGACAAAGTTTCTGCTTATTGTTTACTCTTGATTAACTCCAATGGCTAAACAGAGGGCACGAATGACTGCGCAGACGCTCACTCTTGTTCAGAATGACCAAAACCGCACCGACTACGCCCACAGCAGTTTTGCTCCCACCATCCCAGTAGCTCTGCTCTGTGATAGTCTCCTTCTCCGGTCAGGACTTCAGCACATCCTGCGGAACACACCGTTCGCGATTTCCGAGGCAACGTCTGCCAAAGGTCCAAAGCGGCTCCATTATTGTGCCGCTAATACAGCCTTGGTCATCATTGATGCCAGCCAGAACACGGGTCGTGTTCTTGAGGTGGCGAGGCAGGCGAGAGAGCGGTCGCCAGAGACCCGGATCGTGGCTCTGGCCGACCAGTTCGACCGCAGCTTCGTGCAGACGGCACATGGGGCAGGCGTAAATGGCTTCTGCTTGGTTGACAGTAGCCCTGCGGTTTTAATCAAGTCGTTGGAACTGGTCATGCTCGGCGAGAGTGTCCTGCCCTCTGAAGTGCTGCGCTCGATCATGGATGGGGTCGCTGAGAGGCGTGATCCACTGCTTCAAGACAAATCGGCAGAGCCGAGGCAGCCCGATCTTAAAGCTTACAAGCTTTCAACGCGAGAGGCACAAATCCTTGGCTGTCTCAAGGAAGGGTCGCCCAACAAGGTTATTGCTCGCCACTTCGATGTCACCGAGGCTACCGTCAAGGTGCATGTCAAAGCTATCCTACGGAAGATCGGGGCCGCCAATCGCACACAGGCAGCCATGTGGGCTTCGCAGCACCTGCCGCAACGAGGTGGAGCCTCTGTGAATGGCTGACGCAACTGCTCGGCAAATTGCGGTTGGAGATGAGGTTCGCGTCCATTTCCATCCTCCGGGTTCAATGAGGAGCTTCTTCGAGGGGGTGGTGAGCCGGGTGGATGTGACCACCGCAGAAGGAAGGTTCTTCGCGGTGGAAGTTAAGGATGAGGTTATCCTCGACCGTGAGCACCGCATCAGGCCCGGTTTCCATGATTACGTTAGCTACGAGCCCCCGAATGACTTTCCGGGTCGGATTCAGGTGCTGTCTGCGGCAGCACAGGAGTTGGAGAGAGAGCCCGCATCCGATGCAATGTCACTGAAGCCATTGACAGAGGCCGAGCCGCAAGCAGACGAGCAGCATCAGGGTGAACTAGAGGTTCACTCGGACCCCGAGATCGTACAAGCACCAGAACCGGCAATAAGCTTTGAACCGACTCAGGTTGGTGTCGAGCCTCAGCCCGCCTCTACGCCACGCGGTCTGATAGGCGCGTTGTTTGGGCGGAAGCGATAGTCGCTTCTATAGAGTGATCGGCACCAAACCCAAGCGAGCTATAGCGGAAAGTGGGTGATGCCGGTTTGAGAAGGGCGGCGTATCGAGGCGGGTGACGAGCCTGCCAGAACCTCTTGAAGAAGAGCGATATGCCATGAACGACACTACCAATGTTTTGCGCCTGCGTCAGCCTGACGAGATCAACGATCCCCTGACGGATATTCTGCGCGCCGGCGCCCGCAAGCTTCTGGCCCAGGCCATCGAGATCGAAGCCGAGGCTTATCTTTCCAGCATGCGCGACCTGAAGCTGCCGGATGGACGTGAGCGCCTGGTCCGGCACGGACATGGGCCCGAGCGCACGCTCCAGACCGGCATCGGCCCGGTGGCCGTCAGCCGGGTCAAGATCCGCGACCGCGGCGCCACAGGCGAGGACCGGATCCGCTTTACCTCCGCCATCCTGCCGAAATGGGCCCGGCGGACAAAGAGCCTGGATGCGCTGCTGCCGATCCTGTACCTGCGCGGGCTCTCCACCGGCGACTTCCAGGAGGCACTCTCAGCCCTGATCGGCAAGGACGCGCCCAACCTCTCGCCCTCGGTGATCTCCCGGCTCACCGGCGAATGGCAGGCCGAGTACGAGCGTTGGCAGGCCCGGGATCTCTCGGCCCGGCATTACGTCTACGTCTGGGCTGACGGCGTCTACCTCCAAGCCCGCATGGAGGATCAGGCCGAATGCATCCTGGTGCTGATCGGCGCCACGCCGGAAGGCAAGAAGGAGCTGGTGGGCTTCCAGGCCGGCGTGCGCGAGAGCGCCCAGAGCTGGAGAGAACTGCTGGTCGAGATCAAGCGAAGGGGCCTGTCCATTGCGCCCGGATCGCCGTTGGGGATGGGGCACTCGGCTTCTGGAAGGCGCTCGACGAACTCTTCCCCGGTACGCATCACCAGAGATGCTGGCTGCACAAAACCGCCAACGTGCTCAACAAGGTGCCGAAATCCGTGCAGCCCGGCATGAAGGCAGCCCTGCGGGAGATCTATCTCGCCCCGACACGCGCTCAGGCCGAGGTGGCCATCGACCTGTTCACCGAGGCCTACCAGGCGCGTTATCCCAAGGCGGTGGAGTGCGTGCGCAAGGATCAGCGGGCGCTGGCCTTCTTTGACTGGCCGGCCGAGCACTGGATCCATCTGCGAACAACAAACCCGATCAAGAGTGTGTTCGCCACGGTGCGGCACCGGACCGTGCGCACCAAGGGCTCGCTGTCCCCAACCACAGCGCGGCTGATGGTGTTCAAGCTCATCATGGCGGCTGCGAAAAGCTGGCGTCGGCTGATGGGCGAAAACCAGTTGCCCAAGGTGATTGCCGGTGTCAGGTTCAAGGATGGCAGCGAGGTCATCCCGATGCCGACAAACAGCGCCGCCTGATCGGCCGCGTCACCTAAATTCCGTCATAGCTCAACCCAAGCGCTTCACCATCTTCAAGAGTGTCGGCGACCGCGGAGCACTCGATTGGAGCACGTTCCAGTGGGGTGATAAAGCGATCGGTGCCGAGGTGCGCGTCCTTTACGACTTTGCATCGGGCGCACTGTTGTATGATGCCGACGGGAATGGGTCGGGTGCGGCGGTGAATTTTGCCAAGATCGAACCATGGCTATGGCTCACATATGACAACTTCAGAATCATCTAAAATGCCAGATGGTCCTGCATCGCTAGGAGCGACTTCGTCACAAAAAAGGCCCCAGCGGAGAGGGTAAGGGCTCTCCACTAGGGCCAGCTCCAAGCATTGGGGGCTATGGAGATTGTACGGGCT
This sequence comes from Microvirga arabica, assembly GCF_016811235.1. Lineage (GTDB taxonomy): Bacteria > Pseudomonadota > Alphaproteobacteria > Rhizobiales > Beijerinckiaceae > Microvirga > Microvirga arabica. The sequence continues at coordinate 12,783 of NZ_JAFBID010000111.1, forward strand.
GATACGCAACGCGCTCGTTGCCCGCATCATCAAACAGCCAAGCTTAACAATTCGTGCAGGTCAGCCTACCCGTACAACGGAATCTCAGGCGAGGTGCTGGGCGAAGTGCTTGTTCATCTCGAACATGCTGACCTTGTCCTTGCCACCAAAGACCGGCCGGAGCTTGTCATCGGCCAGGATCTCGCGCTTGTTCTCGGGGTTCTGGAGGTTGTTGGCCTTGATGTACTCCCACACCTTGCTCACCACTTCTGTGCGGGGCAGGGGAGACGAGCCGACAACGGCTGCCAACTCATTCGAGGGCTGCAGCGGCTTCGCCAGCGCCGCATTCGGCTTCTTGGTTTTGGTGGCTTCTGCCATTGTGGAACTCCTTTGTTACGCTGTGCTACCCCTACAGAGGCGAGGGGCCGGACCATTGCCGGTGAGGGTTGAACGATCAGTTAATGGCGCTCTAGGCGCTCACCTAGCGACGTTTGCCCTTGGGGTTCGCCATCATCCGCTGCATCGCCGCTTCGGCCTGCGCTCGGGCCTCTGCATCATGATTCAGAGACCGCACTTCCGAGGCCTCTTCCTGCTCGCGTAGGCCATTCTGGCGGGCTCGCCAGTGCCTCGCCTGAGCGGCTGTCGCTGCCGTGTTGGCAAGCTTCTCGAGCCGGTCGAGTTGAGGCGTGCTGACCTCGGTGTGCTCTTCCTCGTCTTGCGGTTTTCTCGCCATGGGGTCTCCTTGGTAAGTGCCTGCTTGCGGATTACTGATGCTGCGGCCACACGAATGCTACACCGTGCCGCTCCCCGTGGCTCCATCTGAGGTGAGCCGCAACCATAAGGTCCAGATTGGGAATGGCCAGGACAAACCCTGCCGGCAGCTCGGTCGGTTCTGCGAATGCTAATCCAGCCCCACCCGCCGAGATATCGCGAACGGTACAACTCAGGCCTGGAGATCCGGTCCCAAGCAGAATTTGGGCCATGAGTGACGTCGGCCGCCGATGATGCGCGCGGCGCTCGCTCCTTCTAGCTACTATTGCCTGTGAATGACGGCTTCCATTCCAATGCATAAGATCTTGAATGAGACTGCCATAGGATGAGTTCCACGGCAGCCGCCACTGGTCTCTATGACAATTTCGCGCAATCGATTGTTGCCCGTAGCGGTCAAAGCCACACGGGCCGCCAGATCAGCAGCCCACCTACCTTAACAGACGCAGTAGGTGGTTTGGCAACCGCATGTCATGAGGCGAGCCTTGCCCGCCCTTTTCGGCTGGATGAAGGTTGCTCCCGCCAGTGGCGCCCTGACGGAACAGACCACGCCCGTGGGCTCGAAGGCCAGATCGACCTCACCGGACAGTTCGTTAGCCAGCATCCTCTCGATCAGCCGAGTTCCAAATCCCCTGCGGGTCGGGGGCGTCACCAAGGGCCCATCCCGCTCCTGCCAGCGCAGCGCCAGATGCGGAGGATCGCCTGGAGTGACCCTCCAGGTGATTGCAACCCGACCTTCAGGAGTCGAGAGGGCCCCGTACTTCCCGGCGTTGGTTGCAAGCTCATGAACGGCCATGGCCAGCGCTAGGGCTGTGCCCGGCGGCAGGGCAATGGCTGATCCATTGATCTCGATGCGAGAGCCCAGCCTCCGATAGGGTTCGAGAACCTCTTCAAGGATCTCGCCCAGTTCCGCCTTTTCCCAGTTCTCTCTGGTCAGGACATCATGGGCACGCGCCAGAGCAAACAGGCGCTCCTCGAAAGCCTTGATGCTGGGCTGATCCTCCGTGCTGATCCCGCGGAAGCTCTGGGCGGCTAGCGACTGCACGGTCGCGAGCGTGTTCTTGACCCGGTGGTTGAGCTCGTTGATGAGGATGCGCTGATGCTCCTGCGCTTTCTTCTCGGCGCTGATCTCCCGCACTTCGATGATCGTGCCGATCGTGTTGGCGTCAGCATCCCGGATGGGGCTGGCCGTAAACACCACAGGATAGAAGCTGCCATCCTTGTGGACGAACACCTCCTCGCCCTGCATCTGGTTGTCCTCGGGAAAGGCGCGGTCGATGGCGCACTCCTCAAGGGGAAAATGGCTCCCGTCCGGCCGGGTGTGATGGATCACGTCGTGCAAGGGACGGCCTTGCACCTCCTCAAGGGTGTACCCGGTCATCTTCTCGGCCGCGGCGTTCATGTAGACGCACTGTTGCCTGTCATCCATGAGGAAGATCGACACCGAGGCATTGTTCAGTACCGCGTTCAGGCGACGCTGGGTTTCGGCGAGCCGGGCGTCCGTTCGCTGGTGGGTCACGTCATTGCACAGCACCAGAACCCCGCCGACCCCGCTCGGACGTGAGCCGTCGTCGATGGGGCTGTAACCGTAGGTCCACCACATCTCCTCCCGCCGGCCATGGCGGGTCACCGGTACGAGCTGCTCCCCCTGCCAGGTCGCTCCCTTGCCAGCCATGACGTACTCGATCTGCGGGCCGACGATGTGCCAGATTTCGGCCCAGCACTCCCGCCCACCCTGGCTAAGGGCGCCGGGGTGGCGCTCCGGCCCCATGGTCTGGCGGTAGGCGTCATTGTAGAACTGGATGAGATCGTCCCCCCACCAGATGAAGACCGGATGACGGGTGCCGAGCATCAGGCGCACGCTGGTCTTGAGGGTCTGCGGCCATGAGGCCGGTGGTCCGAGGGGTGTGGATGCCCAGTCGTGGGTGCGGATGAGTTCGCCCATCTCACCCCCACCACACAGGAAGTCTTCTTCCTTGCCTCTGCTCGTGCTGGCTCCGTCGCAAACTTTTCGTTTCAGAGTTTCAGCTACTGAGACTGCGGTCACAGTAGCGGAGGCAGCAGTGTTCA
>NZ_JAFBID010000112.1 GCF_016811235.1 Microvirga arabica
GTCTCGAAGGAGCTTCCAGAGAGCACTGGATCCTCCTTCGAGACGCAGCCTCACGGCTGCTCCTCAGGATGAGGGCTGTAAAACGGAACCCAGGAAGACGTGGATCCCCAGACCAAGTCCCGGGGTGACGCAGAGGGTGTCAGGGCAAGGAGGGTGTTATTCCCAGCCGGAGCTAAAGCGGAGGGGAAGGGAATCCACCTATACGCTCGGCGCTATGGATCCCCTTCCCGCACTTCGTGCGCTGGGGATGACACGGCACCGTCAGCGCCTATTCCGCAGCGACAACGGCCTCGGCCAGCAGCTGCCGCGCAGCCGGGCCGATGTCTCCGGCCGTCCAGTGCGGGCGGCAGACGGACACGTAGCGGCCCTCGCCGCCGATCTCGATGACCTCACCGGAGCGCACGGCTTCGCCGTTGCGGTCGTATTTCAGGATCATCGTGGCCTTGCGGCCGCAATGGCAGAGCTGCTTGATCTCCTGGAAATCCTCGGCCAGCGCCATCATGGCGATGATCGCGTCGCTGAACAGCGTGCCGTAGACGTTGTTCTTGAGCCCGTAGGCCATGACCGGGATCTTCAGCTCGTCGACGATCCAGGCGAGCTGGCGGACCTGCTCGGCGGTCATGAACTGGACCTCGTCGATCAGCACGACGGTTACGGGCTTTGCCGCATGCTCGCCCGCCACGATGGCGGCGATGTCGTCGCTCTTCCGCAAGGGGATCGCATCGGCCTCGAGGCCGATGCGCGACTTCACCTTGCCGACGCCGAAGCGGTCGTCGATCAGGCTCGTGAACAGCAGCACGTTGCCGCCGTTCTCGATGTAATTGTAGCGAACCTGCAGGAGATGGGTCGTCTTGCCTGCATTCATCACCGAATAGATGAAGTGGAGCTTTGCCATCTCACCATCTTACATGTGAATGGCGCGCTTCTCCACCGCGAGGGCCGCTTCCTTCACAGCCTCCGCAAGCGTCGGGTGCGCGTGGCAGGTGCGGGCCATGTCTTCGGAAGAAGCGCCGAACTCCATGGCGATGGCCGCCTCGTGGATCAGGTTGCCGGCTTCCGCGCCCACGATGTGCACGCCGAGCACCTTGTCGGTTGAGGCATCGGCCAGGATCTTCACGAAGCCATCCGTGGTCTTGTTCACCTTGGCGCGGCCATTGGCCGTGAAGGGGAATTTTCCCGCATTGTACGCGATGCCTGCGGCCTTCAGTTCCTCCTCGGTCTTGCCCACGGAGGCGACCTCCGGGAACGTATAGACCACGCTCGGGATCACGTCGTAGTTCACGTGGCCCGCCTTGCCGGCTAGGATCTCGGCAACCGCCACACCCTCGTCCTCGGCCTTGTGGGCGAGCATGGGGCCGGCGATCACGTCGCCGATGGCGTAGATGCCGGTGACGTTGGTGGAGAAATGCGCATCCGTCTGGATGCGGCCGCGGTTGTCGAGCTGGACGCCCACTTTGTCGAGGCCAAGGCCCTGCGTGTAGGGCACGCGGCCCACCGCCACGAGCACCACGTCGGCCTCAAGGGTCTCCGGGTTGCCGCCGGCGGCGGGCTCGACGGTGAGCGTCGCGCCGTTGCCGGTCCGCTCGACCTTGGTCACCTTGGCGCCGAGCTTGAACTGGAATCCCTGCTTGCCGAGAATGCGCTGGAAGTTCTTGGCCACCTCTCCGTCCATGCCGGGCAGGATGCGGTCGAGATATTCCACCACCGTCACCTCGGAGCCCAGACGGCGCCACACGGAGCCGAGCTCCAGGCCGATCACGCCGGCGCCGATCACCACGAGGCGCTTCGGCACGGTCTCAAGGTCGAGCGCTCCGGTGGAGGAGACCACCACCGTCTCATCGATCTCGATGCCCGGCAGGCGGGTCACGTCGGAGCCGGTGGCGATGACGATGTTCTTCGTCTCGAGCACCTGGTTCGAGCCGTCCTCGGCCGTCACCTCGACCTGACCGGGAGCGGCGATGCGCGCGGTCCCGATGAAGGCATCGATCTTGTTCTTCTTGAGCAGGAACTCGACGCCCTTGGTGTTGCCGTCGACGCCTTCCTGCTTGAACTCCAGCATCTTCTTGAGATCCAGTGTCGGCGCGGAGACGCCGATGCCCATGTCGGCGAAGTGCTGCGCGTCCTGGAACATGTGCGAGGCATGCAGCAGGGCCTTGGACGGGATGCAGCCCACATTGAGGCAGGTGCCGCCATGGGTCTTGCGCTTTTCGACCACGGCGGCCTTGAGGCCGAGTTGGGCTGCCCGGATGGCGCACACATACCCGCCGGGGCCGGTGCCGATGACGATGAGATCGTAGGACATGAATTCGCCCCCTTGGACGTCATGGCCGGGCTTGTCCCGGCCATCCACGTCTTGGATGGCCACCCGGCGTAGAAAAACGTGGATGCCCGGCACGAGGCCGGGCATGACGAAGTGTTTCGATTACAGATCGAGCACGAGGCGTGCCGGATCCTCCAGGGCTTCCTTGACCCGCACGAGGAAGGTCACGGCTTCCTTGCCGTCGACGATGCGGTGGTCGTAGGAGAGCGCGAGATACATCATCGGGCGCACCACCACCTGGCCGCCCTGCACCACTGGGCGGTCCTCGATGCGGTGCATGCCGAGAATGCCCGATTGCGGCGCGTTGAGGATCGGCGTCGACATGAGCGAGCCGTAGATGCCGCCATTGGTGATGGTGAAGGTGCCGCCCTGCATCTCGTCGATGGAGAGCTTGCCGTCTCGCGCCCGCTTGCCGAATTCGGCAATCTTCTTCTCGATGCCGGCGACCGACAGGTCGTCCGCGTCGCGCACGACAGGCACCACGAGGCCCTTCTCGGTGCCGACCGCGATGCCGATGTGGTAGTAGTTCTTGTAGACGAGGTCCTGGCCGTCGATCTCGGCGTTCACCGCCGGCACGTCCTTGAGCGCCTGGATCACCGCCTTGGTGAAGAAGCCCATGAAGCCGAGCTTGGTGCCGTGCTTCTTCTCGAACACGTCCTTGTACTGGCTGCGCATGTTCATCACCGCGCTCATATCCACGTCGTTGAACGTGGTGAGCATGGCGGCGGTGTTCTGGGCGTCCTTGAGGCGGCGCGCGATGGTCTGGCGCAGCTTCGTCATCTTCACGCGCTCTTCGCGCTCCGCATCGCTCGGGGCGGAAGGCGCGCGCACCTGAACGGGAGCAGCCGGCGCGGCAGCCTGGGCGCCGCCGGTTGCGATGGCGGCCAGCATGTCGCCCTTGGTCACGCGGCCGTCCTTGCCGGTGCCGCCCACACCCGCCGGGCTCACGCCGCTCTCGGCGGCCAAACGGGCAACGGCCGGGCCGTGATCCTTGGCGGCGCCGGGAGCAGCGGCTGCCGGAGCAGGCGCAGCCGCGGGAGCCGGAGCGGCCTTCGGCGCTTCAGCCTTCGGGGCGGCTGCGGGAGCCGCCGCCGCGCCGCCGTCGACGATGGAGCCGAGCACCGCGCCGGGGCTCACCGTCTCGCCGTCCTTGGCGATGATATCGCCCAGCGTGCCGCTCGTAGGCGCATTGACCTCGAGGGTGACCTTGTCGGTCTCGAGCTCGAGCACGGGCTCGTCGGCCTTCACGGGATCGCCGGGCTTCTTGAACCAGCGGCCAATGGTGGCCTCTGATACGGATTCGCCAAGGGTGGGTACGCGGATTTCGGTTGCCATGGTCGTCTTTTGGTCTTTGCGGAACCGGTTTCCCGGCCCCTCGGAATCGGATGAGTGCTCCCGCGGGTTTTACGCCGCGAAAGCCTCGTCGAGGAAGGCCTGCAGCTGGGCCTGATGCTTGGACATGAGGCCGGTGGCGGTGGCAGCGGAAGCGGGGCGGCCCACATAGCGGGGACGATCCACCTTGGAGCCGGCCGTCTTGAGCACCCATTCGAGATAGGGCTCGACGAACATCCAGGAGCCCATGTTCTTGGGCTCTTCCTGGCACCACACCACGTCGGCCTTCTTGAAGCGGGCGATCTCGGCCGCCAGCGACTTCGCCGGGAACGGATAAAGCTGCTCGACGCGCAGCAGGTAGACATCGTCGATGCCCCGCTTCTCACGCTCCTCCAGCAGGTCGTAATAGACCTTGCCCGTGCAGATCACCACGCGCCGGATCTTGTCGTCCTTCACCAGCTTGGTGACGTCGCGGCCGGTCTGGGCGTCGTCCTGCAGGACGCGGTGGAAGTACGTGCCCTCCGAGATGTCCGCGAGCGAGGACGTGCAGCGCTTGTGGCGCAGCAGGCTCTTCGGGGTCATCAGCACCAGCGGCTTGCGGAAGTCGCGCTTGAGCTGCCGGCGCAGGATGTGGAAGTAGTTCGCCGGCGTGGAGCAGTAGCCCACCTGCATGTTGTCCTCGGCGCACATCTGGAGGAAGCGCTCCAGGCGGGCGGAGGAATGCTCGGGACCCTGGCCCTCATAGCCGTGCGGCAGCAGGCAGACGAGGCCCGACATGCGCAGCCACTTGCGCTCGCCCGACGACACGAACTGGTCGAACACAACCTGGGCCCCGTTGGCGAAGTCGCCGAACTGGGCTTCCCACAGGGTCAGGGCATTCGGCTCGGACAGCGTGTAGCCGTATTCGAAGCCGAGCACCGCCTCCTCCGAGAGCATCGAGTTGATGACCTCGTAACGGGCTTGGGTTTCGCTGATGTGGTTGAGGTTGGTGTAGCGCTCCTCGTTCTCCTGGTCGGTGAGAACCGAGTGGCGCTGCGAGAAGGTGCCGCGCTCCACATCCTGGCCGGAGAGGCGCACGCGATGACCCTCCAACAGGAGCGAGCCGAAGGCCAGAGCCTCGGCCATGGCCCAGTCGAAGCCCTCGCCGGTCTCCAGCATCTTCTTGCGGTTGTCGAGGAAGCGCTGGATCGTGCGGTGAAGGTGGAAGCCGTCCGGAATGGTGGTGAGCGCCTTGCCGATCTGCTGCAGGGTCTCGACCGACACGCCGGTCTGCCCGCGCCGCGGATCGTCCTGGTCCTCGCGCACGGCCTTGAGGCCCGACCAGCGTCCATCGAGCCAGTCGGCCTTGTTGGGCTTGTAGTTCGACGCGATGTCGAACTCGGCATCGAGCTTCGAGCGCCAGGTCGACTTCATCTCCTCGACTTCGGCCTCGGTGACGACGCCCTCGGCGATAAGCTTCTTGGAGTAGAGTTCGGTGATCGACGTGTGCGACCGGATCTTGCGGTACATGAGCGGCTGGGTGAACGCCGGCTCGTCGCCCTCGTTGTGGCCGAAGCGGCGGTAGCAGAACATGTCGATAACGACAGGCTTCTGGAACTTCTGCCGGTATTCGGCCGCCACTTTCGCAGCGAAGACCACCGCCTCCGGATCGTCGCCGTTCACGTGGAAGATCGGCGCCTCGACCATCTTCGCCACATCCGACGGATAGGGCGAGGAGCGCGAGAAGCGCGGATCGGTGGTGAAGCCGATCTGGTTGTTGATGATGAACGAGATCCAGCCCCCGGTGCGGTGACCTCGCAGGCCCGACAGCCCGAAGCACTCCGCCACAACGCCCTGGCCGGCGAAGGCCGCGTCGCCGTGGATGAGGAGCGGCATGACGGCCGTACGGTTGTCGGGCGTGCAGCCGTGCTGGTCCTGCTTGGCGCGCACCTTGCCGAGCACCACGGGATTGACGATCTCCAGGTGCGACGGGTTGGCGGTGAGCGACAGGTGGACGTTGTTGCCGTCGAAGGTGCGGTCCGACGAGGCGCCGAGATGGTACTTCACGTCGCCCGAGCCTTCCACGTCGTCGGGCGCGAAGGAGCCGCCCTTGAACTCGTGGAACAGCGCCCGGTGCGGCTTGCCCATCACCTGGGTGAGCACGTTGAGGCGGCCGCGATGGGCCATGCCGAGCACGATCTCCTTCACGCCGAGATTGCCGCCGCGCTTGATGATCTGCTCCAGGGCCGGGATCAGCGACTCGCCGCCATCGAGACCGAAGCGCTTGGTGCCGGTGTATCGGACATCCAGGAACTTCTCGAAGCCTTCAGCCTCGACAAGCTTGTTGAGGATGGCGCGCTTGCCTTCCTTGGTGAAGCTGATCTCCTTGTCGGGACCCTCGATGCGCTCCTGGATCCAGGCCTTCTCGACCGGATCGGAGATGTGCATGAACTCGACGCCTAGCGTCTGGCAGTAGGTGCGGTCGAGGATCGCGACGATCTCGCGGATCGTGCCGAACTCGAGGCCGAGCACGTTGTCGAGGAAGATCTTGCGGTCCCAGTCGGCTTCCGTGAAGCCGTAATGGGACGGGTGCAGTTCCTGATCGTTCGGACGCGGGTTGATCTCGAGCGGATCGAGTTTGGCATGCAGGTGGCCGCGCACGCGATAGGCGCGGATCAGCATGATGGCGCGCACGGAATCGCGGGTGGCCTGCTGCACATCGGCCTGGCTGATCTCGGCGCCCTTGGCTTGCGCCTTCGCCTTGATCTTGTCGCCGACCGCCTTCTCGACCTGCGCCCAGTTGCCGTCGAGCGCGGAGACGAGCTCGCCATTGGCGTGGATCGGCCAGTTCGCCTTCTCCCAGGATGGGCCCTTGGCGGCTTTCTCGACAGCCTGCTTGTCGTCCTTCAGGGCGCCGAAGAAGGCCTGCCACTCGGCGTCGACCGAGGACGGATCCTGCTCGTAGCGGGCGTGAAGGTCCTCGATATAAGAGGCGTTCGCCCCATAGAGGAAGGCGGTGTTGAGAAGCTTTTCGTTGGCGTCTTGGCGTGCCATGACAATACTCGATGTGAAAATGATTGTGGGCCGCCCCGGGTTCGAGGCGGCCTTTATCGGTTATTGGCCCTTGAGAACCTCAACGAGGGTCTTGCCGAGGCGGGCCGGCGACGGCGACACGCGGATGCCCGCGGCCTCCATGGCGGCGATCTTGTCCTCGGCACCGCCCTTGCCGCCGGAGATGATGGCGCCGGCATGGCCCATGCGGCGTCCGGGAGGCGCCGTGCGGCCGGCAATGAAGCCCACCATCGGCTTCTTGCGGCCCTTCTTGGCTTCGCGGGCGATGAACTCGGCGGCCTCTTCCTCGGCCGAACCGCCGATCTCGCCGATCATGACGATCGACTCGGTCTTGGGGTCGGACAGGAACATGTCGAGCATCTCGATGAACTCGGTGCCCTTCACCGGGTCGCCGCCGATGCCCACAGCCGTTGTCTGGCCGAGGCCCTCGTTGGTGGTCTGGAACACGGCCTCGTAGGTGAGCGTGCCGGAGCGCGACACGATGCCGACCGAGCCGGGCTTGAAGATGTTGGCCGGCATGATGCCGATCTTCGACTCGCCCGCCGTGACGATGCCGGGGCAGTTCGGGCCGATGAGGCGCGACTTGGAGCCCTGGAGCGAGCGCTTCACGCGCACCATGTCCTGCACCGGAATGCCTTCCGTGATGCAGACGATGAGCGGGATCTCGGCCTGGATGGCCTCGCAGATGGCGTCCGCCGCGCCCGGAGGCGGAACGTAGACCACCGAGGCATCGGCGCCGGTCTTCTCGCGCGCTTCCATGACCGTGTCGAACACGGGCAGGCCGAGATGCGTGGAGCCGCCTTTGCCCGGCGAGGTGCCGCCGACCATCTTGGTGCCGTAGGCGATGGCCTGCTCGGAATGGAAGGTCCCGTTCTTGCCGGTGAAGCCCTGGCAGATGACCTTGGTGTCTTTGGTGATGAGGATGGACATCGGGTCGAAACCTTACTTTCCGCCGCGCACGGCGTTCACGATCTTCTGGGCGGCGTCGTCGAGGTCGTCCGCCGGAATCACGTTGAGGCCGGACTCGCGGATGATCTGCTTGCCCTCTTCCACGTTGGTGCCTTCGAGACGCACCACCAGCGGAACCTGCAGGCCGACCGTCTTCACCGCCGCGATCACGCCGCGGGCGATGACGTCGCACTTCATGATGCCGCCGAAGATGTTGACCAGGATGCCCTTCACGTTCGGGTCGGCCGTGATGATCTTGAACGCCGCCGTCACCTTTTCCTCGGAGGCGCCGCCGCCGACATCGAGGAAGTTCGCCGGCTCTTCGCCGTAGAGCTTGATGATGTCCAGCGTCGCCATGGCGAGGCCAGCGCCGTTGACCATGCAGCCGATGGTGCCGTCCAGCGCGATATAGGCGAGGTCGTACTTGGAGGCCTCGATTTCCTTCTCGTCCTCTTCCGTGATGTCGCGCAGCGCGACCACGTCAGGGTGGCGGTAGAGGGCGTTGCCGTCGAAGGAGATCTTGGCGTCGAGGCACTTGAGGTGCCCGTCCTTGGTGACGATGAGCGGGTTGATCTCCAGCATCTCCATGTCCTTCGCAATGAAGGCTTTATAGAGCTTTGCAACCACGTCCTCGGCTTCCTTGGCGAGCGAACCGGTCAGGCCGAGCGCCTTGGCGACGGTGCGGCCGTGATGCGGCATCACGCCGGTCGCGGGATCGACCGAGAAGGTCAGGATCTTCTCGGGGGTGTCGTGGGCGACCTGCTCGATATCCATGCCGCCTTCCGTCGAGACGACGAAGGCCACGCGGCCGGTCTCGCGGTCGACGAGCATGGAGAGGTAGAACTCCTTCTCGATGTCGGAGCCATCCTCGATATACAGGCGGTTGACCTGCTTGCCGGCCTCGCCGGTCTGGATCGTGACCAGCGTTCGGCCTAGCATCTGCTGGGCGAACTGCTTCACCTCGTCTACGGACTTGGCAAGGCGCACGCCGCCCTTCTCGCCGGCTTCCGCTTCCTTGAACTTGCCCTTGCCGCGGCCGCCTGCATGGATCTGGGACTTCACGACCCAGAGCGGACCGCCGAGTTCCTTGGCAGCAGCCTCAGCCTCGTCGGCGGAGAAGATGGCCCGGCCGTTGGAGACCGGCAGGCCGAACTCCTTCAGGACCGCTTTGCCTTGATATTCATGGATGTTCATTCGTTTCTCTCCGCAGCAGCGGTTGAAGACGTGGATGGCCGGCACAGAGCCGGCCATGACGTGCAATAATTAAGCGAGGGCCGGGTTGATCTGCTTGCAGGCATCGACGAGGCCTTGCACGGACGCCACCGACTTCTCGAACATGGCCTTCTCCTCACCGGAGAACTCGACCTCGACGATGCGCTCGACGCCGTTCTCGCCGATCACGATCGGAACGCCCACGAACATGTCCTTCACGCCGTACTGGCCATTGAGATAGGCCGCGCAGGGCAGGACGCGCTTCTTGTCCTTGAGGTAGCTCTCGGCCATGGCGATGGCGGAAGCGGCCGGCGCGTAGAAGGCGGAGCCGGTCTTGAGCAGGTTGACGATCTCGCCGCCGCCCTTGCGGGTGCGCTCGACCATAGCGTCGAGCTTCTCCTGGCTGGTCCAGCCCATCTTCACGAGGTCGGGCAGCGGGATGCCGGCGACGGTGGAGTAGCGCACCAGCGGCACCATGTCGTCGCCGTGGCCGCCGAGCACGAAGGCGGTCACGTCCTCGACCGACACGTTGAACTCCTCGGCGAGGAAGTGGCGGAAGCGGGCCGAGTCCAGCACGCCGGCCATGCCGACGATCTTTTCGGGCTTCAGGCCGGAGAACTTCTGGAGCGCCCACACCATGGCGTCGAGCGGGTTGGTGATGCAGATGACGAAGGCGTTCGGGGCATATTGTTTGATGCCGCCGCCGACCGCTTCCATGACCTTCAGGTTGATGCCGATGAGGTCATCGCGGCTCATGCCCGGCTTGCGCGGCACGCCGGCGGTGACGATGATCACGTCGGCGCCTGCGATGTCGGCATAGTCGTTCGCGCCCTTGTACTTGGCGTCAAACCCGTCGACCGGCGCGGATTCCGCGATGTCCAGACCTTTGCCCTGGGGAATGCCTTCCGCGATGTCGAAGAGCACGACGTCGCCGAGTTCCTTCAAGCCGACGAGATGGGCGAGCGTTCCGCCGATCTGGCCTGCACCGATGAGCGCGATCTTTTTCCGGGCCATAGTATGTCCTTGGGTTTGCCTTGGAGTGTTGGCATGAGCCTTTTCGAGGTGGCGCTGTATGACACCAGAAATGGGCAGCCATCAAGCGATCAAAAGGTTAACAGGCCAGGCTTCGAGGCCCCGGAAAAGTGTTCTCAAGCTCAACAATCAGGAAATACTTCGTAGTTACAGGAGCTTATTGAGCCGGGCCCTCGGGAATTTTCCTGTTACAAAATTTGAAATTTGTAACTAACCCTACACGCTGCCATTCGCCAAGGCCCTTAAGACGACCCGGATCATGGTGGCGAGGCGCTGGTCGAGGATGTCCTGCGGCACCTCGGCGTCGAGGCGCACGGTCAGCGGGTTGATGAAGCGATAGACTGCATCGCTGATGAAGGCATGGGCCTTTTCCCGGTCCCGGGGGTCGAACTTGCCCGTCACGATCCCTTCGTCCAGCACCCGCTCGATGAGCTGGCGCATGCGGGCCCGGTGCTTGCGCACGAGAGGACGCGAGGTCTCGGTGGCCGTGCAATAGACATCGAAGAGGTGGCGGTCCTCTTTCAGGAGATCCCGGTGAACCCGCGCCCAGGCCTGGATCAGGCGCTCGAGCTTGTCGTCGGCCGGATCGGGGGAATCCGCGATGTCGGCAATCGTCGCCTCCATCTCCCGCAGCCATTGGCCGGCCACCGCATCGATGAGAGCCGCCTTGTTGGTGAAATAGCGGTAGACATTGGCGTGGGTCATGCCGGCCGCGTCCGCAATGCCCACCACGGTGATGTGCTTGGGGCCGAATGCTTTCAGCTGGTCGGCCGCGATGGCGAGGAGCCGGGAATCGGCGGGGGCGGATTCCGCCCCCCTGCCCAAGCCGCCGGCCGGCCGCCTCATGTCTCGGCAAGCCCCGTGGTGCTGCCGGAGGCTTCCGAATCCGAGCGGCCGTGCGGCAGGGACAGGTATTCCTCGGAGCGCATCTCGATCAGGCGCGAGACCGTGCGGTCGAACTCGAAGGCCTCGCGGCCTGTGTCGGCATGATAGAGCTCCGGCACCTCGGCTTCGGCCGAAGCCAGCAGCTTCACACGGGCATCGTAGAGGGCATCGATGAGCATGATGAAGCGCTTGGCCTCGTTGCGCTGCTCGAAGGTCATCCGGGGGATGTTCTCCAGGATGACCGTGTGGAACTCCTCGGCGACCGCCAGGTAATCGGCGGCGCCCAGAGGCTTCGCGCACAGGTCCGGGAACGAGAAGCGCGCCACGCCGCCGGCCGCCTGCGGCACCTCCACGGGATGGCCCTTCACGGTCAGGGTGACGGGCCGGCCCTGGTCGCGGCCCGTGAGACTCCGGAAGGCGCGGGTCAGGGCCGTATGGGACTGCTCGTCGGCCGGGGTGTAGAAGACCGGGCTGCCGGCAAGCTTTTCGAGCCGGAAATCCGTGCGGGATTCGAGCTTCACCACTGCCATCCGCTCCTGCAGGAGCCCGATGAAGGGCAGGAAGAGCGCACGATTGAGACCGCCCTCGTAGAGCCTGTCCGGCTCCACATTGGAGGTCGCCACCACCACGACCCCGTGGGCGAAGAGCGCCGTGAACAGGCGCCCGAGGATCATGGCATCTGCAATGTCCGTGACGGTGAACTCGTCGAAGCAGAGCACCCAGGCCTCGTCCGCCAGGGCCTGCGCCACGGGCGCGATGGGATCGTCGCCCGAGACCTCGCCGCTCTTTAGCTTCTGCCGATAGGCATGGATGCGCTCGTGCACGTCGGACATGAAGGCGTGAAAATGGACCCGGCGCTTGCGCCGCACGGGCAGCGCTTCGAAGAACAGGTCCATGAGCATGGTCTTTCCGCGCCCGACCGAGCCCCAGACGTAAAGCCCCTTGGGCGGCGCGTGGTCCTTGCTCTTCTTGCCGAAGAGCCAGCCGAGCGCGCTGGGTTTGCGGGCGAGCCGATGATGGGCGAGGCTTTCCGCCAGCGCCTCCAGCCTTTTCAGCAGCGCCACTTGGGCCGGGTCGCGCTCGATGGCGCCGGACGCGACCAGGGCGTTGTAGCGGGCCGTGATGGAGCGGGGCGAGGAGAAGGAGGGATCGTTCACGGGATGATCGATACCCCTGCGGAGCGTTGAGCGCAAATGTCTTGCGGCCAGTTAGCTTCAAATACAACCTATTCCGTCATCCCCGGACTTGTCCCGGGGATCCACGTCTTCAAGCCTTTAAAACATGGATGGCCGGAACAAGCCCGGCCATGACGGCAGAAGTTTGTTCGTTTAAGTCCGGTAGGCCCTTGCTGCCCGGTGTTAGCGCGAAAGCGACAGCGGCGCGCCGGACTTGGCGAGGACCCCGCTCAGCGAAGCCGACGAGCCGCGCAGGCGCGCCGCGACCGCACCGCCGGTCTGGTAGAGGTAGACCTCGCCGTCGCGGTAATCCCAGGCATTGACCCGGGACAGGTCCTGGTTGGAGCAGCCGGAGGCTGAGGCGCGGTAAAGGTCGAGCGACGGCGAGCTCGAGAGCTGGATGCGGCAGCTGCCGCCCGAGGTCTGGGCGCTCCAGTTGCCCACCATGGCGGTGCGGCTGGCGGGAGCAGGCACCGCTGCGGGCGCAGGCGCCGGTCCCCCGATGGTCGGGGGAGGCGGAGCGGGCGGCAGGCCGGCGATCTCGGGATTGGCCGGCGCAGCCATGGGATCGGCGGCGAGCGGTGCGCCCTCGATTGGCGGCAGGGGAGCCGCCTCGACGGGCCCGGACGGAACTGCCTCGACCGGCGCCGCAGGCACCAGCGGAGCGGCGTTCGCGCTGCGGACCGGCGGACCGCCCAAACGGGTCGAGGAGCACGCGCCGAGCGCCAAAGCGGAGCACATCACGGCCGTCGCGAGACAGAGGGAAGCTTTCATCGTGGTCCTCTCGTGCGGAGCCGTCTTACTTAAGGACGGCTCATTATTGGGCTCAAGGCTATCATGAGGAATATGAACCTAGGCCAACATTGTTCCGGCTTCGACATAGGGAAGAGCAAACCATAAAAAAAGGCGCCAGCGGCGCCTTTTGATCAAAGTGTTGCGAGGATGCGTCAGACGGCCCGCGCGATCATCATCTTCTTGACCTCGGCGATGGCCTTGGCCGGGTTCAGGCCCTTCGGGCATGTGTTGGCGCAGTTCATGATCGTGTGGCAGCGATAGAGCCGGAACGGATCGTGCAGGTTGTCGAGGCGCTCGCCCGTAGCCTCGTCACGGGAGTCGATGAGCCAGCGATAGGCCTGGAGCAGGGCTGCTGGCCCTAAGAACCGGTCACCGTTCCACCAGTAGCTCGGGCATGAGGTGGTGCAGCAGGCGCAAAGGATGCACTCGTAGAGGCCGTCGAGCTTGGAGCGCTCCTCAGGAGTCTGGCGCCACTCGGTCTCGGGCTCCGCCGTCTGGGTCTGGAGCCAGGGCTCGATGGCCGCGTGCTGGGCGAAGAAGCTCGTGAGATCCGGCACCAGATCCTTCAGCACCGGCATGTGCGGCAGCGGATAGATCTTGATGGTGTCGGATTCGCAATCCTCGATGCCGAGGGTACAGGCAAGCGTGTTCTTGCCCATGATGTTCATGGCGCAGGAGCCGCAGATGCCTTCGCGGCAGGAGCGGCGGAAGACCAGCGTCGAGTCGACGTTGTTCTTGATCCACAACAGCGCATCGAGAACCATCGGGCCGCAATCGTCGCGGTCGACATAATAGGTGTCGATGCGTGGATTGGCGCCGTCATCCGGGTTCCAGCGGTAGATGCGGAACGCCTGAACATTGGAGGCACCTTCCGGCTTCGGCCAGGCCTTGCCTTCGGTGTACTGGGAGTTCTTGGGAAGCGTGAACTGAGCCATCGTTTTTCGTCTTCCTTAGTACACGCGAGCCTTGGGCTCGATGTACTGGATGTCGTTCGACATGGTGTAGGTGTGCACCGGGCGGTAATCGAGGGTCACCTTGTGGGAGGTGTCGTCGAGCCACGCCAGCGTATGCTTCATCCAGTTCTTGTCGTCGCGCTCGGAGAAGTCCTCGCGCGCGTGGGCGCCGCGGGATTCCTGACGGTTGGCCGCGCCTTCCATGGTGACGACCGCCTGGCCGATCAGGTTGTCGAACTCCAGTGTCTCCAGAAGGTCGGTGTTCCAGATCAGCGAGCGGTCCGTGACCTTCACGTCGGCGGCGGCGTTCCAGACCTGGTGGATGAGCTGGCGGCCCTCCTCCAGCACCTCGCCGGTGCGGAACACCGCGCAGTTGTTCTGCATGGTCTTCTGCATCTGGAGGCGCAGTTCCGCGGTCGAGGTGGAGCCGTTGGCGTAGCGGAACTTGTCCAGGCGCGAGAGCGCCATCTCGTCGGCGCTCTTCGGCAGGTCCGCGTGGCGGGCGTTCGGCTCCAGGATGTCGGCGCAGCGCAGGCCCGCCGCGCGGCCGAACACCACGAGGTCGATCAGCGAGTTCGAGCCGAGGCGATTCGCGCCGTGTACGGACACGCAGGCCGCTTCGCCCAGTGCCATGAGGCCCGGCACCACCGTGTCCGGATTGCCGTTCTTCAGCGTCAGCACTTCGCCGTGATAGTTCGTCGGGATGCCGCCCATGTTGTAGTGCACGGTCGGCAGGACCGGGATCGGCTCCTTGGTCACGTCCACGCCCGCGAAGATCTTGGCGCTTTCCGAGATGCCGGGCAGGCGCTCGTGCAGGATCTTCGGGTCGAGGTGATCGAGGTGCAGGTAGATGTGGTCCTTGTTCTTGCCCACGCCGCGGCCGGCGCGGATCTCCATGGTCATGGCGCGGGACACCACGTCACGGGACGCCAGGTCCTTAGCCGAGGGTGCGTAGCGCTCCATGAAGCGCTCGCCTTCCGAGTTCGTGAGATAGCCGCCCTCACCCCGCGCGCCCTCGGTGATGAGGCAGCCCGAGCCGTAGATGCCGGTGGGGTGGAATTGCACGAACTCCATGTCCTGCAGCGGCAGGCCGGCGCGCAGCACCATGGCGTTGCCGTCGCCCGTGCAGGTATGGGCCGAGGTGGCCGAGAAATACGCGCGTCCGTAGCCGCCGGTGGCGAGGATCGTCATGTGGGCGCGGAAGCGGTGGATCTCGCCGGTGGACTGGTTCAGCGCCACGACGCCGATGCAGCGGCCGTCGGAATCCATCATCAGGTCGAGGGCGAAATACTCGATGAAGAAGTTGGTCTGGTTGCGCACCGCCTGCCCGTAGAGCGTGTGCAGGATCGCGTGGCCCGTGCGGTCGGCGGCAGCACAGGTGCGCTGCGCCGTGCCCTTGCCGAACTCGGTGGTCATGCCGCCGAAGGGACGCTGATAGATCTTGCCCTCGCTGGTGCGGGAGAAGGGAACGCCCCAGTGCTCGAGCTCATAGACGGCCGCGGGCGCATTGCGCACGAGATACTCGATGGCGTCCTGGTCGCCGAGCCAGTCCGAGCCCTTCACGGTGTCGTACATGTGCCAGCGCCAGTCGTCCGGCCCCATGTTGCCGAGGGACGCCGAGATGCCGCCCTGCGCCGCCACCGTGTGCGAGCGGGTCGGGAACACCTTGGTGATGCAGGCGGTGCGAAGGCCGGCCTGCGAGCAGCCGACGGTGGCGCGAAGACCTGCGCCGCCCGCGCCCACGACCACCACGTCGAAGGTGTGGTCGATGATGTTGTAGGC
>NZ_JAFBID010000113.1 GCF_016811235.1 Microvirga arabica
TCAACACCATCACTTTGAGGGACAGCCACCCCGCTCCGCTAGCTCGTGAGCGGCAGGCCCATTACGGCATCTAACGGAATCACTTATAGCGACAAGAAATAACATTTCAATGAGTGCATATTCTTATTAAGCACAGCTTAGCTTGAATATCAGTGAGCTTCGCCTTGCGTCTCCGCCAAAGTCTTGCGGGCCTTCTCCCTGTGCTCTTCCGTAATGGAGCCGGCCACCTGGGTGATGGCGGCAGCCAGTACCGCCGCATCGTCGGCGAAGCCGATCAGGGGCAGGAGGTCGGTGATCGCATCGGTCGGGAACACGAAATACGCGATGGCGCCCAGGAGAATCAGCTTGACGCGGCTAGGGGTCGACGGGTCGGTGGCGCAGTAGAAGGCGGCGACCAGGTCCTCGGCGAAGGGGATCTTGCCCGCCACGCGCTTGAGCTTGTCCCAGAACCGGCGCTTCAGGCCTTCCTCGTCCCGGGTTGCCTGGCGCACGGCCTCCATCTCGGCCTTGGTGAAAGGCTTCACGAAGGGTTCGCTCATCCGGTCTGTTCCTTCCATTCTCTGCGTTCCCGTTCCGTCAAGGATACCGTAAGAGGTGTCCCAGCACAGGGAGAAAAGCGATGAAGCTCGACAAATTGATGGCAGCCGTCGTCACCGGAGGCGCTTCGGGCCTCGGCGAGGCCACGGCCCGCATGCTGGCGGCCAACGGCGCGAAGGTGGCCATTCTGGACATGAACGCGGAGCGCGGCGAACAGGTTGCCCGCGACATCGGCGCAACCTTCTGCAAGGCCGACGTGACGGACGAGGCCTCCATCGATTCGGCGCTGGCCCAAGCGCGCGCGGCGAACGGCATCGAGCGCGTTCTCGTGAACTGCGCCGGCATCGCGCCGGGCAAGCGCACGGTCTCAAAGAAGCGTGAGACCGGTGAGCTGATCCCTCACGATCTGGCGAGCTTCCGCCGCGCGGTGGAGATCAACCTAATCGGCACCTATGCGATGATCTCGAAATGCGCCGCCGCCATGGCGGGCTTGGATCCCGTGACGCCCGACGGCGGACGCGGCGTCATCGTCAACACCTCGTCGGTGGCAGCCCAGGACGGGCAGATCGGGCAGGCGGCCTACTCCGCCTCCAAGGGTGGCGTATTGGGCCTGACGCTTCCCGTCGCCCGCGATCTCTCGGGCTTCGGCATCCGCGTGATGACCATCATGCCGGGCCTCTTCCACACGCCGCTCTTCGAGGGCATCGCGGAGGATTACCGCAAGGCGCTCGAGGCCAACGTGCCGTTCCCCTCGCGCCTCGGGCGACCCGAGGAATACGCGAACCTCGTCAAGGCCATCATCGAGAACGACATGCTCAACGGCGAGGGCATCCGCCTCGACGGCGCGCTGCGCATGCAGCCGAAGTAAAGCCTTCAAGGAACTTCGCCCCGGTTCTCGGGAAAGCTCTTCAAATCCGGGGTGCAGAGCCAGGCTTCTCGTCGCTTGGTCCAGGCCTCGTAGGTGGGCGTGAAGAGGTTGGGCTCGTCGAAGGCGCCGAGCTTGATTTCGATCTCGTCCCCAGCGTCGCGGTCGAACACCTGCGAGCCGCAGACAGGACAGAAGCAGCGCTCGGATTCCGGCGTGGCGGACCAAGCCTTTGTTTCGCCCGTGATCGTCACCTGATCGACGGGATAGATCACGAAGGCATTGAAGGGAGCGCCGCTGATCTTGCGGCAGGTCATGCAATGGCACAGGCCCACGCGCTTTGGCTCGCCCATGGTCTTGAACGTCAGCTGGCCGCAGGCGCAGCCGCCCGTGAGGATGCGCGTCTCAGCCATGGCCTATCTCTTCGTCAGGCCAGCGGCCATCTGGTCCATGCGCTGCGCCAATTCGACGTCGCGTCGCGTGAGGCCCTTGGCATCGTGGGTAGCCAGCGTGACCTCGACCCTGTTGTACGTGTTCGACCATTCGGGGTGGTGATTCATAGCCTCGGCGGCGAGCGCCACGCGGGTCATCCAGCCGAAGGCCTGGCTGAAATCGTCGAACACAAAGCGCTTGGTGATCGCATCGCGGCCTTCGACCATCGCCCAGCCGTCGAGGGCGGGCAAGAGTTCCTGGCGCTCGGAATCGGACAATCGGGGCATGAGCGGCCTTCACCTTGAGAAACGATGTCTCCTAGTGATGAAGCGGCACGGCACGGTTTCAAGGGCTCATGCCTTCGTGTCATTCCCGGCGAGCGAAGCGAGGGAAGGGAATCCACATGGTACGCTCAGCGCTTTGGATCCCCCCTTCCCGGTCCGAGCGGACCGCCGGGGATGACATAGATCGTTCAAGGAATGGCGAGCAGCCGGATAAGCCCCAGGCTGATCGCAATCAGCACCAGAAGCGAGAGCGTCACGGCGAGCGTCACCCGGCCGCCGACCTTAGCCAGCACCTTGAGGTCCACGCCGAGCCCCAGCGCCGCCATGGCAATCACCGTGAGAACCGTCGTGACCGGCATCACGATCTGCAGGAGTGACTCGGGAATGGCGCCGAGGGAACGCAGCAGCGCGAGGCTTAAAAAACCGACGATGAACCAGGGCACGAGCCGGCTGAAGGACAGCCGTGCTTTTGGCGCTTCCGCCTGCCGGCCCGCGAAGATTGAGAGCCCAATCACCACCGGACCGAGCATCAGCACGCGCACGAGCTTCACGAGGGTGCCGATTTGTGTGCTCGCGAGACCGATCGGCACGGTGGCGGCCAGCACCTGCGGCACCGCATAGACGGTCAGCCCCGCCAGCACGCCGTACTGCATCGTCGATAGGCCGATGAGCGGCACGAGCAGGGGCAGGGCGAGCACGACGATCACACCGAGAATAGCCGTGAAGGCGATGGATGAGGCGACATCGGCGGGCTTTGCGCCGATCACCGGCGCCACCGCCGCGATCGCCGAGTTGCCGCAGATCGCATTGCCGCAGGCCACCAGCACCGCCATGCGCTTCGGCAGGCCGAGCATCCGCCCGAGCGCGTAGCTGGCGCCAAGCGCCAGGGCCACTACGACGGCGATGCCAATGATGAGGGCAAGGCCCGCATCCAGCACCGCTTGGAAGCTGATCGAGGCGCCGAGCAGCATCACGGCGATCTCGAGCAGAGTCTTGGCGGAGAAACCGACGCCGGGAGCCCAGCGTGGTCCGGGCGTCCAACGCGTGCGCAAGATGGTGCCGAGCAGGATCGCGATGACGAGGGCTTCGAGCCAGGCCCGGCCGGTCCAATGCTCCTCGATCCGCTGAAGTCCCATGGCGGCGAGCGCAATCGCCGCGCAAAGGGCGATGCCCGGCGCCAGTTGCGCGAGAGGAATGCGGATCATGGGAGCTTTTGGTCCTGTGTGTCGCGAGGAGGGGCTAGTCGCAGGACACGACGCATGCAAGCGCAATCGGATCCGCTGTCATTCCGGAGCGCCGCAGGCGAGGCCGGAATCCATAGCCGCTAACAGTACAGACAAAGGCGCAGCGCTGATCGCTCCTTCTTGAGACACCGCGTTCATGGATTCCGGGCTCCGCTGCGCGGCCCCGGAATGACAGCGGGACATGCGAGGCTAAACTGCAAACCCATCCTCGATCGCGCGCCAGTTCTGCGTCAGCGTGAACGTGTCGCGATCGACAACGATGAAGCAGCCGCCGCCGGGATGCTGCGGACGGCTTTCCCGGCCGATCTCCACCTGCTGCAGATGAGCCGTGAGCAGGCAGCCAACGGCGCCGTGGGACACGATGACGATGTCGCCGGAGGTCGGATTTTCGCGCAGGATGCGAGTCACCGCCTTCACGATGCGCGTCTGTGCGTCGACGGCGCGCTCCCAGCCGCGGATGCTATCGTGCGGACGGCCGAAGAACTCGCGCACCACGTCCCAGAACTCCGGCGGGGCGATGAAGCCCGTGGACGAGCGGTCGTTCTCTCCGAGATCCTCATGCGTCCCGTAAGGCAAGCCGAGCCGCTCCGCCACGATGGCGGCTCCATCCCGCGCTTTCCGCTCCGTGCTGGCATAGACAGCCTTGACGTTGCGGTCCGCGACCAGATCCACGAACCGCTCCATGCGGGCGCGCCCGATGGGGTTCAGGGGCCATTCGGTGATGGGCTGGTTCGGGTCAATGACCACTTCGGGATGGGTGAGAAAGATGAGCGAAGCCATGACCGTGGCTGTAGCAGTCCTCCTTAAGAGCGTCGAGCCTAGCTCAAGGGATAGGCCGCTTCGATCACGTAGGGACCGCCGCCCACGGAGGCCCGTGACGAGTAAAGCACGAAGCGGTCGGCCGTGAAGGTAAGCTTCGGAAATTGGCCATTGGTCGCAATGTAATGCGCGACGTCGACCGGGGAGACCTGCTTCAGGCGCGCCAGGGTGATGTGCGGCGTGAACTTGCGGGTCTCGGGCGGCAGACCCACCTGGCGCAGGAGACGCTCCTGCTCCGCCTGCAACTCGTTCAGCTCCCCATTGCCTGAGGTGCGGGCGAAGACCGCGCGCGGCTTCGAGCCCCCGAAGCTGTCGAGCCCGTCGATGGTGAGGGTGAGCGGAGCGCGTTGACGCCTCTCGCCGAGGATTGAGGTGACATCATCGGCCATGCGCTCGTCGATGTCGCCGATGAAGCGCAGGGTGATGTGGTAGTTCTCGGGCTCGACCCAGCGCGCGCCGGGAAGCCCGCCGCGGAAGCCCGACAGCGCCAGGGCGATCTCGGCCGGGATCTGGATGCCGGTGAACAGACGTGGCATGCGGCACCTCCCGGGGCTAGTTGTGTCGATTCAGACAATTGGTGGCCGGGTTTGTTCCGCGTGGGGAACATCCCTCTTCGTCATCACCGGCCTCGTGCCGGTGATCCCGGTCGGACAGGCGCGGCGCCTTTCAGGATCGGGATGGCCGGGACAAGCCCGGCCATGACCACAGATGATGAATTACGGGCAGGGGTTGCAGTGCTCGACGTGGATGGCGTCGATGCGCTTCTCAAGCTCTGGCGTGATCGTCACGTTGGTCGAGGCGATGTCCGTCTTCAGCTGCTCCATGGAGGTGGCGCCGATGATGTTGGACGTCACGAAGGGGCGCGAGTTGACGAAGGCCAGCGCCATCTGGGCCGGGTCGAGGCCGAATTCCTTCGCGAGCGCGATGTACTTGCGGATCGCCGCCTCGGCGGTGGCGTTCTCGTAACGCTGCCCGCGCTCGAACAGGGTCGTGCGGGCGCCGGCCGGGCGGGCGCCGTCGAGGTACTTGCCCGTGAGGTAGCCCTGAGCCAGCGGCGAATAGGCCAGCAGGCTCACGTTCTCTTGCATCGTCACCTCGGCCAGCGCCACCTCGTAGGTGCGGTTGAGGAGGTTGTAGGCGTTCTGGATCGACTGCACCCGGGCCTGTCCCTTGGCGTCCGCATGCTTGAGGAAGGTCATGGTGCCCCAGGCGCTCTCGTTGGAGAGGCCGAAATGGCGGATCTTCCCGGCCTTCACCAGGTCGGTCATGATCTCGACCGTCTCGGCGATGGGGTGGGAGGGGCCTTCCTGATGGCGGAAGATCGTCGGGTTCGACCCCCAGGGCATCGGGCGGTCGGGCCAGTGGATCTGGTATAGGTCGATATAGTCGGTCTGGAGCCGCTTGAGGCTCTTGTTCACCGCCTCCTCGATCTGGCCGCGGGAGAGCTCGGCCTTCGAGCCGTCATCCCGGTACCAGGTGCTGTCGGAGCGCCCCACCACCTTGGAGGCGAGGATCACCTTGTCGCGGGAGCCGCGCGCCTTGAACCAGGAGCCGATGATCCGCTCCGTGGAGCCTTGGGTCTCGGGCTTGGGCGGGATCGAGTAGAGCTCGGCGGTGTCGAAGAAGTTGACGTCCTGGTCCAGGGCGTAATCCATCTGCGCGTGGCCCTCGGCCTCCGTGTTCTGCTGGCCCCAGGTCATGGTGCCGAGGCAGATGAGGCTGACATTGAGGTCCGTGCGGCCGAGGCGGCGATATTCCATAGGTACAGGCTCCTCGCGGCGATAGGATCCGCCGCGTTCAGGCAAGAATGAGGCGCTGAACAGGTTCAGCGCTGGGCGATGCGGGCGAGAAAGCGCTCGACGGTGGGCAGGATGCGCGCGACGATGATCTCGATCCCCTTGGCCGTCGGGTGCATGCCGTCGGGCAGGTTGAGGGACCGCTCGCCGGCGACTCCGTCCAGGAAGAAGGGATAGAGCACAAGGTCGTGCTTCTTCGCAATGTCCGGATAGAGGCTGTCGAATTTCTGCACGTAATCCGTCCCGAGATTGCGCGAGGCATACATGCCGGCGAGCATCACCGGGATGTTGCGGCTTTTAAGGCGCTCGACGATGGTCTCGATGTTCCTGCGGGTGAGCGCCGGATCAAGCCCGCGCAGCATGTCGTTGGCACCGAGCTCCAGGATCACCCCGTCGGTGCCGTCGGGCACCGACCAGTCGAGACGGTCGAGGCCGCCGGACGAGGTGTCGCCGGAGACGCCCGCATTCGTGATCTCCACCTTGTGGCCCTTTGCCTTGAGCGCCCGCTCCAGCACCACCGGGAAGGCGGCCTCCTGCGGCAATCCGTAGCCCGCGCTCAGGCTGTCGCCCAGGGCCACGAGGCGGATCGGTTGTCCTTGCGCCTGGGCCGCCGAGAGAGGGGCGATCATGGTGGCAAGGGCCGCCGCACACGCAAATATGATCGTCATGAATGGGCCGGATTGGCGCTTCATCGATAGGCTTCCCATCTATGCCGGACTAGAACCGGGTTGAATCCAAGTTTCCAACAGATCGGGTGAACAGGCATGCAGGACAAGGCCATCGCGCTGCACGATGTCGATTTGAGCCTCGGGCGCGGGGCCGCACGGGTGCATATCCTCAAGGGGATTTCGCTGAACATCCCCAAAGGCGAGGCGGTGGGGCTCGTCGGCCCCTCAGGCTCCGGCAAGTCGACCCTGCTCATGACCATGGCCGGACTGGAGCGTCCCGATTCCGGAAAAGTGATCGTCGACGGCACCGATCTGTCCGGTCTCGACGAGGATGCGCTGGCGCGCTTTCGCGGCCGGCGCATCGGCATCGTGTTCCAGTCCTTCCACCTCGTGCCCACCATGACGGCCCTGGAGAACGTGGCGCTGCCCCTGGAGCTTGCCGGCGAGGACGACGCCTTCGAGCGGGCGGAAGCCGAGCTGCAGGCTGTGGGTCTCGGCCATCGTCTCCATCACTATCCGGCGCAGCTCTCCGGCGGCGAGCAGCAGCGGGTGGCCATCGCCCGCGCCATCGTACCCAATCCGGCGATCCTTGTGGCCGACGAGCCCACCGGCAACCTTGACGAGAACACGGGCGGGTCCATCATCGACCTGCTCTTTGCCCTCAAGCGCGACCGGGGCGCGACCCTGGTGCTCGTGACCCACGACCTCAACCTCGCCCGCCTCTGCGACCGCATGGTGCGCCTGCGCTCGGGCCAGCTGGAGGCCGACGCGGCTTCCGCCGTCGCCTAAGGACATTCCCATGCACGGCACCCTTCCGGCCACGCCACCGAGGCGCTCTTCGTCGGCCCGCACGCCACTCCTGCTGCGCCTCGCTCTCCGCGAGCTGCGCGCGGGCCTCAAGGGCTTTGGCATCTTCCTGGCCTGCATTGCGCTCGGCGTTGCGGCGATCGCCAGCGTCTCGTCGCTGTCGCGATCGCTCACCGAGGGCATCTCCCGCGAGGGGCGCCGGATTCTTGGCGGCGACATGGCCTTCTCCCTGATCCAGCGCGAGGCAGCAACGCCCGAGCGGGCGTTCCTGGAATCGCAAGGCCGGGTCAACGTGATCGCCTCCATGCGGGCCATGGCGGTGGCCGGCGACAAGGGCTCCGGCCTCGTCGAGATGAAAGCGGTTGACGGGGGCTATCCCACCGTCGGCACCCTTGAGACCGATCCGCAGCTGCCTCCGGCCGAGCTTTTTACCGAGCGCGATGGCGCTTTCGGCGCAGCGGTCGATCCGGCGCTTCTTGCGCGGCTCGACCTCAAGGTGGGCGACCGGGTGACGGTGGGTGCCGCCAATGTGGAATTGCGGGCACGTCTCGTCTCCGAGCCCGACAAGATCGCCGACGGCATCGGCTTCGGGCCGCGGCTGCTGCTCTCACGGGAGGCCTTGGATGCCACCGGCCTTGTGCAGCCCGGCAGCCTCGTGCGCTGGACGTACCGGCTCACCCTGCCGCCGGAGGTGTCCACCGAGGAGGGGCTGACCAGGATCGAGGCGGAGGCGGGCCGCGTCCTGCCCGAGGCCGGCTGGAACATCCGCACGCGGCTCAATGCCGATCCGCGCTTTGCCCGCAACATCGAGCGCTTCACCCAGTTCCTCACGCTCGTCGGCCTCACGGCGCTGCTCGTGGGCGGCGTCGGCGTCGCCAATGCGGTACGCGGCTTCGTCGACCGCAAGCGCGCCTCCATCGCCACCCTCAAGAGCCTGGGCGCGCCGGGCGGCCAGGTGGTGATGCTCTACCTCAGCCAGGTGATGCTGATCGCCATCGTGGGCATCGGCATCGGACTGGCCTTCGGGGCGGCCCTGCCGTTCGTGATCACCGCGCTGTTCGGCCATCTCCTGCCGATCCCGATCCAGCCGACGCTGGCCTGGAGCGAACTCGGCATCGCCTTGCTCTATGGCGCGCTCACCGCGCTGGTCTTCGCCATCGCGCCTTTGGGCCGTGCTCATGACGTGCCGGTGTCGGGCCTGTTCCGCGACCAGATCGACCCGGAGCGGCGCTGGCCGCGCAAGCGCTACGTGACGGCGCTGGTGCTCTCCGTCGTGGCGCTCGTGGGCCTGTCGCTGCTGGCAGCCTATGACCGGCGGGTGGCTCTGATGTTCGTGGCCGCCGCCGCAGGCTCCTTCGCGCTGCTGCGCGTCGTCGCCTTCGGCATCATGGCGCTGGCCCGCCGCCTGCCGCGCCCGCGCAGGACGGCGCCGCGGCTCGCGCTCGCCAACATCCACCGGCCCGGCGCGCTTACGCCTTCGCTCGTGCTGTCGCTGGGGCTGGGCATCACGCTTCTGGTCACGCTCGCGGTGATCGACTCCAATCTGACGCGCCAGCTGACGCAAAGCCTGCCGGAGCGGGCGCCGAGCTTCTTCTTCCTCGACATCCCGAACCAGCAGGCCGATGCCTTCGAGGGTTTCCTGAAGCAGCAATCCGGCGATGCGCAGATCGAGCGCGTGCCCATGATGCGCGGGCGTCTCGTCACCCTGGGCGGTCGCCCGGTCGCCGAGATCAAGGCGGAGGAGGACATCGCCTGGGTGCTCTCGGGCGACCGCGGCATCACCTATGCCAAGGCGCCGCCGGAGGGCTCCAAGATCGTGCAAGGTGAGTGGTGGCCGGAGGATTACCGCGGCAAGCCGCTGGTCTCCTTCGACCGCAAGATCGCCGAGGGCCTAGGCCTCAAAATCGGCGACGAGATCACCGTCAACGTGCTCGGGCGCAACATCAGCGCCACCATTTCCAACCTGCGCGAGGTGGAATGGCGCTCCATGGGCATCAACTTCGTCATGGTGTTCTCGCCGAACGCCTTTGCCGGCGCGCCGCACACGCATCTCGCCACCGTCACGTTCCCGAACGGCTCCGACGAGGCGCTCGATGCCCGCATCCTGCGCAGCTCCGCCCAGGCCTACCCCATGGTCACGAGCGTGCGGGTGAAGGATGCTCTGGAAGCGGTCAACGACGTGGTTTCGCAGCTCGTCATGGCGATTCGCGGCGCCAGCTCCATCGCGCTGATCGCGAGCCTCCTGGTGCTCGCGGGTGCGCTGGCGGCGGGCCACCGGGCCCGGCTCTACGATGCGGTGGTGCTCAAGACCCTCGGCGCCACGCGCGCCCGGCTGCTCTCGGCCTATGCCCTCGAATACGGGCTGCTCGGGCTCGCCACGGCCGTCTTCGGGCTGCTCGCCGGGACGTTTGCCGCCTATTTCATCGTCGAGCGGATCATGAATCTAAGCTTTACCTTAGATTTGTCGGGCGCCATCCTGGCTTCAGCCTTGGCGGTTCTCGTGAGCGTCGGTTTAGGCTTGATGGGAACTTGGCGGATTCTCAGTCAAAAGCCGGCGCAGTATTTAAGAAACCTTTAAGCGCCGCAGCATCGAGCGCGCTATAAAGAAACGCAAAAAGCTTTGTGAGGAGCAGCAGCTACTCTGCTCTTCATTTTTCTTTCTTCACGAAGATTTGAAGCTTGACCTTGCCTCTTGCGAAAAACGGTCGGCCCTCACATATTCGTGGTGTCGCCCGAAATGCGGCGACCGAGGGCTGAACCCAGCCTTTCGAGGGAACAACGGGACACCGCGAGAAAGGACTCCGATGCAACCGTATGAGCAAAACCAACACGCCTATGGCACCGGCTTTGCCCGGACGGCGGCTCAGGTCGACCAGGGCCTGCGCGCCTTCATGCTCGGCGTCTACAACAACATGGTCCTGGGCCTTGCCATCTCGGCCCTGGTCGCGCTCGGCATCAACATGCTGGCCACCACGAGCGATCCGTCGCAAGCGGTTGCCCGGATGGGTGGTGTCGGCCTGACCCAGTTCGGCGCGACCCTGTATGGCTCGCCCCTGATGTGGGTTGTGGCGCTGGCGCCTCTGGCCTTCATCTTCTTCTTCTCGTTCCGCATGGACCGGATGTCCGCGGCGTCGGCCCGCACCACCTTCTTCGCCTTCGCGGCGGTGATGGGTGCTTCGCTCTCGACGCTTCTCATCCGCTACACCGGCGCGAGCGTCGTGCAGGTGTTCTTCATCACGGCGGCTGCCTTCGGCTCGCTGTCGCTGTGGGGCTACACCACGAACCGCAGCCTGTCCGGCATGGGCTCGTTCCTGATCATGGGCCTCGTCGGCCTGATCCTGGCCTCGATCGTGAACATCTTCGTCGCGTCGAGCGCCCTGCAGTTCGGCATCTCGGTGATCGGCGTTCTGATCTTCGCAGGCCTCACCGCCTACGACACGCAGAAGCTGAAGGAGATGTACCTTTACGGCAACTTCGACCAGGAAGCCGCCGCCAAGGTCTCCGTGTTCGGCGCCCTGACGCTGTACCTGGACTTCATCAACATGTTCCAGTTCCTCCTGGCTCTCGTGGGCAACCGCAACGAGTAAGGACGAACGGATCACTTGATCGCGAAGCCCCGGCTGAAAAGCCGGGGCTTTTGTTTTGGGATCAGGTCTGCGCCGAGCGGTAGCCGAACCAGGCGCTCGCAACAGCCGCGGCAGCGCAGATCAGGGTCACGAGCCCGAACCCGCCGGCCATGGCGGTGGCGTAGGTATCCTGCGCGGCATCGGACGGCAGAGGAGTGCCGAACGTCGCCTGCCCGAAAAGATCTGCGGTTTCTGGGCTCGCCCATGCGGCGGCGTACTGGAATCCCAAGGTGGCGATCACGCCGAGACCGGCAACGGCGATGAGGCCCGCGACGCGTGAGATCGCGTTGTTGATGCCCGAGGCTACGCCGATCCGGTCGTCGGGAGCGGCATTCATCACCGTAGTCGACAGCGGCGCGACCGTGATGCCCATGCCCAATCCCATCACGGCCATGACCGGCATGACCGCCAGCCAGTAGCCCCCATGGAAGACCGCAGGGGCCAGGAGGGCAAAGCTCAGGCCCGTGACGAGCGGACCCACCGTGAGGAGCATGCGGGTGCCGAACCGGTCGGCCAGGACACCGCCGAGCCGCGAAAGCACCGCCATGACGAGCGTGAACGGCAGGAAGACGGACCCTGCCCGGGCGGCCGAATAGCCGTGAGCCTCGATCAGCGCCATGGGCAGGAAGAACAGGGCGCCGCTCAGCGCAAAGTACAGCAGCAGGGTCAGCGCATTGACGTTCGCGAAAGCCGGAACGCGGAACAGGTCGAGGGGCATCATCGGCGTGGCGGTGCGCCTCTCGTGCAGCACGAAGAGAACGAGGATCGCCGCGCCGGCCATCGTGAGCAGGAGAGCGATGCTCCGCTGGCTATCCCGCTCGCCGAGCGCCGTCAGTCCATAGGCGAGAAGGCCCAGGCCCAGGACGGCGAGGACGGCGCCGAGCCAATCCATGGTGGCGTCTTGCAGCGCCGAACTTTCCAGCACATGCTTCCAGCAGAGCCAGAGCGCCAGTGCGGCAACTGGGAGATTGATCCAGAAGATCGCCTGCCACGGACCGATATCGATGAGCCATCCACCGAGGATCGGTCCGAGCGCCGCCGCGATGGCGGAGGCAGCCGCCCAGGTGCCGATGGCCTTGCCTCGTGCCTCCGGCGGGAAATGGGCGCTGATGAGCGCCAGGGAGCCCGGCACCAGCAGGGCGCCGCTGACACCCTGAAAGGCCCGGGCCACAATCAGCATCCCGGCCGATTGGGACAGGCCGCACCACAGGGAGGTGAGGCCGAAGCAGGCGATGCCGATCATGAAGATCCGTCGCAGACCATAGGCATCGCCGGCCGCGCCGCCGAGGAGCAGGAAGGCGGACAAGGTCAGCGCGTAGGCATTGGTCACCCACTGCATCTCGGACAGCGACGCCTGCAGGCTCTCGCGCATCTGCGGGATCGCGACGGTCACGATGGCGCCGTCGGTAAACACCATGCTGGAGCCCAGGATCGCACTCCAGACGACAGAGTTCTGCGCACGGGATGTGACGGCCGGCGGCGTCCCGCCTGGGCTGAGCTGGTTCACCCGCAACCCTTTCTCATGACGCATCATGCTAATCCTGACGCAGGAATAAAGACAGTGCCAACGAGCCGGCGCCACTTCCTCAACAGCCCGAAACTGTTCTAGAGAATTTGCATGAGCTTTGTGATCCGCCCTTCGCTCGAAACGGACATCCCGGCCATTGCGGCCATCTACGCCCACGCGGTCACGCACGGCACCGCATCGTTCGAGCTTGAGCCGCCACCGGAAGCCGAGATGGCGCGCCGCCGCGACGACATTTTGAAAGGCGGCTATCCTTATCTCGTCGCGGAGAGGGATAACGACATCCTGGGCTATGCCTATGCCGGCGCCTACCGCACGCGTCCTGCCTATCGCTCGACGGTGGAAGATTCGATCTACGTTGCTCCATCGGCCCAGGGACAGGGCATCGGGCGCGCGCTCCTTGCGGCGCTGATCGAGCGCTGCGAGGCGCTGGAGTTCCGGCTCATGGTGGCGGTCATCGGCGATGAGGATTCACACGGTTCCGTCGCCCTGCACAGGAGCCTCGGCTTCGAGCCCGTCGGCATTCTCCGGGGCATCGGCTACAAGCACGGGCGCTGGCTCTCCACCGTGCTGATGCAGCGCCCCCTCGGGCGCGGCACCGCCGAGCCGCCGACGCGGCCGGTGGTGTAGGAGAGCCGGAAACGATCAGCCGCGCGTCCGTGCCGCGGCTCTTGTCCCGAGGAGCAAGGCCAGGCCCGCCAGGGCCGCGATCCCGACCACGCTGCTGGTCTGGCGCGCAGAGAACGGCAAACCTTTGCGGTCGCGCCAGCCGCCACTCACGCCCCGGCCGGTGGCGACCGGCTTGAGGAGCGCCCCTTGCGTGCGCGGGGCCGGCGAGGCCCGCTTGAGGGCGCGGCGCGTGAAGGCGCCGATCAGGTGCTCCGTCGGGCCCGGCGCGAGCGAGTATGCGATCTGCGCCGCGCGGGCCGGCCAGCCCACGGCCACCTCGTCACGCGGCCAGCGCACGAGCGCCACAAAGGTTTCGGCCACGTCCTCCGGCGCGTAGATCAGCGGCCCCGGATTGATCCGTTTTCCTGAGACATTCGCCCCATGGTCGAGCCCCGGCGTGTCGATGATCGCCGGAAACACGCCGCATACATGGATGTCGGAGTGATCGCCGAGTTCCTGCCGCAGGCTTGCGGTGAAGCCCCTCAGGCCGAACTTGGAGGCCGTGTAGGCGGCCGCGAAGGGGTTAGGCGCCCAGCCTCCCATGGAGATGTTGTTGATGAGAATGCCATGCCCCTGGTCGAGGAAGATCGGGAGGACCGCATAGGCGCCGTGCATCGTGCCCATCAGGTTCACCTCGATGGTGCGCCGATGGAGCGCGATGTCCGCGTCCTGATACGGCCCGACCACGCCGGTGCCGGCATTGTTGATCCACACATCGATGCCGCCGAAGGCGTGCTCGGCCGCGTGGGCGAGAGCGGCCACGGCTCCGGCATCGGTCACGTCGGTGGTGACCGCGATGGCCTTGGCGCCCAGATCCCGGCATTCGCCGGCCACCTCTTCGATCAACTCCGTCCGGCGCGCTGCCAGCGCCACGCGGGCTCCGCGACGCGCGAAAGCGAGCGCCGCCGCGCGGCCGATGCCGCTCGATGCGCCTGTGATCACAACGGAAAGGCCGGCGATATCGCGGGGCATGGCGTCCTCATGGTTGCAGCACCTGTCCTGCAACGCCATGCGCCATGGGGTGTTCCGGCCGTAGAGGCTAGTTCGCCACCACCTTGGGCTTGTCGAGCACGCGCAGCACGCGGTCGAGTTCGTGCCCGCGCTTGAGGATCAGGCCGGTCGAGACGATGACTGAATACGCGCCCTGCTTCTTGGCGAGCTTCGGGTCTTTCTCGATGCGATAGAGGGGCATTTCCGACGTGCGGCGGAAGATGGAGAACACGGCCTTGTCCGGCATGAAATCGATGGCGTAATCGCGCCATTCGCCGGCGGCCACCATGCGGCCATAGAGGTTGAGAATGGCCTGCAACTCGGCGCGGTCGAAGGACACCTGTTTCGGCGCGGCGGGGAAGGGCACAATATGGGCCGAGCCCTGGCTTGAGCCGCCGCGCAGCGGCTCCGCGATGTCACCTTCGCTCATGACGCCTCCCATGGCTGTTAACATGGTCTGATGATGGGCTTAGGCGGCTATCGGATCAACCCGTCGGGACACAATGAATCACCGCTTCCTTTGCAAATCTTATTCCTGCCTCATTCGCGCCGAAATGGAGCCGCACTAAACCCCGTAAATGCTTAAGTTGCCTCGACGGCCCGGCTCATCGAATGGCTTGGACACGTCAGCCCCCCAGCCCTCCGGGTCGTTTGGAGAGCCGGGCCACGTCGAGACACAAGGCTGCCTTACGGGGCAGCCTTTTCTTTTTGTCGCTCGCGAGTGGCGCAAGAGTTCATACTCCATACTCCCTGCACGTCATGGCCGTCCTCATATCAGGAAACACGCCCCCTTATCCTGAGGAGCAGCCGTGAGGCTGCGTCTCGAAGGATCCTCCAGCGCCCTCTGGAGGATCCTTCGAGACGGTCACTGCGTGACCTCCTCACGATGAGGTGAG
>NZ_JAFBID010000114.1 GCF_016811235.1 Microvirga arabica
AGCGGTGGGCCTCGCTTGCGTACGTCATGGCGCGACACCTCCGTGTCTAAGACAACGCACAAGGCCCGGCTGTAGTACTAGATCGCAAGCGGCGCAGCCGACAGAGGAAGTGCTGCCTCGCGGGCCGCCTCGGTGAGCGCTGCGAACAGGCGCTGCTGCGGCTTCTTCCAGACCAGCAGTTCCGGATGCCATTGCACGCCCAGCAGGAACGGGGCGCTCGGGCTCTCGATGGCCTGCACGATGCCGCTCTCGTCACGGGCCGCGATGTTAAGGCCCTGCCCGAGCCGATCCACGGATTGGTGATGCAGGGCGTTCACGAGACATGGGTTGCAGCGCAGGACGCCGTTGAGGCGCGATCCCGGTTCGACGGTCACCGTCTTGCGCGGCAGCACGGTCCGCATCTTCGGCGCCTGCACATAGACCTCGTAAATGTCCGTGTGCAGCGAGCCGCCGAGCGCCACGTTGATCATCTGCGATCCGCGGCAGATGCCGAGCACCGGCAAGCCCACGGGCAGCGCTGCCTTGAGCAGGCCGAGTTCCAGCTTGTCGCGCTCGGGATCGATGCGCACGTCGGGCAGAACCTGCCCGCCATAGATCTCCGCCCCGATATCGTCGCCGCCGCCGATGACGAGACCGTGGAGCGGCTCCGCCGGCAGGGGATTGCCCGGCACGAGGCGGATGGAGCGCGCGCCTGCGCGATACAGCGCCAGCCGGTGCATGAGGTAGCTGCGCCAGCCGCCCCGGCGGGACGTGGTGACGCCGATGAGAGGTTTCGTCATGAGCGTACGACCTGCTCCACCACGTTGGCCCAGCTCTTGTCCTCGCCCTCGAAGGCGAGATAGGCGGCGCCCACCGCATCCAGCTTCTCGCGATCGGTGGCCAGACGCTCCACGCAGACCCAGCGGTTCCAGTCCGGCGCGATGCTCCAGCCGGGATCGCTCACCCGCGCGTCGGGCAACCGGTAATGAAACGTGGGGCGGCCGTTGATCTTCTCGTTCGGCAGCACGGCCCGCACGCGTGTGGCATCGAAGTGATGCAGCAGCGGCAGAAGGTCGAGGTCGCGGTTCCGCGTCGGGTTGAAGGCCAAGTAATCGTCGATGAAGGTTGCGATGTCCGGCTGGTAGTCCGGCTGGACGATCCGGCGCACGTACTCGGACGGAAAGGGATCCGCGAAGCCGAGGAGGTTGCGGGTGGTGTCCGGGGAAGCCTCGCGCCGGAGCCATGAATTGAGCAGCGCGAAGCTCTTCATAAAGGCCGTGACGGTTGCCGCGTCCTGGCGTGGGATCTCCGGATTGAAGTGCAGCCCGAAGGCATAGAAGGGCGCATCCTGCGTGCCCTTGGCCCCGAGCCTGCGCAGGATGGTCAGGATGCGGTTCAACTCTTCCAGCCGGTCGATGGGCGTGGGGGCGGTGACGAGCTCGCAGGGCACGAGATAGCTTGCTGCAAAGCCGAAGAGGGCTGCGATCTTGGGCAGCACGCCGCGCTGCGTGCCGGCCTGCTTGCCGGGGTGCAGAATCCGGCTGTCGAGTTCTACGGTCAGGTCACCGATGGCCGATTCCTTCAAGGCAAAGGCATGGGGATCCTCTTCGAGGAGCCGACCCCCGAGCGCTTCCTGCAAGGCCTGCACGGTCTTCTCGGCCGAGGGGCCGACGAACTCGATCTCGACCCCAACCGTGCGCACCTCGCCCCGTTCATTGTGCAGGACCGGCGGCAGGGCGAAGTCGATTGCGGTAGAGAGCGCCGGCTGCGCCATGAAGAACTCCGGGAAACCAACACGAAAACGTGAGCAGGAAGGTGAACGGATGCGCTAGAGCTCAGGTTCCTTTTTCGGCTTGAGAGTTCCGGCTGTGGCTTTCCGGCGGCAGGTTGGATACAAGCCCGGCACCATGATTCATCGCACCTCCCTGACCGAACGCGCCGCCTGGGTGGCGGAACTCCGCGCGACCCTGGCTCTCGGCTGGCCGCTCGTTCTCGCCACGCTAGCGCAGAACGCCCTGATGACCACCGATGTCATTCTGATGGGCTGGATGGGCTCAGAGTCTCTCGCGGCAGGTGCGCTCGGCACCAACCTCTATTTTGCGTTCCTCATTTTCGGCATCGGCCTCGTCAATGCCACCTCACCGATCATCGCCGAGGAGCTTGGCCGCAAGCGCCATTCCGTGCGCGAAGTGCGCCGCACGGTTCGCCAGGGCCTGTGGGCCTCGGTGACGGTTGCGATCCCGATCTGGATCGTCGCCTGGAACGGAGAGGCGATCCTGCTGGCCATCGGCCAGGAGCCCAGGCTCGCCCACAATGCCGGCGAGTACATGCGCGCGCTGCAATGGAGCCTGCTGCCGTTCCTGTTCTTCCTGGTGCTGCGCTCCTTCCTGGCAGCCCTGGAGCGTCCAGGCTGGGCGCTGTTCATCGGCCTGCTCGCCATCCCGGTGAATTTCGGCGCGGCCTATGCTCTGATGGTGGGTTCGTTCGGCCTGCCCGCCCTGGGGCTGATCGGCGTGGGACTCGGCACGGTGCTGTCGAGCACGTTCATGTTCCTCGGGCTTGCCCTGGTCATCACCCTCGATCCGAAGCTGAGGCGCTATCACATCTTCGGACGTTTCTGGCGCTCCGACTGGCCGCGCTACCGCACCCTGTGGCGGCTCGGCGTTCCCATCGGCCTGACGCTGATGTTCGAGGTGACGATCTTCAACGCGGCCGCCATGCTCATGGGCCGGCTCGGCGAGAGCGAGCTGGCCGCCCATGCGGTGGCGCTGCAGATCGCCTCCTTCTGCTTCTCGGTTCCGCTCGGCATCGGGCAGGCCGTCACGGTGCGCGTGGGCCGCGCCTATGGCGCACAGGATGCGCCCGGGGTCACCCGCGCCGGCTGGACGTCGTTTGCGCTTGGCACCGGCTTCATGGTGATTACGGCCTCGCTCATGATGTTCGCCCCGCACCTGCTGCTCGGCGCGTTTCTCGACCTGAGTGACCCCAAAAATGCGCTCGTGATCGATCTGGCGCGCTCGTTCCTGGTGGTGGCGGCCATCTTCCAGCTGGTGGACGGCGCACAGGCGGTGGGCGCCGGCATGCTGCGCGGCCTGCAGGACACGCGGGTGCCGATGATCTACGCGGCTTTGGGATATTGGGGCGTCGGCCTGCCGCTCGGCATCGTCCTGGCCTTCAACACGCCGCTTCGCGGCATCGGCATCTGGATCGGGCTCGCCAGCGGGCTTGCCGTGGTGGCCGGGCTGATGCTGTGGCGCTGGCTGCGCCGCGACCGGCTCGGACTGGTCACGGCCGTGCCGCAGGACGTTCAGGAAGCATTCGCGAGCTGATTGACGAGACGTGAGAGATCGACGGGAGCAAACTGCGCATCCTCGCGGGTGACGCTCACTTCTTCCACCGTAAGGCGCCGCCATTGCGCAAGGCGCGCCAGGGCCTCCTGCACCAGATCCTCGGGCGCGGAGGCACCGGCCGTCAGGCCGATGACGGCAGCACCGTCGATGAAGGCGAGCGTCAGATCCTTCGGATCCTGCAGGAGAAGGGCCTGGCGGCCCTCGTTGACGGCCACCTCGCACAGGCGGTTGGTGTTCGAGGAGTTGCGCGCGCCGCACACGATGATCCGCTCCGCCCGCCGGGCAATGACGCGCACCGCCATCTGCCGGTTCTGGGTCGCGTAGCAGATCGTCTTGACGTCAGGCCCTTGGATGTTCGGGAAGCGTGACTTCAAGGCCGCGATGATCTCGCGCGTGTCGTCCACGGACAGCGTGGTCTGGGTGATGTAGGCGATGCGCTCCGGGTTCAGAACCGGGACGGTGAGTGCCTCCGCGACGCTTTCGATCACATGCACGGTGCCGTCGATCTGTCCCGTCGTGCCCTCGATCTCCACATGGCCGCGATGGCCGATGACGATGACCTCGCGGCCCGCCTTGGCATGGCGCTGTCCTTCGAGATGAACGCGGCGCACGAGAGGGCAGGTGGCATCGAGCACGGAGAGACCGCGGCCGGCCGCCTCACGTTCCACCGCGCGCGACACCCCATGGGCGCTGAAGATCGCGACCGCGCCGTCGGGGATCTCGGCGACATCCTCGACGAAGATCGCGCCCTTGCGCTTGAGGTCGTCCACCACCCGGTTGTTGTGCACGATCTCGTGCCGCACATAGACGGGCTTCCCTGTCCGTTCGAGCGCGTCCTCAACGGCCTGGATGGCGCGCTCCACGCCGGCACAGAAGCCGCGCGGTGCCGCGAGCAGAACGGTGAGCGGCGGATGGTCCTGGATCATGCCGCGTTCTCCGTCTTCAAGGCTCGATCTTTGGAGAGAGTCGCCCGGGTGCCGCGGGCATGGTGCAGAATGGACGCGGCGTGCTCGCCGGCCATCACGGCGCTCTCGATGGTGGCGGGAAGCGAGCCGATCCAGTCGCCGGCGAGCGCCAGGTTGGCAAGCGGACGCAGGGGCGGCTGGGGCAGCGTCTCAGCGGCCTGGCGGATCGTGGCGCGCTTTTCCTTCACCACGCGCGTTTCGGGCTGCAGGTCGGCATGCGCATCGAGGCCGAGGGAGTGCAAAGCGGGAGCGATCTCGCGCCAGATCCGCCCCGCCACGTCGGATGCGTTCTGATCGACCACCGCATCGGCGGCCGAAACGGTGACGCTCACATGGCTCGGGCGGATCAGCGCCCATTGGGCAAGCGTGCCGGTGAAGCCGATGAAGCGCGGATGCTCCAGACCCGCCATGCGGTAATGCACGTTGAGGATCGGCTCGAACTGCGTCGGCACGGGCAGATCAGGCAGAAGCCGCTCCACCTCATAAGGCGGGAGCGCCAGAATCACGCGGTCGTTCGGGCCGAGCATCACCGTGCGGTCGCTCAGCGCCAGTCCGATGACGCGCCCGTTGGCAATGAGAAGGGTGCGCAGGCGCTGTCCGGTGAGAACCCGCACGCCCCTGGCCTGCAGGGTCGCGACGGCGGGCTCGATCAGGTCCTGGCTCAGGCCGTTCCTCGCCACCAGGAGGCGACCGGCGCCGGGGCGGATGAGCTGGCGAAGCGCACAGGCAAGGCGCTGCGCGGAGGCCTGCTCTGGCGGCGTGTTGAGAACGGCTACGGTGAGCGGCTCGATCAGGCTGTCCATGATCGGCCGCTTGCCGATGATGGCAGCGACCGGACAATCCTTCGCGGCAAAGACGAGGCGAAGAATTCGCGCGAGATCGGGCAGGGTCAGCCCCTGCGGGCGGCGGGACGGCCGCAGCCAGGACCAGGGCGAGAGGCCGACGCGGCGCATCTCGCCGGTGCGCCCGTCATAGAGCGGAAGGCCCTTGGGTTCGGGCTCGCACCAGCGCTCGCGCGCACCCACGGTCTTCAGGAGATCGAGCGCACGCCCGTTGGCCGTGAACAGCACATGGGTGCCGTTGTCATGATCGAACCCATCAGCGGGGTGCAGCGTGCGGCAGCGCCCGCCCGGGTGCGGAGCGGCCTCGTAGAGCACGGCCTCGCCGCCATCGGCCGTGACGGCCAGCGCCGCGCTCAGGCCTGCGACGCCCGCTCCCACAATATGAGTGCGCCGCGTTGTCATGCGGGCCTCATGGCGCGGGTGATCAGGTGCAGGCGGTCGGCGGTGCTCAGGCGCAGCCGGCCTTGCCGCATGCCCCAGCCGCGGGCCTGCAGCCGGGCGAGCACGCGGCGGTAATTCTCCATCATCAGGATCGCGGGTTTCAAGGCCGCGCGGTCGAGGCGTGTCAAGGCGGCATCCGCCGCCGCAAAGCCTGCTTGCGCTTCTTCGGCCAAGCCATCGCAGACCCGGGCGAAGCGCGGATCGGCCACGAGGATAGCGGCCGGCGCATCCTGCAACCCGAGCTGCGCCAGCCGCGAGAGCGGAACGTAGACGCGCTCGCAGGCGGCGTCCTCGTCCACATCGCGCAGGATGTTCACGAGCTGCAGGGTGCGCCCGAGATCGAGGGCGAAATCATGGGCGGAGGGCACGCCGAAGATGCGGATCGACAGGGCGCCGACCGAGCCTGCGACGCGGCGTCCGTAGAGATTGAGCTCGTAATCGTTCGTGATCCGCAAGCGCTCCGCACTGTCCATCTCCATGCCGTCGAGAAGCGCGTGGCATTCAGCCACCGGCAGCTTGAAGAGGGTGATTGCCCGGGCGAGTTCCCGCCCGATGGGCGTTTCCGGGGCGCGGTGCAGCCGGTCGACCTCGCGCCGCCACTCGCGCAGGAAGGCGCGCTTCTCGGAAGGCGGCGCGGCTCCGTCGGCGATGTCGTCGACGGCGCGGCAGAAGGCATAGACCGCATGCATAGCGCGGCGTCGCTCGCTCTGCAGGCTCTGCATGCCAAGGCGGAAGGAGGATCCGGAGCGCCGCACCATTGCGGCCGTGATGCGATGGTCACCGTTGACCGGCCGGCGCAGCGTGCCCCCGAAGCCGCGCAGGAACGCCATGCAGGCATCGGCCTTGCTCACCTGCACCCGCTCCAGAACCGGATCCGTGCGGCGCAGGCGCTCGCTCAAGCGCCGGGCGAGCGCGATGGTGGCGAGGCTCTGCGCCTGCAGGCGTCGGCTCTGCAGATGCTCCGGCAGGGATTGCGCCTGGTCGATCAGCGCATCGACCCGGTCCAGCATGGCATCGACCACGCTGCGGCGGAACGCAGCATGGGCCGGATCGAAGAAGGCCTTCTCGGATCCTGCTCCCATCATCCAGCGCAGGGGAATGTAGATGCGGCCGAGATCCCGATGATCCTTGCCGCAATCCTGCAGGTGGTTGAGGATCTGCAGCGCCGTGCACAAGGAATCCGCCGGAGCCTGGGCGGCGCTGCGCTCGTTGTGCAAGGCCAGGAGAAAACGGCCGACCGGATTGGCCGAGAAGCGGCAATATTCGATGAGCTCCGCCCATTCATTGTAGCGGGCCTTGACCACGTCCTGCCGGAAGGCCCGCAGGAGATCGCGGGCCTGGATGAGTCCAGTCCTGTACCGCTTGTCGGCCGCGTGCAGGCGCGCGGCCTCAGGAACCGCAGGATCGCCGGCGATCAGTGCCTGCGCGAGTTCATCGAGCCGCTGGAGCTTTTCGGCCGCTTTGAGATCGGGCGCATCGGCGATGTCGTCGGCCATCCGGGCAAAGGCGTAGAAGGCGAGAACCGCATCCCGGTGCTCGGGCGATAGCACCAATGAGGCCACCGGAAAGTTCTCATCCCGCGGCTGCTTGGTCGCCTGTTTCATGTGTGGGCTCATGGCTTCGCCCCCACGGGATAAAGCCTGCCCTTCCACCCGGCATGGCGTGTCGTGCCGATCCGCAGCAGCACGCTCCACTGAATGGCGAGGCCGACCAGCATGGTGAACGGATGCAAGGGAATCGACCAGGGGTTCTCCCGCGTTGCCATCGTCACGAGGGTTCGGGTCGCGAGCGACAGGAGCGCCGCAGCCACGATGGGAAGGGTAGGGGCAAACGGCAGCAGGGCGAAGGGCAGGACGTGCCCGCCGAGCAGCAGCACCGTCCAGACCGGCAGCGCAACGGGGGTTGCCATGCCCTCATGGGCATTCTTGGCAAAGCCGTTCCAGGCTTCGTCAAAACGCGTGTACATCCGGCAGGAGGCGAGGCGGTCGCCCGGCACGAGATCGGTCATGAAGCCCTTGCGGCGG
Source organism: Microvirga arabica (assembly GCF_016811235.1). Taxonomy (GTDB): domain Bacteria; phylum Pseudomonadota; class Alphaproteobacteria; order Rhizobiales; family Beijerinckiaceae; genus Microvirga; species Microvirga arabica. Next base: position 7,602 of record NZ_JAFBID010000114.1, read on the forward strand.
AAGAGCCGCGCGAGCTGAATGCCGTCATGGATTCGCGCGCGGATCGCCGCATGGCCGCCGCTCGCCCGATAGGCTTCCCGCTCGACGAGCATGAGCTGACCGCAGGCCGCCCCGAGGCCAGGATCGCGAGACAGGCGCATGAAGCCCATGGGCAGGTAGCCGAGAAGCAGCAGGTTGATCGTCGGCACCGTCAGCAGCTCGCCCGGCGAGCGCATGATCTGGCGCGGCACCGCGCTTACCAAGCCGGCATGGCTCTCCTGCGCATGGCCTGCGAGGCGCGCGGCTGCATGGGGGCCTAAACGCACATCGGCATCCACGAACAGCAAATGCGTGCCCTTGGCGGCTTCCGAAAGATGGTGGCAGGCATGGACCTTGCCGGTCCATCCCTCCGCGAGAGGGGGCGCCGTGAGAGGGCGCACGCGCTCGTCGCGCGCAGCGTAGGATCTGACGATTTCCGGCGTGGCATCCGTGGAGCCATCGTCCATGACCAGGATCTCGATCCGCACACCGACACTGGCCAGAGCGGCATCGAGGGCAGGGCCGATGTTCTTCGCTTCGTTGCGGGCAGGAATGAGGATCGAGACGAGCACATCGCCTTTCGGCGCATGGGGCGGCGTCGCGCGCAGGATGCTCAGGTTCACGAGAGCCAACGCGAAGGAAAGCGCCGCAAGGCCAAAGAGGACGAGACCAAGGACGATCATGAGGGGCGCCCCTCATGCGACGGATCGAAGGTTCGGCCCCGCACGGTTGCCATCATCCGGCGCCACCCGTCATAGATCCCGCCCACCCCGGCGCGACCTTCAAGCATGGCGCGGAAGCGCGCGGGGTCGCGGCTCTGCACATCGGCGCTCAACCGGTCGAGGGTGGTGGCGAGTTCCGTCTCAAGACGCTCCAGGCGGGCAGGGCGTGAAAGATTTAGAAGGTCCCTGCCATGCATGGGCTTGCCGAAGGCGAGGAAAGCCTCGGCTCCGCGCTCAAGCCAAAAGCCGTATTCGATGGCGAGCGGGATCACCGTGCAGTCGGGTGCGATTTCAGGAAGTCGTGCGACGCCGGGCTTGAGTCCGAGCGGGCGCTCGCGCACATCGCTGAAACGCCCCTGCGCCGTCACCCACAGCGCACGGTTCGGCGACGACAGGATCTCGGCGCTGGTGCGCAGGAAATCCGCCGCGCCGCGAGGGCTGTCGAGATCGACGCCGAAGGCGCCGATGCGGCCGAAGATGCCGTATTGCTTCAGCATCGCGGCATCGATGGGTGCGTAGCTTTCGTAACCAGGAAGGAAATGGTCCGCAGCCAGGATGTAGACGGCTGCATCCCACCAGGCTGGATGGTTCGAGTAGACGATTACGGGACCGCTCACTGGGGCCGCTGGCAAGCCCCAGGCCGCAATCCGCAGCGCATTCATGTGGCGCGTGAAGTAGCGGCGAAACGTCGAGACCATGAAGCGGTGGATCAGAGGAGAGCGACGCGCCACGGGAGACGATCCCGCCCGGTGGGGCGGGGAGCGGTCTCCCGTGGTTGTGGTCGCTTCCTGCCTCAAGACACGTTCCGTAGATTCTCGGCCTTGCTGTCTGCATCGAGGGCGTCGGCGGCAATCCAGCCCGACATCATCACCATCGGCATGCCGGGGCCGGGATGCGCCGCGCCGCCGGCGAGATACAGGCCCTGCACCTGACGGCTGCGGTTGCCCGGCTTGAACGCGCCCATGAACTTGCCGTGGCTGGCGAGCCCATAGATGGCGCCGTTGAGCACCTTGTAGCGGTCGTGGATATCCTGCGGGGTGAGATGGCGCTCGACGACGATGCGCTCCTCGATATCCGCCATGCCGGCGGTGCGTTTCAGCTTGTCGATGATCACTTGGCGATAGGCCGGAAACATCTGCGACCAGTCGTGATGCGGGCGTAGGTACGGCGTGTGCACGAGCACGTAGAGCGCCTCGCCGCCTTCGGGCGCAACGCTCGGATCTGTCGCGGCCGGTGCTGCGAGATAGCAGGTCGGATCGGGCGCAGGATCGCCGCGGCGATAGATGTAGTCGAACTCCTCCTCCGGATCGCGCGAGAACACGAAGTCGTGGTGGAGGACATGGTCGTAGCGCTTGTTGAGTCCGAGATAGAGCACCACGCCGGAACAGGCCGGCTCGAAGTCCTTCTTCGCGTAATGCTCGCCGACCTCGCCGCCGACGAGCTCGCGATAGGTGCGGATTGAATCCATGTTGGAGATCACGTTGTCGTAGACCACGGTTTCGCCGCTGGCGAGAACGACGCCCTCCACCGCATTGTTCACGATCTTGAGGGATGCGATGTCGCTGTCGGTCCTGATGGTGGCACCAAGCTCCGTCGCGAGCTTTGCCAATGCTTCGGCGACCGCGCGCGTGCCGCCCATGGGATACCACACGCCGTCAGCCGCCTGCATATGGGCGATGGCGCACAGCACCGCGGGAGAACCGTAGGGCGACGAGCCGACATATTGCGTGAAGTGATCGAGCATCTGCGCCAGGCGCTCGTCCTTGACCTTCGAACGGATGGTGCCAGCCACCGATGACCCCATGCGCAGGGACAGCACGTCCCGCAACGTACCCGGGTTCATGTTGGCCCGGATGTTGATGGTGTCGAACAGATCCTCCACGGGCTTCCAGAAGAAGAACTTGTTCGAGATCTCGTGGAGATGGGCGGAGATCTCCTGAAAACGCTTGTAACCTTCGCCGGTGTTCTTGCCCGGTGCGAAGCGGTCCATGGCTGAGGCCATGGCGTCGATATTCTCCTGCAGGTCGATCTGCGTGCCGTCGTCGAAGAAGCAGCGCCATTGCGGATCGAGCCGCACGAGGTCGAGATAGTCGGAGAGGTTGCGCCCGGCTTCCGCGAAAATGCGCTCCAGAACCCGCGGCACGGTGAGGATCGTCGGGCCCATGTCGAACCGGAAGCCGTCTTCGTGCAGCACCGCGGCCTTGCCGCCGATCCAGGCGTTCTTGTCGTAAAGCGTGACCTTATGGCCGCGGGCGGCCGCAACGCAGGCAGCCGCCAATCCGCCCAGTCCTCCGCCGATGACTGCAACCGAACTTCCTTGAGCGCTCACGATGTCCTCCCGCAGGGCACAAGCCTATTCGTTCCAAGGCTTATGTCCAGTTGTGTTGGTTCTAGGAATGGCATGACCCACTTCAAGGCAGATCACGCAGGTTTGGGCGACGGGCACAGATCATGCGCAGGGACTGCCGTCCCGGCGCCCGGATCACCGGGTCGAAGCCGGCCGCTTCCAGCAGTCGCTTGATCTGGGCCATGTCACGGGTGTTGCCGCCCCAGAGCAGGTTCTTCAGCCGGTTGACCACGGGGACCGGCCCCGACCCCTGCTGGGACAGCACGGCGACCAGAAGCCAGCCGCCCGGCCTCAAGGCGTGGAAGACCCGGCGGACAGCCTCCTCGATGACTGCATCGGGCAGGAACATCTGGGGCAGGAAGGCGAGGTCGAAGGCGCTGTCCTCCTGCATCTCCTCCACCCTCTCGCGGCGGATGGCGATGCGGTTCGCCAGCCCGGCCTGGCGCACATGCACCTCGCCGAGCTCCGCCGGGTGCGGTGCCGGCTCCAGGGCCACGGCGCTGAGGCGAGGGAAGTGCCGGCAGAGCGCGATGGAGAGACCCGCGGCACCTGCTCCTACGTCGAGAAGCGCCGCTCCAGGGGCTTCCAGCCGCGGAACGAGCCCCGGCAGGAATTTCAGCTTCGGCAGGGCCCGCGTGGTCCAATGCCGGGTCAATGTCCCTTGCGCCTCGATGATGGCGTCGTCGGTGTGGGACCAGCCGTCGAGGCTCATGGTGCCGGTCTTCAGCCGGCGCCGGAAATCCTCGCTCTGCAGCAGCGGTGCGCGCAAGGCCGCCTTGAAGGTTTCCGCTCCTTCGGGCGACGTGAACGGCATCAGGGCCGGCGAGGCCTGCACCCGGCCGCCTTCCCATGTGACGAAGCCGAAGGCGGCGAGCGTATCGAGCAGCGTTTGCACGAGCGCCGGTGGAAGGGAGAGGACCTGCGCCAGTTCTGCCCCGGTGGCCGGCTGCCTGAGCCGCATGAGCAGGCCGCTCTCGGCGCAGGCCGAGAGGGCGCTCGCCGACCAGATGGCGGTATCGGCCGCCTCGAGCACCTTCAGGACATCGTCAGCCTTTCGGGAGGCCGGCGCGCCGACGGGAATGCGCCAGGAACCGAGACCGACGGATCCGAGGCCGAAGCGGTCTCCCCCATGGGATAGAAGAGCATAGGCGCGCCACAGCATTGGGATCTAGGGAATCGACAGGGACGTCATCATCGAGAACTCCTCGACGACGATCCAGGCCGGCTGGATGGCTTTGGCGCGGAGGAGGGAACGAGAAACAGAAATGCGAGCAATCCGATTCGGCTCATGACAGGCTCCCTCACACAGCGGCTTCGCCCACCGGTGCAACGACCGGCTCCGGCCTGTCGTTGCCGATCTTGCGACGCTCGCGATCCTCGAGCAGCAGACGCGTGGTGATCCGCGCGCCTTCGTAGATGACCGGCAGCCCGCTGCCAGGATGCGTGCCGCCGCCCACCAGATAAACGTTGCGGCCGAAGCGGTTGTGCGGCCGGAAATAGAGCATCTGCGTCAGGTTATGCGCCAGGTTGAAGGTGGCGCCCTCGAAGACTGCGAAATCGTCCTCCCAGCCGCGCGGCGTCACCACGCGCTCGTAGCGGATGCGGCTTTCGATGTCGGTGAGGCCGAGCACTTTCAGCCGCTCCAGGGCGATCCTGCGATAGCGCGGGGCCTCGCGCTCCCAGTCGACGTCGCAGCGCAGGTTCGGCACGGGCACCAGCACATAGAGGCTCGCATGGCCCTTGGGCGCGAGCGACGGGTCGGTGACGCCCGCATGATGCACGTAGATCGACGGCTCCTCGGGGAGAATGCCATTGGTGATCTCGTGGATGTTGCGCTCGTATTCCTTCGACAGCAGGATCGTGTGATGGGCGAGGTCGCCCAAGTCGCCCTCGATGCCGAGATAGAGCATGAAGGTGGAACAGGAGATCTTGGCGCGATCGAGTTTCTTGTTCGTCCAGCGCGGGCGCATCTCCTCCGGAACGAGCTGGCGCATGGCATGGCCGAAATCGCCGTTGACCACCACTGATCCGGCGGCAAAGCGCTCGCCACTGGCCTCGAGGCCGACGGCCTCTCCGTTCTCATAGAGAATGCGATCTACGGGCGTGTTCAGGCGAATGTCGACACCCATCTTGCGCGCGACATTCGCCATCGCGTCCGACACGGCGCCGCAGCCGCCCATGGGATGAAACACGCCGTGCTCGTATTCGAGGAACGACAGGATCGTGAACAGGCTCGGGCACTGGAACGGCGACATGCCGAGGTATTTTGTCTGGAACGAAAAGGCGAGGCGCACGCGCGGATCGGCGAAATAACGCTTGAGATCGCCGTCGACGCTGGAGAAGGGCCTCAGCTTCGGCAGGGCGGCGATCATGGCGGGCGAGAAGAGATCCGCCGGGCTTGAGAACGCCTGTTCCAGCACAGGCCGGAAGGCTTCGAGCTTCTCGCGGTTGTCGTCGAGGAAACGGCGCACGTTTTTCGCATCGGCTGGCGCCAAGCGGGCGATCTCCTGCTCGAGCCGGTCGAGGTCATAGGTGGCCCGGATGTCGCCGCCGCCCTCGAAGACGAGGTGATATTGCGGGTCGAGCCGCTTGAGCTCCACGTGGTCTTCCAGCTGTTCGCCGCAGGCCTCGAAGATGTCCTTCAGCACGCGCGGATACAGGAAGAATGTGGGGCCGATGTCGAATTTGTAGCCGCCGGGCGCGTGGATCGTGCGGGTGCGGCCGCCCACGGCCGGTTCGCGCTCGAAGATCGTGACCGGAATCCCCTCGCGGGCCAGCAGCATGGCCGATGCCAAGCCGCCCGGGCCGGCCCCGACAATGGCAACATGCGGGGATGGGGAGGAATTCAGCATCGAACGGGTGCCTACATCTGTCTTGGAACAGTGAAGACTTACCTATAGCGGCTTGGCTGCCCGGCCAGAGTCACATCTCGGCGATCACGGAACAGTGAAATCTTCCTCAGCGGCAAAAGAAACGTTGTTTCACCAATAAGATTGGTCGAGAAAAAATCTTCAGGCTAGTTTTGCCAATAGTTCCATGCCTCTGAAGTATGAGACAGCACTGAAAAAAATCAGACGCCATATTCTTGCCTTTTTAAAGTTCAGCTTCACTTCCAATCACAATGGAAGGGGAGACTGTCCTTGAATAATATCCTCGCCCGAGCATCTGCGATGGTGCCACTTCTTTTTATTGCTGCTTGCAATACAACCGCCTCCAACGACCCTACGGTCACAGGGTCCATCTCAACTGCCAATATTGAGACAGGCAAAGCCTTTCAGCGCGGCACCGCCTCCTGGTACGGGCCCGGCTTCCATGGCCGCAAGACCGCCAGCGGCGAGCGCTTCAATTCCTACGATATGACCGCTGCTCACCGGTCCCTGCCGTTCGGCACCCGCCTCAAGGTCGTCAATGAGACCAATGGCCGTTCCGTGGTCGTCCGGGTGAACGACCGGGGTCCTTTCGCCCACCGGCGCATCATCGATCTCGCCAAGGGACCCGCCCAGGCTCTCGGGCTGACCTCGTCCGGCGTCGGCTACGTGTCCCTTCACCGGCTCGATTAGGCGCTTCTTAATCCCTTGCGGCGATTCTTGGCCCGATTCGGGACCAAGGGTTGCTTACATGGAATCGAGATCGTCTCAGCCGACGAACGTCATCCGCTTTCCGGGCGCGCGCTCGTCGGCCAATCCCCGGCACGACCAGAGGAGCCTCATGGATGCGGTGTATTCCGCAGGCTCGCTGACAATCGGGGCCGATGACCGCGTGACGAAGGCCATGGCAACGCGACTGACCATCTTCGGCTTCGTCGTCATCGATGAAATCCAAGGTGACGGCATGGGCCGGCGTCTGCGCCCGTCCGAGGCTTTCCATGCCTCCACGGCTTTGCCCTGGCGTGTTTCGAAGCCCTCGGGCCGCTACCGAATCGACGCCGGTATTCCCGAAACGGACCGGGATCTGTTCGCCGCTTTGCAGGCCTGACGCATCCAGGACTCGCTTTTCCCACCTTGTGAGCTATGTCCTCATCCGGCCATGGCATTCCAGGGGAAGGCGATGCACCTGATTCAAATCCTTCTGCCGCTTGCCGACAATGCGGGCCGCCGCTTCGACGGCGCAGCCTATGGCCGGGTGCGCTCGGAACTGTCCGAGCGCTTCGGCGGCATCACGAGCTTCACCCGTGCGCCGGCTGAAGGGGTCTGGAAGGAAGGCGGCCACACGGCCCATGACGATATCGTGGTGTTCGAGGTCATGGCACGCGAACTCGATCATTCCTGGTGGGAGCATTACCGGGCCGACCTGGAGCGCCGCTTCGATCAGGAAGCGATCGTGATCCGGGCGATTCGCGTGGAAATGCTCTAAGGTCTGTGGGGATTCACATGAGGTTGGGCTTATGATTCAAGCTCTTGATGGATCGCTATGTCTTGACGGA
>NZ_JAFBID010000115.1 GCF_016811235.1 Microvirga arabica
CGTCCACTCCGCGCCCGGCCTCGGCTCTTGCCTCAGCCTAACGACACCGTCTGTCAGATTAAGTCCAAACTACTTCAGCTCACTTGTGAGTGGATCATCGTGTGCAGAGTGCTCCACTTCAGGTGTCTAGAAGGAGCATCCTTAGCGCCGATTGACATTAATGATCTCCGAATCCGCCATCTCTCGATACTTCTGGTTATCGACGTCCCAGTCAGCCACTGCTTCGAGCTCGGCACCGGTCAGTTCGGGTACGACAAGGCGCCCACCTTGGAGGTAGACTTTTTCAACGGGCAGCGGAAACTCCTTCTCGCCCAGGCCCGCAATGCCACCATATTCAAGAACAAGAAACGTAAGTCCGTCAGTGACATTCAGCACGACACGTTTGACGCTCCCCAGCCGCTCACCACGTGGTGTGTAAATGTCACGCTGCTCAAGATCCCCCACACGCAGGGCTTGGTTAGGAAGTACTGCATTACCCTGTATTTGCTGTACCTGGACCGCAGCGCTGGTCTGGGGCGTTTGAGCCTGCGCTCCATTTGGATCTGCTGTAGTCGCTCCCAACAGTACCACGACAAGAACTGCCTTCATCATGCGTAACTCCTCGCAATCGGTGCATCGCGGCGTGCCACTCGCTCTCTCTCAACTCCCCTCACTCCCAGCAAGTCAATAGACGCTTCCGAAGAGCGTTCCCCGAAGTACAATCCTGGCAGGCAACAACAGTACGCTAGAGAACAGGTCTCGTTGGAGGCGAAACGACACGTCAGGCAAGGTACGTTAGGAGACCAAATGACAGACCCTGTTCTCAGTCTGCGTGTTTGAGACCTTGGACGAAAGGAGATGAGCATGCATACGAGATTTCTCGCCGCTATGGCGACCGTTCTGATTGTGAGCGGCTCCCCAGCTGCCTACGCACAATCCCGCAACCAGGGCGACGGTCAGGCCTCGGGCAACCAGAACCTGTCCCTAAATCCGAATTCCGGCCTGACAATACAGGGCAACCAACCCGGCGCGAGCCGGTCGGACCAGCGGGCGATGCTGCGCCGCGAGCTGCGCCAAGCCGGGTTCCAGAACATCCGGATTCTCGATGCTGCGTTCCTCGTGCAGGCTCGAAACCGGAATGGCGATCAGGTCGTCATGATAATCAACCCGCCTCGGTCAGGTGGGGTGAGTACGACTAGTAACCAGGTCACCACAGGCTCCACCGGGCAGGACAACTCTTATGGATTCAACACGCCGACACGCTACGGTTCCCCTCGGTACACCCCTCCGGATTCAATCCCGCAATTCGGCAACATGAACAATCAGAATAACCCGAACTGAAGCCGTCGAGAAGCAAATGAACCCAATTGCAGGCTTGGCCCAACTCAGCTGTGCCTGCGCTCCATTGACGTGGGATGACTGACCCCGACCGGTCATTCCCCGCGGCTGAGTTGTCGGAGCGCAATCTTTCGAGCGATGCTCTCCACGGCAAGGGTGAGCGACTGCATCAGCTCAGAGCCTTCGCGATAGTCGGTGCGCGCAAGGTTCTGGACGCGCCTCTGCGGATCGACTTGTTCCATGCCACTCCAACCCTCGACTTGATCGCTCTTGTAGACGCCGAGGGCGATACCGCCTCTGTCATGCAGGAAGCGGAACACGGCCATATCGCTGCTGCCGTCTCCGGCATAGATAACCTGATCGAGCGGGACGTGCCACTTGTAGCCCGGCACATCCTGGTAGACATGTGCAGGCGCGTTCGGCCCCGTAGGATCAAGCCCCTTGCAGAGGGCCAGAATATAGCGAACCTTTTCCGGGTGCGTGACAGTCAGCATGGGGAAGTCCAGCTCGCCCGTCTGATCGTCGAAGTGGAGCTTTGTGCCCCACAATCCGTCGAGGTCCCGTGCGATGCTTGTGGCGGCCATAACATCGTAGAGTCCCGAACTGACGACATAGAATTCGAGGTTTACATCCTTCGCCACTTCGCGAGCCGTGCGGCGCATGGATTCGAACATGTCCAGCGTGCCCTCGTAAGGCTCGAGATTGCGGCCAACCTCCGCCACAAGGTCTTGCGTGATCCTCACGTCGCCGGAGCGGGACAGCCGGACGAGAGCATACGACTTCGCCAGAATTTCATCCCAGCCCTCCATGCGGAGAGGCTCGATGCGGTCGCGTTTCCAGGTTTCGGGATCCATGCCGCAACGGCGCACCAGAGCGTCGAGGGTGCTTGGAGCTAGCGTCAGGTCGAAATCAAAGATGAGCGCCATACGGCCATGGGAGCTCTCGGTTGCGGTCGTCGCGGCATGCTCCTTGAGCATCTCTTCCTCCCATCCTGCCGCAGGCAACGCCGCTGAAGCCTCCTTGAACACGCCCGTGGCCCCCGACCGGTTCCGCACAAATTCCGTACGGCGCTAGACCCTCCGGCGATGTTCACTCGGGGCAGGAGACCCGCCCTCGTTGGCCAGCCCATTCGTACGGCGGGCGCTATGGCGGCTTCATTCTCTGTCCAGTGCCGTACAGATCCATCGCGCCGTTCGGATCCTCCTGCCACCCGCGGCTTTGATCCAGGGGTCGGGGCATCAATGGAGGTGGATATGCGCAGACAATCACTCGTGGTGCTCACGGCTGCTGCTTTGGCCGGCGGTTCGACGGTTGCGCTTGCCCAGGGCGGCCAAGCTCAAGCCGCAAACATCAATCAAAACCAAGCCAGCTCAAGCGAGGCGCGCAGCCGGATCGATGGGCCGAGCCGCTTCTCGGAGCGGTCGGCCCTGCGCCGGGAGCTGCGCCAAACGGGATTTCAGAACATCCGTATTCTCGATGCCGCTTTCCTGGTGCAGGCCCGCACCCAGGATGGTCGGCCGGTCGTCATGATCCTCAGCCCGCGGGATGTTGGCAGCGCCGTCACGACAAGCTCCGTTGAAACGAGCCGGACGGATGGAGGCCAGGACTCGTCAGCTCAGCGCCCGCAGCAATTCGGCGCGACCGGGACTGTTGCACCGAGCTTGGAGCAGGCTCTGGATCTGCGGGAACTCACCTCTCCGATGGTCAACCCGGGACTGGTGGAGCCCGGTCGGATGCGCGAGTACCTGCAATCGCGCGGCTTCTCCGATATCTCCAGCCTGCGCCGGGACGGCAGCTTCTACACCGGGACAGCACAATGGCGCGGTCGGCAGGTGAGCATTAGGGTGGATACGCGCAACGGCCTCATCGTCGAGCCGGAACAGTATCTCCAGAGCCAGTTCCGGCAACCGGGTCTCCGCTGAACAGGTTTGGCGCCCGCAGAGCAACGGCTTCCGGCGTGCTCTGTCTTGGGCTCTGGCCACTTAATCAGGTAACGGCCGTCCAGTGACCGAAGCAAGCCTGACGAACGACACGCACCGGAGGCTCATCACGTTTGCGGCGCGCGCCGGGTATGAGGCCCGGGGGGCGTTGTACCTGCTGATCGGCACACTCGCTCTTCTGGCCGCCCTTGATCTGGGCGGGGATCCTGTCGGCACGCGCGGCGCCTTGCGGGTTCTGTTCGCCCAGCCCGCTGGTTATCTGCTTCTGGGCAGCATCGCGGCGGGGTTTGCCTGCCTTAGCGCATGGCGGCTCATTCAGGCCTGGGCGGATCCTGCCGGCTATGGCCGTGACCTGAAAGGACTCGGCATCAGGACGGTTCTGGCGGCAAGTGCGCTTGTGTATGCCGGGATTGCCGCCTTCTCGGTCGGTCTCATGTTCAGGTGGGAGGGTGTCGAGGCAGTCGCTCGCGCCGCTCCTGTGACGACGTGGCTCGCGTCGATCATGGCGGCCCCGTTCGGCTCGTGGCTTTCAGGGGCCGTGGGGTTGGCCGTTGTTGGAGTTGGGGTCGGCAAGGTGGTCAAGGCTTGGCGGACCGAATTCGACGAGCATCTGGACTGCGAGAATCATATCCGGCTCTGGGTGGTGCCGGTCAGCCGTTTCGGGCTAACCGCGCGCGGCCTTGTGTTTGTCATGATTGGATCTTCCGTGGTTTGGGCCGCCTTCCAGGTGCAGGCCGAGCGGGCTCTCGGGCTTGCCGGGGTGCTTCGGTCGCTGGAACGAACGCCCTTGGGCTGGATTCTGCTCAGCGCCGCCGCTCTCGGGCTCGGTGCTTTCGGCGTCTTCGGGCTGATTGAGGCCATGTACCGCCGGATCGACGTGAAGGACATCGATTGATCGCTGCAGATGAAGGATCGCGCACCGGAGTTGTGCCTATGTGTCGAGAGTTGGGGGGAACAGCCTGCGCCACGCACCGATTCCGCCGCCCCTGTTCACCTCCACATACAGTTCTTCTTCGTCGCCGGCACGGCGGAGCCAACCGGCGGCAGTCCCGTGATCCAATTCAGGCCGCTGCAGGAGGGTGGACGACGTCAGTCCGTACGGTGAACCTGTCAGGATCTGTCCGATCCGGGGCAGGGGCGTCGTAGATGATCAACAGAGCTTCCGGACCAGCTTCAGGCCAGAGTTCAAGTCCCTCCGGGTGATCTACATTCAACCGATACGGCAGTTCGGCGACTGTCTCGATGCGGGTGGGGCTGATCACGCCGGAGGAGTTGTCGTGCACCGCGTCCCGCCAGCGCAGAACAAAGGCCGGTCCCTCCAGGGACATGGTGGGGCCGACCAGCAGGAGAAGATCATCGCCGGCGAAGCGCATGTCCCGGATTCCCAAGCCGCGGGTGTCGAGCAAGTGTTTACGGTAGCGCTGGCGGCCATCGACCCGATCAGCCTTCAGCCGGTTCGGATTGCTCCGTTTCGACTTCATCTCAAGATCGAGGATTACTGCATGGCCGCGCAGAACGGGACCGCGCAGCCCCAGCCAGACACGGTTGCCACGCACCGCCATTCCCTCCGCGTCAAAGCCGTTCTCCTTTGAGGGGACCACCAAAAAGCATCCAAGCTGCGGGTCGTCTCCGAGCCACTTAATCAGTGCACTGTGTTTTTTGCCGTACTTGATCCAGGCTGACTGCCGTTCTCCGTCCGAGCGAACTGGGGCGAACAGCCCCGGCGCCTTCTCGACAAGAGGAATGCGTCCGAGAAAGAAGCGATTAGGCTCTCGCTCGATCTCCTCCATTCGGTGCAACGCCTCGTCGCGGTCATTCTCATCACGCTTGGGTTTGGAGCGCTTGAGAGAGTGGGAGCCGACGATCCAGAGAAAGCCATCACTGGCACACAGCCCCGGTTGCGTCGCAAATTTAGAGCAGGGACGCAGAGGCGGCCGGCGCTCCGTCCCAAGTTCAGGCAGCAAGCAGATCGAACTGCTCTGCCAGTGAGGGCAGCGGATTGGGGGCATACTTCGCCTGTCCTTTCCGCATCATGTGAACCATCTCGATGCCGCCCAAGATCGTCCGAGCGGACGCCATCGACTTGAACCCGAGCATCGGTCGAATGCGCCGCTTGACGGCGCGATGATCCTGCTCAATGCGATTGTTGAGGTAGGCACTTTGCCGGATCTGGATGGGCTTCAGCTTGCGTCTCGATCGATCCTGGAGCCGACTTGTCATATCGCAAGCTAGAATGGCTTCTCTGTTCGTCTGGCTGCCGTCGATGACAATCCGCTCGGGCCGAGCATGGCGATTGAGCGCCTTTCGCAAGAACCGCTTGGCCGCTGCCAGGTTGCGTCGCTCGCTGAACCAGAATTCGACCGTGTCACCATTGCTATCGATGGCGCGGTAGAGATACGTCCAACGCCCGCGCACCTTGATATACGTCTCGTCCACGTGCCACCTCTTGGTGACAGCTCGCTTTCGGCGGTTGAAGCGCTCCAGCAGTTCGGGCGAGTACCGGACAACCCAGCGATGCACGGTCGCGTGATCGACGGAGATGCCGCGCTCGGCCATCATCTCTTCCAAGTTCCGGAGGCTGAGATTGTAAGCGAGATACCACCGCACACAGAGCAAAATCACCGATCTGTCAAAATGCCTGCCCTTGAACACGCCGCCCTCCGTCCCTGAACCCGGGGAGCAGTAGCTGAAACTCTGAAACAAAAAGTTTGCGACGGATCCCTAGGGTGTCGTAGTAGATGACCTTGGGCATGGTGGTGCGAGACATGGGTTAGCCTCTTAGTATTCGGGTTTCAGTCTTTTCATCGTGGATCTCAGCGCCTCCAAGCCACTGCCGGGCTTCCTCCAAGCTGCCGAATGTGTGTTCGGCTTCCTTGAAGGGCGCGGGCCGTTCGGTTGGAGGCAGATCCACCAGGAGCTCCGCTGTCCATGTGGCATCATCTGTTCGGCCACTTTGGACCAAGCTGGCGATAATCACCCCATTGAGCAGCACGTCATAGCTACCGGGGGCAAGCCGAGAGAGCCTATAGGTCATTCTGTGCTCCCTCTTGCCTAGATCTAAAGCGCACTCCGGCACCACCCCCGTTCTCCGGGATGAACTGAATTCCTGCGTCTTCGAGGGCCTTCTGTATGTCCGCGAGTGTGCGCCCATAGGGGGTGCGCTTCCCAGCTTCGAAGTCTGCAAGCGTGGCATTCGAAACTCTGCATTGCTTGGCCAATTTACATCCACCTCCCACGGACCTTGATATACGTTTCATCCATATGCCATCTGCTGGGGACCGGACGCTTGCGCCGGTTGAACTGCTCGAGCAGGAGCGAGGTGTAGTGAACCGTCCAGCGATGGATCGTGGCATGATCGACCGTCACGCCTCGTTCGGCCATCATTTCTTCCAGGTTCCGCAGGCTCAGGCCATAAGCCAGGTACCACCGGACGCACAGCAGGATCACTGAGCGATCGAAATGACGGCCTTTGAACATCATGCGCCTCCGGAGTTGACCGGAGGCGTAGGCCGAACTCAGTTACCGAACTGTTTGCTACAGTTCACCCATCGGTGGCTCCGCCCAGGAGGGCCCCTGGCCTGTGCCGGTGCACACGTCATGAAATCGTAGGACAAGGTGACGACTCCCGGGCAGATCGATTTTGGGAACCTTCTCGTCCGGATCGATGATGCTGAGCGCGTGGGTTGCTCGGAACGATGCAACGTCGTTGGCAGCCGAATGCAGCGCCGACAGGGCCATCTCGGGAAGGCTCATCGGTGTCTCCAGGGGATTTCCTCGCTGTGGGGTCAATTCTGCACCTGAAGGAGGAGACCGTAAATGTGCGTGAGGGACGTCCAACTGTTGATCTCTTCGGAAATGTTCACGAACCGGCAGCTAGTGCGATTGATTCCGCAACCCGTTCATAGTGATCGGTTAGAATGGCCGTTGCCACGCGCAAGTGATAGGTAGGTAAGTTGGAGAACTTGGCTCCTGGATGTACAGCGATGCCGTGTGCGGCAAGCGTCACCATTGCGAACGGCTCTGACGAAACAGGGACCCACGCGCACAGTCCGGCGCCGTGCATTGCCTGAACTCCTCTTTGTTGCAGAGCATTGACCAGACTCGCGCGCCTCTCATGATAAGCTGTTCGGGCATGAGTAATGGACGCCTGCGTCGCCGGATCACGCAATAACCAAGCGGTGGCAGATTGCAGGATTCGGCTCGTCCAGCCGGAACTAAAGCTTCGGTAAGATTGGATCTGATCGACGATTGCCTCGGGACCCGAGAGGACTGCGAGACGTAAATCAGGCCCATGGGTTTTTGAGAATGACATGATGTGGATCACCCGGCCCGGAAAATGAATACCCAGCGAGTGGCGCGGAGCGACCGAAATATCGCTGGTTCCGTCATCTTCAACGATGATCGTATCGGTGTTTTGCAGGACCTCGGCCAGAGCATTCAAGCGATTTTTGGTCATGGTCTGGCCTGTGACCGAATGGAGTCGCGGCTGAAATATGAACGCTACGGGTTTTGACTTCATCGCGATCTCGAGGGCTGATGGCAAAGGCCCCTCGTTGTCACATTGAACGGGTATGATCCGAACGCCCCGATCCTCCAGGATATCAAGGAGGCGCATGCCGGTTGGATCCTCGATCGCGACCGATGCTCCCGGAGGCAGCAACGCATGTACCAGGGTATACACAGCGTTATAGCCTCCGTTTGTGGCCAAGAACGCTTCTGGCTCATAAGGCCATATTCTCCGGATCTCCTCCTCCAATTCAGGCAGAATACGGTTACGCTCGTAGCTATTCAGATTTTCGGCCGCAGCGCCGTAGGCCATCGCGGTCGCGAGCGGTGGCAGTAGGCGAACGTCAGGAACTGCCGCGGTCAGGTTCAATATGCCTTCACCGTAATTCCCAGAGCTGGCGAGGCGGTGCGGCTTGGCTACGAAGCGGTCACCACTCACCCATGTGCCGTTTCGCCCTCGCCCGCTGATGACCTTATGGCGGCGTAACTCGCTCCATGCTTCTGAGATGGTCGCTGGGCTTACCCCGAGCGCAAAGGCAAGATCGCGGATCGGAGGTAACTTAGTACCAATCGGAAGCGCGCCCGCACGAATAAGGGCTCTTGTTTCGAGACTGATCCCGCGAATGGTTCGATCGGTCAGTTTCTCAGCAAACCAGTGTGCGTCTCGATCGTTTGTCATGCTGCGCCCGAAATTAATGTTCAATAACATAATATGATTTGCTCAATATGATATGAACATTTTAGGCTTAGGAAAGACAGACCTCTTACCAGCGGATCCTGATGCCCTTAACCCTCCGCCTCGCCCTTCGTGACTGGGATTACATGACGCCTCTGATTCTAGGCGACGTGCGATCACCACGCGTCGAAATTCAAGTCGATCGTGTTGGCACCCTCATTTCCAATGTCGCAAACGATCCTTCCTATGACGCCGCTGAAATATCGTTCAGCCGTTACGCACAACTCCGTCTGGACGGGGACGACAGTGTAGTTGGCATGCCGAACTTTATTATGCGGGGCTTTCGCCATCGCTGCATCATCACCACAAAGTCGAGCCGGATCCGTAAGTTTTCAGATCTCGCTGGCACGAAGATCGGTGTGACGGGATGGCGGGACTCCGGCAACACTTGGACTCGGGCGGCCATCCGCCGAGAAGGGGTCGGGATTGAAGACGCCATGTGGTATGCAGGCCGCCTAACCGAAGCCCATCCGATTGCAGATCGGCTTGACGGTTTCGGTCGTCCAGGTCGCATCGAAGCGGCTCCAGGCGAGCGCCCGATGGTCGAGCTTCTGAAGGATGGTGGCCTCGACGCCGTCTTCACCCCGTTTATGCCGCCGGGGTTCTTCGACAGAGACTCGCCATTTCGTCAGGTGCTTGATGATTTCCGTTCGGCCGAAGTCGAATATTTTCATGAGGTCGGCTACGTACCGGGAATGCACCTGATTGGCTTCAAGGCTGAGATCGTGCGCGAGCATCCATGGATTATGGATGAACTCAGCGATCTGATCGACGCCTCGCAGACGATGTGGCTGCAGAAACGCGAAAAGTATGCCGATACGACGCCTTGGATGATCGACGAGTTGCGTCGCTGCGCTGCCGATTTGCCGCCAACCTGGAACGTTAGCGGGCTTGAAGCGAATGAGAAGATGATCAGCGACTTCGCCACGGAACTACACGAACAGAAAATTCTGCCGCGGCTGCTGACGCCTGAGGAACTCTTCCCCTGGCACGCAAGGAAGAGCCATTCCTGAGCGCTACCCGAGAGTGGAAGCATTTTTCCAGAACTATGAAAGGGAACAGGACATGCATTCGAAACTAATCGCTTCCTTTGCCATCGCTGCGTTGATGCTCGCGGGCCCAGTTCTCGCCCAGGAATCGGCCATCCCGAAGCAAACTGTGAACGAGCAATTGCGCGCACGTCTGCCAGAGAACATCCGTGCTGAGGGCAAGATGATCTCGGTCAACAACGGGTCATTCCCGCCCTATGAGATTGTTACCGGCACCGAGATGACTGGCGCCAGCAAGGATCTAACAGACGCCATTGGCCAAGTTCTGGGTATCAAAATCGAGCATGCGACGGTCGGCGGCCTCCCGGCGTTGCTCGCGGGTGTTAATTCCGGGCGTTACCAGTTTGCATTCGGCCCCGTCGGTGACTTCAAAAGCCGCGAAGAAGCCAATGATTTCGTTGACTGGGTTCAGGAATTTGTTGTCTTTGCCGTTCAAAAGGGCAATCCGAAGGGTATCACCTCCCTGGATACCGCCTGCGGCAATCGTATCGCAGTAATGGCTGGTGGCTCCGCCGAACGCGTGATTCAGGTTCAGGCTGAAAAGTGCAAGGCTGAAGGCAAAGAGCCGATTACAGTTCAATCCTACACGGACCAGCCGAGTTCAATTCTCTCGGTTCGCTCAAAGCGGGCGGATGCCTTCTTCTCTTCTCAGGCTCCACTCACTTACTTCGTAACGCAGGCTAACGGTCAGCTTGAGCTAGCTGGCGTCGGTCAGAAGAACGGCTTTGAGGATCTCTACCAAGGCGCTGTTGTGCCAAAAGGCTCGCCGCTCGGACCTCTGCTTCTCGATACTATCAAGGTCCTGATGGACAACGGAACTTATGCCGCAATCATGAAGAAGTGGGGCCTTGAGAACAACATGATCAAGCAGCCCGGCATTAACCTCGGTGGAACTCTCCCGAAATGAAGGCCAATAACGTAACAAGCGCATCGCCAGATGGCGATGCGTCCTTTCGCGATGTGGCGACAGCTCACGTTCCCTTCAGATTGGGTCGCTTGCTCCTATGGGCCGTCATCCTTATCGTCACAGTGGATTTCACCTGGATCGTTGCCCGAAATGAAAACTTCGGCTGGCCGGTCGTCGCCCAGTACTTCTTTGATCCGACGGTCATTAGCGGTCTTTACGTTAGTCTGGGACTGACTGTCGTTGCCATGACGCTCGGCACAATCATCGGGTTGGCGTTGGCCATCGCCCGTATGTCCGATGACCGTCTGGCGAGCTCGTTCGCAGCGCTTTTCATCTGGTTCTTCCGAGGCACACCGCTGCTCGTGCAGCTGATCTTCTGGTACAACCTCTCGACTCTGTTCCCACAGCTCTCGTTGGCTGTCCCATTCGGTCCGACTCTTGCAAGCTGGGATACGAATTCGGTAATCACGCCGATGACAGCTGCCATCGTTGGATTGGCGCTCAACGAAGCAGCCTACATGGCAGAAATCATTCGTGGTGGTCTTCTTTCTGTAGATCGCGGCCAGACCGAGACAGCCGAAGCTTTCGGAATGACGAGAGCGCGGGCCCTCTGGCGCATCATTATCCCGCAGGCAATGCGTTCCATCGTTCCGCCGACCGGAAATCAGCTGATCAGCATGATCAAGGCGACCTCGCTGGTCAGCGTGATCGCTATGGCGGATCTGCTCTACTCCGTGCAGTCAATTTATAATCGCACCTTCGAGATCATTCCGATGCTACTGGTGGCGGTGATCTGGTACCTGCTGATCACCTCGATCCTTAATGTCGGGCAGAGTTACATCGAAGCCTATTACGGCCGTGGCGAACGTCGAAACGGAGCCGAAGCGAAGCCGACGGATACCGGAGCCGCTGTCGAGGAGCCAAGCCATTGAGCGCCGTCCAAATCACGAAGCCGCTTGTCGAAGTCCGTGACGTTCACAAGTCTTTCGACCAGCTGGAAGTGCTGAAGGGTATTGATCTTGATATCATGCCGGGGGAGGTCGTTGTCATCCTCGGGCCCTCGGGATCAGGGAAGTCGACGCTTCTACGCTGCATCAATCACCTGGAGGCCGTACACAGAGGCTTTATCGCGGTCGACGGCGAGCAGATTGGATATAGGATCCAGAACAATCGTCTGGAAAAACTCTCGCCAAACGGCATCGCTCGCCAGCGCCGGAAGATCGGCATGGTGTTCCAGCAGTTCAACCTCTACCCACACATGACAGTTCTGCAGAACATCATTGAGGCTCCTGTGGGAATCCATGGTGAAAGCCGCAAGGAAGCTACCCGGAATGCCCTGCAGCTCTTGGAAAGGGTCGGCCTTTCGGAAAAGGCACACAGCTATCCTCGCCAGCTTTCCGGAGGCCAGCAGCAGCGTGTCGCAATCGCCCGTGCTTTGGCAATCAAACCCAAGCTGATGTTGTTCGACGAACCGACGTCGGCGCTCGACCCCGAACTGGTTGGCGAAGTGTTGGCGACCATGCGCGATCTTGCGAGGCAAGGCCTTACCATGATCGTTGTCACCCATGAGATTAGCTTCGCCCGAGAGGCGGCCGACAGGGTGGTATTCATGGATGACGGCAAAATCGTCGAAATGGGCAAACCGGATGATGTAATCGGCAACCCGCAGCACTCACGCACCAAGGCCTTTTTGGCGCGATTCCTGTAGTCTCGGGCCGGTCAACTGTTCTGAAGCCAGTCTTTAACCATTACTGCGGTCAAATTCATGCTCAATGATAATATCTTTGCCAGGGTCTCAGATTTTGAACCCATGCAGGCGGAACTCACCCGCATTCGGCAGTATCTCCATGCTCATCCGGAGCTCTCATTTGAAGAAGCCGAAACAGCACGTTTCGTTGCCGAGAAGCTTGAGGGATGGGGATATGAGGTGAGTCGAAATGTCGGCGGCCACGGCGTCGTTGCACGCTTGAGCGCCGGCAACGGAAAAAGAAGTATTGCCATTCGAGCCGATATGGATGCTCTTCCGATCGCGGAAGAAACCGGCCTATCCTATGAGAGCCAGGCTCTTGGCAAGATGCATGCCTGCGGCCACGATGGTCATACAACCGTGCTGCTTGGTGCAGCTGAGTATCTTGCACGCACCCGCCGGTTCAACGGCACCGTGACGCTTATTTTCCAGCCGGCGGAAGAAGCAGGCAAGCTAAGTGGGGCTCAGGCGATGATCGCCGATGGCCTCCTTGAGCGCTTCCCCTTTGATACGATCTTCGGTTTGCACAACCACCCAGGTGCGCCGGAAGGTAACATTCTTCTTCGGTCTGGGCCTATGATGGCCTCGTCTGATACGGTCAATATCACCGTTACGGGTCGCGGCGGCCATGCCTCGCGCCCGCATCTCACGGTTGATCCTGTGGTGGTCGCCTGCACTCTTGTTGTCTCGTTGCAGACTATCGTTTCGCGGAATATCGACCCGACCCAAACGGCGGTCCTCACCGTTGGGACGATCCACGCAGGCAATGCGGTCAATGTAATCCCGGAATACGCAAAACTCGCATTGAGCGTCCGTTCCTTCGATCCGAAGGTTCGGGATCTCCTGCAGGAGCGCATCATCAAGCTGACAGAGTCAGTCGTCGAAGGCCACGGAGCCACAGCCGATATTGACTATGAACGTGGCTACCCGGTCGTAGTCAATTCAGAGGCGGAGACGAGCTTCGCTCGGGCGGTGGCAGAGGAGTTGATCGGGCCGGAACGAGTTTCCACCTGTCACATGATACCGGGAAGTGAGGATTTCGCCTATTTCCTCGAGCACAAACCGGGAAGTTTTCTGCGTCTTGGCAACGGCATAAACTCCCCAATTCTACATAGCTCGAAGTATGACTTCTCCGACGCAAGTTTGACCACAGGAGCCGCGCTTTGGGCTCGCCTGGTAGAGCGTTATCTCACTGATTGACATCCTCCCCTCCGTGAACGGAGGGTATTTCTTCCGCGTGTCACGCCGTGAGGCGTGACCTAAGCGACTACGTGCCGTTTGCCTGCAGACATCTGGCGCCCGCGGTCGATTAACGGAACGACGAGCTTTCCAAGGGCGACTGACAGATAATCGGTGCGCCCAACGAACAGAAACGCCAAATAAAGCCGCATGAGCTCGACTGTGACATACTGGAAGCCAGTTTCGGAGCGCTTTTCATGCTCCAGTAGCCGGACAGCCGTTTCCAGCTGGTTCTGTTGGAGCTTTAAAGCTTGCTCCGTCTGAGCTACGACGCGAAGGGTAGTAAGAGGGACTGGCGGTGAAGCAGAGTAACAAGAACCCGTTCAAGGGTCGGCAGTTCACGGCGGAGATCATCCTGTGGGCGGTCCGCTGGTACCTACAGTTCCCGATCAGCTACCGGGATCTCGCGTGCATGCTCTCCGATCGCGGCGTGCAAGTGAACCACACGACCCTCTTTCGGTGGATCCAGGCTTACGCTCCCGAACTGGACAGGCGCGTTCGTCCGCATCTCCGCACGACCAACGGTTCCTGGCGCGTGGACGAAACATACATTCGGGTGAAGGGTGAATGGGTTTATCTCTACCGCGCCGTTGATGCGACCGGGCAGACCATGGACTTTCTGCTCTCACCCAAGCGGGATGCGGCTGCCGCACGGCGCTTCTTCCGGAAGGCTTTAGGGCAACCCCATACGGTCAATCCGCGAACTATCACTGTCGACAAGAACGCCGCCTATCCAGTTGCAATAATGGCTATGAAAGGTGCCGGCGAGCTCTGGCGGTTTGCCAAACTCCGGCAGGTGAAATTTCTCAACAACATCGTCGAGCAGGATCACCGGCGCATCAAGCGGCTGGTCCGTCTCGGGCTGGGCTTCAAGAGCTTCACGACGGCCTCACGGACGATTGCCGGCTACGAGGTCATGGCGATGATCCGCAAGGGACAGGTTGTCCGTGCACCAGCGAATGACATGGGCGCGCAGCGCGACTTCATTGCAGCTCTCTTCGGAACGGCCGCCTGACCTGAGGTCCATTCCGGTTCGCGTGTGACCTATGTCAAGGTTTGCAAGGCGTTGTCAAATTAACTGAGAGCGGGCGCACTGAGGGAAACTCGACCACTGAATGGACTTAAGCGGCAGTGCTGACTGCGGACTTCCACTCCGCCATGACATTGAGGCGGTGAAGATGGGTAGC
The DNA here is from genome assembly GCF_016811235.1 of Microvirga arabica. Taxonomy (GTDB): domain Bacteria; phylum Pseudomonadota; class Alphaproteobacteria; order Rhizobiales; family Beijerinckiaceae; genus Microvirga; species Microvirga arabica. The sequence continues at coordinate 14,629 of NZ_JAFBID010000115.1, forward strand.
AAGGGCAGAGCGGCGGGAGTGGGGTGGGACGAAGAGGTTGCGAACTGCTGAG
>NZ_JAFBID010000116.1 GCF_016811235.1 Microvirga arabica
ACCGACCAAAGCTTCTCCGCAATGATCTATCTCGCCGCCGCCGTCATCAATTCACGATGAATCCCCACAAGCCTTAGAGTGTGAGGTCTCTGATTTTGGTGTGAGGCAAGGTGCCGCGACGCGGCTGTGGGCTGGAACCGCCTTGGTCATCGGACGTTACGTCGCGATCACCTAAGGAATTGAACCCATGAGAAAATTTGCTCTTCTGGCTGTTGCCGCCATCGGTTCTGGTCTCTTTGTCGGCACACCCGCGATAGCTCAGCCGAGCATTCAGTTCGGCATCGGCCCCGACGGTCGCCCTCAGATCGGCGTACGTGATCCTCAGCAGGAGGAGCGCGAGCGGCGCGAACGGTGGCGGGAGCGCCGAGAGGCTGAGCGTGCCTATGAGCAGGGCCGGCGTGACGCTCGGCGCGACGAGCGGCGTTACGGGGCTTACGAAGAAAACTGCCGGAATGTCACAATCGTGGAGCAGGACCGCTGGGGCGGTTCTGTGACGCGCCGGGTCCGTCGCTGCGACTGACCACTTCCAGAGCCCTTGCATGCAAGTCCGTCGTTTGGTGCATGCGGGGGCTTTTCATACTGGCCGCTTTTGCTGCCAAGGTTAGCCTGAGGTTAACTTTAACGCTCTTAGGATTGGGGCTCCCAGGTTTAGGAGCCTCACGATGCGTACCCTCAAGAACTCGCTTGTCCTGCTTGTGTCGGCTTCCGTGCTTGGCCCGTTCTTCGTGATCTCAGCCTACGCCACGACGATCCTGGCATCCGCCTTCATCGGGAAGTAGGTTCATTCAAGAGTATGGATTATCCGGGCGATCACGGGTCCCGGAGATCCCAGTTGCTGAACGCAACGTCCATAAGGACTCATGATTATCTTGGAGGGAGCGACCTGTTGTGCCTGACTTCCCGCTCTATGGGAGCTGAGAAGTGGCGCACCCGACACGATTCGAACGTGTGACCTTTGCCTTCGGAGGGCAACGCTCTATCCAGCTGAGCTACGGGTGCTTGCGGCGATGGGCCTTCACTTTCCCTACCCGATTACGGCCCCGAGGGCAACCTCTCCGCTCACGAGGCCTGCCGGGAGGCGGCTCCGGTGGGCGGCAGGATCAGGGCGAGGTCGGCCTCGCTCATGATCCGGAACTGCCCCGGCTCCAAATCCGCCGGCAGGTCCAGGGCGGCAATCCGGTTGCGGTGCAAGGCGGTGACATGGTTGCCCACGGCGGCGAACATGCGCCGGACCTGATGGTACCGTCCCTCCGTCACCGTCACATGGGCGCTTGTCGGGGAAAGCACTTCCAGCTGCGCCGGCAGGAGCGGCTTGTCCTCGCCTTCCAGCATCAGGGTCCCGGAAGCGAAGATCTCGGCCTCGTCGCCTTTCAGGGGCCGGTCGAGGCTCACGAGGTAGCGCTTGGAGACGTTGGCGCGGGGCGAGATGATGCGGTGGAGCAGGTTGCCGTCGTCGGTCATCAGCAGCAGCCCCGACGTCTCCTTGTCGAGGCGCCCGACCGTCGAGAGCGCCGGGTCGCGCCGGCGCCAGCGGTCGGGCAGGAGGCCGTAGACCAGAGGCCCCGCCTCCTTGTGCGAGCAGGTGACGCCCAAGGGTTTGTGAAGCATCAGGATGAAACCAGGAGGCGGATCGAGGGGCTTGCCCTGAACCTGCATCCGTGCCGAAAGATCGCGGGTCACGGCAATGCGCTGGTCGGAATCCTCGATCACCTCCCCGTCCAGGGTCACAAGCCCGGCCCGGACGAGTTGCTGCACCTCGCGGCGCGAGCCATAGCCCAGATTGGCCAGGAGCCGGTCGAGACGCAGGGTCGGTGTCTTGCTCATTTCAGCGCCTCGTAAATCTTGTAACCGCCGGCCTCCACCTTCGGGGTCACTCGCCGGAACAGGGGCTTCAGCACACCCTCGTAGGGCAGATGCCGGTTGGCGACGAGCCACAGCACGCCGCCGGAGCGCAGGGCCTCGGCCGCCCGGCGGATGAAGGTCTGGCCCAAGCTCTGGTCCTCGGCACCGCCATCGTGGAATGGCGGGTTCATGACCACGAAATTGAGCTCCTGAAGCCCGGTGCCGCTGCGAGCATCCACCCAGCGCATCTCGGCACGTGGATCGGTGACGTTGCGGGCCGACATTTCGACGGCACGGCGGTCGATGTCGAGCATTGCAAGATGCTCCACCGTCGGGAAGGCCAGGATCGTGCGGGCGAGAATGCCGATGCCGCAGCCGAAATCCGCACCGCGGCCGCTGAACGCGGGCAGATTCTGCTCCAGCAGCACGCTGCCGGGGTCGAGGCGGTTCCAGCTGAACACGCCGGGCCAGGTCCACAGGCCCAACGCCTCGTCCCGGCGCGGTCCGCCCTCAGCCAATGCTTCGTCGATCCCGATCAGGCGCGAGGGCCGTTCACAGGTGCAGATGCGGTAGTGCCGCCGGGAGGTCTCCGAGACCGAGCATCCGAAGGCCTTGAGCTCCTTGGCGATCCGCGAGCCGCCCTTGTCCTTGGGCGCCAGGATCGTCAGGGCGCCGCCGGGAGCGAGCGCCCGCAGCGCGAGCGCGGTGGTGTAGCGCCGCTCCACGGTGCCGGGCGGCGCCAGCACGAGCATATCGCTGAACTCGCCCTCCGGCTGCTCCTCAAGCTTTGCGGAGCCTGGGATCAGGGGCGAGAACTGAGTGGCACCTTCCGGCGCTTGCGCCAATTCGGCCGGTGGCGTCCCGTAGGCGCCGCTTCGTGTCGTATCGTGCAATCTGTTGGCCTGCTGCTGAACCAGGGCCTTCTAGAGCATTTTCCGGCGAAGTGGATCCGGTTCGCCGTCAGAAAATGCGGCAAACCCAAAAAAGAGACGGTTCCACGTGAGTGGAAGCGGCTCTGATCCACCGCAGCCCGCGCGGTAAACCTGAGGGCCGTTCAATATTTCAGCCGCAGCGCCCGAACCTCCTGCGTGCTGCCCGCGCAGGTGATGCGGGCCCGCGGGCACGACGAGACATAGACCGGGGTCGGACAGTAGGTCTGCATGAAGCTCTCGTCGATGGCGCAGGTGACATGCACGCGATAGCCCCGCTGCGGAACGCCCGGCACGTCATGGAGCACCGAATAGCCGAGCCCCTGGTCGGCGAGCCGCGCGATGGGGCGCGTCGTCTGGATCTGGCTGGACCGGACGCCGACAACAGTCGTTACATCCGCGGCCAGCGCCGCCTGGCCGACCAGACCTGCGGCAAGTGCCATCCCGACCAAAAGCTGCTTCATGCTGCGCCTCATTGCATTGTCACGCCGCGACTCTGCTCGCGCAGGGCGGATCATGCAGGGTAAATGCAAAGCTCAGCTTCCGGATCCACCCTGCACGAAGGATTAACCACGCCTCGAACGCCCCGGGGCCATCCGGCCTGCTTTAAGCAACCGGTAGGATTTTTGGCCCGATAAACACCGCCCGACAGGACGTGAACTGACCAGGATCCCATGCACCACATCCATCTCGCTGAGGGTATGCGGCTTCGTTTTCCGGCACGCAGTGCCGATTTCGACCAGGGCGTCGAGATCGGGATCGTGGCGGCGCTCATGAGCCAGGATCTCACGGAATTCACCCGCAAGATCTCTCGTGAGAATCTAGGCCAGGTGCGCGCCCTGGTGGAGCAGTTCGGCTACCGCCTCGTCGAAGGTTCCGAAGAGGGGGATTTCATCGAGATCAACTTCCTCAGCCGCACAGCCCGCCCGCGCCTCCGCGTCGTCCATTCGGCAGGTTGACTCTTTCAATATCCCGGGCCTCAGGCCGAGAACTTCTTCTCCATGGCGCGCACGCGCTCACGATAGGCCGTATAGAGGCCGCTGAGTGCGATGATCCCGGCACCGGTGATGGTCAGGGCATCGGGAACCGTGCCGAACACCAGATAGCCCAGGCTGCCCGCCCAGATGAGCTGGACATAGGAAAACGGCGCGATCATCGACGCATTGCCATGCCTGTAGGCGAGCACGATGAACCAGTGCCCGATGGCAAACAGCACGCCCATGCTCAGGCCCAGGCCGATCTCCGTTGCATCGGGCGTCACCCAGTTGAACGGCATGAGCGCGCTCAGCACGACAGTGCCGACGAGGGCTGAATAGGCCAGCGTCGTGAAGGCATGGTCGCCGACGATCTTGCGGGTCACCACGGCGCCCACCGCCCAGCTGGATGCGGCTATCATCGGCAGGAGCGCGGCGAACTGGAAGGCTCCCGTTCCGGGCCTGACGACGATCATGACGCCGACGAAGCCGACCGCCGCCGCCGTCCAGCGCCGCCAGCCCACCGTCTCGCCGAGGAAGAGAACCGACAGGGCCATGATTAGGATGGGAGAGACGAAGAAGATGGCGGTGGCGTCGGCCACGGGCAGGTAGGGCAGGCTCTCGATGAACAGGAGCGAGGAGCCCACCATGCCGAAGCCCCTGAGCACCTGCAGCTTCGGACGCCGGGAGCGCAGGAGCCCAGGCCCTCCCTTCAGGAGCACAATCGGAACGATCACGAGCGCAAAGGTCACATAGCGCATCCACGCCACTTCCGGCGGCGGCAGGGTGGAGGCCAGCTGCTTGGTGATCACGTCCGCCACCGAGAACACGATGGTGGAAGCGATCAGGAACAGAACGCCCTTCAGCGGCGAGGGAGCCGGCAGGCTCGCGGGCTCCAGGGGAGAAGCGCTCGCCCGAGCGGCGGGGGAGGAGGTCATGACGCGCTCAAAAAATGAGGCTCGCGCGGGGGCCGCGACGAGCCTGAGGGTCTCAAGTCTGGAGGGTGTTAGCCCCTATACAAATACTGTTTTCGTCGGCAGAGAAGTGCAAACTCGGCACATATCACATGCTTTGAGAGAATGGATGATGTGGTAATCACAACTACACTTGCGCCGAGGGCATAGGATAAGGAAGCTCAGAACTCTCATGCTGAGCCAGTCGAGCGGCGCGGGAAGGCCAAATGAAGGATCATTCGCCGGAAAAGCCGAGCCGTCTGGTGGGCGGAACGCCGGCCTTTCGCCGCCTGAATCTGGCGCTGTTCGCCGCTGGCTTCTCCACCTTCGCCATCCTCTACTGCGTTCAGCCCCTGCTGCCGGAGTTCTCGCGGGAGTTCCAGGTAAGCGCCGCCGTGAGCAGCCTGTCCCTGTCGCTTTCCACCGGGCTTCTTGCCGTGGCCATGCTGGTCGCCGGCTCCCTGTCGGAGGTACTGGGACGCAAGCCCATCATGGTAGCCTCGCTCCTGCTTTCGGCTCTCCTGACCATCCTGTCCGCCCTGGCGCCCAACTGGACCAGCCTGCTCATCGTCCGCATGCTGATCGGGATCACGTTAAGCGGGCTGCCGGCCGTGGCCATGGCCTATGTGAGCGAGGAGGTCGATCCGAAATCCATCGGCCTTGCCATGGGATTGTTCATCGGCGGCAATGCGGTGGGCGGCATGTCCGGGCGGATCATCGGCGGCGTGCTGACGGATCTGGGCTCCTGGCGGCTCGCCATCGGGCTCATCGGCTGCATCGGCTTGGCATCGGCTTTTGCTGCCTGGCGCAGCCTGCCGGCCTCAGTGCATTTCCAGCCGCGCCGGGCTCGTCCGCTGGATCTGGTGCGCTCCATGGGCGAGCACCTGCGGGATCCGGGCCTGCGCGCCCTGTTCACTGAGGCGTTCCTGCTCATGGGCGGCTTCGTGACGCTCTACAACTATCTCGGCTACCGCCTGACGGAGCCACCCTATTCCCTGAGTCCGAGCGCCATCGGGGCAGTCTTCGCCGCCTATCTCATCGGCACCTGGAGTTCGGCCTGGATCGGCGGCTTGGCCGACCGGCTCGGCCGCGAGCGGGTGTTGTGGGTGATGATCGCGACAATGCTGGCGGGCTTAGCGCTGACTCTCTTCGACCAACTCCTGCTCATCATCGGGGGGATCGTCGTCGTGACGTTCGGGTTCTTCGGCGGCCATTCCATCGCGAGCAGCTGGGTCGGCAGCCGAGCCGTGACCGCAAAAGCGCAGGCCTCAGCGCTTTACCTGTTCTGCTACTATCTGGGGTCGAGCACTGTCGGCACCCTGGGTGGCCTGTTCTGGGCCCGTGGGGCATGGCCTGGGGTCGCAGGTCTCGTGGCGGCTCTGCTCGTCGCGGCTCTGGCGATAGCCTTTTGGCTGGCGCGTGTTCCGTCCAGCCGCGCTAAGACGAATTCGACTGCGTCTTAGCACTCCAACAATGACAATGTTTTTGAAATTCAACGGCTTCCAAGGCTATATCTACAAACCGTTATAATGTAAACTACAGTATATCTAGTAAGGTCCCGCGCTAACTCAGGCTAGAACAATCGATGTTCAATCATGTTGAACGTCTTATTGTTGCCCCATTAGCCTCCATTTTGCACGCCCATCACAACAAACAAGGGAATGCATCGTGGATCAACGCAAGGTAACGCTCACACTCGCCAGCTTGTTCATCGCCGGATCGGCCTTCATCGCAGCTCCTGCAGCGCAGGCAGAACCCGACGGGAAGGTCATTCAGAGCGGCCCCGCCTCCTGGTACGGACCGGGCTTCCATGGACGCAAGACGGCGAGTGGCGAAACCTTCAACACCAACGAATTGACCGCCGCCCACCGCACCCTGCCCTTCGGCACGAAGGTCAAGGTGGTCAACAAGAAGACCGGCAAGTCGGTGGTCGTGCGCATCAACGATCGCGGTCCCTATGCCCATGGCCGCGTCATCGACCTCTCGAAAGCCTCCGCGCAGGCCATCGGGATCTCGGGCGTGGGTTCCGTCACTCTAGCCCAGCTCTGACGGGCACATTTCAGCCAAGTTCATTTCATTACCTAGTTATTGCGAACCATCCTGGCCGGAGCTTCCGGCCAGGATATTCATGGAACCGGGACGCCATTCACCCGCTTTTCCCCAGTCACCTTTTCTTGAGAAGAGGCCTTAGGAAACGCATGCAGACCGGCTGGCCGCTCGCAACGAAATCCGCTCTCCTGACCCTGCTGATGGCTGTGGGTTCCATGGCTGCTGCGCAGACGGGACGCCCCTGGGTCGACCCTCCTGGCGAGGGCGCAATGGCGCCGTCCCAGGCGCCTGAACCTCAAGCTCCCGAACCCGTCAGGCCTGCTCCTCCTGCGGCTGCACCGCAGGCCGCCTCACCGCCAGCGGCCACGCCCGCAGGACCGCCGGCGCAGACGGCCCAACCGCAGACTCCTGTTGTCCGGCCCGACACGCCTGAGACCCGTCAGGCGCAGCAACCCGAGACCACCCCACCCGCCCCGGCACCGGCCAACCCGGCGCCTGTGACGACCGCTCGACCGAAGCAGGATCCTGTCGAGGACAAGCGCGAGGCGCGGGCCGCCACGGCAAAGCGATTCGCCGTCGATTACCTCGATTCATGGTCGGCCCCTAACGACACCGCTCTCGAATCGACGGCCGCCTTCTATGCGCCGCGCGTGCTCTTTCACGGGCGCGAGGTGTCGATGAAGCGGCTGTTCGATGAGAAGCGCCGCTTCGTGAAGCGCTGGCCGGAGCGGGACTACCGACCGCGCGAGGACGGTGTCGGCACCGTGTGCAATCCGGCAGGCGAGATCTGCACGGTCCATGCGGTCTTCGACTACACGGCGTCCCATCCCCGGCGCCGGCGGGTGTCGCAAGGCACGGGCGCCCTCCAGCTCGTCGTCCACTTCATCGGCGACAGGCCCGTGATCGTTGCGGAACACAGCACGCTGCTCGGTCAGGAGCGCAAGCGAAATCTTGCCCAAGAGGGTGCCTCCAATGATTGATGAAACCACGACTCACGATCCGTCCGCCGATCCGCGCCGCAACTGGAATCAGACCAGGGAGCGCATGCGCGAGGTCATCCATGCGGAGCTCGACAAGATCAACCCGACAGACGACGCCCGCCGCGCCTTGGAACTCATCATTGAATCCTCACTGCGTCCGTCGGAGGTGGATGGAGCGCTGAAACTCACCGTCATCGACCAGGACGGCAAGCCCCGGACGATCGAAAAGGACGGGCAGCAGAGAGAGTTCACCCTTCAGGATCTTCTGGAGGAACTGCGCGGCAGGTATGGCGTGCTGTTCAGGTCGGCAAAGTCCGATTCAGCCGACCGTGCGCAAGCCGAGCAACGTCCGGAAAAGCGTGAGAAGCCGCAGCGGGACTGGCTCAAGCTGGACGATGGAGCGCAGAAGCCCGAGGCTGAAGCACCTCCGTTACGGGAAGAACCAGCTCCTCTTCAGAACCCTACCCTTAGACAGCCACGCATTCACGACTGGTCCCGCAACCCATTGGCCAGCTTGCGGACCTCTCTGGCGCCGAAGCTCAGCTCACGGATCAAAACCGGAAAACCATCTGCCCCGGCAGCAGCCGAGCATGAGCAGGCCGTCTTTGGCGGGATGCGCACGCGTTCCTGGGCACGTCCCGGCTTGGCCTTGGGGGCTGTTGCGCTCCTGGCCCTTCTCGGCGTCGGCGCCTTCCTGTTCCAGGGAGAGGATGCATCCGCTCCGCAGGCCAACGCGGCACAGCCCGCTTTGGCCGGCAATGAAACGGCCAGCACCCTTCAGGATCCCGAGCCCTCAACCACCGGCTCGACGGCGTCTTCGGCGTCCCTTCGCGGCGTGCCGGATGTGATCGACACGGCCACCCTGTCCCTCAAGGGAGAAGTGGTCCGTCTGTTCGGTGTCGAATGGGCGCCCGGCGGCGGCAAGCCGGAGGATCTCACCAGCTATCTCAACGGTCGCGAGGTGGCCTGCGAGCCCGCGGGCTCGAACGATGTCTATCGCTGCCAAGTCGGCAATCAGGATCTGTCGCGGGTCGTGCTGTTCAACGGTGGCGGGCGCCCGACCAACGATGCGACGCCCGAGTTGAAGGCCGCAGCCGACAAGGCCCGCGAGGCCAAGATCGGCGTGTGGGGCAAGCAGCAGCCATGAAAAAGCGGCCCCGCATGATCGGGACCGCTCATCCTTCATGACACCGCATCTCAGGCGCGCGCTGCGACCGGAGCAGGGATCTCGATCTCGATCTCAAGGGTCGAGATGTCCGAGTCGCGGTTCATCTTCACTTGGACGTTGTCCTGCTCCACCATCACGTGGCGGCGCACCACGGCCAGGATCTCCTCCCGCAGCTGTGCGACGAGGTCGGGCTTGCCCCCGACGATGCCGCGTTCATGCGCCAGCAGGATCTGCAGGCGCTCGCGTGCCACGGGCGCGGAGGTGCGCCGGTTGAAGAAACTCAGGAGATTCATGCAGCCCTCCGTCCGAACAATTTGCCGAACAGGCCCTTCTTATCGGTGGGGATCGTGAGTTCGACGGTTTCGCCCTTGAGCCGGCGCACGGCATCGAAATAGGCCCGGCCCGGCGCGCTGGCAGGATTGTTGAGCGTCACCGGCGATCCGACGTTCGAGGCGCGCAGGACCTCTTCGCTCTCCGGGATGATGCCGATGAGCGGGATGGAGAGGATCTCCAGCACGTCGTCGACTTTCAGCATCTCGCCGCGCTCGGCGCGCACGGGGTCGTAGCGGGTGAGGAGCAGGTGCTTCTCGATGCGCCCGCCCTTCTCGGCCAGCTCCGTCTTGGAGTCGAGGAGGCCGATGATGCGGTCCGAGTCGCGCACGGACGACACTTCCGGGTTCGTCACGACCACGGCTACATCCGCATGGCGCATGGCCATCGTGGCGCCGCGCTCGATGCCGGCCGGGCTGTCGCAGATGATCCAGTCGAACTTCTGGCGCAGCTCGTCGAGCACGCGGGCGACGCCTTCTTCCGTCAGTGCGTCCTTGTCGCGGGTCTGCGAGGCGGGCAGCAGCGACAGGTTCTCCAGCCGCTTGTCGCGGATGAGCGCCTGGTTGAGCTTTGCATCGCCCTGCACCACGTTGATGAGATCGAACACCACGCGGCGCTCGGCTCCCATCACGAGATCCAGGTTGCGCAGACCGACGTCGAAATCGATGACCACGACCTTGTCGCCGCCATGCGCCAGCGCCGCGCCCAGAGCTGCCGAAGACGTCGTCTTGCCAACGCCACCCTTGCCGGAAGTTACGACCAAGACTTTGGCCATTGTCGTCTCTCTTTCTCTCAATCCATTGTTTTCAGGATGATGGAATCGCCATCCAGGTTCACTTGCACAGGCTGACCGAGGAACTTGCCGCCGAGATCGTCGGCGGTCTTGTAGAGCCCATCGATCGCAATCAATTCGGCTTCGAACTTGCGGCAGAAGATGCGGGCCTTGCCGTTGCCCGTGCATCCGGCAATGGCGCGGCCGCGCAAGGAGCCGTAGACGTGGATCGAACCGCCCGCGACGATCTCCGAGCCCGAGGCGACGGAGCCCAGAACCGTCACGTCACCTTCAGGATGCAGGATTGATTGCCCCGAGCGCACCGAGCCCTCGATGAGGAGCGACTTTTCCGGCACGGGAGCGTCAGCAAAGGGCGAGCCCGCGGCGGCCACCGCCGCGTTGGCTGCGTCCGGCACGTCGATTTCGCCCGTGGGCTTTCCGCCGCTGATCTGCGGCGGCATGTCGGCATCGACGTTTTCGGGCGCAGCTCCCTCGAGCCCGATGACGCGGATGTTGCGCATCTTGAAGGCCGCCAGTAGGAACTTCAGCTCGGACTTCGACGGCTTCAGGGAGGATACGTCGGCAATGATGGGACGCCCGGTGAAAAATCCGGGGGAGCGCTCGGACACGGCATCGAGATCCTCGAGCCAGTCCCTCAGCGGCACTTCCGGCGCGAGAACCAGGGCCATGAAGGACCTGCCGCGGAAGCGAAGAGACGGACGATTTCGAACGGCAATGGTCACGGGAGTTCAGATTCCTTTAATGCCCTATGATTTCGACCGCTTATGGTTAACGGACGGTTAAAGGAGGCGCAGGGCGCCCATAAATTTCTTAATCCCGCTGCCGATCCGGTACTTACCCTCAGCCGCAAAACTTGAAGGAGAGATAAGAAATTCAGCTTTCACAAGGAATATAAAGATAAAACCTATCTCTTTTTGATTATTCTCTATCACTTCATGAGTACTAATCCGGACGCAAAGCACGATTGACCATAGGTTTCACAAGCATACGATGGCCGTTCTTTCGTTTCGTGTTCCTTTGTCTCAACTTCATTTCATTCATCAGCCCTAAAAACGAAACGATCGAAGCGACAACAGCCACAAGGCACCTCCGGGGAGGACAAGAATGTCGGGTCGGGTTTCCGTTTTCTCTTCCATAGGCCATCGTTTCGGGGCTTCCTTTGCCCAAGCCGCCGCCATCGCGGCTTTCCTGGTATCTGGTCTGGCCGCATCGGCGCAGACGGCGCCAGCCTTCAACCCGTCCCGTGCGAATGCAGGCACGCTCGGGGTGATCTCCGGCGGCGCGGACGGCACTTACATCCGCATCGCAGCGGATCTTGCCAACGTGCTCGATGGCGAGGAGCTGCGCGTGCTGCCGATGATCGGCCGCGGCTCCCTGCAGAACCTTCGTGACATCATGTTCCTGCGAGGTGTCGACATCGGGATCGTGCAGATGGATGCCCGCGAGCAGCTCAAGACTGAGAAGCTCCAGGACAGCGCGGTCCGGCGCCTGCGCTTCATCACACGCCTCTACAACGAGGAAGTCCACATCATCGCCAGCCGGCAGATCACGGACATCCGGCAGCTCGACGGCCAGAAGGTCAATATCGACAAGGCGGGCAGCGGCACCAACCTGACTTCGCGCCTGATCTTCGAGAAGCTCGGCATCAAGCCCGAGGTCACAACCTTCGATCAGGCCTCGTCCTATGCGAAGCTCAAGTCGGGCGAGATTCAGGCTGCGGTCTATGTGGCCGGGCGTCCGGTGCGCGCCATTGCGGAGTTCCAGACGGATGGGCGCTTTCACCTTCTGCCGATTCCGTTCGAGGGCGAGATTGCCGAAAGCTACTTCCCGGCGCGCTTTGCGAACGCCGACTATCCCCAGCTCGTCGACGCGGCCAAGCCCGTGGAGACACTGGCGGTCGGCAGCCTGCTCGCCGTGTTCAACTGGCCCGAGAACTCCGACCGCTACAATCGCGTGAACCGTTTCGTGGACGCGTTCTTCTCGCGGTTCGACGAATTCCTGCAGCCTGGACGGCATCCGAAATGGAAGGAGGTCAATCTCGCGGCCGACGTGCCCGGCTGGGAGCGCGTCAGGCCGGCGCAGGATTGGCTGGATCGTGCCGCCGTCGCCCGCACGTCCTCTCCCCAGGTTCAAAGCTTCGAGTTCTTCATGAAAAACCGTGGGATCAGCGTCTCGGCACAGGAACGCGAAGTTCTGTTCCGTGAGTTCCTGGCCTGGCAGGGAGACCGGGAGAGGTCGCTTCGGAGAGCAAACAGGCAGGATTGACGTCGCAAGCAGGACCCTAGGCCGAAGGCTCAAGGAGCAGCCTTCGGCAGTCACAGAAGGAGGTCCGACGTGATTGGGTACAGATCGTTTCACTCAAGACATTTCATCACTGAATTGCTGACCACGACCTTTCTCGGTTTCTCGCTCATCATTCCCGCAGCCGCACAGGTTCCGCCCCGCATTGATCCCGGCGCGGAGGCAGTGAACGCACTCGACAGCGACCTTGCTCAGAAAGATCTGGGACAGCTTCTGCCGCTGCTGCTGACCTCCACGGATCGACGCCAGCTTGCGGCTGATCTTGAAGCCTCGATCCGCAAGGGCGACCTGAAATCGGCCGAGACAAACCTCAACACAGCCATCGAGGTTGGAACCCTTGCCATCGTTCTCTCCGACCATTTGAGCAATCCGAACCTGCTCAAGGCGCTGCAGGATCTCAACGTTCAAGCGTCTGCTCATTCGGCACCTTTGATGCATGCTCCTGCGCCGCCGGAGATCTGCACGACGGCAACTGAGGTGAGCAATGCGAACTTGGCCGAACTCCAGCAGGCTCTCGAGCAGGAACGGTCCTACGGCGGCATGATCTCGCAGACCCTGACGGCTCTGATGCAGGAGCACAACGCCCTGGCGGCTCGGTTTGAGTCCGACACGGCCTCTCATGACATCAAATCATCCGAGATGCAGCAAGCTCTGCAGCAGGAGCAGGAGCGAAGCGCAACACTCAAGCAGGAAATGCAAAGGCTTCAGGAGGAGTACCAGACCCTGCAGGCGGCGAAGGAGCAAGCGGCCGCTCCGGCGGACACCGCTGCTTCAGACAATCGCATGCGGCAGGAACGTGAACAGCTTGATCTGACGGAGCGCCAGCTCGCCGGCACTCTCAAGGAGCTGCGTGAGCTGCAGAGTCTTAAAGATGAAATCGTAGCGTCGGCGACTTCCAGGATGGCCGAACTGGAAACGGCTCTGGCGCGCGCTCAAATGCGCAGTGATGTGCTGATGCAGGAGCTGAGTGCCGCCAGTGATGAGTTGCGTGCTTTCAAGGAGCCCCGGCAGCCGGGTCCCGCTCCTGTGATGTTCCGGCTTGCATCAACGGGTGCGGAGCCTCCCCTGGCTCCGCCGCAACAGGAGAGCGTTCCTGCCCCGACCAGCCAGGCGAAGCCCCTGCCATCCGAGGGCCTTTCAGTGGCCCCGGAGGCCACATCGGCACTGTCCGTCAAGGCTCCCGCCGCGGTTGTCGTCGCGGCCCTGCCGGAGAGCATTCATCCATTGCCCATGACGAGCGCGCCACCCCTCAAAGGCGACCCCTCGGCCAGCCCCGAGCCCGCCAAGGCGGATGACCGGCTCGTCTCCCGCGCCGAGGAACTCTTCCGCCAAGGCGACGTGAGCGGCGCGCGCCTTCTCCTGGAACGCGTGCTTGCGAGGGGCCATGCCCGTGGGGCCTTCCTGCTGGCTGAGACCTTCGATCCCAACGTGCTCTCGAAACTCGGCACGCTGGGTCTCAAGGGGGATGCGGCGAAGGCGCGAGAGTTCTACAGGCAGGCCCAGACCCTGGGCATGGCTCAGGCCCGGGACCGGCTGGAGGCTTTGCGTTAGCAGACGAAGGCGGTGAGGTGCCCGGACCCTAGAACGGCACCCACTCGCCGCCCTCGGTCAGCGAGTCCACCGCGCGCTCAAGGGCGGTGCCGGCATCGAGCAGCTGCTGCGCCGTCTGCTGGATCTGCAGAGGCGAGCCCGGCAGGCCGGCCACGTGCTCCGTCAGGTCTCGAACCCGCTCAATCAGGTCGATCAGGTCGGCCGCGAGCGCAGCCCTCTCCTCCGCTTCCGCATGAGCGGACCGGCCCGGCTTCAGGCGGGGAGCGAGAGGGATCACGTTCGACATGGGTTGAAAATCTTCTTTTGTTCTGCCGAGGGCAATGGAGTGCCCCTGCGTGATCCACAGCAAACCGCAGCCATAAAGCCCATTTCGTCGTGTTGCGACTTCTTTTTCCATCGAAGCTCAGCTCGTCGGAAGGCTCAAGGCTGTGCCTTGACTCCAGTATATTGGAACTTCATTCTAGTTTAATGAATGAGGTTCCGGATATCAGCACCCATCTGGCCGTTCGCCTCCGCAATCTCCGTACGGGCGCAGGCATGACGCTCGACAGCTTGGCTGACCGCACGGGCGTCAGCCGCTCGATGATCTCCCTCATCGAGCGAGGGGAGAGCAGCCCGACGGCGGCGGTTCTCGACAGGCTTGCAGCAGGCCTCGGCGTGACCTTGGCGTCTCTCTTTG
>NZ_JAFBID010000117.1 GCF_016811235.1 Microvirga arabica
TGCCAAAAGGAGACGTTCGAACAAATCACAATGATTGATTCCTCGGGCACTCTCCTGATCAGCCGCTCTCCACGCCTGAACACACATCGTCAGCCCAGCATGTACGGCTGACCGATCTCGAAGTGCATCCTGCTTGCTGCAAAATGTGGGGTGTGCGCCTGCACCCTCTGCGTGGGAGAACCCCAAGACTGGACACAAAGCCTCCGCAAGGGAAAGCGAAGGATATGCCGGGTCTAGCGCGCCGCTTGTAGTTCCGGCAGGATTGAAGCTTGAGCGGAACTCAGCCATGCAACTCCTTGAACGCCAAGCTTCGTTAGAGGTTTTACAGCAATCCGCGCGTGACTTGCGAGCTGGGCAGGGACGGGTCGTGCTGGTCAGCGGCGAGGCCGGTCTGGGCAAGACCTCACTCCTGGAGTCTTTCGCCTCCACCCACCGTGGACAGGAGCGCGTCCTGTGGGGCCGATGCGATCCCCTGTTTACCCCCTCGCCCTTGGCGCCATTCCAGGAAATCGCAGCTCAGATGGGCGGCAGGCTCTCGGCCCTGCCAGACGATCAGGCAGGCTCCACCGTGGTCTTCTCGAGGCTATTGCAGGAGCTCCATCGCGCCGGTCCGGCAATCTACGTGATTGAGGATCTGCATTGGGCCGACGAGGCGACCCTGGATGCCATCAAGTTCCTGGGGCGCCGGATCCAAGCCGTTGAAGCGTTGCTGATCGTGTCCTACCGCGACGATGAGTTGGATCAGAACCACTCCTTGCGCAACCTGCTGGCCGTACTGGCAACCTGCCGAACCGTCCGCCGGGTTCCGCTCGCCCCACTGTCGGTGGAGTCGGTCCGTCAGCTCATCCAGCAAGAGCGCTTCGATCCCGAGATCGTGCACCGGAAGACCGGCGGCAATCCGTTCCTCGTGACGGAACTTCTGGTTTCGGGCGAGGCCGACCGTGTCCCGCCCACCGTTCGTGACATAGTTCTCCAACGTGCTGCACGCCTTCCCAAGGCCGCCCGGAACGTTCTCGAGGTCGCTGCGGTGATTGGCCCGCGCTCCGATGCACGCCTCCTCCGGCGCATTGTAGGAGATGACGCCGATCTGACCGATGCGTGCATGGGCGTGGGACTCCTGCGTGCCGAGGGAGAGACGCTCGTCCTGCGCCATGAACTCACACGCCAGGCAGTGCTCGAGTCGATCGCACCCCCACGCAGGGCGGTTCTGCACAGCCAGGTGCTGGAGGCGCTGCTGGAACTCGGGACTGCCAGCGCGAGCCTTCTTGCGCACCATGCAGAGGCGGCCGGGGACGCGGAGGCCGTTCGGACGCACGCTCCTATTGCGGCGAAGCTGGCCAGATCCGTGGGATCGCACCGCGAGGCTGCCGATCAGCTCGCCAGAGCCTTGCGGTACACCGGATCGAACCGCCCTGAGGAGCGGGCTAACCTGCTTGAGGCTCTCGCGGAGGAGTGCGCGCTCCTGGACCGCCAGGGCGACGCTGCCGATACCCGGCGCCAAGCGGTCCACCTGTGGCGCGAGCTCGACAACCCGCGCAAGGAGGGCAGCAATCTCGCCGCGCTTGCCTGGCCCCTCGTTCGCTCGGGCCTGAATGCCGAGGCGGACGTCTGCAGTCTTAGGGCAATCGCGATCCTGGAGCGACTCGGACCCAGCCGCGAGCTCGCTGCCGCGCTGCGGATGCAGGCACACCTGCGGATGCTTGATCGCGACAAGGACTCGGCCATGGCGTGGGGGCGCAAGGCAATCGCGATGGCCGAGGCCGTGGGCGACCTGGAGACCTTGGCATCGGCACACCTCGCAGTCGGGGCCGCGATGCTTGTGACGGACGACCTGCGCGGCCGCACCTATCTTAATCGATGCATCTCACTGGCCCGGGAGCATGGCTTCGATGGCCTCGTTGCCCTTGCCTACCTTAACATCGGCTCCTCGTACGGTGAACAGTATCGCTTCACCGAGGCCGAGCGGATCCTGAAGGTGGGGATGGCATATGCCTTTGAGCGCGACCTCGATCATGCCCTCCACTACATTCAGGCATGGCTCGCCCTGACGTACCTTTATCAGGGTCGCTGGACCGACGCTGCGGACCTAGCACTTGAGGTTCTGCAAGCCCCCGAGTTGGCCGTGGTCAGCCGTATCATGGCACTCGTGGCACTTGGGCGGGTGCGGGCCCGCCGCGGTGATCCAGGGGTGTGGCCGGCTCTCGACGAGGCTCTGGACTTGGCACAACGGACCGGCACTCTCCAGCGTCTGGCGCCGGTGCGTGCAGCCCGAGCTGAGGCGGCTTGGCTTGGCGGGAGCCCTGAACGGGCGCGAACAGAGGCTGAAGCGGTCTGGGATCTTGCGCTTGCGCACCGCCACCCCTGGCATGTAGGCGAGTTCGCCTTCTGGCGTAGGCGGGCGGGATCAGAGGTTCGTTCTCCGAGCTGGATAGCGCGTCCGTTCCTGCTAGAGCTTGATGGCGATTGGCAGGATGCGGCCACCGCCTGGGCAGAGCGGGCCTGCCCGTACGAACGGGCCCGTTCTCTCGCCGAGGGCGACGAGGTTGCCTGCCGCGAGGCATTGACGCTCTTTGACAGGCTTGGAGCCAGCCCCGCCGCCGCTGCCCTGCGGCAGCGCCTGAGGAGTGAAGGGATCGGCCGCGTACCGCGTGGCCCGCGCGCCGCGACCCGGAGCAATTTACTGGGGCTGACCCCTCGCCAAGCGGAGATCCTCTTGCTGCTGAGGGAGGGCCTGACCAATGCGGCCATCGCGCGCCGACTGCACATTTCGACGAAGACGGTGGACCACCACGTCTCGGCGGTGCTCGCGAAGCTGGGTGTTTCATCACGCCTTGAAGTCGCGAAACTTGAGGCGAGCCCGCAGCCGACGATATTGGGCGGTGTGGCCAAATATGGGGACATTGGCCGCCCAGAATAGGGAGGTGTTCCCGATGCACATGAGCAGAGCCTGCGCGATCTTCCGGATGCAGCCCGAGTGGCTGCTTACGGAGGAAAGACAATGACCCGATATCTTGTGGAGCGGACCTTTCCGGATGGCCTTGGCCTGTCGGCCGACCAGACCGGTGCCCAGGCCAGCAATGCCGTGGTTGGGGTGAACAACCAGGAGCAAGTCACCTGGGTGCACTCCTACGTTACCCCAGACAAGAAGAGGACGTATTGCATC
The DNA here is from genome assembly GCF_016811235.1 of Microvirga arabica. GTDB lineage: Bacteria > Pseudomonadota > Alphaproteobacteria > Rhizobiales > Beijerinckiaceae > Microvirga > Microvirga arabica. The sequence continues at coordinate 3,164 of NZ_JAFBID010000117.1, forward strand.
TACGATGCCCCCTCGCCAGAGGCCATCCGCAGGGTTGCGGAGCGAAACAACCTGCCGGTAGACCGGATCACCGAGGTGCGCGTACTCGATCCATACTTCCATTACTGATGCGGATGGAGAGCGGCCTCCGGCCAACCAGCGACGGAGGTCGCTCCCCTCGGAGCCAAGCCGACAGCTCGTAAATCTCACCTGAGGAACTCGCTGAGGGCAGCATCGGGTCAAAGAGTAGCGAACAGCAAATGAAATGAAGGTCCGCTAACCGCCTCATGAGCCGACTACAGGGCTTCTTCCGAGCAGTGCCTGGGGTCATTCAGCGCCTTGCTGGCAATGGAGTCCCAGTCACATGGTTTCGTCGGCTCAGGCCTCTGGCACGCCCAGCTTGCGCAAGTCGTCGGCAATCCGCTCCAGCGTGTCCGGATCGAAAACCATTGCCTCCTTGAAACGCGCAATCGTAAATTCGGGGTACGCCCGTGCCAACGCATCGCGCGACGCCTTCGCCTCCTCCTCCCGCCCAGCAGCCAGCAGCGCGGGGGCGAGATTGCGGTGGATCCAGAGCGCGTTCGGCCGCTCGTGGAGAGCGCGCAGGAACTCGTCGGCCGCTTTTGCAGGCCGCCCTGCGACCTGGAATGCGGACGCAATGCCGACATGATTGTTGAAATTCATTGGATCGAGCGGGCTCAATCGCAGGGCGCGCTCAAAATAAGCGTGCGCCGCCTCCGGCCGGCCGGAATAAACCTCCAGCCAGCCGAGACGGCTCAGAGCCCAGGCCGCGTTCGGGTCTAGTGCGATGGCGCGCTCCAATAGCACACGTGCAGTGCCGAAGTTGCGCGCGAATGTGTGGACAGCACCCAGAATCGCCAGGATCAACGGCTCATCGTTCGACAGTGTCGCGGCCCGTTCGCCGAGCGACAGCGCCCGCACCTTGGCGTCGCTCACATTCGCGACCCAGGAATAGACCGAGCGCTGTGCCCAGCACCACGCGGCTAGGGCAAGTGCCAATGGGTAGTCGGGATCTATCTCCAGAGCCTTGTTCAGCAGCGCGAGCGCCCTCTCCGCTTCCTGCTTTTCCAGTGCCCAGACGTGCGGCATAGCCTGCATGGTGTAGCCGTAGGCGCCCAAATCCTGCGGCCGCTTGCGCCGGACCCGCTCCACTTCGGCCAGCCGGATCGATGGCTGCAGGGCGCCGGCAACCTGCTCGGTGATACGATCCTGCAGCTCAAAGATATCGTCGAGCGCGCCATCGTACTTCTCGGCCCAGATGTGCGCACCGCCCGCCGTCTCGATCAGCTGGACGGTGATGCGCACGCGACCGCCAGCCCGCTGCACTGAGCCTTCAAGGACATAGCTGACCCCCAGCTCGCGCCCGATCTCGCGCACGTTCTTGTGCCTGCCCTTGTAGGCGAAAGCCGAGTTGCGGGCGATGACGAAAAAGCTGCGGATTCGGGACAGCGCCGCCGTGATCGCCTCAACGACGCCGTCCGCAAGATACTCCTGCTCGGGGTCACCAGACATGTTGTCGAAAGGCAGCACTGCGATCGAGGGCCGCTCCGGCACCTCATGCGTCTCCTTCCCGGTCGTAGCTGTCGCGCGAGCCTCACCTCCTGCAGCCGACCAGCGGAAAACCCGCACCGGAGTGGCGATGTTCTTGAGGCTCTGTTCACCAGCGTCCGTAAACTGCACGTCGACACGGCTGGCAGCATGCTCATGGGCTGTCGCGCTGAGGACGACCTCCCCCGGGCCAGCCACCTCTTGCAGACGGGCGGCGAGGTTGACGCCATCGCCATAGATGTCACTGCCTTCGATGATGACATCGCCCAGGTTCACGCCGACCCTGAGCTCGATCCGGCGCTCCAGCGGCGATCCCGCGTTCCGGGCTGTCAGCGCCCTTTGGATCTCGACGGCAGCGTTCACGGCATCAACGACGCTTGCGAACTCGACGAGCGCTCCGTCGCCCATCAGCTTGACGACACGACCGCGATTGTCGGCGACAATGGGCGAGAAGATGGTTCGCCTGATCTCGATCAGATCGCGGAGTGTCCGGGTCTCGTTGATGCCCATCAGGCGCGAGAAGCCCACAACATCGGCAGCCAGCACCGCCGCGAGGCGCCTCTGCACCCTACCACTTCCCGGTGTTGCCGCGTGTGACACCTTGCCCGCCTCGCTTGCCTCACCTCAAGACGCCAGAGTAGTTCGTCGATGCGGCACTGACAATCGCCGCACACTGCGGCGCTCCGAAACTCCTGGACGGCCTCCTCCCGGTTTACTAAGCTTAAGTGAGTCACGAGGAGGGCCAGCCATGGACAACCCGATGCCCCCGATCCGGACCACCGACGGCCGTGGGAGGCTGTACGAAAGCATTGTCGACACAATCGGCAATACGCCTTGCATCCGGGTCAACAATCTTGCCCCCAAACATGCCACAATCTACGTCAAGGCCGAGTTCTTCAACCCTGCGGCCTCGGTCAAGGACCGGCTTGCCATCGGCATCATCGAGGCGGCCGAGCGCTCGGGCACGCTGAAGCCTGGCCAGACCGTCGTGGAGGCAACCAGCGGCAACACCGGGATCGGGCTGGCGATGGTCTGCGCCCAAAAGGGCTATCCGCTGGTCGTGACGATGGCCGACAGCTTCTCGGTCGAGCGGCGCAAGATGATGCGGATGCTCGGCGCTAAGGTCGTGCTGACGCCACGCGCCGCCAAGGGCTTCGGGATGTATCAGAAGGCCGTGGAGATTGCGGAGGCGAACGGCTGGTTCCTTGCCCGGCAGTTCGAGACGGAGGCCAATGCCGACATCCATGAGGCGACCACGGCGCGCGAGATCCTCGGTGACTTCAGGGGTCAGCGGATCGACTATTTCGTGACCGGGTATGGCACGGGTGGAACGGTTACCGGTGTCGGGCGGGTGCTGCGCCGCGAGCGGCCCGAGACCAAGATCATCTTGAGCGAGCCGGCGAATGCGCAACTCGTCGGAAGCGGTCGCGCGCAGGGGCGTGATGAGAAAGGTGCCCCCGCCGATAGCCACCCCGCCTTCGAGCCGCACCCGATCCAAGGCTGGACCCCCGACTTCATTCCGCTCGTGCTCCAGGAGGCAATCGACCGGAACTTCTACGACGAAGTGATCCCTATTGCCGGTGCCGAGGGCATGAAATGGGCCAGGATGCTGGCTCAAAAGGAGGGCATCTTCACCGGCGTTTCGGGAGGCTCCACGTTCGCGGTCGCCATGCAAGTGGCTGAGAGGGCGCCCGAGGGATCGGTAATCCTCGCCATGCTACCCGACACCGGCGAGCGCTACCTCTCGACGCCGCTCTTTGAAGGCATTACCGAGGATATGACCGAAGAGGAGATCACGCTGTCGCGGTCTACGCCAGGATTTCAGATGAGCTAAACGCTTCGGCAGCGGCGATGGTGGAGTCAGTTCAAGTACGGCCTTCAAGCGTAAACGTGTGGAGGATTGCTAACGGCTTTAGTTCGAAACTCTGGCAAAGCTCGGCCTCGTGCTCGAAGGCGAGGTTCGGATTTGCTCCATGGCTCCGCTTCTCCAAGGCTCCCCTCAGCGAGCTGCATAGATCAATGCCACGGCCCGGTTCAGAGTGCGGGTTGCCTGGGCGGCGCCGGAGAAACAAACTAGTCCGGCTTACCCAGTGCGAGGTAAACGCCGCAGGCCTGCAACGAGACCGCTTGTTCTGCCACCTAAACCACCTGATACTTACCTCTGTGGCTCGTGCATTTCGCCGCGATGGAGAGCTTTGAGATGGCCTCTGCGATTGAAATTAGACAGTTTGAAAGCCCCGACCAGCTGCTCGACATGAAAGAGCACGGCCGAATTTCGATCATCAAGATGGCTGACGGCAAGGTCGGCATGCACGCAATCTTCGAACCTGGGTGGACCTGGGAGGGTGACGAGAAGCCGCTGCTCGGATCGCCCGACTCCTGCCCGATGCGCCACACTGGTTACTGCATCGGTGGCATGCTTGTGGTCCGCATGGTTGACACGGGTGTCGAGACGCGCATCAGCGCCGGTGACTTCTTCGAGATCCCGCCGGGCCACGATGCGTATGTCGAAGGCACCGAGCGCGCCGAGCTTATTTTGTTCGCACCGCCCGAGCACCAGCACTGACACACCGCTCTGGTTCGCTCTGGAACGGCAATTGTGGCCGACTAAAACACGTTTCCTCGCAGCAGAGCCCTTGTGTCTGCTGGTGCCTCGCTTCTGAGGCGCTGAAACCATGGAAGATCCCCGAGAGCGTTGGAGCATCGGACGAGAAGTCGAACTCGGTAAGTTCTGCACCCCAGCGATCGCGGGTCCATCTCGGAATCGGCCAAGGGTGCGTCCACTTATCAGTCCGATGCTCTAGCTTCGCCTGCAACGGCAGAAGCCTGCCGCCAATGCTCTAGAACGACGGAGCCGGACACTCGGTCGGCACGTCCGGATGGACATGACCCACTGGAATGCTGTTTGTCTACAAGACCTGCTCGCGTCGGAAACAATTTGGTAAAGTTCAGCAGTGGGTCACGAGCTGTATTTCGGTGCACAAAACGGGACGTCCGACTTGCCTTGATAAGCTGACGAAGACTCTCGGAAGAATGCCCGGTCTGGGTTTCGTCGGCGGAACGGCCAAGGTTCATTGTGGGGGCTTCGTTTCAGGAGCACTGCAATGCAAGACAGCATCTCTGACCATACTGGCCGAATTACCACCCCTTGGAACCGGGGCAAGCTGATTGGACCCAAGCCGCCTCTCAAGGCGAAGGAGATCTGGTCCATTCGGGTCAGGCTTCAGGTTGCCCATCGCATCCGGGATCTGGCCCTGTTCAACTTGGCCCTCGACAGCAAGCTCCGCGCCTGTGACTTGGTCGCGCTTCGCGTCGATGATGTGGCCCTCAATGGGCGGGTGCGATCCCGCGCCACGAGCATGCAGCGGAAGACCGGCCGGCCTGTTCAGTTTGAGATCACGGAGCAGACCCGCGAGGCTGTGGGGCGCTGGCTCGAGAAGAAGGACCTGCACAAGGGCGAGCCGCTGTTTCCAAGCCGCATTGATCGACAGAAGCCCATGACAACGCGCCAGTACGCCCGCCTTTTGGCATTCTGGCTTCAGGCGATTGGGCTGGATCCCCTCGCCTACGGCACCCATTCCCTACGACGAACCAAAGCATCGATGATCTACCGAAGGACAGGCAATCTCCGAGCCGTCCAGCTTCTGCTGGGTCACACCAAGATTGAGAGCACCGTTCGGTATCTTGGGATCGATGTCGACGATGCTCTTCTGATTGCAGAACAGGTTGAAATCTAAACGCAGAGGCGGCCCGTTGACGAGCCGCCTCAGACTTTACGCATACCGGAGCAATGTCCGGGCTTGAGGCTTAAGCAGCCACGAGACAAACGACCAGCGCGTGCCAGGAGCCGACCCATATCAGCAGTTCAGTTATGAGCCATGTCTGCGGAACCCGGGAACATCCCCAATGCTGCTGTCCTTGCATAGGTTGACGTGAAAACGGGCAATCAGCTCGTCTAAAGAGAAAAAGGCCGCTGTTTCCAACGACCCCCTGCGAGACTGCTCTGCGCAATATTAAAGAGAGCCTGCGTGGGGCTAGCTCATTCCATCCTGCGAGAGCATTCCTCACCTACTATGCTGCTTTGACGCCTGACAGGAAGTGCTCCACCTCCTGGCCAAGGCTGGCGGAGTGGCGCGCCAGCTCCTGCGCTGACGAGAGCACCTCGGCGGCTGCCGTGCCCGTTTCGCCCGCCCCTTGGCGAACCTCGCTGATGCTGCCGGTGACGAACTCCGTGCCACGCGCCGCTTCCTGCACATTGCGAGCAATCTCCGCAGTCGCCGCCCCCTGCTCCTCCATGGTCGCGGCAATCGACGTTGATATCTGGCTCATCTCACCAATCGTGCTGGCAATCGCCTGAATGGCCTGAACCGCCTCCGTTGTCGCTTGCTGCACGCTGGTAATCTGGGTCGAGATCTCGTCCGTGGCACGCGAGGTCTGGCTCGCCAGTTCCTTCACCTCTGAGGCCACCACCGCAAAGCCCTTGCCGGCCTCGCCAGCGCGTGCCGCCTCGATGGTGGCATTCAACGCCAGTAGATTGGTCTGGGACGCGATGGTGCTGATCAGCTGAACTACATGGCCGATCTTCTCGGCTGAGGCGGCCAGCATCTGCACGGTCTGGTTGGTGCGCTGGGCATCACCCACCGCGCGCTCGGCAATCTGCGAGGAGGTGTGAACCTGAGAGGCGATCTCGCGAATGGAGATCGACAGCTCCTCGGTGGCAGCCGCCACGGTCTGCACGTTAGCCGAGGTCTGCTGGGCAGCCGACGAGACGGTGACCGATTGCTGGGTGGTGCTGTCCGCCACAGCCGTCATGGACTGAGCAGTGTCCTCCAGCCCGTTCGCTGCAACCGAGAGGCGCTGAACCAGCACGCCGACCTTTGCCTCAAAGGTCTGGGCCAGCTCGGCCATCATGCGGCGCTTGTCGGCTTCGCTCTGCATGCGGGTGCGCTCCTGCTCGGTTCGCAGGTGCTCCATTTCCTGAGCGTTGTCACGGAAAACCTCGACGGCCCTGGCCATTTCGCCAAGCTCATCGCGCCGTCTTGCACCGACCACGTCAACGCCGGTATTCCCTTCAGCCAGAACCCTCATTGTCTTGGTCATGGCGCTGACGGGCCGTAAGACCCCACGGAGCAAGTAGAGGCAAAGTCCGATTGGCATCAGAACAGAGAGTGCAGCTGCGGCCATGTTCATCCAACGGGTCACGGCAGCCAGGGCACCTGCCTCGTGCTCGACCCGTTCTGACGCCGCTGCGATCCGGCCACTGATGGTCTCCATTGCAACTTCGAGTGCATCGAACTTCTGCACGAAGTCGGGAAGCCCCTGCTCGGCTTCCCTCGTGCTCTCAAAGGCCATCTCAACCAGGCTGGAAGCGGATTTCGCATAAGCTGTCAGGGGGGCCTCGACATCAGCCAGAGCGCTGCGGATCTCATCACTGAGAGCCAGCCCCTTGTTCTCGTCTATATCTCGTCGAAGCTGAGCTAGGTGATCGTTGAGGTCCTCCTCGATGTGCGGGCGCAGCGTCGGCTCGACCCGTGCCGCATGGAGGGCACGATAGACGTCGCCCCGCAACGCGTCGTGCATCATATCGGCGCTGCCCTGGTTCCGTGTTGCGTGCGCCAGGACGAGGTTTTGCGAGATGCTGTTCGTGAGAGCAGCATTGCTCCACACCGCACTGAGGCCCGCTCCAAGCCCTACGGTGAGCATGAGGCCAGTAATGATGATAAACTTTGCTCGTAACGACCGCATGACTTCCCCCACGTCCCCAGGAAATCATGGGCGGACCTATATTAATAAAGTCCTACATCACGGGTACATTCAAGTAATTTGCTTGCTCACCGTGGCACTGTACTGAACCCGACGCTGGGCAGATCGCCTGATCAAGGTTCGCTCATCGTAGTCAATGGGGCACCAGATTGCGGCCGCCCCCACACAAGGTATAAGGTCCGGATCGGGTCAAACTGAGCCGTTGGGCTTGGCCTTATGAGAGTCAGCTTACCCGATGACTACGGAAGTTCGGCTTTCACCTGCCACTTGGCAGAAGGCCACGTGGCTTGGTTCTTGGCGACTCCCATGGGCTCATCCGTGCCATCGGATCTTTCCCACGAACTCTCACAAGACCACTTGCCGCCTGATCAAACGACCTTGTTCAGATCCAACTGGTTCTGCTTCTGAAACCGCCTTACGATATCCTCAACCACACTGAGATCCGCCACCGTCGAGGTATCGCCGTGGCTCTCGAAATCCCCCGCCGCAATGCGGGTAAGGATCCGGCGCAGGATTTTCCCTGATCGGTTCTTAGGAAGCTGCGGAGCCCACTCGATCCGGTCCGGCATAGCGATGGGACCGATCCGCGTGCGCACGAGTTGTAGGAGTTCCCGCCGCAATTCATCGCTCTCGGTGATCCCCTCCTTCAGGGTTACGAAGGCAAAAATGCCCTGCCCCTTGATCTCGTGCGGGAAGCCGACCACCGCCGCTTCCGCTACGGATGAATGGGAGGCAAGCGCCGCCTCAATCTCGACGGTTCCGAGCCGGTGGCCCGACACGTTGATCACATCGTCGAGGCGGCCGGTGATCCAGTAATAGCCGTCGGCATCGCGGCGTGCGCCGTCACCTGTAAAATAATAGCCAGGGAAGGTGCTGAAATAGGTTTTCAGAAAGCGCTCGCGGTCACCCAAGATGGTCCGCGCCTGCCCTGGCCAGGAGTCGGCAAAGCACAAATTGCCTGCCCCCTCGCCTTCGACAGCAGAGCCATCACTGTTCAGCAGGGCGGGCCGGACGCCGAAGAAGGGTTTCGCAGCGGAGCCCGGCTTCAACGCCATCGCGCCCGGGAGAGGGCACAGGAGAACGGCCCCCGTTTCAGTCTGCCAGTAGGTGTCGGTGATGGGGCAGCGCCCTCCGCCGACGACCTCGTGATACCAGAGCCATGCTTCTGGATTGATCGGCTCGCCCACCGACCCCAGCACTCGGAGCGAGGAAAGATCGTGCTTGCGCACGGGTGCCTCGCCTTCGCGCATCAGTGAGCGGATGGCCGTCGGCGCGGTGTAGAAGATGTTGACCCGGTAAGCCTCGATGATCTGCCACCAGCGCGAGGCATCCGGCCAGGTTGGCACACCCTCGAACAGGACGACGGTGGCGCCGTTCGCGAGCGGGCCGTAGATCAGGTAAGTATGAGCCGTCACCCAACCCACATCCGCCGTGCAGAAGTGGATGTCACCGGGATGGTAGTCGAACATGGCTCTGAAGCTTGCCGCGGCGTGAACGAGGTAGCCACCGGTCGTGTGCAGCATGCCTTTCGGCTTGCCCGTGGAGCCGGAGGTGTAGAGCACGAAGAGCGGATCTTCCGCACCGACTTCCACGGGCGGGCAGTCTGCCGGTGCCTGGGCTAGAGCCCCGTCATACCAAAGGTCGCGCTCGGGGTTCATCGGCACGTCGCGACTGGTGCGGCGCACCACGAGCACATGCTCGACGAACGGTAGGCTTTCCAGCGCGGCATCGGCGTTCTTCTTGAGTGGAACATATTTCCCCGCCCGCAGGCCCTCGTCGGCCGTGATGAGCACCCGCGAGCGGCAATCTTTGATGCGGCCCGCGAGAGCCTCGGCCGAGAAGCCGCTGAACACGACCGAGTGCACCGCGCCGATCCGTGCGCAGGCGAGCATCGCCGCGATCGCCTCCGGGATCACCGGCAGGTAGACACTGACGAAGTCCCCCTTCTTGACGCCGAGTTTCGTGAGGGTGTTTGCAAGGCGCGAAACCTCCTGCCGCAAGTCGCTCCAGGTGACGCGCCGCTGGTCGCCGGGCGTATCGCCCGCCCAGAGGATCGCAGGCTCGCTGCCCTTTTGGGCCGCGTGACGGTCGAGGCAGTTGTAGGACGCATTCAACCTGCCGTCGGCGAACCATTCGATGGTGACATCCTCAGGCGAGTAGCGCGTGTTCTTCACTTGTGTGAAGGGCCTGCTCCAATCGAGAATCTGCGCCTGCTCACGCCAGAACCCTTCCGGGTCGTCGATAGAGCGGCGATACATTTCCTCATATCCTCGCGCATCCACATGGGCCTTTGATGCCAAGTCGGTCGGAATGGGAAAAACGTGCGGGTTCATGGGAGTTGGAGCCTCGAATAGAGCGCAGTCTGTACGAGCCATGGCATTGTCGCTCTGACACGGGGCTCAAATGGCCCACTGACAGCCTTTATGTCAACCATTTCGTTCGTTATTCAGAACAAGTTCGTCGGGGACCAAGGCAGCTCAGCGCTGCTAAGGAAGGTGGCATCGAGGCTGCCCTTTGCAGGTTCGGTTGGATCAGGATCCCGGGAAAACGACGATGATGCCCCAGCGAAACCTCCATGAGTGGGGCGAACGCGGGAGCGAGGATCTTCGCGTCTCCGCTCTCAACCCCGACTGCATGTATCTCGCAGGCGTCCATGGCGGGAGCAAGGGTAAGGCGGCCGCCTCCTCCATCCGCTATACGTTAGGCCACAGCGTAACCCTTCATGTGACCTGCCCATACCTCTCCAACTGAAATCATTGCCTCCTGCCACACCGTCGTTTCGAACAACACTCCAAGCCCGATGACGTCTCTGCCCTGTCAACTCGCGAGCGCTCGGGTGAGGAGACGCTCACTGCACTGGCGAAGCTGGGCGACGCTTGTGGCAAGGTCATGCTGGTCACACTATCTCGTGGCAACGCAAACAAGGTGAGCGGAACTATGGCACAAGCAAGGGGAAGTCAGTCAGGCGCCGAGACCCTGCTGACGCGTGAGGATGCCAGCCGCATTGTCGCCGACGGCGCACGCCGGTACTTCCAGAGCCGCCGGGAGAGGGTCGACGCGTTCGTCGACCGCCACTTCTCGTTCTCCGGCTCGCTCTCCATGCACCGCAAGGCGATCGGATGGGATATGCTGAAGGCCCCTGCCAACATTGCCCTTGCGGTTCCCCAACTTGCGGCGAAGCTCGCGGCGGCAGGGGCAAAGGCGGTTGGCGCCGACAGGACCTCAGAGTACCTCGGATCGCGCAGGCTGGTGTTCGACACCGAGGTCGGAAACGAGATCGAGTGGCTTGTCATCACCGAACTCCTCGAGCTGCCGTTTCGGCAAGGTGATCGTATGTCCCACCAGGATGCCCTGGCGGAGGCCATCCTGTCCGCCCCGGAACTTCAGGAGCGGCTGCATACGGCTCTCGGGACGATTGGCAGGAAAGGGGATGATGCCGTCTTCCGTGAACGTTTGGAGGAGACCCTGGAGACCTACGCCGGAACCCGGGTCGCAGCCGCCGAGATCGCCACGTCCCTGATGACGCTCGGAGCGGGTGCGATCACCATGCAGCAGGTCACGCCGGGCGTGATGTCCCTTGGTCCCGCCCTTGCAGCCGCCTTGGCCAAGAACGCGGCCGTGGCCTCGTTCCCGCTTGGGGCGGGAGCCGGTGGCCTTTGGTATGGCCTATTCCCAGCAGCGGTTTCCCCCGTGCTGGTCGGGGGCGTGACCGGGGGGCTTCTGGCTGCCACGTCCATTGCATCCGCTTTCGCGGGCATCATCGCGGACCCGGTCCAGAAAGAACTAGGGCTTCATCATCGCCGTCTGCACCGGCTCATCGATGCGGTGGAAAAACAATGGAACCTCGAGCACGAGGATGCTGATTTCGTGGCACACGACCCGTACGTCGCCCGGCTCATGGACGTGTTCGACATCCTGAGCAGCGCCTACCGCGTCGCCAGGGCATGATGAAGGGCATGGCTTGACGCCTCAGGTCAAGCCGGGGAACCCCCGTCCATCAGGAACATCCAAAGTTCCCTGCTTGAGCCGACATTCGCCAAACTTCCGGGAAGTGCC
>NZ_JAFBID010000118.1 GCF_016811235.1 Microvirga arabica
AACGTGCCGATCGTCAAATTCTCCGTCGATTGGTGGAACACCCTGCACCAGCCGGCCTCCGTGTTCCGCATCGACGGGCCGACGATCCATTCCTCCATGCTCGTGCCGCTCCTGATCATGGCCGTGGCCTTCTCGCTTCTGGGCATTGCGCTGCATCTTGCCGGCATGCGCACCGAGATCCTGCGCCGCCGGGTGCGCACCCTTACCATTCTCGAGGCCGAGCGCCTCGACGCGCAGGCGGCTTAAGCTATGTCGCACACGTTCTTCATCGCCTTTTCCTACATCGTGACAGCCCTGGTGGTCGCGGGCCTGATCCTGCGTGCTGTGATCGATCATCGTATTCAGGTGCGCGCTCTGGCCGATCTCGAGTCCCGCGGCATCGGCCGGAGGTCCCGCCGTGGCTGAGGCAGCCGAGCGCCCCCGGTCGCGCCTGATCTTCATCCTGCCGGGGCTCGTCTTTGGCGCTCTGGTGGGGCTTTTCGCCGTGCAGCTGTTCTCCGGTCGCAACCCGGCCGAATTGCCCTCCGTCCTCATCAACAAGCCGGTGCCGACTTTCAACCTCGCGCCGCTCGAAGGCCTCGTGGCCAATGGCCAGCCGGTGCCGGGCTTTTCCAATGGGGACCTGAAGGGCCGCGTCACGGTGGTGAATGTGTGGGCGTCCTGGTGCGGTCCCTGCCGCCAGGAGCATCCGCTGCTGGTGGAGCTCGCCAAGGACCCGTCCGTCCGCGTGGTCGGCATCAACCAGAGGGACAACCCGGACAACGCCCGCCGCTTTCTCGGCGCCCTCGGTAATCCCTATGCCGCCGTCGGCGTGGATCCTAACGGACGCGCCTCCATCGATTGGGGCGTCTACGGCGTGCCCGAAACCTTCATCGTCGGCCCCGACGGCACCATCCGCCACAAGCATATCGGCCCGCTGACGCCGGAGAATTTTTCCGCGTTCAAGGAGAAGCTGCGCCAAACCCCGCGCGCTTGAGCCGGTTGATCGCTACATCCAGCGCCGACAGGAAGGCCGAGCGGTCCCTCGGTGAAAACGGCTTCGGCCCGCCGGTCACGTCGCCCATGGCGCGCAGGTCCTCCATGAGGTTGCGGGTGGCGAGCGCCATGCCGATGGAGGCTTGGCTAAAGGGCTTGCCCGTCGGGCCGATCACGTCGGCGCCGGCCGTCACGCAGCGATGGGCCAGCGGGATGTCGGCGGTGATCACGATGGCGCCGCGCCGGGCGCGCTCGGCGATCCAGTCGTCGGCCGCGTCGAAGCCTGCGCTCACCACCACGCGCTCGATCAGCGGGTCGGGCGGCACCTGCAAGAAGGAATTCGACACCACGAACACCTTCACCCCATGGCGCCCGGCGACCTTGTAGATCTCCGGCTTCACCGGACAGGCATCCGCATCCACATAGACCGTGATCGCTTGGCTGGTCTCGCTCATGAACCATATATTCCTGTGAGATGCGGGGATGTCGCCAAGGCTAAACGGCTCTTCATGGTGGCGTAACGGATCCGTAATGGGCACCGAGGCAGTCCAGTGACATAGTGCATGAACCCGCCGGCGAGCAAAAGGAAGCCTGTGACCCCTCGATCCCGCACCCGTGCCGCCCTGGCCCGGCTCAACACCCTGCGCACGACCCCGGTCCTGAGTGACGCCACCCAGCGGCTGATTCGCGAAGCCGATACCGGAGCGCTGCAGCGGGCCGGCATGGCCCGCATGGTCACCGGGGGGCTCCTGCTGCTGGCGGTCGTGGTGGCCACGGCAGGGGTCGAGTTCGACAACCCGGTGGCGCGCAAGCAGATCGCCGCAGCCGAACTCACCCTTGTCCTGTTCGGCGCATCGGGATGGTTCGGTGCGTGGCTTGCCTCGCGGCGGATCGCCATCGCGCAGCTGCCGGTAGTCACGGCGGTCACCGACGCGTTGCTGGTTCTCGGCAATCTCGCCTACAGCCACTGGGGCCTCAACATCCCCGGCAGCCTGTTTTCGGCGTTTCCGGTGGCCTGGGTGGTGCCGATCACCATGGCGGCGGCGGCAATCCATTATCAGCCGCGGCTCCAGGCCTTCGTGGCCGCCGTCTATGTAGTGGGCCTGACGCTCATCGCTTTCAGCGGCGGGTTCCTGACCCTCGAGGAGCGACAGCAGGATCTCGCGGCGATTGCGGGCCTGTTCTCCATGCAGACCAACATGGTCCGCATCGTCATGGTCTTTGCCGCCGGCCTGATCCTGATCCTCGTGGCGCGCCAGGGCCGGCTCATGCTGGAGCGGGCCGTTCGGGAGACCACCCTGCGGGCCAATCTCACCCGCTACCTGCCGCGCGAGCTCGCGCCCATCCTCACCGACCAGGCCTTTGCCTCGTTGCGCCAGGGACGGCGCATTCCGGTGACAGTCATGTTCGTCGACATTCGCGCCTCGACCACCTTCGGCGAGACCATGGAGCCGGCGCAGCTTGCCGTGTTCATCACATCCTTCCGCCGGCGCGTGCTGCGCGCCGCCTCCCGGCACGGCGGCGTCATCGACAAGTTCACCGGCGACGGGGCGCTCATCCTCTTCGGCGTGCCGGGCGCGCAGGACGGCGACGCGAGGCGTGCTCTGGCGTGCGGACGCACCCTGCTTAGCCTCATTGAACGCTGGAACGCCAAGCGCGGCTTCAACCCGCCGGTGCGCCTTGGCATCGGCATCCATACGGGCGACGTGTTCTGCGGCGTGGTGGGCGACGAGAGCCGGCTCGAGTTCACCGTGGTGGGCGAGACCGTCAACATCGCGTCCCGCATCGAGCAGGCGACGAAGGCCACGGATTGCGAGCTTCTCGCCTCGCAGGAAACGGTTCTGGCGGCGGGCGAGGAGGATCTCTGGACGGAGGTGGAGTGCGATCCGCTGCCGGGGGTCACGCGCCGGATGGTGCTGATGAAGCCGGTGGGGTGAGGGTTTCGCTGTCATTCCGGGGCCGCGCAGCGGAGCCCGGAATGACAGCGTCCAGGTTGTTTAAACCTCTTCCGCATTCTTGATCTCGTGCTTCAGCAGCAGCGGCGTCTGCGCCAATGCAAAGGCGATGGTGAGCGGCATGATACCGAAGACCTTGAAGCTCACCCAGAAATCTGTGGTCTGCGTGCGCCAGACGATCTCATTGATCGCGGCCAGTGCGAAGAAGAACAGCGCCCAGCGCAAGGTGAGCTTGCGCCAGCCCTCCTCGTCAAGCTCGAACACGCTGTCGAGCACGATCTGCAGCAGGGGCCTGCGGAAATAGAGGCCGCCCAGCAGCACAAGGCCGAACAGGGTGTTCACGATGGTGGGCTTGAGCTTGATGAAAAGATCGTCTTGCAGGAAGAGCGTCAGCCCGCCGAAGATCACGACCACGATGGCCGACACCACCGGCATGATCGGCAGCTTTCGGGTAAGCCCGTAGCTGATGCCGAGCGCGATCACCGTTGCCACGATGAAGATTCCCGTAGCGGCGAAGATGCGCTGGTCCTGCGCGAAGCCGAAGCGGTCGCCATAGGCATTGCCGATGAAGAACAGGGCCAGCGGCCCGAGTTCGAGGGCGAGCTTGAGGAGAGGGGGGAGGCGCTTTTCGTCGGTCATGATGTTGCTTCTAACCCGGCAATGGCTTTGGCGAAATCCCGTGCGGTGAAAGGCTCCAGGTCCTCCACCCCCTCGCCGACGCCGATGAAGTGCACAGGGATGCGGAATTTTTCCGCTAGCGCCACCAGGATGCCGCCTCGAGCGGTGCCGTCGAGCTTGGTCATCACGAGGCCCGTGACGCCGGCCGCCTTCTGGAACAGCTCCACCTGGCTCATGGCGTTCTGGCCCACCGTCGCATCGAGGACGAGGAGCGTGGCATGGGGCGCGCTCGGGTCGAACTTCTTGACCACGCGCACGATCTTTTCGAGCTCGGCCATCAGCCCGGCCTTGTTCTGCAGGCGGCCCGCCGTGTCGATGAGCAGCACGTCCGAGCCATTGGCCTTGGCTGCCTCTAGCGCGTCGAAAGCGAGGCCCGCCGCATCCGCGCCCTGCTCGCGGGAGAGCACCGGCGCGCCGACACGCTCGCCCCACACCTTCAGCTGCTCGATGGCAGCGGCCCGGAAGGTATCGCCGGCGGCGAGCATCACCTTCAGGCCCTGCTGTCGGAACTTCTGGGAGAGCTTGCCGATGGTGGTCGTTTTCCCTGCGCCGTTCACGCCGATCATCAGGATGACGAAGGGTTTTTGCGACCGGTCCACGACGAGCGGCTGGGCCACGGGCTGCAGCGTCTTCTCCACCTCGCCGGCGAGAATGGACTTTACCTCCTGGGGCGAGATCTCCTTGTTGTAGCGCCCGGATGAGATCGCCTCCGTGATCCGCATGGCGGTGGGCACGCCGAGATCCGCCTGGACCAGCGCGTCCTCCAGCTCCTCGAGGGTGGCCGCATCGAGCCGGCGCTTGGTGAAGAGGCCGGTGACGCTGTCGGAGAGCGACGAGGAGGTGCGGCGCATGCCGTCCGTCAGGCGCTGCCACCAGCTGGGAGCCGCGGCAGGCTTGGTCTCAGCCACGGGAACGACTTCGGCGGGAGCGGGTTCAGGGGTTCCTAAATCCGCGGCCGTGATGTCCGGGCGCAGCTCGGGGCCGTGCTCGGTGACGATGCGCGGCAGCGGCTCCTGCGGGTTGGTGCCCTCCGGGTCCAATCCCTCGATGGGCTGGAGATCGGCGCCGGCCAGCTCCGGCGGTGTCTTGTTCTCCTCGGGCGTGTCGGGAGAGGCGGTGGTCACGGTGGAGGGAGCGGCCGCGAGATCGTCCGCGCCGGTCGTGGGCGGAGACGGCATCGCCTCGGGCTCGCCGCCGGCCTGCGGCGTTTCCGGAGCCGGTGCGGGAGCCGTGGGTGTGTCAGCCTTGCGCCCGAACAGACGGGAGAGGAATCCGGGCTTGTTTTCAGCCATGCTCTGCGTGCCTTGTGAATGCTGATGCTTGATTTAGCGTTGCTGCCTCGATAGCCGAGGCATCATGAATGCGGAAGAGATAGTAAGCCGATTGCTGTATCGCGATGCCCTGATGCTCGTGATCGACAAACCCGCCGGGCTGCCGGTGCATCCGGGCCCCAAGGGCGGCGAGACCCTGTTTCATCATCTCGATGCCCTCCGCTTCGGCCTGCCCCGCCGTCCGGAGGCCGCGCACCGCCTCGACAAGGACACGTCCGGCTGCCTCATTCTCGGGCGCCACCCGAAGGCCATCGCCCGCCTCAATGAGATGTTCAAGAAGGGCGAGATCGACAAGGTCTACTGGGCCGTGGTCGAGGGCGGGCCGGACGCGGACGAGGGTGAAATCGATCTCCCGCTCGCCCCCAAATCGCCCGACCGCGGCTGGTGGATGAAGGTAGACCCGAAGGGCCAGCCTTCGCTGACACAGTGGCGGGTGCTGGGGCGGAGCCACACCTCCCCCTTGAGGGGGGAGGTCGCGCCGGAGGCGCGGGAGGGGGTGGGAAGCGAGACTTCTGTAAGCGTCGTGCTGCCACCCCACCCCGGAGCGCTGACGCGCTCCGACCCTCCCCCTCAAGGGGAGGATGAGAAGCGCTTCACCCTGCTCGAACTGCGCCCCATCACAGGGCGCACCCACCAGCTGCGCGTCCATTGCCAAGCCTCGGGCTTTCCGATCCTGGGCGATCCGATCTACGGCACGGCGCCACGGTTCGGCGGACCGGGCCTGCACCTGCATGCGAGAAGTGTGACCGTGCCGCTCTACCCGAAGAAGTCGCCGATCCTCGTGGAGGCGCCGGTGCCGACGCATATGCGCGAGCGGGTGGAGGCGTGCGGCGCGCTTTAAGCTGCCAGCAGCTCCTTGCCGTCGTGTCCGGCAATGGTGACCGACATGATCTCGCCCCGCGTCACCGGCCTGGTGAAACGCACGGGCGTAAACCCTTCCGTGCGGCCGAGCTGGTTCAACTCGATCAGCACGTTGCGGCGCGTGCCGACCTCAGCGGTGAGATGCTTGAGCAAAGCGGCCTCGCCCTTTTCGCGCAGGCGGCGCGCCCGGTCCTTCACCACATCGCGCGCCACCTGCGGCATGCGGGCTGCGGGCGTGCCGGGGCGGGGCGAGAACGGGAAGACGTGGAGATGCGTCAGCTCGCATTCCTCGACGATGTCGAGGGAGCGGGCGAACATCTCTTCGGTCTCGGTCGGGAAGCCCGCGATGATGTCGGCGCCGAAGATCATCTCGGGGCGCAGGCGCTTCACCTGCTCGCAGAACGCGATGGCATCTGCCCGAAGGTGCCGTCGCTTCATGCGCTTCAGCACCATGTCGTCGCCCGCCTGCAGCGAGAGATGCAGGTGCGGCATCAGACGGCTCTCGCTCGCGATCACGTCGAGCAGGTCGTCGTCGGCCTCGACCGAGTCGATCGACGAGATGCGCAGGCGCTCCAGCTCCGGCACGTGGCGCAGCAGGCCCTTCACCAGGGTGCCGAGCTTGGGCTCGCCCGGCAGGTCCCGGCCGTAGCTGGTGATATCGACGCCGGTGAGCACCACCTCGCGGGAGCCGTGCTCCACGAGGGTGCGCACCTGCTCCACCACCGCTCCCATGGGCACGGAGCGGGAATTGCCGCGGCCATAGGGGATGATGCAGAAGGTGCAGCGGTGGTCGCAGCCGTTCTGCACCTGCACGAAGGCGCGGGTGTGCCCGCGCAGGCCGTCGATGAGGTGCATGGCGGTTTCCTTCACTGCCATGATGTCGTTGACCAGAACCCTTTCCGTGAGGCCTACGCCGAAATCGCGCATGCCGGCCCAGGTTTCGGCCTTCATCTTCTCGTGGTTGCCGATGACCTGTGACACCTCCGGCATGGCGGCAAACGTTTCCGGCTCCACTTGCGCCGCGCAGCCCGTCACGATGATGCGGGCACCGGGCTTCTCGCGGGCGATCCTGCGAATCGACTGGCGCGCCTGGCGCGTCGCCTCGCCCGTGACCGCGCAGGTGTTGACGATCACCACCTCACCGAGACCCGCGTCCTGAGCGTGGCGCTGCATCGCCTCCGACTCGTAGATGTTGAGCCGGCAGCCGAAGGTGACCACTTCGACCGCCATCAGGCCACCTCTGAAAAGAGGGCAGGCGACAAGGTGCCCTCGTGCTCCAGTTCGGTCGGGCCGGTCATGAGCACGTGGTCGTCGCTCTCGCGCCATTCGATCACGAGATCGCCGCCGGGCAGGGCCACCACGGCCCGGCGGCCGGTGAGTCCTTTGCGGGCAGCAGCCACGAGGGTGGCACAGGCGGCCGAGCCGCAGGCGCGGGTTGCGCCGGCGCCGCGTTCCCAGACGCGGAGCACGATGTGCTCGGGGCCGGTCACCTGGGCAAAGGAAATGTTGGCGCGCTCCGGCAGGGCCGGATCGTGTTCGAAGATCGGCCCGATGGCGGCGAGATCGTAGCCTTCCGCATCCCCGACCCAGAAGATCACATGCGGGTTGCCCATGCTGACGGCCGACGGCCCCTGCAGCTCCGGCGCTTCGGTCAGCCTTGTGTCGAGCGCGATGGTGCGGGTGTCCGGATAAGGATCGCGCAGGGGGATCTCGCTCCAGGCGAGCCGCGGCGGGCCCATATCGACGGTGAAGACCCGGTCCGAGACCCGCTCCACGGGCAGGAGCCCGGCCTTGGTCTCGAGCACGAGGTCACGGTCCACCGGCCGGCTCATGATCGGATCGGCGGTCATGGCCCAGGCAACGCAGCGGGTGCCGTTGCCGCAGGCGCCGGATTCCGAGCCGTCCGTGTTGTAGATGCGCATATAGGCGTCGGTGCCCGGGGTCACGGGGTCGTGCAGCACCATCAGCTGGTCGAAACGCGAGCGCGGGTCGGCCGCGATGGCGCGCGCTTCCGCGGCGCTCACCCGGTGAGGCGAGCCGCGCAGGTCAAGCACGGTGATCTCGTTGCCGAGACCGTTCATCTTCAGGAAGCGGCTGTTCGAAAGGGCACTCATGCGGCCGTATATGGCTGAAAATGCCGGAAATCGCGAGAGGGGTCGAAAAGCCCTGCGGCAATATCGTCTAAAAGGCGGCGAGGATCCGCGGGATGCTGGTGGCGATGATGATGAGGCCGACGCCGACCATGAGCGGGCGGGTCGGCAGGCGGCTGACCACCAGTCCGCCGAGCGGGGCCGCTAGGACGCCGCCGACGATGAGGCCCGCCGCCGAACTCAGCTCGGACCAGCCCAGCGTCACGATGAACGTGGCGGAGATCACAGTGGTGACGAGGAATTCGGTCAGGTTGGTCGAGCCGATCACCTGCCGGGGCGCATGGCCCCGGCCGATCAGGGAACTGGTGACGATGGGGCCCCACCCTCCGCCGCCCATGGCGTCGAGCAGGCCGCCGCCGGCCCCGATCCAGGGCACCAGCCAGTCGCGCACCTCCCTGGGCCAGAGGGGCTGGAAGGCCTTGAAGACGATGTAGAGGCCGATCGCCAGGAGATAGGCGGACACCACGGGCTGTATGGTCTTGGCGTCGATATTGGCCAGGATGAAGGCCCCGATGCCCCCGCCGATCATGCCGGCCGGCGCCAGCCGGGCCACGAGGCGCCAGTTCACGTTGCGGTGGACCACATGGGAGGCACCGGAGGCCGCCGTGGTGAAGATCTCCGTCACGTGGGTCACGGCGCTGGCGGTAGCCGGCGGCACCCCGAAGGCGAGGAGGCTCGTGGTGGATAGCACCCCGAAGGCCATGCCGAGCGCCCCGTCGACGAGCTGCGCTCCGAAGCCGATCAGCGCAAAGATGAGGAAGTCTTCCGTCATGAAGCAGCCCGAGGTGAGGAGGCAGAGCCTGAGCATAGGCCATCCGCCCCAGCTTCCGTCAGGGCCTAGGGTTGTCAATCAGACCAATTGTTGTGCAGGCCCTGCTGCAATCCGTCTCTCCACAGCAGCTTGGGGATGCTCTCGCGGCTGCTTCGAAAGCCTTCTATGTTGCAGCAAGGTATCCCTTCGTGATTCGCGGGTAAGGCGTTCTTCTCATGCGGCTGCGCTTCTCTGTTCCTATCCTGGTTCTGGCCCTCGGCTCCGGCGTGGCGCTGGCGCAGACGCCTCCACCGGCAAGCTCGCCGCCCGCCGCGTCCGAGGTACCGGCAACCCCGGCGGCCCCTCCTCCGGCAGCGCCCCAGCCTGCACCGCAGGCTCAGACCGCTCCTGCTCCGTCGGACGCTCCGGCCCAGCCCCAGGCTCCCGCCACGGCTCAGCCTGCGCCCACCACCCCGACGCCCCCGGCTCCCGCCGGCCCGGCTCCGGTGCAGGAGGCAGCCCGCTCGACCCTGTTCCCGAACCCAAGCGATCCCACCGGCGTGGAAGAGGGCGTACTCCTGTCCAAGGACACGGTGGTGCTCGCCGGCATCAGCACCTGGGACGAGGCCTATGAGAACCTTAAAGCAGCCTTCGCCAAGATCGACGCCGAGATGAAAAAGGCCGGGATTGCGCCCGCGGGCCGGCCGCTCACGATCTTCGTCGATACGGATGACAACGGCTTCAAGTACGAGGCCATGGTGCCGATCGCCAGGGTGCCGGAGGGCAAGACCGAGCTCACCCCTGAGATCAAGTTCGGCCGCACGCCGGAGGGCAAGTCCTTCCGCTTCGTGCACAAGGACGCCTATGACGAGATCGACGGCACCTACGAGACGATCACCGCCTATCTCGACATCAAGGAGATCGTCGCCAAGGACGCGTTCATCGAGGAATACGTGAGCGACTTCACGGATTCGCAGGACACCAATTTCGAGGTGAACATCTACGTTCAGCCGAAAGAATGAGGCGCCTCCCAAACTTCGCCGGGCCGTAGCGCCCTGAAGCGTTCCCCCGGGATCTCGGCCGTCTGCAAAGCGGCTGCCAGCTCCTGCAGCGGTTCCTCGACGCCCTCGTCGGTCAGCCGGAACGTGCCCCAATGGTGGCCGAGCGCCTGCTCGGCTTCGATGATGGTGAGCACCTTCACGGCATCCTCCGGGTTCATGTGCTGCGGCTTCATGAACCAGCGCGGCTCGTAGGCGCCGATGGGCAGATGCGCGAGGCGCGGTTTGCCGAAACGCTCGCGCACCGCATGGAAGATCTTGCCGTCGCCGAAGCCCGTATCGCCGATGTGATAGATCGTGCCGGCGGGCGTCGTGAGCACATAGGCGCACCAGAGCGCCATGCGCCGGTCGTTGATGCCCCGCGCCGACCAGTGATAGGCGGGCTCCAGATGCGCCGTGACGCCGCGGCCCAGATCCACCGAGCCGCCCCAGTCCCGCGTCTCGACCGGGATCTCGGGATGCTCGGCCCGGATCACCGCATCGTTGCCCAGCGGCGCCACAAACTTCGGCCGGAAACGCTGCCAGAGCCGGCCCAACGTCTCGGTATCGAGATGGTCGTAATGGTTGTGCGTGATCAGCACCACGTGGATCGGCGGCAGATCGTCGAAGGCGATGCCGGGCGGATTGACCCGCGTAGGGCCGGCAAAGGAGACCGGGCTCGCCCGCTCGGAAAAGACCGGGTCGGTCAGGATGTTGAGCCCCGCCACCTGGATCAGGAACGAGGCGTGGCCGATCAGCGCCGAGCGCACGCCCGGCACCTCCGCCGGGGGCTTGTCCCGGAAGGGGCTCGGGAAGCTCTCCGGCCAGTCCTTGCGCCCGCCGCCGAGCCGCCAGCGTGCCAATTCGAGCAAACCTTTGTCCTGCGGCTGCCCGGGCGTGAAGAACCGCACACCGTCGAAATGGTCGCTGACCGGGCCGTCGTAGTAACGGTTCTTCGAGCGCGCGGCGGTCACCCAGCCCAGCGCCCCGGTGGCGGCGATGACGGGAAGGCCTAAAGCTTTAAGAAGGGTGCGGCGGTTCATCGGAGCAGGGATCCTCGGCGAAGCTTTAAGCGTGGGGACGCGGGAGTGGATCGGCAAGGCCCCTCCGTCATGGCCGGGCTTGTCCCGGCCATCCCATTTCTGTGAGGCTCGTCACTTTCCCGAGCGAGATCACCGGCACAAGGCCGGTGATGACGTGGATGAGCGCAACTCCGTGCGGGATGACCGTCCACTGAGCTCCAAAAAAGCCCTTTCCTTGACTTCGCCACCCTTTTCCCTTATCGGCTGACCGCAAATCTGTAGAGCGAGCCCTTTTTGAGCCGCCGACCAGCCCGAGAGGCTGGAGGTCAACGTCCGACAGCGCGATGCGCCCTCGGGCGCGCTTTCATTTGGGTTTTCTCTTGAACGGCCCTCATCCTGAGGAGCCTGCGCAGCAGGCATCTCGAAGGAGGGGCCAGCGGGCGCTGGAGACGCCTCGTCCTTCGAGAGGGCCTGACGGCCTCCTCAGGATGAGGCTGCGAAGGTGCCAAGGGATGAACGAATGTCAGACAAGACTTTGCGCATCGAGGACGCGATCAACGAGACCTGCCCGTGGTCGGGGAAGCCGATCGCGGCGGATTCGCTCACCCTCTATCGCGGCGAGGTGGTCGGCTTCTGCAATCCCGGCTGCCGCGACAAGTTCGAGGCGGCCATCAGACACTTTGAAAAAGCCCTTGAGGATCGCGATGTACCTCTCATCGCAAGAGGAATTGAGTGATCATGTTCGAAGGCCTTTCCGATAAGCTTTCCAATATCCTCAACGGGCTGACGCGCCGCGGCGCTCTCACCGAGGAAGATGTCAACGCCGCCCTGCGGGAGGTCCGCCGCGCCCTGCTCGAGGCCGACGTTGCCCTCGAGGTGGTGCGCTCGTTCACCGACAAGGTGCGCGCCCGCGCGGTCGGCGCCGAGGTGGTCAAGTCGGTTTCTCCTGGCCAGCAGGTGGTCAAGATCGTCCACGACCAGCTCGTGGAGATGCTGGGCGCGGACGCGGAGGTGATCAGCCTCAATGCGGTGCCCCCCGTGGGCGTCCTTATGGTCGGCCTGCAAGGCTCGGGCAAGACGACGACCACGGCCAAGATCGCCCGGCGTCTGAAGGACCGCGAGAACCGCAAGGTGCTCATGGCCTCCCTCGACACCCGCCGCCCGGCCGCGATGGAGCAGCTCGCGGTGCTCGGCAAGCAGGTGGGCGTCGACACGCTGCCGATCGTCGCCGGCCAGTCGGCGGTGCAGATCGCCCGCCGGGCCATGGAAGCCGCGCGTCTCGGCGGCTACGACGTGGTCATGCTCGACACCGCCGGCCGCGTCACGGTTGACGAGGCCCTGATGGTGGAGGCAGCCGAAGTGCGCGCCGCCACCGGCCCGCACGAGGTGCTGCTCGTGGCCGATGCGCTCACCGGTCAGGACGCGGTCAACACCGCGCGCGCCTTCGACCAGCGCCTCGGTGTCACCGGCATCGTGCTGACGAGAATGGACGGCGATGCCCGCGGCGGTGCCGCCCTGTCGATGCGTGCCGTCACCGGCAAGCCGATCAAGCTCATCGGTACGGGCGAGAAGGTCGATGCGCTGGAGGAGTTTCATCCCTCCCGCGTCGCCAACCGCATCCTCGGCATGGGCGACATCGTCTCGCTCGTGGAAAAGGCGGCCGAGAATTTCGACGCCGAAAAAGCCCAGCGCATGGCCGACAAGATGCGCAAGGGCAAGTTCGACTTGGAAGACCTGCGCGATCAGCTCGCCCAGATGGAGAAGATCGGCGGCATCGGCGGGATGCTCGGCATGCTGCCCGGCATCGCCAAGATGAAGTCGCAGCTCGAGAACGCCAATCTCGACGACAAGGTCATCAAGCGCCAGCGCGCCATCATCGATTCCATGACCCCGGCCGAGCGCCGCAATCCCGACATCCTCAAGGCCTCGCGCAAGAAGCGCATCGCGGCCGGTGCCGGCATGAAGGTCGAGGACATCAACAAGCTGCTCAAGATGCACCGCCAGATGGCCGACATGATGAAGATGATGGGCGGCGGCAAGGGCAAGGGCATGGCCGGCCAGCTCGGCAAGATGTTCGGCCTCGGCGGCGGCATGGGCGGCATGCCCCAACCGACGCCGGAGCAGATCGAAGCCCTGCAGAAGCAGATGGGCGGCAAGCTGCCCGACTTCCCTGGCGGCGCCGGCGGTCTTCCGTCGATGCCGAAGGGTGTTCCGGGGCTCCCAGGTCTCGGCGGCGGCAAGATCCCGGGTCTTCCGGGCATCGGCGGCTTTCCGTTTGGGAAGAAGAAATAGGTTTTGTCGTTCCGGGATGATCCGGAGCGGCACAAGGTTTGATCACAGGACACCAAAAGGAGTATCCCATGTCCCTGAAGATCCGTCTCACCCGTGGTGGTGCGAAGAAGCGTCCCTACTACCGCATCGTTGTCGCCGACTCGCGCTCCCCGCGCGATGGCCGCTTCATCGAGAAGGTCGGCACCTACGACCCGATGAAGCCGAAGGATGACGCCGGCCGGGTCGTTCTCGAGACCGAGAAGATCCAGGCTTGGCTCGCCAAGGGCGCCCAGCCGACCGACCGCGTCCTGCGCTTCCTCGACGCCGCCGGCCTCCTGAAGCGTCCGGCCCGCAACAACCCGCAGAAGGCTGTCCCGGGCAAGAAGTCCCAGGAGCGCGCCGACGCCAAGGCCGCCGCGGCTGCCGCCGGCGAAGGCGAGGCTGCGTAAGCACCATGAAGAAGGGGCGCTTCAACCAGCGCTCCACTTCCGCCTTTTCCGATCCGGAAAAGGGCAGGGGTGGGGGTGCCGGCGCAAACCGATCTAAGGTCGCGCATACACCCCCCTCTCCAA
>NZ_JAFBID010000119.1 GCF_016811235.1 Microvirga arabica
GTGCCGCCGGTGACCAATGCAACGCGCGCCATGCTGTTTCCTTCCCAGGACCGTTCTGCGGATCTCTCAAGGATCCAGCTTGGTATACGGGCGAATCGGACCTCAGTTCCCGATCATAGCTCAGGATGCTCATTGGAATCTGGAGGAAGGGCTCCATGCGGATACCCGTTCTTCTGTGATCATCCATGCTGCCGTGGACATAACGACAGCTTCATCAGAGCCGTATGAGCAAATTCGGGCCGCTTCCTAGACAAACTCTGCTCGCCTGCAGCGCAACTGAATGTCGGTGACGCTTGTTACCGGGTGGCTGTGACGATGGGAGCGACCTGGTTCCCGAGCCAAACCCATGCGGCACTCTCATCTCCCTCACGCTTTACGTAGTGGTACCCGGTCCTGTGTGCCATGCCAGGACCGCATCTCTCTTGTTGTCGAGGATCAACTCGCCCTGGTCCGTTCGCACCATGAGCACAGCATGGCCTGCACCCTGCTCATCGATGACAACCACCATACGCAGGGCACGCCGGGCAAACCTGCTTCGATCAAAAGCCTACGCTTGAGCAGCTGGATGTCCTCGCAGTCGCCCAGCCCATCATCCGATAGTCCCAGCAGTCCAACTCGCTCCAGTGATCCTGATCCGTGACCACCAGGATCGTGCGGTTCACGCGCTCGTTCACCTCCACGATGGTAAGCCAGAACTCCTGATTGAGACTGAGTACCTCAGGTTCTGACGCGTCAATTATGCATTCCTGAGGCTGGCGAGCGCAAAACTCCATCCCTGCTGGTGTCGGCCCGGCTGGGCCGCTCGAGACAAGCGCTGCGGCTGGTGCAGAGATCGATGACAGGGGCTGTGCCGCAACCGGATCGCAGCCCCCAGCCGCTCTAACATGGACCAGACAATATTGCCTGAGGAGCGAGGCTGTGGCTGTACCGAAAAGGGCACAGGCAGCAGGAGATGCGCGCTCAGAGGCTGGCCAACAGGTGGCTGATGCCAATGAAGGCCACTAGGCGATATCGCACATGAATTTCTGTGGAACGATTTAGCGCAACGGACGCCAAATCACAGGAGGACGCTTGTCTTTGGTACTTGCCGAAGGACGGAGGCGGCAACCCTGATCCCGCACTATGGTTTCCGCCAAGCACGGCACCAATAAGAGCGGGACGCTCACAAACGACAACGCCCTGACAGAGATAGCCGTGCGGAGCTCACTGTCAGGGCGCTTTTATGATGCCGGTTGCAACACCACTGTACTACTATGCGTCAAGAGCGCCGAATTTTCAATCGAACACTGTGTACAAGTCCGCACGTCCTGGCGTGAAGCTGAGTGCCGCTGGTCTTCTTCCTGTCACCAGACTGGCACAAAGAACTTGCCATACTTCTTTGCAATATACTCCTTCACCTCGGGCGAGCGGTAGATGGCGATGAACTTCGCAATCTCCGGGTCATTCTTCCGGTCTGCCCGTACGACGAACTGCAGGGCATAATGCGCATCGCCGAACCCATCGGCGATCAGGGCCTTCTCAGGGTTGCCGCCGGATAATAACAGATAGCTGATACTGACTTGCCCCAGGGTCACATCATCGAGGGCTCGCGGCAACTGCGCGGCCTCCAGCTCTCGGAAGCGGAGGTTCTTGGCGTTGGAGACGATGTCGAGGACAGTCGCAGCATCGCCCACCCCCGGCCTGAGGGTGATGAGGCCAGCCTTCTGCAGCAGTTGCAGTCCCCGCGCGCCATTCACCGGATCATTGGCAATGGCCACGACTGCGTTATCGGGCACCTGGTCAAAGCTTGTGACCTTGTTCGAGAACAGGCCCACAGGCATCACGTAAGTCGGAGCGATTGGTGTCAGCTTGTACCCACGCCCCTTGATGGTGGCATTGAGAAACGGAATGTGCTGGAACAGGTTGGTGTCGATGTCGCCATTCGCCAGCGCTTCGTTAGGGGTCACCCAATCGGAGAATTCCACCACCTGAACATCGACACCTTGCTGGCGGGCTCGCTCAGCGGCGAAGTTCATGATGTCGGCCACCGGTCCGCCGCTCGTCCCAACCTTCAAGGGCTTGGCCATGGCGGTGCTGGGATCCGACAGCTGGAGCATGAGGCCGACGACGCTGGCAAGAAGGGCACTGATGCTGCGCCGGGAGACAGTGCGATATCGTGTGAGTAACGAGGTCATAGGTGGATGTCCTCTGATCAAGAGTGGATTGGATGCACGCTGCCCTATTCGGCAGCCGGGCTGAGGGTTTGAGAGGGAGCCGCTGAAGAACCAAGCGAGCGGAACGATGCGCCGGGATGACTTGTGGCGAGGCGCGCCCGCCCGCGGCCAAAGAGCTTCTCGCGCAAGGTGCCCTCCGCATAATCTCGCTTGTAGATGCCCCTCTCCTGCAGGAGCGGCACCACCAGATCGACGAAGTCCTCCAGCCCTTCGGGCGTGACCACCCGGCTTAAGTTAAACCCGTCAATGTCGGTGTCCGCGACCCAGCTCTGCAGCTCATCTGCGATCTCTTCCGCCGAGCCTATGAGCGGCTCGTTGCGGCTGCCGAGGCCTTTCTCGCCGAAGATCTTGCGCAACGTCCACGTCTCGCTGCTGTCGACCGTGAAGGCCCGCAGGATGGAATTTGTGGCATCGTTCTCCTCATGGCGGAGCGGTTCGTCGGGGTCATAGCGGGAGAAGTCCACGCCCGTGATGCTGGAGAAGTGCGACAGCGCCCCCTCGATGCTGGCGTAGCGATGGTACTCCTCGTACTTCTCCTCGGCCTCCTTGCGGGTCCGCCCGACGACCACAGCGCGGCCGAGAAAGACCAGAATGTCAGTGGGGTCCCGCCCCTGCTCCGCCGCCCGCTGCCTGAGATCTGTGACTGTCGTGCGAGTGTTCTCCTTCGTCGGCCCTGCGAGGAACACGCATTCGGCATGCTTCGCGGCAAAGTCCTTGCCCCGGGACGACGCGCCGGCCTGATAAAGGACAGGCGTGCGCTGCGGTGATGGCTCCGAGAGGTGAATGGCGTCGACCCGATAATGCTGCCCTGCATGCTGAACCCGGTGGACCTTGCGTGGGTCGGCATAGATCCCTCGCTCCCGATCGCACAGAACCGCGTCATCCTCCCAGCTACCTTCCCACAGCTTGTAGACGACCTCCATGTACTCCTCGGCCGTCTCATACCGGTCATCGTGCTTCGCCTGCTTAGCCAGGCCCATGCCGCGCGCGGCGCTGTCGAGATAGCCGGTGACGATGTTCCAGCCGATCCGCCCACGTGTGAGATGATCGAGCGTCGACATGCGGCGGGCAAAAAGATATGGCGGCTCGTAGGTAAGATTGCATGTCACGCCAAAGCCGATGTGCTTTGTCACGGCGGCCATCGCCGGCACAATCAGAAGAGGGTCATTGACCGGCACCTGAACCGCATGGGCAATCGACGGATCAGGGCTGCCCTTAAAGACGTCATAGACACCGACGATGTCAGCGAGAAAAATCCCGTCGAACTTGCCGCGTTCGGCTGTGCGTGCGAAGTCCTGCCAGTACTCGAGCGTATTGTAGGCTGTCGACCGATCCCGCGGGTGAGCCCACATGCCTTGCTGAATATGGCCAACGCAGTTCATGTCGAAGGCATTGAGCCGCATCTGCTTTGTCATTTTGAGGTGTTTCCTGTCCAGTCTCGTGAAAGGGCGTCGTCATCGGCTCGT
Source organism: Microvirga arabica (assembly GCF_016811235.1). Lineage (GTDB taxonomy): Bacteria > Pseudomonadota > Alphaproteobacteria > Rhizobiales > Beijerinckiaceae > Microvirga > Microvirga arabica. Next base: position 3,680 of record NZ_JAFBID010000119.1, read on the forward strand.
CGAAGCGAGCCGCACTGAGGGAGGATGTGACGATCGTCGGAAGCGCCAACAATTCGGCGGCGCACTTTTTTGAGGCCACCTTTTCAGCAGCGGGGAATGGTGGCCTGCGCTCAAACGAAGAACAGAGCCACTCCGGCCAAAGCGACACCACTCCCAAAGATCCGGCTTATGGCCGGAACCCTCCGGACAGCACCTTCCAGCACAACCCCGCAGCCGAGCAGGAGCACGCTGGCAAGCAGGAAGCCTGCCCCATAGTCGACGGCGCTCAGAGCGGGCGCGATCTCGGCCCCGTGGGCATAGCCATGAAAGAGCCCAAAGATCCCGCAGGCGCCAGCGGCGAGAATGAGAGGCGGCTGCAGGTTGAGCAGCACGGCAAGCCCCAACCCCAGAACCGATGCAGTGATCCCAACCTCGATCATTGGGACTCCGGATCCCATCAGCGCAGTCCAGAAGCCGAGCACCATGGCGCCCAAGAAGCTGGCTGGCAGTCCAATGATCGCCTTTCGCCCGAGACTCCCAGCCCAGAGACCAACTGCAGTCATAGCGAGCACATGATCGAGCCCGCTGAAGGGATGGGCAAATCCGGACATAAAGCCGGTGGCTGCGCCATGACCAGTATGGGCCCATGCTTCAGAGGAAGACAGAACTGCGAGAATGAGCGCGGGGAGAACATATCGCTTCATACTGGATCCAATTGACGAGAATGTATAAGGCAGCTGGCACGACCTGAGCATGCATCAGGGCGCACCACCGGGTTGAGTTCAGGTGCCGTAACTGACCGGCGGTCGCTCGTTACGGATGCCTGTGAATGGGGTCGACCCAATACACTTCCTCAGGCTGCTCGACCGGATCCACATCGGTGATGTTGACGACCACCGCCTCATTGTCGGAGCGCACGAGCACGCATTCCAGCGGCTCGTCAGGGCTGGCATTGATCTCCTGGTGCGGCACGAAGGGCGGCACATAGATGAAATCCCCCGGACCGGCCTCAGCCACATACTCGAGGTGGTCACCCCAGCGCATGCGGGCCTTGCCGCGCACAACGTAGATCACGCTCTCCAACTCGCCATGATGATGAACGCCCGTCTTGGCGTTTGGCTGGATCGAGACAGTTCCTGCCCAGATCTTCTGGGCACCCACACGCGCTTGATTAATCGCGGCCTGACGGAACATCCCGGGCGTCTGGGCGGTGTTGGCGTCGAGCTGGTCGCCCTTGATCACACGGACGCCTTCGTGCTTCCAGTGCTCGTGGTGGGAGTGATCGTCATGTTCGTGGTAATCTGCGCTCATGGGGCTCTAACTCGAAAAGTTTGATGGACAGGCAAGCCCGAGCCTCTGATCCCAGGCTGAAGGCTGATGGATTGTTGTGCGACGAACGCGTGCTTGGGGCCGCCGCTACTTCGCCGCGGCTTCCTGAGTTCCGCTGAGCACCGCCGCATTGAACGACGGATCCAGGATATCGGCGGCCTTGAGGGGCTTCTGGATCAGGCCGTTGCGGAGATAGAGGTCGATGGTCCGCTGCTCGGCTGCGACGACTTCAGCATCAATGGGCACAGGACGGGTGTTCGCCCCGGAGAACCAGCGCAGTGGGATTTCCTTTGGCAGGCCGATGAGCTTGGCCCAGGTCGCCGCATAGGACTCCCGGTTTGCCGATTCCCACACCCGAGCCTTGGCAAGACGACGCACAAAGTCCTCGAGCTCGCCGCGCTTGGTGCGGATCGCCTCGACATGGGCGGCCTGGAAGCCCAGACCTGGCGTGATGCCCCGCCCATCGCGCACGATGCGGGCTTCGCCTGAGAGCACCAGCTGTGAGGTATACGGCTCCCAGGTCGACCAGGCATCCAGGCTGCCGCTGGTGAGCGCCGCTTTGGCTTCAGCCGGCAGAAGGAAGCTCAAGGCCACATCCGTCTTGGGAAGCCCGGCATCCTCGAGCGCTGCCAGCACGAGCTGGTGACCGATCGAGCCGCGGCCAGTGCCGATGCGCTTGCCCTTCAGATCGGCAAAGGTTTTCACGGGAGAGTCGGGGCGCACAAGAACTGCCAGGCCACTCTGGTCACTCCGGATTGCCAGAATGGCCTTTATGGGAGCGCCTGACGCGACCGCAAAGGTGAACGGCGCATCGCCGACAATCCCGGTGTCGATCGCCTCTGCGTTGAGGGCCTCGAGCAAGGGGGCCGCGGCCGGAAACTCGCTCCATTCGATCTTGTAGGGCAGATCTTTAAGCACGCCGGCGGCCTCCATCAGCGCGCGGGAGCCCCCACGCTGGTCACCGACCTTCAAAACGGTCTCGGCCCAGGCGGGTGCCCACGACAGGGCAAGGGCTGCGGCGGCAGCCAGAAGGGACATACGTTTCATGGGAGTTCTCCTTTATTCGGCGGCCACAGCACGCTGGCTGGAGCGATCGTCGAGCAGGCGTCGGAAGGCGGGAATCAGTTCGCGTCCGTACTGAACTGCGTCCTCGAGGGGCTCGAAGCCCCGGATGAGGAAGGTCGTCACACCAAGATCGTAGTAGTCGAGCAGCGCATCGGCGACCTGCTCGCCCGTGCCGACAAGGGCCGTCGAGTTGCCCTGTGCCCCGGTGACGGCCGCAATGGCGGTGTACAGGCGCTTGTCGAGCCGATCCCCCTGAGCTGCTGCGGCGAGCAGCCGGCGTGCCCCTTCGTTCGGTGGCGGTGCAGCCGTACCAAGCCCCTTAGCCGCACGCACCGCCTTGATGCTCTCGAGAAGTGCTTCCGCCCGAGCCCAGGCGCGATCTTCCGTCTCAGCGAGGATCGGTCGGAACGAGAGACTGAAGCGAATATGGTGCTCGCGGCCGTGCCGGGCTGCGGCAGCGCGGACCCGGGCGATGGTCTCGCGCACCTGCGCGTGCGTCTCGCCCCAGAGGGCATAGACATCTGCATGCCTGCCGGCCACCTCGATGGCTGCGTCTGATGAGCCGCCGAAATACACCGGCAGGTGCGGCGTCTGGATTGGCTTCACATTCGAGAAGGCGCGCTCGAAGCGGTAGTATTGCCCGGCATAGTCAAAGGGTGTCTCGGTGGTCCAGGACGCCTTCACCACATCGAGATACTCGCTCGTGCGGGCATAGCGCTCGTCCTTGGTGAGGAAGTCGCCATCCTGCCTGAGTTCCTGGTCATTGCCGCCGGTGATGATGTGAACCCCGACGCGGCCATTGGTGAGATGATCGAGGGTGGCCAACTGGCGGGCAGCCACCGTCGGTGCGGTGAACCCAGGCCGATGCGCTATCATCAGATTGATGCGCTCGGTGACCGAGGCGGCATAAGCCGCAATATGCTGGCTTTCAGGGGATGTGGAATGAAATGCGACAAGGAAGCGGTTAAAGCCCCCGTATTCCTGTGCCTGGGCGAGCGCCCGGATGTAGTCGCGGTCGATCACAGGTCCCTCGGCGGGATGAGCTTCCGACTCGTATTGCGTGCCGACAAAGCCAATGAACTCAACGTCCTTGCTCATGATGGTCTCCTGTTCCTACGATCGGGCGAGTGCATCGGCTGAAGCGCTCCAGACAGCGTCCTCCAGCCGTCGGCTGGAAGCTGCGGGCGCTCTGCTGCGCGTGGGAGCGCGCAGCTCTTCAACCGGCTCCTCAGGGTTCTCTTCCTCGACCCCGAGTTCGCGCAGGAGACGCGAGCGCAAGGTCGCGAAGGCCGGCTGCGCATGGTGGCGTGGGCGCTCCAGATTGACGTGCAGATCGAAGCCGATGCGGCCCTGGTCCAGCACCAGCACCCGGTCGGCGAGCAGCAGCGCCTCGTCCACGTCATGGGTCACGAGGAGAACTGCCGGCCGGTGGGCCCGCCAGAGCGACGCGACCAGGCCTTGGGTCTTGAGCCGAGTGAGCGCATCCAGGGCCGCAAAGGGCTCATCGAGCAGCAGCAATTTGGGCTCCCGCACCAGGGCCCGGGCGAGCGCGGCGCGCTGAGCCTCGCCACCAGACAACGTCAAGGGCCAAGCCTCAAGGCGATGGCTCAGGCCCACTTCAGACAGGGCAGCAATGGCACGCTCGCGGGCGTCAGGCGTGCGAAGCCCCAGCGCCACATTGGCCCACACCCTCTTCCACGGGATGAGACGCGGCTCCTGGAATACCACGGCCCGCTCAGCCGGCACTGTCACGGTGCCGGCCGGAGCCGTATCAAGACCCGCTAAGGTTCGTAGGAGCGTCGACTTACCCGAGCCGGAGCGGCCGAGAAGCGCTACGAACTCGCCGGCCCGGATGGTCAGGTCGAGACCATCGAGGATGTTGGGGCCGCGGCCGAAGGAGCGCACGAGGTTTGAGACTTGCACCACCGGGTGCTGGCGCGCTGCCAGGGCAGGATGAGCGTTCATGGGATCAGTCCTTCAGGAAGCTTGGTCGCCAGGCCAGCACCTGACGCTCGAGAACACGGACGATCTGATCGGCGCTCAGCCCGAGAATGGCGTAGACGATCAGGCCCACGAGAATGATGTCGGTGCGCAGGAAGTCGCGGGCGGTCATCACCAGGAAGCCGATGCCGGAATCAGCGTTGATCTGCTCGGCCACGACAAGGCTGAGCCAGGCGACGCCGAGCGCATAGCGAAGACCAACCAAGGCCGACGGCAGTGCTCCGGGCAGCACGATGTGGAACACCTGCTCGCGCCGGCTCAGGCCAAGGGTGCCTCCAGCCTCGATCAGCTTGGCGTCCACGCCGCGAATGCCGGCAAACAGCGTCAGATAGATCGGGAACATCGTGCCCAGGGCGACGAGCGCGATCTTCGGTGTCTCGCCGATGCCGAACCAAAGGATGAACAGAGGAACGAGCGCCAGGAATGGCAGCGTTCTGAGCATCTGCAGGGTGGCATCGAGCAGGTCCTCGCCGCGTCGTGAGAGTCCCGCGATGAGTGCGAACGTCGTGCCCACAACGACGCCGATGCCCAGCCCTGTCGTCACTCGTCCCAAGGACACCAGAAGGTGCCGGGGCAGCTCGCCGGAGCTGATCAGTTCGGCAAACGTGCCGGCGATCATCGCCGGTGAGGCAAGCGTCCGGGTCGGAATGAGGCCGGCACTTGCCGCAATCTGCCACAGCACGACGATGAGAAGCGGAGGAAGATACCTGCGGTAGCGTAGCCACCTGTCAGAGCCGGTGCTCGCCGCGGGCGTAGAGGCGACAGCGGCACTCATCGGGCTGCTCCTCGGCGAATAACCTGAAGGTTGACCGAGGACACCAATGAGATTGTCTCAGTCTTGAGAGCCTCAGCCCCGATCAGGTTCGCGAGCTGCTGCGCAGCGGTGCTCACGCGTGCCAGAACGCCCACCTCACTCAGTTGCCCATCCACGAAATCGGCATCGCTGGCGTAGACGGCTGTCGGGACAGTCAGGGCCTCGAAGAAGCCGAAGAGCGGTCGCAGGGCGTGTTCGACAACGAGAGCGTGGCGCGGGCCTCCTCCGGTAGCGGTGAGCAGCACCGGCTTGCTCACCAGCGCCCGGGGATCAACCAGATCGAAGGCATGCTTGAACAGCCCGGTATAGGCGCCCTTGTACACCGGTGTGCCGATGATCAGCGCATCGGCCTGCTCAATGGCATCGATGATGCGAGCTGCCGGCAGGGTCAGGTCCTGCCGATGCAGAGCCGCGCCCAGTCCCGGGCCGGCATCGGACAGGTCGTAGATCTCGAGACGTGCTGGTCGGTGGCTTGCGACTGCGGAGGCGACCGTCTCGACGAGGCCGCGGGTCTTGGATGGCTGGCGAGGGCTGCCGGAAAAACCAACTATGCGGGGCAGACTCATGGCACAAGTTCTCCTTCCGCCGGCGCAAGCCCGCGGTGTTCATCAGTCAGGGTCTTCCGAGGAGCGCAGCCTTAAAGGAGACTTGTGTTCTCGCTCTAATTCAACGCACTTGCTTAGTATCAGGCGAAGTTAAGCGCTCTAGCGGGCGCAATTGCCATGAAGATGATGGTAATCATGCGCTGATCCTTCTTCTAAGGACGGCGGAAATGCAGCTCTCCTACGATCGGAAGCTAATGGGATCCTAAACTGATCTCCACTTGATCCGATCAACACTCGTTCTGTTGGCAAAAAGGATCGTCTCGATCCACGCTCTTGTCAACGAGAATGTTCGTTCTTTAGAACGGTTCGGCTAGGGACAATCTTCTCCAACATACGCCTACAAGGGTGGATTCATCTTCTTCGACGCATTCCCATGCCGTTTGTGGGTACCCAGCCGTCTATGAGGACACTTGAATATGCGGATTTGTTCTTTATAAAGGACACAACAACCAGAGACGACGGATGAGGCTTTCTCAGGAAGCCTCGGAAAGTTTTTGCTCTACGCTCGCTGAGGTCCCATATGGACGCGACAGATACCAAGATCCTGATGCTGTTGCAGGAGGATGCCAGCATCTCGATTGCTGAACTCGCTCAGAGAGTGAACCTATCCCAGACGCCATGCTGGAAGCGCATTCAGCGTCTCGAGACGACCGGAGTCATCGAAAAGCGTGTCGCGCTCGTTAATCCCGAGAAAGTTGGCCTGGGCCTGACGGTGTTTGTCTCCATCGAAATCTCCGACCATTCAGGACAATGGCTTCAGCGCTTTGCGGAGTTCGTTTCGGCCATGCCCGAAGTAATGGAGTTCTACCGCATGGCCGGGGACGTCGATTATGTGCTGCGCGTGGCCGTGCCGGATATGGCCGCGTATGATCGCTTCTATCAACGTCTCGTCGAAGCGGTCCCACTCAAGAACGTTACGTCGCGTTTCGCCATGCAGCGGGTGAAATCCACCACGGCTTACGATCTGGTGGCGAACGGTGAGCGCTGATTTGGATCAACGGCGATGCGTATGGGCGTGTGCTCCTCGAACAGCAACCGTTGTACGTGATCGTTAACGCCCTACGCAACCGCATCACCATTCTCTCCAAAACCGTCGTCGTGCGGAATGCTTGCAGCAGAATAACGGCCATCTCACATCACTCGAGCGGTGTGGCGGTTGTTGGTCTTTACCGTCAGGTGACCGAGCCAGGCACAGAGCTCTTCCAGTGATGGGAAGTCGTGCTCAAGATTCTGGAACGGAGCGGGCCTCTTGTTCCGTGGCAGGTCCTCCAGCAACTCGGCCGTCCAGGTGTAGGGCTGGCGCAGGCCGCTTCTGACTACGCTGGCGACGACGGTGTCGTCGAGGAAAAGATCATAGGCGCCCGGCGCCAGCTGGATCAGGTGGTAGGTCATTCCGGCTTCTTGTCAGATGCACGCTGTTGATCAATCCACTCGTAGGCCTTGGAGAGAGCAGCACTGCGATCCGATGCCATGATCAGGGTTGGGCGCTGCTTGGGCAGAGCTACGAAGGCCAGCCACTCCAGGCCGCTCGGGCTGAGGCGGATCTGGTAGCCGCTGTGCTCAACGAGCTCAGTATCTGCAAGGGGATGAGGATCAGTCATGGTCGATTAGCAATTTTAGAATTTGTGCCGGGATGAGCCGTTTGTGGTGGGCCTGGAGGGACTTGAACCCCCAACCAGACCGTTATGAGCGGCCGGCTCTAACCATTGAGCTACAGGCCCACAGAAGCCAATGATGCCGCATCCGCAGGGCTTTGGCTGTATCGCGCGGGTCACAGCAGGCCAGAGGAGTGCTTGGTCTGTCTCATCCCCTCACCGCTCAGGAAGCTGCGATAGGCGGGGTTGTCGCTCTCGTCCTAGTATGGGTAGCCGAGCTCATCCAAACTGCGCCTGAGCTGCGCCCGATCTGCGGCAGGAACCTGGTGCCTGCCAGCACCCGCCCGTAGTCGGTGCCATGGTTGCGGTAGTGGAACAGCGAGATGTTCCAGTTGCCAGACAGCCCGTTCAGGAACTTCAGGAGGGCTCCCGGGCGCTCCGGGAACTGGAAGCGGAAGACCAGCTCTTCCTTAAGGCTGGGCGTGCTCCCGCCAACCATGTAGCGCACATGCAGTTTGGCCATCTCGTTGTCGCTCATATCGAGCACGGGATAGCCCTGCTCCCGCAGCATCGCGATGATTTGGTGCTTCTCGGGATCCCCTTCCGAGAGCTGGACACCGACAAAGATCTGCGCTGCCTGAGGATCCGAATAGCGATAGTTGAACTCGGTGATCGAGCGCTTGCCGAGCAGCTGGATGAAGCGGCGGTAGCTGCCCGGCTGCTCCGGGATGGTCACCGCCAACAGAGCCTCGCGGTGTTCGCCGATCTCCGCCCGCTCGGCGATGTGCCGGAGCCGGTCGAAGTTCATGTTGGCGCCACTGTCGATCGCAACCAGTCCCTGCTGACGCGCTCCTTCCTGCTCCACATACCGCTTCAGGCCGGCCAGGCTCACGGCGCCGGATGGCTCGGCGATCGCGCGCGTGTCCTCAAAGATGTCTTTGACCGCCGCACAGATCTCGTCTGTGCTGACGGTGATCACCTCATCCAGCAACGCGCGGCACAGGCGGAACGTCTCCTCACCCGCCTGGCGCACGGCGATACCGTCAGCAAACAGCCCGACCTGGTTCAGAATGATGCGCTCACCGGCGGCAAGGGCGCCGGCCATGCTGGCGGCATCCTTCGGTTCGACGCCAATCACCTTCACCTCAGGGCGCAGGAACTTGGCATAGACGGCTACACCTGCTGCCAGCCCCCCTCCCCCGATCGGCACAAACACCGCCTCGAGCGGATCCGGATGTTGGCGCAGGATCTCCATGCCCACTGTCCCCTGCCCGGCGATCACGTCGGGATCGTCATAAGGGTGAATAAAGGTGAGGCCTCTCTCTGTCTCGAGCTGACGTGCATGGGTATAAGCCTCGTCGAAGCTCTCGCTGTGGAGCACCACGCGGCCGCCCTGCCCTTTCACCGCCTGCACTTTGATCGCAGGCGTGGTGCGCGGCATCACGATGGTAGCCTTGGCGCCCAACCTCTGCGCCGCCAGAGCCACGCCCTGGGCATGGTTGCCCGCAGAGGCGCAGATCACCCCGCGCTCGAGCGCCTCCCGCGGCAGGCCCGCCATCTTGTTGTAGGCGCCGCGCAGCTTGAACGAGAACACCGGCTGGAGATCCTCGCGTTTGAGCCGCACAGGGCTTCCCAGGCGCTGCGACAAGCGCGGCATGGGATCGAGCGGGCTCTCAATCGCCACGTCATAGACCCGAGCGGTCAAGATCTTCCGGATGTAGTCCTGCATGTCGGCTACGCCTTCTTAGTGTATTCCCTGGCCATGCATAACATCGGCTTCGAGGAGCCTACCGTGCCTGTGTTGATCGGGGCACCACGTTGTGGAGGGTCTGGTCGGCTTGATCGAAGAACTTGCGGATGTTGCGGGCAGCCTGACGGATGCGCTGCTCGTTCTCCACAAGGGCGATGCGCACATAATC
>NZ_JAFBID010000011.1 GCF_016811235.1 Microvirga arabica
TCTTTGGTCCACATCCGGCTCATGTGGACTCGAGACTATCCCAATCCGACCCCGTGCGACATTCTCAAACAGGCTCTTAGCAAAAGCATTGGAGAGGGATTCACCAAACCGTTCGGAGAGGCCGATGAGGGTGTTGAGCTGGCGCGTTCGATCAGCGGCAATTGGTTCTCCACCCGATTCGTCTGGGAACTTCTTTGCGTTCGGGACCATAATTCGACCCACTCTTATCTTCATTACAGCGATACTTCTGAGTGCCTGCACCACCCCAGCAGAAAGCCAGATCTGGTTTTTGATGCGGGTGCGTTAAACGATCAGCAGTTTGAGCAGGCCGGTAAGGAATGTAGATTCGAAGCGGCGAAAGCCGTTGCTCCAAGAAAATACGGGGACATCACTGGCGATACCTATCGGAAGATCTTTATCCTTTGCCTTGAAGCGAAGGGCATCAAGTTTCTCGGATCAGAGGACCAGATTAATCGGAGAGGCCGATGAGAGTGTTGAGCTGGCGGCCCGTTTCACCCTCCTTTTCCATTACGTCGTCATCTGCCGTTTGAGAGAATTGTTGTCCGCCATACGAGGCTCAACAATCATGAAACGAATTCAAATGCGCGTTTCAGCCCTAACCATCGTTGGCTTGGCCGGATGCGCGCAAACGTGACAAGATACGGAGTTGCCGCGAACCGCAGACCTTCGTGTCAACAAGGCTATCGACGAGTACTATGCCGGTGCATTGAAGATCATCTATACGGCACCGCCTCGCACGGCCTTGGAGTACCCGCTCAACAGTTTTTAGGACGTGCATGAAGGCGAAGGGTCACGAGCTTTGACGGAACGAGGCGCAGTGAACAACGATTCCATCTCCTACCCAAGGAACGTCCGACAAACCTCCGCATGCTGTGTCAGACATTTCTTGGTATGCTCCTGACGATTGCCTCGACCGCCTGCGCTCAGGACGAGATGAAGGAAGATCTGGAGGTTGAATGCCTCAGGCGCAACGGCGTCATCTTCAGCCCGTCTCTTTATCTTTGATCGTGTCGCCATCTGGAAACGCCTCCATCAACCTCCTGAGATCGCCGCTCGACGCAGGCTCGATTCTTCGCCCACCACTCAATCCCTCCCAGGCTGCAAGCAACTCGCGAGGAGTCGCACTCCAGAAAATCTCCGGACTCCACCGCAGAATGCTTAATCCGAGCGTAAACGCATCGTCCAAGGGGAAGGCACTTGGCTCGCGCTCGTCTCCTGGGATGACGGAGGGTTTGGCGATGTCTCGCCTCCGCCAAAGGTCATGACGAGGAGGTTGGCCAGCGCCTCAGCCACGGGCTCGACACCGTCGTGCAGCGGCAGGTTCGCCACCTCCGCATCGCTTAATGGTTGACCGCCACCGCGCAACGCGACGGCGAGCAACGTGAGCAGGTCGCGGCTCGACAGGCGCCCGGTGCCGAAGCGCTCCGAGAGCGCCATGAGGTCCTGCACGCCGAAGGGATCCTCCAGCTCCGCGAGCGCGCCGAGCGCGAGGCAGAGGGTGTAGCGCGTGTCGCCGAGTTGCAGCGCCATCTCGCCCCGTCGTCTGTTGGGCATGATTCCTCCTATATCGCCACGAAGGCGAGCGCGCCGGCGGATTCGAAGGCCATTTCGAATGTCACCTCGCCCGCATGGCCGCCGCGGTATTCCAGGCTCGTGATCTGGAACGGGCCCTCGATGCGGCCAAAATCGGGAATGACGATCTGATAGGTAAGAATATCGCCGTCGAAGAAGACCTGGCGCATGCGTGCGTCCGACGCTTCGTCCTTGAACACGCCGGAGCCGGAGATGCTGGCGCGGCGCACGCCGACACCCGCCAGAAGCTCGCGCCAGCGCCCGGCGGATTCCGCGTGGGTCACGTCGACGGTCTCGGCATTGAAGGCGATCTGGCGCGTGCGCAGACCCGCCACAGTGACGAAGGCGTTGCCGCCGTCGCCGATCTTGATGAGCAGATCCTTGCCCTTCTGAGCAGGCATGGGATGTCCTTTGTTGAGAGGAGTAAATACGTTTCCACTGTCATTCCGGGGCGAGCGTAGCGAGATCCCGGAATGACAGTGCTATGCAGGCACGACCTCACGCCACCTCCGTCACCGTACGCAGGCGAAGCGTCACGCGGGCGAGGCCGGTGTCCTTGTCGCGCCCGGAGGCGAGTTCGGTGACGCGCAGGTTGACGAGGCGGTGGCCGTCAAGCGTCAGCGGCGCATCGTCGAGGATCGCGAAGAAGCGGTCCGCGGCCATGAGCGCCGTGCGGGCGCCGCCCTCCTCCGACCAGACCACGATGTCTATGCTCTGCGCGTGGCCGCGATCGAGATCGGTGGACCAGTCCTCGGCCTTGACGTCGCCGAACAGCGCATAGAGCGGCTCGGCCCCGCGCGGCGGTTCGTCGTAGAGGCGCAAAGATCCGCCCATGAGAGTGCGCAGCTCCGTGTCCGCTGACGCCGCATCGATGATCGCGCGGCGAAGGGCCAGCACCGGGCTCGTCATGCCCTCACCTCCTCGACGAGGCAGACGAGATCGCGCTTCGATCCGTCGGGATCGGAGGCCGCCCGGATGGCGAAGCGGCGCAGGCCGACGGTGAGCCGCATGGCCCCCGTCACGCCCTCGCGGTAGCGCAGGGTGATGCGGTGGGTGAGGCTCTGCTCCGGCCGGTCGGCGCGCACGCGCTCATGGCTGGAGAGCATCTCGATGGCGCCCCACACCTCGGGCCCCGGCGCATAAGAGCGGATGACGCCCCCGAAGCCATCGGGCCGCTCCAGCGGCAGCTCGAGCACGAACCGGCGCGAGCGCGCGCCGATGGGGAGAGATTTGGTTGTCATGGGAATGGTCTTTGCGTGGGAATTGACCCGGTCGAACAACACTCGACCTCATCCTGGGGAGGTCGTGTAAGCGATCGTCTCGAAGGAGGCTCCAGTGATCTCTGGACGATCTTTCGAGACGCAGCTGCGCTGCTCCTCAGGATGAGGCTGGAGAGATGGAAAGGAAAACCGTGGATCCCCGGAACAAATCCGGGGATGACGAGGGAGTTTTGGAAACAGGAGGGTGTCATTCCCGCCTGCGCCGGATGACAAACCGCAGCAGCTACAGCCGCGCCCGCTGAAATGGCGCCACAAGCGAAAGAGCCTGCGGCGGCAGGATCTGGCTGCCTGCCACGTCGCCGCGGTTCTCGAACCAATGGGCCACGAGGATGCGGATAGCGAGCTTCAGGGTCGCGGGCACCGCCTCAGGCGTGGCTCCATAGCCGGCGCGCAGCGCGATGACGATGCCGTTGCGCGGCTTTCCAGGCTCCGGCGCATCCGGGACCGCGATGCGCGGCAGGTCGCTTAGGCCATCCGCTTCGAAGGCATCGTCCGGCAGCTCGGTCAGGGTGCCCGAGACGTCCGCGATCCCGATCGAATCCACGGCGATCAGCGGCGAGAGCGGCAGCAGGAGCACGCCGTCGCGCGGCCAGCGGTCGAGCACCACGCGCCAGCTTTGCTCGATGAGAATTCGGCGGGAGACCGCCTCGATCATAAGCCGGGACGCCTTGATGAGGCCGGAAATCAGGTCATCCTGCGCACTGTCATCGTCATCCACGCGCAGGTAGGCCTTCATTTCGGCGAGGCTGACGGGCTCGACGGCGGGGCCGCTGACGAATATGGGAATCATCGGAACAAAGGATCCTTGTGCTGTCATGAAACGTCCGCTCACGCTCTCTCTCGCCCTGGTCCTGTTCGCCACGGGGGCGCAGGCCATCGTCGGCGGCCAGCCCGACGAGGGCCCGCTGTCGCGCCGGAGCGTGATGGTGTTGAGTTCGAACGGCGGCGTGTGCAGCGCCGTGGTGCTGGCATCCGACGTAGTGCTCACCGCCGCCCATTGCGTGACGGGCGCCGCCGAGCACCGGGTGCATTTCCGCGACGAGGCGGGCGAGCCCGTGCTGATCGTGCCCGCCGCGAAGGCCGTGCATCCCGGCTACAACGCGAAGGCCATCGAGACGCGCCAGCGCTCCATCGATCTCGCGCTCGTGCGCATTCCCGAAGCCCTGCCCGCGCGCTTCGAGCAGGCGACGCTCAGCGCCGTGAAGGTGCCCGAGAACACCTTCGTCACGATCGGCGGCTACGGCCTTGCCCGCGATGGCGATGCGAAGAGCACCGGCACCTTCCGCACCGCGTCCCTCACGGCCGTCGAGCCGTATGGCCCGAGCCGTATCCTGCTCTGGGCCGAGGGCTCCGGCACGGCGAGCGCGTGCCAGGGCGATTCCGGCGGGCCGATGGCGTCCGGCGCGACGGTGGCGGCGATCACAAGTTGGTCAGCGCCGGCCAGGGGCCGCAGCTGCGGAGGCATCACGCAGGGCATCCTGGTGGGCCCGCAGCGCGCGTGGATCGACGGGATTCTGAAAGGTTGGAACCGTGCAGCGTTGTGGAGCGGCAACGGCGGTTAGATTTTCGTAAACGGTCGGAACTATCCTTGCGGGCGAAGCCTTGCCTTAAAACACATTTCTCCCTCACGGCATCATCCTCCATGCGCGCCCTGCTCCCCCTTGCTCTTGCCGCCTTCACCCTCGCCGCGAGCCCCGCCTGGGCCATCCTGCAGGGAGTCGCATCGCGCGATCCGAATGGGCTGCGCCGCTCGGTGGTGTCCATCGAGAACTCGCTGGGCGAGCTCTGCTCCGGCGTGATCGTCGGGCGCGATCTGGTGCTGACCGCCGCCCACTGCGTGATCGACCGCGCCGCCTATCGCGTCACCGCGCTCAACCGGGCCCTGAGGCCCCAGCGCTTCAACGTCGCCGCGCTCGCCATCCACCCGACCTTCGTGCCCGGCACCACGCCGCGCACCCAGCCCGGCATCGATCTCGCCGTGGTCAAACTGGACCGGCCCCTCGGCCCTGAATTCCTGCCCCTCGATCCCACCCAGGCGGGCCGCATCGATGTGGGCGATCAGGTGACGATTGCCGGCTACGGCGTTCTCTCGGAGCGAGCCCGCGGCACGGCCCGGACGCTGCGCCAGACCAACCTCGTCTCGCTCGGTCCCATCGAGGTCGCAAACCGCGTCCTCATCGTGGCCGACCGCAATCGCCTCGCCGAGACTACGGGCGCGGGTGCCTGCCGGGGCGATTCCGGCGGCCCGATCCTCGCCGCCACAGGGAGCGGCTATCAGCTCTACGGCATCACGAGCTGGTCGAGCGGCGCCTTGCGCACCCGCACCCCCAGCGCCTGCGGCGGCCTCACGGCCGTGACGCCCGTGGTCGAGCACCTGCGCTGGATCACGGGCAGCATGCAGAGCCTCAATGCCGCCTGGACGGGGAATTGAGCTGCCCAGGCACCTGTGAGCGAATCCCTACCTCGCTGCGCTCACGGGAACGACGCCCACTCCGTCATGGCCGTCCCCGGACTTGATCCGGGGATCAGTCCCGGCCATCCACGTCTTGAGAACCACAGCGTTGCAAAGACGTGGATCCCCGGAACAAGTCCGGGGATGACGTGGTGGGTGTCATTCCCGGCTGAAGCGCCGCGAAGGGGAAGGGAATCCACTTGCGCACGCTGCGCTATGGATCCGCTTCCCTCGCCTTCGGCTCGCCGGGGATGACACCGGATCCTACGCCGCGAACTTCAGCAGCTTGATCGCCGCGTAATCCTGCACGCCGCCGCCCACGCGCTTGGTGGTGTAGAACAGCACGTAAGGCTTGGCGGAGTAAGGATCGCGCAGCACGCGCAGGCCGGCGCGGTCGACGACCAGACAGCCGCGCTTGAAGTCGCCGAACGCGATGGGGCAGGCATTGAGCGCGATGTCCGGCATGTCCTCCGCTTCGACGACGGGAAAGCCCATCAGGGTCGCAGCCTGGCCGATGCTCGCGGGCGGCGCCCAGAGATACTGGCCGTTATCGTCCTTGAAGCGGCGGATGGCGCTCTGCGTCTTGCGGTTCATGACAAACGCGGCGTTCTGGCGGTAGCCGGATTTCAGCGTGTAGATCAGGTCCACCAGCACGTCGGACGGGTTTGACGTCGGGAAGGCCGCGCCCCCGGTGTTCACCGTGCCGAGGCGCCCCCATTCCCAAATTTCGTTCTCGACCGTCTCAGTTGCGAGAAAGCCCTTCGGCTTGTTGACGCCGTCGCCGGTGACGAAGGCGGCGCTTTCCTGCTCGGCGAAGGCGGATTCCACCTCCTCGGCGATCCAGCTCTCGATATCGACCACCGCGTCGTCGAGCAGGGTCTGGGTGGCCGCCGGCATGGCGTATAGCTCCATAGCCGGAAAGCTCATCTCGGACAGCGTGGGGCTTGCCGTCTGCGGACGCGCGCCCGTCTCGCCGACCCAGCCGGTGGCCGGGCCCGCGGTGGAGAAGGCGCGCTTGTATTGTCCTCCCGAGATCACCCGTACCGACGAGATGGCGCGGATCGGCGACACGTTGGCGAGACGGCGCAGCACCTCGCGCTCGACCGTATCGGGCACGAGATAGCCGCCGTCGGGCCCGGAGCCCGCCGAGAGCGCCTTCTCCTCCAGCCGCTTGAGACCCGTGGCCTCGCCGCTGCGGACATAAGCATGGAACGCACTCTTGTGCTCGGCCTGGGCCGGATCGCGCTGGGTGTCGGGGTTGCCTCCCAGGGGCGGACGGGAGCGATCGAGGGCGAGGCGGTCGAGCCGGCGCTTGGCGTCGTCGAGGGCGGTGTCGATGCGGGCGAGCTTCTCGTCCGTCACCACGTCGCTCGCGAGCCTGGTCTCGATTTCGGACAGGCGCGTGTCGTTGGCGTCCTTGAACGCCTCGAAGGCGCGGGCGAAATCCTCGAAGGCCGAGGCGACATCGTCGGACACGGCTTTGGTTTCAACAACAGGAATCATCACAATCCATAGGTTTCAAAGAGATCAAAGAAAAGGCCCGCCGAGTGGCGGGCCCGTTGTTTCCCAATGACGGGAATGGGGACCTCTGGCCTCATCCTGAGGAGCCGCTGCAAGCGGCGTCTCGAAGGAGGATCCAGAGAGCACTGAAGCATCCTTCGAGACGGACCTGCGGTCCTCCTCAGGATGAGGGCTTGGCAGAGCCGGCGCGTTAGCGGCGGCGGGTCGTGCGGCGAACCGGGCGCGTGTTAGCCTGCACCGTATCGGACACGGCCGGACCGGCCGCCGCACCGACGCCGGCGCCAACCACGGCACCCACGGGACCGGCAACTGCGCCGACGCCGGCGCCGACAGCCGCACCGCCCACCCGCTCTTCCGTGGTCGTGCAGGCCGCCGCCGCAAGGCCGATCAGCGCAACGAAAGCAAGCTTCTTCATGAGAACCTCCCGAGACAAGCGAAGAACAGACACCTCTCGCGTGAGGAAAGGGCCCGCAGCCTCCGCGTCGATGCGGGCTTTCAGCTAACGCGCTCCCACGGACAAGGTTCAGGAAAACAGTCTAACGGCGGTGCTGCGAATATGGGTGGCGAGCTTCGGAGCCGCCTGCTTGACGGTCTCGACCCGCGCGCCGGGCAGCATCGGAAAGGTCACGACCGAGATCTCCCACAGGTCGAGCCGCTCCAGGCGACGCAACCCGGTCGGCCGCTCGGCTCTCGCCCGCTCGACGCGAAAGCCGATGGAGAGCCCGTCGACCGCCCCGTCGCGCATGAGAGCATGGATGTCCCGCGCTCGGCCAACCGCGAGGTTGAGCCGGCCGCGCACGCGCAGGCCGCGCAGGTCCTCCGCGATGGAGAGCCAGCGCCCGATGGGCTGCGCCGGATCGTGCTGCCACAGCAGGCGCACCTGCGCGGCGCCACGTTTCTTCAAGGAGTCGCGGAAGGCGCCGGGCATCACCATGTCCTTGCCGAGATCGGCCTCGCCGAACAGGCTCGCATAGCCTTCGAACACGCCCTCCGCATCGACGCCGCTCACGGGCTCGGGCAGGAACTTGCGCTCCCGGACACTGGGTGCTGCCACCATCATCGCGCGGCCCCGCGTGCCGATTGCGCGGGTTTCGCATCGAGCTTTTCGAGCTGGCGCACGAAGTCGCGGAACACGAGCGTGGCGCGGGTCTGGCTTTCCCGCGCGGCCTTCGGCTTGCGCGGCGCGCGGGATGAGAGGCGGGTCATGTGGGGTCTCCCGAATGGCGGCGGTTGAACAGGGACAGCTCGCGCACCAACGCATCGAACCGGCGGTTGGCCGCGAACAGGTCGCGCAGGGTCATGGCAAGCAAGGCGGAGGCTCCGCTGGCCCAGACGAACAGGGCCAGATGGGCAAGATCCCCGCGCCGGATGACGGCTTCGGTGATCTGGTCGAATGAGTTCATGATTTGTTCTCGTGAAAAGCTCCGTTGGAGTTTTTGGGGGAGGCACTGCATTCTCGAAGGCCGTCAGTGAGCGCTATCTCGGATCCTCGCTGCGCTCCATCCTGGATGACATCAACCTCGTCATGGCCGGGCCTGTCCCGGCCATCCACGTTTTAAAGGGTTAAGACGTGGATCCCTGGAACAAGTCCGGGGATGACAAAGGAGCGCTTCATCGCAAGCAATCATCCCCGCCTCGCCTTCACGGCTTCCGCACGCCCATAGCCCACTGCTTCGCGCTTCTCGTCGTCTGACAAGAACGCCGCCGCCGACACGCGCCGCCAGAGGCTTTCGCGTTCATCCGCCAAAGCCTCAATCGCATCGAGGTCGGGCTCAAGCTGCAGCATCTCGCGATAGGCCGGTGCGAGCCAGTGAGCGAGCGCTTCCGCCGTGCGCTTGACCAGCGGGATCACCGTCTGGCGGTAGAAGGCGCGGTTGGCTTCCGCGTAGTTGGCGTGCGTGCTGTCGCCGGGCAGGCCGAGCAGCAGCGGCGGCACGCCGAAGGCGAGCGCGATCTCCCGCGCGGCGGCGGCTTTCGCTTCCACGAAATCCATGTCCTTCGGCGAGAGCGACAGCGGCTTCCAATCGAGCCCGCCCTCAAGCAGCAGCGGGCGGCCCGCATTGCCGGCGCCCTGATAATTGGTCTCCAGCTCTCCTTTCAGCCTATCGAACTGCGCATCGGTGAGAGTCGCACCGCCGAAGACCAGCGCGCCGGAGGGACGCGCCGCGTTGTCGAGAAGCGCCTTGTTCCAGGCGCCCGCCGCGTTGTGGATGTCGAGCGCTGTGGCGGCTGCCTCCATGGGGGACAAACCGTAGTGATCGTCCGCCGGATGGAACAGCGTGAGATGCAGGATCGGCTGCAATGCCTCGTCACGGATCGGGAAGCGCACGGCCTGTGTGCCGACCGCATATTCGTAAGCGGCCGGCCAGCCGTCCCCATCGGGCACTACGCGCATGCGGTCGGGCCTTAAGCAATGCAGCTCGTGCGGCGCGCCGTCGAGGCTCACCGCCTCCACATAGACGTTGCCCGACACCATCAGGTGCCCGTAGAGACTCTCGAGGAAGCGCTGCCCGCCTTCCCGCGCATTGGGGCGCGCCAGCAGCGCCAGCAGCGGATGCGTGGGATGCTCCCTGCCCTCGCTCATGAGCACCAGCGGCAGGGACGCGGCCGCCTCGCTCACCAGGCGCACCGCGCGGTGCACGATTGCATTCTTCTGGAAGCCTTCGCGGGCCAGCGCCCCGTAATCGCGCGGCGTCCACACGGGGCGACCGGCAACGTAGAGCGCAATGGCTCCTTGAGCACGCGAGGCCTTGGCATCCGGCGGAGCCTGGAGCCAGCGGGTCAAACGATTCAGCATGAAGTGGTCCTGCCTTGGTGGGGCGTGAGGGATGAAGAGTGTTGAATGCGTTAGACGAGGAGAAGACACTCTCCCGTCATCCCCGGACTTGTTCCGGGGATCCACGTCTTTGCCGCGGTTGAAGACGTGGATGGCCGCAACAAGTGCGGCCATGACGAAGGGAAGGTTCATTGCCCTTCAAAAAACCGGCCTCTGCCTCCCGTCGCTTCAGCATGCCGACAACTTCCGCAACCGGTGACCGCAAAGCAGGCACATTCGGCCCGCTCGTCATTGGCGCGTCACATACCCCAGGGTAGTCTTGAGATGTTGCGGGGCATCCGGCGACATTCACGCGCCAGCCGGGACGCTTTCCTCGGACCGGCTGGCGCGACCATCGAATTTCGAGCTCTGCCGTCTTTCCCCTATGGGGCGGCACGAGGCAGATGGCGGGGCGGATCGGCACGGATGGACTGCCATCCGCCCCAGCCCTGCAGCCATGATCTCCCTGGCGACGTACAACGGCGCAGGCCGCCATATCCTTCCGAGATCACGCCGGCGCGAAAGGTTCACCCCATCAGAATCCTTGAGGATTTTCTTCAACGGCTTAGCTTATACCAAGTGGCTTTACTTGTTGCCCCTACGGTAGCCACGGCGCCCCGGCTGGAGATGTGCGTGAACACCACCCTTCGGCTGGGGCGTTCTTTTTCATAACACCCTCACCCGCGGCTCGCGGCGTTCGCGCAGCATCAGTTCAGTGAGCGCCCAGACCAGCGCGTCCATGCGGTCGGGCGAGCGGCCGGAGGTGAGGCCGCCGGGGCCTAAATCGAACAGCTCGTCCTCCAGCTCCGGCAGCGCGCCCACATGGCGCACGCGGTTCTGCGCGTAGAGCACGGAGACCGGCTCGGCGCGCAGATACTTGCCACGCGTGGCGCGCACGCTCACCACGGGCACGGACGAGTCGACCTCGCGGATCACGTTGCCCACCATCTCGCCGCCCTGGTTCGTCTCGACCACGAGCGCATCGGCCTGCAGCCGTCGATACAGGGCCACGGCCTTGGCAGCCCATTCGGGCGGCTTCAGGCCTGACGCCGTCGCATCCTCCAGCACATAGGCCGTGCCGCCCTCGTCGATGCCGGCCGCCACGATCCCGCAGGCATCGGCGCGTTTCGACGACGAGGCCGGCGGATCGACCGCCACGACGATGCGCATCAGCGGCGGCGCGGACTCGGCCCGATTGTCCTCGAGCACATCGCGCGTCCACAGGGCATCGGGACGATCCTCGACGATGTCGCCGTCGAGCTCCTGCCGGCCGAGCCGCGTGCCAGCATAGCGGCGCACCACGGCGTCGAGAAAGGCGGGCGCCAGATTCTCGGCATTCTCGGCGGTCCGCACCCGCGACACCGCCACCGACGGGTCGGCGAGAAAGCGCTTGAGGATCGGGATCGGGCGCGGCGTGGTCGTCACCATCTGGCGCGGATGAGCGCCGAGGCGCAGGCCGAACTGCAGCATGTCCCAGGTCTCCTCCACGTGCTTCCACTTGGCGAGCTCGTCCGCCCAGGCGGCCTCGAATTGCGGACCGCGCAGCGAATCCGGATCCTCGGCCGAGAACACCTGCGCGACCGCGCCGTTCGGCCATTTGAGCTTGCGCAAGGAAGGCGACCAGGTGGGCCGCTCGTCCCGCGCATGAACGGCGAGAATGCCGGCCGGCCCCTCCACCATCACGTTGCGTGCATCCGAGAATGTCTCGCCCACAAGCGCGATGCGCCGGGAGGCACCCGTGCCGAAATCGGGATCGCCCAGGGCAATGCCGCGCACCCATTCGGCACCGGTGCGGGTCTTGCCCGCGCCGCGTCCGCCGAGGATGAGCCAGATCGTCCAGGGATCGTGTTCCCGAGCCAGGCCCGGCATGCGCTGCTCGGGCCGGCAGCGGATCGGCCAGAAGCGGAGGATGCTGCGGAGTTCGGCCTCAGATAAGAAGGCCGTCGCGTCCGCGAGCCTCCTCCTCCGCGATAACCCGGTCAAGGTGGCGAGCAAGCTCCTCGCGGAGCTCGTGCAGGCTGCGCCGGGGTCTATTGTCATGGGGCTCGGTGTCATCGAGCTTAGAACTTTCCTGTTCCAGAAGAGCCCGGGCGGCTGCGAGCGTCTTCGCATAAGACGCGAGCCTGCAGGCCGTCTTGTCGTGATCCTTGGCCTGGCCCCTGCGCTGCTCGTCCATGAGTGCGTCGATCTGCACTCGCGTGGCCTGGGCCAGGGCGCGGGCCGCGTCGCTCACCGATGCTGCAGCGATCGTGGCACTTTGGGCGAGAGCGACGTCATCTTTCACGGCGGGGCCTGAGACCTTCTCGATGCGGGCGCCCTGACGCGGCGGCCAGCCCCAGCGCCTGCGCATCCGCAGGAAGGTATTGCTGCCGACATTGAGGTAACGCTCGATCTCGGGCAGGCTCATCTTCGGCTCGCGGATATAGAACTCCCAGGCCTGCTGCCTCTGCTCGTCAGTGATCTCAATTCTCTGGACCATGGAGAAGCCAACAAAAAACCGCCCGGGCGGGGGCGCCGGGGCGGTGGAGGTTTGGCCGACGGGGTGAATGCGGCGGGGGCGCTTCATTCACACTTCGTTATTGTTCACGTTTTGTACTCTAAGAGCGTCACGCTGTCAAGGTGGATTTTTCCTTATTAGACCAGACCAACAAGCTGATGGACTGCAAGCTTGTCCGCAGATGCTCCAGGCAGATGCGGACGATAAGGACAATGTCACCTTTCAAAGACTAAACTCAGAACAGAAGCGCGCTAAATCGGAGAGTTTTCCTTGATTCCATGAGCGGACGAAATGTCCCTATTTGACGGGGAACATCACGTATCGCTTCATTGCCCTCACTGCCGCAGGGGTGACGCCAGGCTCATGATGCGAGCGACCAGTTCGGACTGTCGGTTCGTCTGCGTCTTGCGGTAGATCGCGTCCAGGTGCGTCTTCACCGTGGACCGAGCAAGACCGAGTATTTCAGCCGTGTCGGTCAGAGCATGCCCGTGGAGGACCTGTCCCAGCACCTGGATCTCCGCCGTCGTGAGCTTATACAGGCTGGCTGCGCTCAACAGCGGCGTCGTGAGCGCGGCCTCAGGCTCGCGCAGGAGCAGCAGCATGGGGCTGCCGATCTCCTCTCCCGCCTGCTCCAGTTCGGCCCAGGTCGCGTGCAGGGTACGCCCTGTGGCATCCGTCAGGAAAGCATCATGTCCTTTAGTATTCCTGCTGGCGTCCGGGAGCGACAGCCCGGCCAGCAGCTTCATCGCATCCTGCGTCACCGCCCTCAGGCGGCCCTTGTGCTCGCGCAGCACCTGCCGCGAGGCCAACTCCCTGTCGGCAGCCTGGTTGCAGAACAAGATCGCGCCGTTA
Source organism: Microvirga arabica (assembly GCF_016811235.1). Taxonomy (GTDB): domain Bacteria; phylum Pseudomonadota; class Alphaproteobacteria; order Rhizobiales; family Beijerinckiaceae; genus Microvirga; species Microvirga arabica. Next base: position 13,011 of record NZ_JAFBID010000011.1, read on the forward strand.
GGCTCGATGATCAGAGCCGGCGTCGCCAGCGCCTCGAGGGCCGCCCGCAGCGTGCCGGCCTCCACCCTCTGTTGGCCGATGACGCCGGAGATTTCGACGGCACGCTTGATGTGCGGCGAGAGAAGGCGCGCAAGCTCGATCTCCTCGTCCGTGTAAGGACCTTTGGCCTCGCTGCCGACAACGCCCCAGGTGGAGAAGCTGGTTACCGTTCTCGTAATCGGAGTGACGACATAGTCATAGAGGCCGCGACCGGCAAAGCAGTTTTGCCAGTAGCGGCTTCGATGAAATGCCTCGATGTCGAGGTCGCGCGAACTGCAGAAGACCTTGCACAATGGCGCCGTCAGTCCCAGCGACAGCCCAGGATTGATGGGCGCATTGGCTTGCGCAAGAGCGATCTGATCTTTGGGCCAGTTGTAGAGAATGGTGAACTTCTGCGTCCTCTCGAGTGGATGGGACACAACCAGATCGGCCATGACGCCGCCGAGAGCCTCGGTGATCTCTCCTAGAGCCGTCGGCCACAAACTCGTATCGAGGGCGCAGTCGTAGATGCGTCCGATCAGGTCGGAGAAGGCTTCATCCGGCTTCATGGATTCCTCCGAAGCTGGCACTGGCGGCGACGTGCGCCCGAACACATGACTGCAGGCTATCGGGGCCCGAAGCGGCGCTCCTCCCCCAAACGGTGGAGGACGCGCGGATGCGCTCGAATCATGATCATCCGCGAGCGCTCATTTTGCTTGATTCGAAACGGTTCGACGAGGGGAAGCAACCTTCGGGTCGCCTCGCATCCGGCAAACGGAACTGCCTCAAGGAGCAGATCGATGAAACATGCGCTGATGATCGCCCTGTTCGGCCTCGCCATGACGGCATCGCCGACCCATGCCGCCGAGACGACGCTGGACGTCGCGGGCGAATGCAGGTCCATCGCCGAGTCCGACCTGTCCGGCTGCAACTGCCAGGGCCTCTACTTCGCAAGCAAGTTCGGCTCCGAAGAAGGCGCTGCCGCCCTGCATCTCATGGGACGCAGCTACGTGCCCGAGCCTCGCACCGCCGCAGCTTCTCTCTATGACCGCTTCGGGGCCGACACGCTCAACAGGGTTGCCTACAGGATCATGGCGACCCGCGACGAAGTTCTGTCCTACTGCCCCTTCAGCGCGCATGCTGCGGATTGATCATGCCGGTCACGTCCGCCGAGGCCGCCCTGCTCCTGTTCACCGCCTGCAACACGGCCCGGGTCTTCGCCTATCTCCCGCAGATCGTGAAGATCGGCCGCGACACGCAGGGCGCAACCGCCATCTCCTATGCGACCTGGAGCCTGTTCGGTATCTCTCATCTTTCCACGGTCGCCTATGCAATCCTCGTCGTGAGTGACTGGCGCATGGCGGCGGTCTTTGCAGCCAATACGCTCTGTTGCGCCCTCATCGTGGGACTGACGGCCTGGAAGCGCGCGGTGCTCGGACGGCGGGAGAATGGAGCGCCGGCGGACCCCAGCCCGAACACCGGTGCTCTGCTGGACCATTGATGGGGCGGCCGGGCAGATCTTGGTCGAACCCTTTAAGCCTGTGAAATCGTCTAAGGAGCACGATCATGATGTTAGGCCTGATCGACGCTTTTGGATATGCCGCGTCGGGGCTGACATTGGCCACCTTCGCGCAGAGGGCGATGCTGCCGATGCGCATCATGGCGATCGGGGCCAATGTCTGCTTCATCGGCTATGGCGCCATGGGTCCATTCATGCCCGTCCTCGTCCTGCATGTCATCCTTCTACCGATCAACGTGATCCGGCTTCGCACTCTCGTCAGCGCACCTGAAACCGGCCAGAGCCGGCCACATGAAGATGCTAACAATGCACTCGCAAGGGCGGGCATCACCAGCGGGCTGCTCTGAGGAACCGGCAAGCCGGCGTCACAGGGTGCGCCAGCTTCAAGCGATCCTGACATCCACGGCGATCATCTCGTGGTCCGACACCGCGCTGCCCTGTTCGTCCACCGCCGGGATCACCTGCGGATTGCCGGCCTCGAGCCCGCGCACCACAAGCCAGTCGAGTTTGCCGAAAGGCGGCTCGTGCTTGTTTGTGGGGCCCGTTGTCTGCGTCGGCAAAGCGAGGTTCGCATGCTGCCATTCGAAGCCGGCATCGCGCAGATCGGCGAAGAGCGGCTCGGTGCGCTCGGGCGCGTCCAGCAGGAGGTGGCGCTCGTCCTCGCCGCGCGGCAGGGCCTTGGTGTTGAAGTCGCCGCCGATCACGCAGGCCTCTCCCGGGGCGATGACCTCCAGGGCCCGCAGCAGAGCCTGGATCTGCGCCTGCCGGTCGGCAGGGTCGGTCTTGCTTTCCAGATGCGTGCTCACGATCCAGAGCGGCCGGGGCGCCTGCGCCACGCGGACGGCGAGCGCCATCCGCCCGCCGATGCGCCTCTGGAAGCCGTTGATGCCGGGAAACCACAGGCCGTTTTCCTCGAGCGGGATCAGCCAGGGGCGCTCCAGGGCAAGGCCCGCCACGATGGCATTGCCGTGCAGGCCGTGGGCATTGCTTTGGCCGGCGCATTGCTCGACCTCGTCCGCGCTGCCGAGGTCGAGCTCCACGAATTCAACCCCATAGAGATAGCCCTCCCCCGATCCGGCGGTCAGGTCGCGGACCGTGTGGGCGTTGCCGGACCGCGCCATGCCGACATCAGCCTCGCTGAGCAGCGTGACCTGCGCCCCGGCCTGCTCCATGAGACGCCGGGCCGCCCGCCTGTCCTTGAGGCGCTGGGCATTGAACGCCGCGATCCTGAGGGAACCGGGCCAGGGCAGCGGGTTGGCGGGTGGGCTCTGCTCGACGGCGTGCAGGGCGGGGATGCGTTCGAGGAGGCTCCCGTGAGCGGCCTGCCGGTGGTGCGAGGAGGCCCGTCGGGCCTCGTCCAGCATAGGCTTATCGGGTGGCTGGAGATCGGGCACGATCCGGTCGATCAGGGGGCGCATGGACAGGCCTTCAAAAAACCGTCATGGACCTTATCCATAGTAGAGTACCGCCTCTTGCCGAAAACCGACAGCCAAGGAATATTTTAGCTTGGCTTTAGGAACTTTTGAGCTAGTTGGGCGTTGTGTAGCCGCATCAAGCTTAGCCGGGGAGAGGGCCCATGATGTTTTGGGCTGTCGTTGTCGCGCTCGTCTCGGGCGCGTTTGCCTATGCAGGCGATCTGTCTTCCACCCTTGTCAGCTTCGCCGAGATCGTGGGCGTTATCGCCCTGTTCACCCTGATCTGCGCCGCCGAGGCCTTCAGCATTCCCAAGAACGCCTCGTTCGACAAGAACTCCGTTCAGACCGAATCCTGATCGTCCTGAGCGGTTCCGGCGTGCGGATTCGCACCATAGGCTTCAAAACTTGATTGCATGAGCCGGGGGCACATTGCTCACGATGTGAAACCGTGATTATGTTTCAGATCATGACCATGTCCAACCCGGCCTCGGCTGCATCCATCGATCTGGAGCAGCTCACAAGCGAATTTGTGGCATCGATCTCCGCCAGCCCGCGAGGAGCGCTGAACGACGCCCTGCAGCAGGCCCTGGCCCGCACGGTCGAGGCCAAGGTCAATGCCCAGCTTTCGGTGGTCCTGGAGGGTATTGGCGACGCCTTCTACTCCCTCGATGCCCATTGGCGCTTCGGCTACATCAACCGGGCGGCGGAAACCTATTTCGGCCTGCCCCGCCAGGCGATGCTCCACAAGGTCATCTGGAGCATGTTTCCCGAATCCGAGGGCACGGACCTGCGCCGCCGCTACGAGGAGGTTTTCCTCACCGGCCGCCCCCTGTCCTTCGAGGCCGAAGCGGTCGGACGGCCCGGGCGGCACCTGGAATTCCACGTCTTTCCCTATAACGGGGGCATCGGCGTCAGCTTCCGCGACTGGACGGAGCGGCGACAGGCTGAGGAGGAACTGCGCGCCAGCGAGGCGCGCCTGAGCGCGCTGGCGAACAACGCGCCTGCCTGCATGTTCTATCAGACGAGCCATTCGGCAGCCTATCACGAACGCAAGGTGCTCTACGTCTCGAAGACCTGCGAGAGGCTCACGGGGATTCCCGCGGAGGAAGCCCAGGCCAATCCCGATCTTCTCTACAGCCTCGTGCTGCCGCAGCACCGGGAGCGCATGCTCGCGCGGCGGCTGGAGAGCCTTCGCGATCTCACGGAATGCGAGGAGGAGTTTGAGATCAGGCATGCGAAAACCGGCGAGACGCGCTGGCACCGCATCATCACCACCCCCCGGCGTCTGGACAATGGCGCCATCGTCTGGGACGGCATCCAGATCGACATCACCGAGCACAAGCGCTCGGAGGAGCACCTGCGGCTCCTGCTCAACGAGCTGAACCACCGGGTGAAAAATACCCTGGCGACCGTCCAGTCCCTGGCGTCCCAGAGCTTCCGGGCGCGGGGCGCGGGCAGCGCGCGGGAGTTGCCCGCCCTCTACGCCACGTTCGAGGCCCGTCTCCACGCCGTTGCCCGGGGCCATGACATCCTCACCCGGGAGAACTGGGAAGGCGCGGGCCTCGTGGAGATCGTCGCCCAGGCCTTCGCGCCCTACCGGGACCTCTCGGAGGAGGGCAGCCGAATCCGGATCGAAGGGCAGGACCTTCGCGTGAGCCCCTCCATGGCCCTGAGCCTCTCGATGGCCATGCACGAGCTGTGCACCAATGCGGCCAAGTACGGCGCCTTGGGGGCTCCAGAGGGCCGCGTGCGAGTGTCCTGGTCAACCGTCGAGGCGGCATCCGGGCCGCGCCTTGCCATGCGCTGGGAGGAGCACGGCGGACCGACCGTCTCCCCGCCCTCGCGCAAGGGGTTCGGCTCGCGCCTGATCCAGGATGGCCTCGCGCGCGAGCTCAACGGCGAGGTGCGCCTGGTCTACCGGCCCGAAGGGGTGGTGTGCACGATCGACGTGCCGCTTTCCTAGGCAGACCTAACACGTTTTCAAGTAGCGCATAGGTCATTAGTCGATACAGGCTCGACAGTTCTTGCAGAGGGAACCGGATTTAGTGTCAATGGGGCGCAAGTGACGAAGTCACGACCCCAGAGGGAGGAGTTAGCTTTATGAAACGTCGTCAGTTTTTGCAGGCCACGGCGGTCGGCGCCGCCTCGACCGCGGTCGCCGCTCCGGCGATCGCCCAGTCGGCACCGGAAGTGAAGTGGCGCCTGCAGTCCGGCTTCCCGAAGTCGCTCGACACCATCTACGGCGCGGCTGAGACCATCGCCAAGTACGTGTCGGAAGCCACCGACGGCAAGTTCCAGATCCAGCCCTTCGCAGCCGGTGAAATCGTCGGTACGGCTCAGATCGCGGACGCGGTCGGCGGCGGCACCGTCGAGCTGGGTCACACCTGCTCCTACTACTATTTCGGCAAGGATCCGACTTTCGCCATCGGCACCGCCCTGCCGTTCGGCCTCAATGGCCGCCAGCAGAACGCCTGGCTCTATCACGGCGGCGGCAACGATCTGCTCAACGAGTTCTATGCCAAGCACAACATGTACGGCATGCCCGCGGGCAACACCGGCGTGCAGATGGGCGGCTGGTTCCGCAAGGAGATCAAGACCGTTCAGGACCTGCAGGGTCTGAAGATGCGCATCGCCGGCCTCGCCGGTCAGGTGATGCAGAAGCTCGGCGTCGTGCCGCAGCAGATCCCGGGCGGCGATATCTATCCGTCGCTCGAGCGCGGCACCATCGACGCCGCCGAGTGGGTCGGCCCCTACGACGACGAGAAGCTCGGCTTCGCGAAGGTCGCGCCGTACTACTACTATCCCGGCTTCTGGGAAGGCGGCCCGTCGATCCACCTGTTCGTCAATCAGGCAAAATGGCGTGAATTGCCCAAGGCATATCAGGCCATCCTGACCACGGCTTCGAGCTATGCCAACAACGACATGCTGGCCAAGTACGACGCCCGCAACCCGGCGGCCCTGCGCCGTCTGCTCGGCGCCGGCACCCAGCTGCGTCCGTTCTCGCAGGAGATCCTCGAAGCCGCCTACAAGGCCGCCAACGAGGTTTATGACGAGGTCTCGGGCAAGAATGCCGACTTCAAGAAGATCTACGAGAGCGTCCGCGGCTTCCGCAACGAGGAATACCTCTGGTTCCAAGTGGCCGAATACGCCTTCGACACCTTCATGATCCGGGCCCGCGCCCGCGGCTGATCTTCAGCCCAGCCGGAAACTCAAGAAAGGGCGATCACATGGTCGCCCTTTTTTATTGCCGGAAGCATCCTTACCTGAAGCGGCTCACCGGTCGCCCTGCCCCGTGCGGACGATACCCTGCCCTCTCACCCTGATGAGACGATGCGCTGGACCTTTCGCATCAGCTTCCTACTGCTCTTAGGCTGGGCCATCTTCATGGTCTCGCCCTTCGTTGCGCTCTACGACCTGTCCAAGGCCGTCCAGGCCAGGGACGTTGCGCGCATCAGCGAGCGCGTGAATTTCAACGCCCTGCGCGTCTCCCTCGCCCGCCAGATCCTGGGGGAATACCTGAAGACCCAGGACATCAGCGAACGCGACCGGCAACTGGCTGCCCAAGCCGGAGCAACCACTCTGAACCCGGCTCTGGAGGAACTTGTCACGCCCCAGGCCCTGATCGATCTTCTCGAAGACGGGCAACTACAGCAGATCCAGCCGGAGGGCGCCGCCGGGCCGGCAATCAGCCTCGACCCGGGTTCCCTGCAGCAAGCCTGGCGGATCTTCATCCTGTCTGAATCGCAGGGCTTCCGAGCCATCACGATCCCTCTCACGCCGGACGAACCCCGAGACCGGCAGTTCAGGGTCACCTTGCGCCTGAGCGGCACCACCTGGCGACTGACAGGGATCGACCTCCCCTCCTCGCTCCAGAAAGCGTTGACCAAGCGCGCCGCTGTCGCGTCGAAGTAAACACCCCAGAACATCCCTAAGCGTGGGCATTCGGGGCATCTGTCCTGCACGGACCTCGCCGGCTAGGCACAATCACCGCTTAGGGCATGCAAAACCCGCCTGAACCTATCAGGCGGGTTTTGCATAAGCATCGATCAGAATTGGCTGTACAGAATACTTCAACTGGACGCGATGAGCTGCTTTCCATTCAGTGAACGAAAAGCCAGCCTACCGTAGCAAGCGGAAATACCGTACCGAGAATAAAACAGATGACATTCGATGTCATTTGACTTCCCTCCATGGCAGAACAACCATGAATTTTTCATAACGTTCCACAATGTTGGGAATAAATTTCAATTTATACGGTCAAGTTCAGGCGAGCTAATCCACAAGTGCTTTATGAATACGCTCGCATGAAACCTCGGAACCGAGCTTCGCCGTTTCCATTGTCAATGCGCAAGTGGAGAGGGCGTAAACGATGGATGACCGGGGCCGTTCCCGCCTAGGGATCATGAGAGACGCGGAATTCATCCGTAAGATCCTCATTGCACTCGGCCTTGGCCTGTTCGCGCTTCTGCTCTGGCAATTGTCGGACGTCCTTCTGCTGGCTTTCGGGGCCATCCTGGTCGCCCTTCTCCTGCATGCCGCCTCCGAGGCCTTGGAGCGCTATCTGCGGGTTCCCAGCCGGTGGAGCCTCACGGTTGCGACCCTTCTCATCTTCGTGGCTTTCCTGGCCATGATGGCCCTGTTCGGAACGCAGGTCCGGGCTCAGTTCTCCAACGTGGTGGAGCGGCTGCCTTTCGCGGTCGACAACTTTGCCAAAAATCTCGGCCTCGGCTCTGTCAGCGACGACCTTTCCGAAATGATGAACAATGCTTCGAGCGGGAGCATGGCGGCACGTCTTGCAGGCGTCGGCGGCGCCATTCTCGACGGGTTGGCGGACTTCATCCTGGTGGTGATCGCCGGCATCTATATCGCGGCGGCTCCGCGCGTTTACCGGCAAGGCTTCGTCAAGCTGTTCCCGATCCGCCATCATGAGCGGGTCGAGGACTCGCTGCACGCGTCGGGTCAGGCCCTGCGCCTGTGGCTGACGTCTCAGCTGATCGCCATGGCGTGCGTGGCGGTTCTGTCGACCATCGCCTATTGGCTGATCGGACTGCCCTCGGCCCTGGCTCTCGGGCTCATCGCGGGCCTGGCGGACTTCATCCCCTTCCTCGGTCCCATTCTCGGCGCGCTTCCTGCCGTGCTGATCGCCTTCAGCGTCAGCGGGGAAGCCGCGCTCTGGACCGTTCTCGCCATGCTGGCAATCCAGCAGATCGAGGGCAACGTGATCTTCCCGCTGGTGGCCAGAAGCATGATCAGCATCCCGCCGGCCCTGGCCCTCTTCGCCATTCTCATCGGCAGCGTTCTGTTCGGCACGCTCGGCCTGATCTTCGGCTTCCCTCTCGCCGTGGTCACCTACGTCCTGGTGAAGAAGCTCTATGTCCGGGAGACCCTCGGCGAGCACACGGATGTCCCGGGTGAGGATGAAAGCAGCAAGTCGCAGGAAACCAGCTCCTAGGCTTACGACCCACGCTTCATCGCCGAGAGAAGCCAGGGCCCCGCAGGCGGCGCGCCCTGGAACCCTCGATCCGATTACACATTAGACCGCTGTGCTTTCACAGCCGCCCGATCATGCACTGCACTGACAATCCTCAGAGCGGCTGAGAGGCCGCGCTCTGGTTTGGAGGAGATCTCATGTCCGACATCGTCGTCAAAACGCCCCTGCAGTATCTCGACAAGGCCACGTCCGCCCTGCGGGAGCTCGGGATCATCCCACCTCAGGCCATGGATGCGCCGATCAACGGGCTTTTGGAAAAGATCTCGGATCTGGATCAGGACCGCATCGTGATCATCGCCCGCACCCTGGGCCAGACCAGCGTGTTCAACGAGGTGGTGCGCGAGCAGACGCAGGCCATGGAGATCGGCGAGCGCTACCGCGAGATCACGGAATCCTTCAACTCCATCCGCGACGATACCAAGAAGATGGTCGATCAGCTCGACGACCAGAAGATCGATCTCTTCGAGCGCATCAACAATGTCTGGATGAAGATTTCGCGCGGCGATGTCGCCGACCGCTTCGACAGGATCAAGGAAGTCTATCTCGACGTGACCCGCTCCACCAAGGATCAGATCGAGCGCGAGCAGATCATCCTCGATGCCTACCGCGATTTCCGCGGTGCCCTCAAGCATGCCGAGGTCATGGCTCTCGAGGTTCTGCGAACCGCCGAGCAGAAGCTTGAGGCCGCCAAGGCGGACCTGCAGCGTGCTTCCGACACGGTTGTCAACTTCAAGGGTACGGAGGTGGCCGAGCGCGCCCGCCTCGAGCTCACCCGCGACGAACAGCTCCGGCGCACCCAGGACGAGGAGAAGCGCTACCAGATCGCCAAGGATCTCTCGGACAACCTGACCGTCAGCTACAACACCTCCGAAGTAATCATGGCGCGGCTGATGCAAATGACGAACGCCAAGGAACGCGTCTATGCCCAGGCCGTCACGTTCTTCTCCACCAACGATTCCGTGTTCACGGCGCTCAAGGCCTCGTTCACCGGCATGTTCGGCCTGAACGAGTCGACACAGACCCTGAACGAGATGAAGGAAGGCGTCTCCCGCAGCCTGGAGGTGCTGGCCGAGATCGGCGATCAGGTCGGCGAGGCCGCCGTGAGGGCGGGTTACGGGCCGACCATCCGGGCCGATGCGGTCAAGAAGCTCGTCGATTCGGTGATCACATTCCAGGAACGCTCGCAGGAGATCATCGGCGAGATGCGCCGCCTCGCGACGCAGAACTCCGCCGAGATCCGCGACGCGGTTGAGGACGGCAAGCGGCGCATCGCGCGTCTCGTGGCGGAAGGACAGGCGCTGCCGGCCAATGGCTGAGATGGTCGCCACACCGCCCGCGAGCGCCCCCGACCCCGCCTCTCGGAACCTCGACGAGGTGATGCTCGCGATGGACGTGGTGGATACGCTCCGCCACCAGGAGAACCTCGTCAGCCGCGAGCTCAGCGAAGGCGACCGCGACGCCCAGCTGCTGCAGCGCCTGCGTGAAATCTATCGGGGACAGGGCATTGAGGTCCCCGACCGGATCCTGCAGGAGGGCGTACAGGCTCTGAAAGAGCAGCGCTTCGTCTATACGCCCCCCGGCCCCAGCTTCTCCCGCACGGTGGCGCGGGCCTGGGTGAACCGCGGGCGGATCGGACGGCGCCTGCTGACGCTTTTGGCCCTGCTGGCCTTCGGCTGGGGTGCCTACCAGTTCGGCGTGGTCGAGCCCGCCCGCCAGCGAGTCGCGCAGGAGCAGGCGCAGGCCGAGAGGAACCAGATCGAACTGGCCGAACGGCTGCCGGTCGCCCTGACGCAAGGCCATGAGGACGTGCTGCGGGAGACCCAGGTGCCGGCCGCGAAGGAAAGGGCCGACCGCCTGCTCGCGGACGGGCAAGCCGCCGTCGCTCGTGGCGACGCCGACGGGGCCCGGCAGGCCCTCAACGACCTGGAGGTCCTGCGCGCGGAACTGCGGCGAGAATACGTGCTGCGCATCGTCTCCCGGCCCGGGGAGCCCTCCGGCGTGTGGCGGGTGCCGGAGCGCAATCCGGCTGGCCGAAACTACTATCTGATCGTTGAGCCGGTTGCCCCGGACGGACGGATTCTCAGCCTGCCGGTCACGAGCGAGGAGGATGGCCGCACGGTGAACGCATCCAAGTGGGGCGTGCGCGTGAGCGAGACCACGGCCATGCAGGTGCAGCGGGACAAGAACGACGACGGCATCGTGCAGCGCAACCGCCTGGGCGAGAAGCGCCGGGGCCAGCTCGACGTGGACTATCAGATGCCGGTTCTCGGAGGCGCGATCACACAATGGTAAGGCGATGATTTCGGGACGTCAGGCACTCGCGCAGATCGAGCAGGTCATCGAGAAGGCCCGTGAGCAGGAGGCGAAGTGCGAGCTCGCCTATACCCGCGCCACCGAGGAGGTCGGGCGCTTGCGGATCCAGCGCACGGAAGCCTTCCGCGAGCTGGCGCGGCTGAAGCTCGACGCGATCAGGCAGGAGCAGGTCGTCGGACAGCTCGATGCCGCAGAACGTCAGGCCTTGAGCGTGCTCAACAGCCGCCAGGAAGCCCTGCGGCAGCTGACCGAGCGCCGCCGCCAGGCCGAAGAGCGGGTGAGACAGGCGGAAGGACAGCGGCAGGCCGCCGTGGATGCGCTGGAGCAGGCCTTGGCCCAAGTCGAATCCCTGCGCCGGGATGTGGAGGCCAAGGTCAGCGTCGATCCCGAATGGATCGCGTCCCGTGCCAGGGTGGCCGAGATCACCGGACAGGCCCAGCAGGCGGAGAAGAAGGCGGTGCAGGCGGAAACCGACCGGGACGAGAAGCGCCGCCCCTATGAGGCCGATCCGCTGTTCATGTACCTGTGGAGGCGCAAGTTCGGCACGGCCGCCTACCGGGCTGGCCCGTTCACCCGGTATATGGACCGCCTCGTGGCGCGGGTTGTCGGCTACGACAAGGCCAGGGCCAACTACGCCCTGCTCAACGAGATCCCGGAAAGGCTGCGGGAGCACGCCCGCCGCATCATCGATGACCTCAGAACCGTACGGAGCCGGCTAACCGCGCTTGAGCGCCAGGCGCTCGTGGCCGCCGGCATCCCGCCGCTGGAGGAAAAGGCCGCACAGAACAAGGAGGCCGTGGATGATGCCGAGCGGAGCCTTGCCGAGGCCCGGTCGGCCCTCGCCGAGTTGGACCGCACCCACGATGCCTCGGTGCTGGAAGGGGACGCGCCCTACCGGGAAGCCGTCGCGGTGCTGGCCGCCGCTGACGAGCGCGAGGACCTCAACCAACTCTACGAGGAAGCCCTGCGCACTCCCACGCCCCAGGACGAGGCGCTCGTGCGCCGCATTCAGGCCACCGACGTGATGATCAACCGGGCGCTGCGCCAAGCGGTGGACGCCCACCGCCAGCTCAAGGAGACGGCCCAGCGGCGGGCGATGATCGAACAGGAATGGGAGGAGTTGCGCAGCCAGGGCTACGACACCCCCTACGGCACCTTCGGCAACGAGGCCGCGCTCGGCAACGTGCTCGGGGGCGTCCTCACCGGGGCTATTGGGGGAGCCATTCTCGGGCAGGTGCTGCGCGGCGGTTTCCATCACGGCCCCAGCCCCTGGGATTCCGGATTCGGCGGCGGCATCCCCTTCCCTCAGCCGGGCGGCTTCGGAACGGGCGGATCCTTCGGTGGAGGCGGCTTCAGGACCGGAGGGTCCTTCTGACGAGGGAAGCCGCCCCTCAATCCTCGGGATGCTCCATCGGCCAATCGGTGATGCGCTCCAGGAGTTCTGCGATGCTGAAGTTTTCCTCAGGCCCGGCCACCCGGTCGCGGACGGAGATGCCTGCCGCGTGCACGGTCTCCGGGTCGCCGGAGACGAGCGGGTGCCACCAGTAGAGGTCCTGGCCTTCCGCCAGCAGGCGATAGGCGCAGGTCTGGGGCAGCCATGACAGGCTGCGCACGGCCTGCGGCGTCAGGCGCACGCAATCGGCCACCTTGGCCTGACGGTTCGGGTAATCGCGGCAGCGGCAGGTCTGATCGTCCAGGAGGGTGCAGCCCACATTGGTGTACATCACCTCGGCCGTATCCTCGTCCTCAAGCTTGACGAGGCAGCAGCGGCCGCAGCCGTCGCACAGGCTCTCCCACTCCTCGATGCTCATGGCTTCGAGGGTTTTCACGCGCCAGAAGGGCTGCTCCTCCGGCTGGGAGCGGATCACGGGTGCGGCATTTGGCATGTGGGCGCTTTGACGTCTCTTTGAGGCGGTTTGAAGGAAAGTGCTAAACCGCACGGATCGCAGACTTTTAGCCCCTAAGAGGTAAATCTCCGTGAACCTACAAACAAGGTTCGGAGTTATATATATCAGCCTCGCCGCGCTTCAGCGTTGCCGCTAGGATACCGAACGATCATAATATGACCCAGGTCGGGCCAGCCGACCTGCCCCGAAGGACCGCCGTGAGCCAGCAGCCTCCCCTCCCTTTCACGACACGGATCAAGCGTGCCGCGCTCGCGTTCGATGCCTGGCTCAATTCGGCCCTGTTCCAGGGCCGCAGCGGCCTCGGGAGCGCATGGGATTGGTATTCGGAAAAGATGAAGTGCCTGCGGTTTCGCGGCGCTCCCCGTGTTCTGCTCGACCTGACGAGCGAGGCGACCACCCTCGGCGCGGCCGGCGCCGTGGTCATGCTGGCGCTCGCCCTCCCGGCTTTCCGGGAAACTGAGGACGACTGGCTCAAGACCCAGGACCTCGCCGTCACCTTCCTCGACCGCTACGGCCAGGAGGTCGGGCGGCGCGGCCTGAACCTCGACGATTCCTACAAGCTTGAGGATTTCCCCGATCACCTGATCAAGGCAGCGCTGGCGACCGAGGACCGGCGCTTCTACGACCACTGGGGCATCGATCCCATCGGCACCTTCCGCGCCCTCCTGGTCAATGCCCAGGGCGGCGGCGTGGTCCAGGGCGGCTCCTCCATCACCCAGCAGCTGGCGAAGAACCTCTTCTTGACCAACGAGCGCTCCCTCGAGCGCAAGATCAAGGAGGCGTTTCTGGCGCTCTGGCTCGAGTTTCACCTCACCAAGGACGAGATCCTCAAGCTCTATCTCGACCGTGCCTATATGGGCGGCGGCGCTCACGGTGCCGTGGCGGCGGCGGAGTATTACTTCGCCAAGCCGGCCAAGGACCTGACACTGGCGGAATCCGCCATGCTGGCCGGCCTGTTCAAGGCGCCGACCAAATATGCCCCGCACATCAACCTGCCGGCCGCCCGCGCCCGTGCGAACGAGGTGCTGCGCAACATGGTCGAGGCCGGCTTCCTGACCGAGGGCCAGATCCAGATCGCACGGCGCAATCCGGCCACCCCTGTGAACCGGGAGCGCGAGACGACGCCGGACTTCTACCTCGACTGGGCTTTCGAGCAGGTGAAGCTCCAGGCATCGCAGAAGAAGTTCGGCAATGAGCGCGTGCTGATCGTGAAAACGCCCCTCGATACCGCCCTGCAGCGCCATGCGGAACAGACCCTCGAGAACATGCTTCGTCAGCACGGACGCCAGTACAAGGCGGGCCAGGGCGCTCTCGTGGTCATGGATGTCGACGGCGCCGTGCGCGCCATTGTGGGCGGGCGCGATTACGGCCAGAGCCAGTTCAACCGCGCCACCGGCGGCCTGCGCCAGCCGGGCTCGTCCTTCAAGCCGTTCGTCTACGCGGCGGCCATGACTACCAATCCGAAGCTGCGGCCGAACTCGAACGTAGTCGACCAGCCGATCTGCCTGGGCAATTGGTGCCCCCAGAACTACAACCGCTCCTTCTCTGGCTCCATGTCCCTGACGTCTGCCCTGGCGCGCTCGATCAATTCGATTCCCGTCCGCATGTCGCTCGAGATCGGCAAGGGCAACGCCAAAGCCGGTCGCGCCGTGATCGTCGATACGGCCAAGCGCATGGGCCTGACGCATCCGCTTACGGACTCCAGCTCCCTGCCCATCGGCGCCGCTGAAGTCACCGTCATCGACATGGCGGCCGCCTACGCGGTCTTCGCCAATGGCGGCAAGCGCGCCGATCCTTATGCCGCCTGGGAGGTGCGCAACTCCTCCGGCGAGGTCATCTTCAGCCGTGACCGGGACACCCCGCCCAAGCAGGTGCTCGACACCCGCGTGGTGCAGGACATGAACTTCATGCTGAACAAGGTGGTCGAGGAAGGCACCGGCAAGCGCGCCATCATCGAGGGCATCCCGGCCGCCGGCAAGACCGGCACCACGAACGGCTACAAGGACGCCTGGTTCGTGGGCTACACGGGCAACCTCGTGGCCAGCGTCTGGTACGGCAACGACGATTCCACGCCGATGAACGACATGACCGGTGGCACGCTTCCCGCCATGACATGGCAGGAAGTGATGAAAGTCGCGCACCAGAACCTGGAGATCCGCCCGATCCCCGGTGCAAGCCCGGCCAATGCCAACCGCGTCGCCTCCGCGAACCGTCCGGCAGCGGACCAGGCTCAATCGCCCTCGCAGGCTTTCCTGGCCGGCACCCTGTCGCGCAGGTCCTATGAGGTTCTCGGCGGGATCGGCACCCTGTTCCAGTCGGTCGACCGCTCTGTCACGACGGGCAAGGCTCCGGAAGCGCCACGCAGCTCGGCGGCTGTGAATACTCCCCGCCAGGTTGCCATGCCCTGACCATGCAGAGTGAGGCTCTCTTGACGAACGCCCCTGCGGCCGCTTCGATGCGCGCGCCATCGAGGCCATCCCTGTCCGTGTCCATCCGCCGAGTTCCCACAGCCATCCTGGTCGTCTACACGCTGCTTCTGGCGCTGGGGCTTGGCCTGGGTTCGGCCTATTGGGCGATCAATGGCAGCCCGCCCTTCGGCAGCCTCCGGCTGGGCCCGTGGCAGGCTTGGCCCCGGCTCGGTGCCCCTGGGGCCGACCCCTATATGCGGGCCATCATCGCCCGCAGAAGCGACGTCCCCCTCGCCGCGGGCGAAGGGATGGGCTTCACGGCCAGTGTGGACAATGACGGCAGGCCCCTCGACACGGCCTGCTCCTACAACATTGGTCCGGTCGCACCCGTTGCCCGTGTCTGGACTCTCACCGTGTATGACCAAGCCGGCCGCCTGCCGAGCACTGAACTCAGGCGCGGGAGCTTCACGTCCGCCGAGGTGCTTCGCGACGGTCAGGACCGTTTCTCCATTGCTCTGTCGCGGAATGTGCAGCCGGGCAACTGGCTCCAGCTTCCTGCGGGTGGCGCCTTCACGGTGGTGCTGCGCCTCTACGATCCTCCGGGCGCGGCGGGAGCCAATCTCGAGGAGACCGACATGCCCGTCATCCAGCGGCTGGAGTGCGGCGCATGAGAGGATTCGGCCGTTTCGTCATCGCCACCCTGTGCGGACTCGTCCTCGCCGTGGGCATCCATATCGCGGCGATCTTGGGCAGCCCCTATCTGGCCGATCAGGATGCCTTCTCCAAGGTGCAGTCGACCCTGACCACCGACAAGGCTCAGATCGTCAGCGCACCCGGCGGCGAGAATACCTGGCTGCCCAATCCCGATCCCGCTGCGGCGGTCGCAACCTGCGCCTTCGACCTGCGCAACGGGCCGATGCGGGTCGCCACCCGTACGGGCTCGCTCCCGCTGTCCTTCTCCTTCCACAAGGAGACGGGCGGCGTGTTCTTTGCCGTGACGGATCGTGCCGCCGTGCGCGGCGAACTCGACATCGTTGCCATGACGGCGCGTCAGCTCGACGAGGCCAGGGCCGCAGAGGATGAGAACGCCCCGTCCCGCGACGTGCGGATCGTTGCACCCGAGGTGCAGGGCTTCGTGATCGTGCGCGTCGTCGCGCCCGCTCCCAGCCTGCGGCCTCAGGCGGAAGAGATGGCGAAGGCGGTTTCCTGCACGGCCGAGCAGGACGCTTAAAAGGCATGTCCTGGCGGCCGATGACCCCGCAGGACCTGTGTCAGGTTCAGACCCTGGCGGATGCGATCCATGTCAGCCACCCGGAGGATCCTGAGGTTCTGGCGGAGCGGCAGCGCCTCTATCCACAAGGATGCTTTATGCTGGTCGAGGATGAGCGCGCCATCGGTTATGCCCTCACCCATCCCTGGCGCTTCGCGGAGCCGCCGCCTCTGAACCGACTTCTCGGCGCGATTCCACCTTCAGCCACCACCTATTACATCCACGACGTTGCCCTTCTGCCCGAGGCGCGGGGCAAGGGCTATGCGGCACGGATCACGGACCGCTTGTTGGCCCATGCGCGCGAGGCTGGCTTCGACAACCTGTCGCTCGTTGCCGTCAACAAGTCTCAAGTCTTCTGGGAGAAGGCAGGCTTTCGCGTGGTCGCTGTTCCGGGCCTGGGGGCAAAGCTCGCGAGCTATGGACCGGATGCAGCGCTGATGGTGCGCGATTTAGCCAACCTCGGAACGACGCCTAACGGCGTCACTTCGGCAATGAAAAAATTCTAACGATCAGGAACGGCGACGGCCGCGGCCGTTGGACAGCAATGGGCGGGAAGGACCAGGATTGGGAGCTGGCCTCTCATAGCGAACACCCGTGAAGAGAAGGATCTCGCCCCTGGGTTCGTTCGCCGACAGATGCGGACGCGGCGGCCGCTCCGAAATATCCGGGAATGCGATCACCACTCCCGGCGACCTCGTCCAGACGTCTTGCATCTTGCCCTCCTCTACTATGGTGCCACTGGCTGCCTCGACGACTGACTCACAAAAAGATGCCTATGGTTAACAGATGGTTTCCACCGGCCTGGACCATGTCGAAAAAGGCCCAGCCTGACATGAAAACAACAGTCACGGCCGCGCTTATGTTCCACTTCTGATCGCTCACATTCTGGGCAACGGACGCCCGTTAAAGATGCGCTAAGATACGCGCCCTAGCCTCCGCACAGTTGCGTTCAAGCGAGTTGTGTATGGCGTCCTCTACGAACCCGGATCTTTGGTCGGGCCTGTCGGGTTTCGGATTCTCCGAGAGCGCAACACCGGACATGCGCGCCGCTCTCCTGAAAGTGAACGCGGAGATGTTTGTCGCCGCGCCAGCCCGCGACCGGGAGAGCATCGAAACCTTCGAGACGCTCATGCTCGGCTCCCTGCCGCGCGCGGACGCAGCCACTCTCCTGGCGCTCGCCCGCATCCTCGCGCCCTGTGCCGATGCGCCGGCATCCGTTCTCGACTATCTTGTTCAGCATTCCCCCGACGCACGGGCGGTCGTGCTCCAGCACGCCGCGCATCCGCCTGAGACGGGGAACCGCCGGCAGATCGCAACGCCTGCAGGTCGCCTGCGGCTCGCAGCACGTCTCGATCTCGATCCCGCAACAATCCGAAAGCTGCTGCTTCTGGGCGAGGAGCCTGTTGCCGAGGCCCTTGCGGCCAATCCTGCCGTTGCGCCCGACACAGGCTCGTTCAAGCTCCTGGTGCAGCGCGCACGCTGCCGGCCTACCCTTGCCCGCATCCTTCTCGGGCGCGACGATCTTTCGTCGAGCGATGCAGCAACCCTTTATCTCGCGGCCGACGCCACGCGACGTGCTGCAATCCGTGACGACATCGCCGCCCTGCTGGCCCGGCGGCGCATTGCGCTGTCGTGCATCCTTACCGCAGATGACATTGCAGAACTTCTGGCGGTCAGCCGCCGGGGCGATGTGGAGCGGCTGGAGGCGCTTCTCTCCACCTTCCTCTGCATTCCCTCTTGGACGAAGTGGCGGGTGCTCGAGGTCGGAAGGCACCGCCTGCTGGCACTCGCGTTGAAGGCGCTCGGCATGAGCAGGAGGGATGCGACGCAGATCTTCCTCAGCCTTCACCCTGCCCTTGCCTATCCGCTCTCGGCGGTCAGGGAACTGGTGCGCGAGGTACGGGACGTCCCCGGCCCGATTGCCCTTGCGCTCGTCGAGTCGGTCCTGGGCGTGAGAGCGCTGTCGCGAGAGCATCAGGCCTAAGCCGCCGCAGCATCGCCCGCGGATGCGCTGTCCCGTTCTGAGGAGGATGCCGCCCGGGCTGGACTTCTGTTAGGATTCCTCATGCTGTGGGATGGACCGGAGGGTGGTCGGATGTTCCTGGAAACGATTGAGGAAGAGCAGGCAACCGGCAGAATCGCCGAGATTTACGAGCGCCAGAGAGCACAGCTCGGGTTTGTCATGGAGGCGGCGAAGTGCTTCACCGCCCGCCCGGACCTGCTGCCGATTTACACGGACTTCTCGGACAGGATCCGCGCCGGCTTTTCTCTTGGCCTGCGCGAATGGCGTCTGATCACGCTCATTGCCGCAAAGCACATCCCGTCAACTTACTGCTCGCAGGTCTACAGCAAGCAACTCATCGAAGATCTCGGATCGAAGGACGCCGTCCTTGCCGTTCACAATGACTTCCGGACAGCAAACTTGTCCGTGAAGGACGTCGAGATGCTGTCCTATGCCGAGAAAGTCGCGACCGATGCATCGCGCATCTCGGAAGCCGATATCGAGCGGCTGCGTTCAGCAGGATTCTCGGACCGGCAGATCTGCGACATCGCTCTCTGCGCGGCCTTTCGATGCTTCGTCAGCCGGTTCTTTGACGCAGTCGGGGCCGGCACTGAGGCAGCCTTCATCGACAGCGATGAAGAATTCAGGTCGACGATGACGGTCGGCAGAGCCCTCTGAAACGGATGGATCGCCGAAACTAGTCGCCCGGCGCAAGATCGAGGAGATGGCGGCCTTGGCGGTCGTCGACCTCGACGAGCCAGAGGTCGGGATCGAAGCGCAGCTCGCGGGTCATGCGCTCCTCTACGTCGAGGGGCATGACGCCCTGCAGGATGGGGGCGAAGAGCCGCTCGCCGCTGTCGTCGAGGAAGAGCTGCGGCGCGGGGCCGTACAGGCTTGCAGTGCCGTCGAGATGATCCACCTTCACGAAGATCGCTCCGGCCTCGGCCGCCCCGCGCTTGCGCAGGGCTGCGTCGAGACCTTCCACCGAGCAGCGGCGGAGATAGGCGGAGACCCAGAAGTCTGAGCGGAGGCGCGCCACTACTGAACCGCGATGCCGGATGCGCTGGACAACTCACGCAGGGTGCGCGCGTTGAACTCGCCCGTCACGGGCAGACGCTTATCCTGCTCGAAGCGCTCGATGGCCTGCCGCGTTCCGGAGCCCATCACGCCATCCACCTTCACGCTGTAGCCGAGCCGCGCGAGGGCGCGCTGTCCCGCGAGGACCGTGTCGCCGGGGTCCGGCCGGCCCACATTGCCGGGCGGCACCGGCACAGGCCCGCCCATGCGGATCATGTCCGCGATCGGATCGCGCGCGGCGGTGCGTGCCGGGGGTGCCGCCGCGGGCGCAGGCTGCTGAGCGCGTGCGGGAGGCGCGGCAGCCGGCGCGGGCTGGCCGCCGTTGCGGATCATTTCCGTGATCGGGTTGCGCCCCGCAGGCTTCGGCGCTGGGCCGGCGGCACTCGCCTCAGGTGCGACTGCATGCGGCACGAAGGCATGCGGATTCGGCCCCGTCGACGACTGCTCGGTGAGTTCGGCCCCGGGACGCACGGGAGGCAAGGGCTGATCGGTCCCAACCTCGGGAGAAGGCTCGGGTGCGAGCACGATCTCGCGCGTGTTGAAAAGGGGCGCGGGATGGCGGCTGCTCTGCAGCGCCAGCGCGTTCCAGGCAATCGCTCCTCCGCATCCGGTCAGGAACAGGGCGGCGAGAATGTGCCGCGGGTGACCGAACACGAAAGCGGCAGCCTGCTCGGCCATGCCCGGCCTGCGCGAGGGCTTTGCGGCGCGCCGCTGCGGCGGCCTTGTCGGCGCCTTGCGCCGCACCACGGCGGGAAGGTCCAGATCGTCATCGGGCGGATCGACAAAAGCGTCACGCAAGGGATCGTTCCGTTCTCAAAGGATGAGGTCGTTTTGGACCACTTAAGCCAAAGGACAAGCCCGCGGCGCGCTCCGCTTGTTGTCCTTCTGGTACGGAGCCTGACAGAGGCCGCTTAAACGAAACCTAATTGCCGCAGCCCTTCGACCAGGGAGATTACAGCCAGCACCGATTCCGGCGCCCGCCGGCCGAGGGGCAGCGAAGATTGCCTGAATTTTCATTGAAGTTGCAACAGCTTGGCGCTGGGAAAGAGCAGCAAGGTTTCATTCATCCTGTTTGCAGGTTTCCCGTGGCACGCCTACGCGGAAGGCACCGAGTCCGTTATGATGCTGCATCATTGTTCGCTCCAGGCCATCCAGTCACCACGATGTTGTCCATTCTCCGTTTCATCCTGATCGTCGGCGCCATTTTCTACTACTCGCCGGTTCGCCAGCAAGGCGAAGGCACCGCTGCCCTCGAAGCGCTGTTCACGCCGAAAACCGCCGAGCCGGTGGCTCCTTCCGTGCCGTCCGCACACGAGGGCCCCGGCCATCTGGAGACCGTGTGGAAGGCCCTGCCCGACAGCGCCAAGCAGGCCGTGGTCGACAAGATTCTGACGTCGTCGGGCTTGCCCCTCGCGGACGCCTCCAGGCCGGCCGATACCCTGAAGCCGGAGGACCGCGCGCTGGCCGCATCGAAGCCGCGCACGTAAATTCCAGCGCACCCGTCGCCAAAGGACGGGCCGATGGCTATATGAGCGGCAGACATCACAGGTTTTCCATGCTGCCGACCATCGACGAAATCGTCTCCAACTTTGAGCTGCTCGACGACTGGGAGGAGCGTTATCGCTACCTCATCGAGCTCGGCCGGATGATGCAGCCGCTGCCGGACGACGCCCATAGCGACGTCAACAAGGTGCAGGGCTGCGCCAGCCAGGTCTGGCTCCAGACGGATGTGCAATCCTCCGGCGGCCAGCCGGTTCTGCATCTGCTGGGCGACAGCGACGCCCATATCGTGCGCGGCCTCGTGGCGCTCCTGATCTCCCTCTACAACGGCAAGAGCGCATCCGAGGCGCTTTCCACGGATGCGCTTGGCCTGTTCAAGGAGCTCGGCCTCTCGGAGCATCTGACGCCGCAACGGTCGAACGGCGTCAGATCCATGGTCGAGCGCATCCGCCGCGATGCGCAGATGGCGCTGACTGGCTCTTAACACCCTCTGTCGTCATCACCGGCCTTGTGCCGGTGATCTCGATCCATATGGCTCACTGCTCTTCCAATCGAGATGGCCGGGACAAGCCCGGCCATGACGGGAATGAGTAAGAGAGCAGCTGCCCTCACATCCGCCCGCCCTCGATCACCACCGCCTGCCATGTGCGGATGCCCCGCGAGGCAGCCGGGCCACGTGCTTGCGACTCGATGCCGTAATGCTCCGCGAGGCGCCCCAGCGCGAGGCGGATTACCACCTTGGCGGACCGCGCAGGCCATTGATGCTCCCGCTCGATCTGCTCCAGCCCTTTGAGGAAGCCGCAGAGGTCGAGCAGCAGGTCGCTGAAATCGCCCCCGATGGCATCGAAGGCGTGGCGGAGCCTCTGGCGGGCCGCAACCATCCGGTCGATGGCCTCGCCCGGCGAAGCAGGGCCGCCCGCCCTCGGCATCGCGTCCCAGCGCGCGGTTACGCCCGGCAGGAGTCCTGCGAGCATGATGTCCGTGCGAAGCCGTTCCCCGGCCTGATAGGCTGCCTCGTCGATCATCGGTTCGCCGTTGCGATCCCGGCGCCGGCGCAGCCAGTCGAGAGGGCTCTCCTCCGTGTCGATCCGCACACGGGACGTGCCCGTGGCAGTCTCGACCGTCGCGGCCTCCGTCTCGCGATGCTGATGCAGGAAAGCGAGGTCCGCATCGGGCGAGGTGATGCGGCGCAGATGGGCTTCGCCGGCCGAGGTCAGCCGCAGAGTCCGGCGGCCCAAGGCCGCCTGCTGCCAGCCCGCGAGATCCGCGCGCACGAGGGCGTCCGCGGAGGCCGATGCAAAGCGCCCTGCCCCGACCGAGACGCTGCCCTGGCGCCTGTGGATAAGCACGCTCGATGGGTCCGTCGGATCGACGAACGCCCAGGTCTCCGCTTGGCCGAGTGCCCCGAGCAGGCGCCTCGCCTCACGGGACAGGGAATCGCCTGCCGGTTGTGCAATGTCCGGCACCACCCTGCTCCTCGCACGTCCTCTACGCCTCTTCAAACCGGCCTTCCCCGGTGCTGAAAAGTCTGCCGCGGCAATACTTTGATGAACCGCATCGCCGTCTTCTATGTTCATGTTTTGTTCCTACAAATAAAGTATGGAAGGGGTACCCCTTCCTCCTTCGATAGTGGGGGCATATTCCTAGTTGTCAACGCGATTCAAAACTGTTGATAAGACTGAGGATAACGCGGACAGCGCCGGATCCGCCCGCACAAAGGCCGCAATGATCCCCCGCATTTCCAGCGAGGGATCGCGCCTTTTTATGCTGCCGACAGGACTTCAAGCGACCCCGGTTCAACGCCCTCTGCAAAGGGAAACCCCTCGTCGGCCCAACCCGTCATCCCACCGAGCATGAGCTTCACCGGGCGTCCGAGTTGCGCCAAGCGCAGCGCGCCCCTGTCGGCGCCATTGCAATGTGGCCCGGCGCAGTAAACCACGAACAGCGTCGTGTCCGGCCAGGCGGACATCCGCTCTACCGTGATCTCCCGATGCGGAAGGTTGAGGGCGCCCGGAACATGGCTGCGCGCATAAGCCTTGGGCCCGCGCACGTCGAGAAGCACGAAGTCGGCTTGGCCGCTCACGAATGCGTCGTGCACATCGGCGCAGTCGGTCTCGAGCGAAAGGCGGGCGGCGAAATGCGCCTGTGCGATGGCAGGTGCGGCCGCTGGAATGGCCGCGACGGAACTGGCTGGCATGAGATCCTCCTTGTGGAAAAGCCATGGCCAGAGTTCCGTACACGCGTCATGGTGAAAAGTGGCGCTCCCGCCAACAGACGTAAACATCATGCCAAACCGCCTCGTCGTCGCCCTCGCCTACGATCGCCTGAGTACTTTCGAATTCGGCATCGCTGTCGAAGTCTTCGGGCTGCCGCGTCCGGAGATGGGACCGGACTGGTATCGCTTCGCCGTCTGCGCCATCGAGCCCGGCCCTTTGCGCGCCATCGGCGGCTTCCAGATCATGGCTGATGGCGGCCTCGAACTTCTGGAGCAGGCGGACACCATCGTGATTCCCGGCTGGCGCGGAGCCTCCGCTGAACCTGTTCCGCCGACGCTCGTCGAGGCGTTGCAGAAGGCTCATGCGCGCGGCGCACGGCTGATGTCGATCTGCTCCGGGGTCTTTGCACTCGCCGCCACGGGCCTCCTGTCGGGACGTCGCGCAACGACACACTGGCATTACGTGGAGCAACTCTCGAAAGCCTATCCCGAGATCAGGGTCGAGCCGGACGTTCTCTATGTGGACCAGGGCCGGCTGCTCACATCCGCCGGCAGCGCGGCCGGAATCGATCTCTGCCTGCATGTGGTGCGCAGTGATTTCGGCCCCGAGATCGCCAACCGGCTCGCCCGCCGCCTCGTGGTGCCGCCGCATCGGGAGGGCGGCCAGGCGCAGTTCATCGAGCGTCCTGTTCCACCGGCCCGGGAGGGGGCGAGATTCGCTCCCCTGTTCGACCGGATGCGGCAGCGGCTCAGCGAAGAGCAGCCCATCGACAGACTGGCCGCAGAGGCAGGCATGAGCACGCGGACGTTCCTGCGCCGCTTCAAGGCTGCAACAGGCCTGCCGCCGGGCGAGTGGCTGCTCGGAGAGCGCCTGATCCGCGCCCGCGAATTGCTGGAGACGACCCGGACCTCAATCGAGGATATTGCCGGCGCAACCGGGTTCGGCTCCGCAGCAACCCTGCGCCATCACTTCCGCTCGCGCCTCGGCACCAGTCCGGCGGCGTATCGAAGCCGCTTCGCGCAAAGGGTTAAGACCGGCCGAGCCCCGGAATGAAAAAAGCCGCCCGAGGGGCGGCTGATTTCAACGTATGAAAGTCGATTAGCTGGCGCTGCGCGAGGAACGGCGCTTCCGGCGCTGCTGGCCGAGGCCCATTTCCTTGGCGAGCTCCGAGCGGGCCTTGGCGTAGTTGGGAGCCACCATCGGGTAATCGACGGGCAGGCCCCACTTCTCGCGGTACTGCTCGGGGGTCATGTTGTACTGCGTGCGCAGATGGCGCTTCAGCGACTTGAACTTCTTTCCGTCCTCAAGGCAGACGATGTAATCCGGGGTCACGGATTTCTTCACCGGAATCGCGGGCTTGGGCGCCTCGACCGGGGCTTCCACCGTGCCGCCCCCGACACGCAGAAGAGCCGTATGAACCTCATTGATCAGAGTCGGAAGATCGGATGAAGGAACAGAATTATTGCTGACATAGGCGGAAACGATGTCGGCAGCCAGCTCAATGTAGTTCGAAGCAGCGATGTTGTCGCTCATTTTGATTTTCTTCCTTTCCGGCTCTTTAGAACAGCTCAAAAAAGCTTTTCAACCTATCTTTGAGCATTCTCGTCTGAAGCAATGCTTGCCTCTTCCTAGAACCGCACCGTACTTGCACAGAAATCGTGCTTGCTCGTCCAAGTATGGCAAATTCAGCCTCAATGCAAGATGTTCAAAAGGAAAACTTTGGAAAACTTCGTATCATCTTTCACTGTGCAATAAACCCTGGAGCAAAAGTTAATGCCTGTGTTCATAGGTTAGGCTCACGATCACATGGTTTTCATGCCTCGGAGCCAAAGAAGTAACTAAAAAGGCACTTCGACAGAACATTCGGGCCCCTATCGGGTCCCATGCGGACCCTCCATGGGAAATCCGAGTTATCTGTGCATAATCCCTGCCCAATGCCCTCACCGGAAGATTTCATGAAACCCGAGCGCCTCCCCTTCCATCCCTTGCCTGCTGTGCCGTCGATTTCCGCAAAACCGCATGTCTTCGAGATGCATGGGGCTCGGGTTCGGGACGACTATGCCTGGCTGAAGGCGGAGAATTGGAAAGAGGTTCTCAAGAATCCCGCCGTCCTCGATCCGGAGATCCGGGCCTGCCTTGAACAGGAGAATGCCTACGCGGCCGCGGCCTTCGCCGGCACGGAGGAGTTCCAGGCGCGCCTCGTGGCCGAGATGCGCGGGCGCATCAAGGAGGACGATTCCAGCGTTCCGGAACCGGACGGGCCTTACGCTTATTTCAACCGCTACCGCGAGGGCGGGCAGCACCCGCTGGTCTGCCGCCAGCCGCGCGAGGGCGGGCCTGAAATGATCATGCTCGACGGCGACCGGGAGGCCGAGGGCCATCCCTTCTTCGATCTCGGCGGAGCGGATCACTCGCCCGATCACAGGCTCTTGGCCTGGGGCGCCGACATCAAGGGCTCGGAATACTTCACGATCCGCGTCCGCGACCTGGAGAGCGGCACCGATCTGCCTGACGAGGTGGCACAGACCTCCGGCGGCACCGTGTGGCTCAACGACTCGTCAGGATTCTTCTATGTGGAACTCGACGAGAACCACCGCCCGGTCCGGGTCAGGCTTCATCGCCTTGGCACCGGCTCCGATCAGGACCAGATCGTCTACGAGGAGAAGGATCCGGGCTTCTTCGTAAAGCTGGGCACCACCCAGTCGGATGCCTTCGTGCTCATCGAGGCGAGCGACCACGAAACCTCCGAAATCTGGCTCCTCGACCGGACCGATCCGTCGGCCGCGCCGCGGGTGGTCGAGCCGCGTACTCTGCATCTCAAATACGATGTGGAGCACCATGGCGACGATCTCATCATCCTGACCAATGCAGACGGGTCTGAGGACTTCAAGATCGTTACCGCTCCCGTCGCCGCACCGGGACGCGAGCACTGGCGCGATCTGGTGCCCTATCGTCCGGGCACGATGATCCTCTCCCACGTGGCGCTCGCCCGCTATCTCGTGCGCCTCGAGCGGGAGGACGCGAATCCCCGCATCGTCCTCCGGGAATTCGCAACAGGCCGGGAGGAGAGCATCGCCTTCGCCGAGGAGGCTTACTCGCTGGGGTTCACCGCGGGGTACGAGTTCGACACGGACGTGATCCGCTATCACTACTCGTCGATGACCACCCCAAGCGAGGTGATCGACTACAACCTGCGCACCGGCGAACGCACGCTGCGTAAGCGCCAGGAGGTGCCGAGCGGCCACAACCCCGCCGACTACGTTACCCGCCGCCTGTTCGCCACGGCTCCCGACGGAGAGCGGGTGCCGGTCTCCGTCGTTCACCGGCGCGAGGTTACCCTCGACGGATCCGCGCCCTGCCTGCTCTACGGCTATGGCTCCTACGGCATGTCCATGCCGGCGAGCTTTCGCACCGGGATCCTGTCCCTCGTCGACCGGGGCTTCGTCTATGCCATCGCGCATATCCGCGGCGGAACGGAAAAGGGCTGGCGCTGGTACATGGACGGCAAGCGCGAGAAGAAGTCCAACACGTTCACGGATTTTATCGCCTGCGGTGAGGCCCTGGTCCAGGCCGGCTACACCTCCCGCGGCCGCATCGTCGCCCATGGCGGCAGCGCCGGCGGCATGCTCATGGGCGCGGTGGCCAATCTGGCGCCCGACCTCTTCGCCGGGATCATCGCCGAGGTGCCTTTCGTCGACGTTCTCAACACCATGCTCGACAGCGAACTGCCCCTGAACCCGCCGGAATGGCCGGAATGGGGCAACCCGGCCGCGGACGAAGCCGCCTTCCGCACGATCTTGTCCTATTCGCCCTACGACAATGTGAAGCCTCAGGCCTATCCGGCGATCCTGGCGCTTGCAGGCCTGACCGACCCGCGAGTCACCTATTGGGAACCGGCGAAGTGGGTGGCGCGGCTCCGGTCCACCATGACGGGCGGCGGCCCGATCCTGTTCAAGCTTAACATGGAAGCCGGACACGCGGGCGCCGCCGGACGCTTTGATCGTCTCGAGGAAGTCGCTCTGGCTTATACCTTCGCGCTGAAGTGCATCGGGGGGTTCCAGACTTGACCCGAAACCCTATATCTTTGCAGAGGGTTACGAGACATATGACCTGTAATCAAGGCGCTCCAAAACCGTGAATGCTCAAGATCAAAAGCCGGTGAATGGTGTGCCCTCCCTTCGGAAGGGAGGGAGGAGCACGTCCCAAGACAATGACCTCATGCAGCGCGTGGCGGAGCTGGAGAGGACCTTGCATGAGACCGAAACAGCTTACCGCGTCGCCAGCGGCAAACTGCAGATGGCTCTTGAGATCGGCAAGCTGAGTGCCTGGGATCGCAATCTTGAGACCAACGTGATGGTCGGCACTGCGACCTTCAAGGCCAGCTTAGGATTGCCGTCGGATGCCGAGCTGACCTATGACCGGCTGGAAAACATGTTCCACCCGGCCGATCTCGAAAGGGTCCGCCAGGCTATCTCTTTCGGCCTCAGGACAAGAACGCCGTTCAACATCGATCATCGGATCATCAGACCGGACGGCCGGATCATTCGCGTTCAGGTTCAGGGCGGTGCGGTCTTCGAGGGCGACAAGCCCATCCGCATCCTCGGGGTGGTTCAGGACATCACCGAACGGGAGAAGATCAAGGAAGAGATCCACCTCGCTCAGAAGCGTCAGGAGTTTCTCCTGCAGCTGAACGATCAGCTGCGCAGCCTCGCGGACCCCGATGCGATCATGGAGGCGACGGCCCAGAGCCTGGGCCGGTTCCTGAAGGTTGATTGCGCGGGCTATGGCGAGGTTGACGACACGCGTGGGATCATTCTTGTCGAGCGGGAATGGTCCAAGGGTGTCATCGGCAACGAGGGCCGTGCCTATCGCCTTTACGATTTTCTTCCGACCATGATGGCGGAGCTCAGGCAGGGGCGCCCTATCTATGTCGAGGATATCAGGAACGATCCGCGCGCCGACAAGCCGGAGGTTCAGGCGGCCTACAGCACGATCAATGCAAGATCTGCTCTTGCCGTCCCCCTGCTCAAGGACGAGAAACTGACGGCGATCCTCTACATGCATTCGGCCGAACCGCGTGTTTGGTCGACGGACGATCTCGCGCTCGCCGAAGACGTGGCCGAGCGCACCTGGACAGCCGTCGAGAAAGCGCGTGCCGAGATCGGCTTACGTGAAACCGATGCCCGCTTCCGACTGATTGCAGAGTCGCTGCCGGCGCTGGTCTGGATCCTCAACCCCAGGACCGAGCTCATCTACACGAATGAACGGTGGGTCACCTATTCCGGCCTGTCTCCCGAGGAGGCGCTCGGCCATAGTTGGATGACCGCCATTCATCCCGACGACATGGCGCGCATGCAAGATGAACTCGTGCCGGTCGTAACCCAGCATACGCCCTACACCACGGAAGCTCGCTACCGTTCGCACGAGGGTGTCTATCGCTGGCATCTGATTCAAGGCGCTCCCATCCACACGCCGTCGGGGGAGTTCAAGGGGTGGGTTGGCACGAGCGTCGACATCCACGATCTGAAAGTAACCCAGGACGCCTTGCGCAAAAGCGAGGAGCAGCTTCGCCTCGCGTTGCAATCCGCCAAGATGGGTGACTGGATCTATGATAGTGCCACTCAGCTCATCAACCTGTCCGACCGGGCAGCCGAGATCCTCGGCCTGCCCGGCGGGGCTAGCATCACGGGCGAACAGCTTCAGAGCAGAGTCCATCCGGCGGATCTCACTCGAACGTCTCACGTGAAGCAGAACGCCAAGGCGGCTCGCATACCGTACAATGTGCAGTACAGGATCAGGCGCTTCAACGATGACGCCCTGGTTTGGATCGCCTCTCAGGGGAACACCTCTCACGCCCAGGACGGAACCCTCGTCACGAGTGGCATCGTTCAAGATATTACCGAGAGCAAACAGGTCGAGGAGCGGCAGCAGCTTTTGATCCGTGAGCTGCACCACCGGGTCAAGAACACGCTCGCCACCGTGCAGGCCATCGTCGGCTCCACCGCCCGCACGGCATCGAGCATCGACGAGTTCTACCAGGGCTTCGTCGGCCGCATCGTCTCGCTCGCCCGCACCCACAACCTGCTCACCGAGGATCTGTGGCAGAAAGCGGCTCTCGAGGATCTGATCCAGACCGAACTCGGCCCCTACGCGGACGAGGCGAGAAACCGCATCGTCTTCGATGGCCCGCACGTGGAGCTGCCCTCGGAAGCAGCGGTGCCCATCGGGATGGCCATTCATGAGCTCACCACCAACGCGGCCAAGCACGGAGCCCTGTCGACCTTTGGCGGTCAGGTAGAGGTGCGCTGGCGGGTGGAGCCGGGCGAGGAGCGGCCGATCCTGCACTTTGCCTGGACCGAGCATGGCGGGCCGCGGGTGAGCGCCCCCACCCGCCAGGGCTTCGGATCTCGCCTGCTGCAAAGAGTTCTGGCGACGCAGCTTCAGGCGGACGTCTCGATGGATTTCCCCGAAGAGGGCCTGCGCTTCACCATGACCTTGCCGATCCCCGGTGCACCGCCTCTCTTTAACCCGGATCAATGACGCCATGCTGATGAACGCAAGCCGCTCGCACCTTGTGGTCGTCGATGTTCAGGCCCGCCTGATGCCTGCCATCCACGGGGGCGAAAGCCTCATCCGCAATCTGGGTATCCTGCTCGAATCGGCCAAGCGGCTTGCGGTTCCCGTGACGGTGACGGAGCAATACCCCAAGGGGCTCGGAGCCACTCTTCCATCGGTGACGGAGGCGCTCCCCAATGAGGCCGTCACCCTGTCGAAGACCACCTTCTCGGCCGCCCGGGAGCCTTCGATTGCGGAGCGGATCGCCGCTTTAAGAGGCAGCGGCCGGGATCACCTCGTGATCTGCGGAGCCGAGGCGCATGTCTGCGTTCTGCAGACGGCGCTGGAGTTCAAGACGTCAGGCTTCGAGGTCTTCGTGGTGGCCGATGCGGTGTCGAGCCGCTCGCCTCATAGCGTCAGTGCCGCCTGCGCGCGCCTGCTGCATGCAGGATGCCACTGGGTGACGACGGAGATGGTGGCGTTCGAATGGATGGAGCGGGCGGCGACGGACGACTTCCGCGCCCTGGCTCCGCTCTTCAAAGGCTAGCCGACGAATTGCCTTCGCCGCCGGCCGCAATGAACTCCTTCAGCTCGTCGAGCGACTGGAAGCGGAAGGTGCCGCTCGGGGTCTGAGCCTCGATCGAGCCATCCGAGAACATGACGTATTTGTTGTCGCCGGAATTGTAGGTGCCGATGATCGTGGCCGGCCCCTCTTCGCCGGACGTGGTCTCGTTTTCGGCAAAGGCTTCCTGATCGGTCTCCGCGGCGGCAGGTTCGCGATCCAGCTGCGGCTCCCGCTCGGGCTCCACATCCGAAACAGCCTCGAGAAGCTCTTCGCTCCGGTCGCGATCGAGGCTCTCGGGCTCCCGTTCATCTTCCTGCTCAGGCACGTCGATGTCGAGACCCGGTTCGGCAACGAGTTGCGCGTCCTCATCGGTGCGCTGCCGGTCGGCCAGGAGGAAATCCGGGACCTTGAGGTCCTGCTCCTGCTCATCCTCGACAGGCAGGGCCACCGGGGTGGTTCGCGGCGGGAATGGGATGACAGGGGCTGCATCCCTGTCGCTGGGCCACTCGGCGGCAGCCACCATGGGCTTGTCCTGGGGCTCATCCTGCTCGCGTTTCTCCTGTTCCTCGAAGAGGGGCAGGGTCGGCTGGCTTTCGTCCGCACTAGCCTCGTCGGTACGCTCCTCGAAGGCACCGGCTGCCTCGGCAACGGCGAGCCCGCCGACAAGCCCTGCACCGGCCAGCGCTCCGGGCGCACGATGGCCCAGGCCGAACTCATCGCCTCCGAAACTGGCCTGCCGCTCGGTGAGCCGCTTTTCGATCTTCGCCAGCTTGGAAACCGCCGCCGCGATGCCGAGCAGCAGCGCGCCGCTTGCAGCCGTGATGCTGCCTGCGATCACCATCGTCCAGCCGCGTTCGACCAGAACGATATCCCATCCGAAGAAAGCAGCCAGCAATCCGCCGAGGATCATCGCAAGAGCGAGGGCCAGAAGAGCGATGATCATGCCGTCTCCATCATACGCAAACCAAGGATTACTGCGGAAAAGCTATGCTTCTATAGGCAAAAGACAACCGGCTGTGAAGCTTGAGCAGAAAAAAGTCTGGAGCTTGACCGTTGCTCTTAGGCGCTCTGCGCTTTAACTAACCCTCAAGCGCATCCGGCGATGCGCGGTCGCAAGTGACCGGCATCGGATCGACCCCAAAGTCGCCATTACTTTCGGGTCCGATGCCCCCGGTCGCTCAATCCAAAGGAGACGCCGATGTCGTTCACCCTGCCCGAACTGCCCTATGCCTATGACGCCCTGCAGCCCTACATGTCGCGCGAAACCCTGGAGTTTCACCACGACAAGCACCATGCGGCCTACGTCAACACCGGCAACAACCTGCTGAAAGGCACGGAATTCGAGGGCAAGAGCGTCGAGGAGGTCGTGAAGGGCTCCTACGGCAAGAACCAGGCCCTCTTCAACAATGCCGGCCAGCATTACAACCACATCCACTTCTGGATGTGGATGAAGCCCAATGGCGGCGGTGCCCTACCGGGCAAGCTCGAGAAGAAGATCGTCGAGGATCTCGGCTCGGTCGACAAGATGAAGGAAGACTTCATCCAGGCCGGCGTCAGCCAGTTCGGCTCGGGCTGGGCCTGGCTCGCGCTCAAGGACGGCAAGATCACCGTCATGAAGACCCCGAACGGCGAGAACCCGCTGGTCCACGGCGCCCAGCCGATCCTCGGCTGCGACGTGTGGGAGCATTCCTATTACATCGACTACCGCAACCGCCGTCCCGACTACGTCAAGGCCTTCCTCGACAATCTCGTGAACTGGGAGCATGTCGAGGAGATGTTCGAGCAGGCCTCGAAGTAAGCGATATAAAGCTGCGTCAGACGGGCCTCTTCGGAGGCCCGTTTTCGTTTCAGCCCGCGCCGCTCGCGCGCCAGAACTCCGCATTGGGCGTGCATCCCTCCGCATCGGCACTGAACTCGGGCCGGATGCGGTTGAGGAAGTACATATCGATGGCGCCGATATGTTTGACGCCAACCGATCCACGTGCCTCGGCCTCGAACAGGCGAGAGACATGATGGAACGTGCTCGCCGAAATGTTGACACGCCCCGGCTCGCAGGCCTCCTCGAGGCGCTGCGCAACATTCACCGCATTGCCCCAGATGTCATAGGTGAAGCGGCGATGACCGACGATGCCGGCGATCACCGGGCCTGAGTTGATGCCGATCCTCAGCTCCCAGGGTGCGAGGCGAAACTTTTCGCGCTGGCGGTTGGCGCTCTGGATATAGGCTTGCATCTGCACGGCCGCCAGGCAGGTGTCGATGGCATGGCTGCGGCTGGGCACGGGCAATCCGCCTGCGCAGAGATAGGCATCGCCGATGGTCTTGATGGTCTCCAGCCGGTTGGCGACCGCAATCTCGTCGAAGCGCCCGAAATTCTGGTCGAGCTGATCGATCAGCCGTGCGGGGTCGAGGCTTTCCGTCAGCAGCGTGAATTTCTTGAAATCCGCGAAGAGGATGGTGGTCGCCTCATGAAAGCGAGGCTCGACCTTCCCATGGCGCTGCAACTCGCGGGCCACCGGCTCCGGCAGGATGTTGCGCAGCAGTCGTTCGGACTGGTCCCGCGCCTCCTCGGCCGCGGCCTTGGCATGAGCCAGTTCCGTCAACAGGGCGTTGCGCTCCAGAAGCTGGCGCCGCAATTCGAGCAGGGCCATGGCCTGCTGTGCGAGACGGCGCACGGCCTCACGCTGGGACGGGCGCAGCTCCCGCGGTTCGAAGGCCACGACACACAAGGTGCCCAGGCCATACCCTTCGCGCGAGATCAGCGGCATTCCGCAGTAAAAGCGCAGGTGCGGCTCGCCCGTGACCACGCCGACGTGCTTGAACCGCTCATGAGCGGTCAGATCGGGCACATAGACGAGGTCATTGGAGCAAACCGTAGAATTGCAGACAGTGATCTCCCGCGGGCATTCAGTGAAATCGGCAGGCAGGCCATACTTGGACTTGAACCATTGCCGCCGCTCATCGATCAGGCTGACGATTGCCACGGGACAGCTGCAGATCTCCGCTGCGAGCTCGGTCACGGCATCGAAGGCGAATTCAGGAGGCGTGTCGAGAACCTGGTAGAGGGCAAGCGCTGCCAGCCGCTCAGTCTCGTTGACGGAGGACGCCTCCTGCATCGGCTTGCTCCCTTGGCCCCTCAGCCCTCGGATAAGCCTGCACGGCTACACATTCTGACCACAGGTAATCTCCCCAATTTCATGGGAAATTGCGGCCTTATTCCGGCTCAGAAGGCTGGAGCGAGCCTCAAACGCCGCTCGGCAAGCAAGTCATCGAAGGCATCGGATTTCAGATATTCCAGCTCCGCAAGGCGGCTCTCCACCGCCGGATCGAGTGCCCGCAGCTCCTCGTCCACATAGCCCGGATGACACATAACGAGGGGACGAGGCCCAAGCGTCGAGAACGCCTCCTCGAAGACGCTTTCAGCCGACACCGAGAGATCAAGCGGGGCGAATCCCGAGAAGCCTTTGTTCGTCTCGAAGCCTGCCGCATGAGCCGCCTTGGCGAAGCCGCGGGCCAGGGATTTGACAACCAGCGCCTTGCTGCGCCCGATAGGGCGGCGCAGGATCGCCGCGACCTTGTCGGAAGGGTCGCGCAGCCAGACACGTTCGGCATAGCCCCTCTTCGCCAGAGCCTGGATCAACGCGGGCCTGATCGCCGGCAGAACATGCACGTGCTGATGGCCGTCCACGAACGCAGGCGGCTGGCCTAGAACCTCCACGAAGGCGTCAAGCTGACGCTCGATCTCCTGCGCGATCTCGTCCGCCGGAAGTTGGCGCTTGAGCGCCTTCGGCAGCAGGTCCTTCAGATTGGGAAAAACACCGGACGGAGCCAGTTGTGGCATCGGCCCCAGGGGCAATCCCGCCGTGAGGTTGAGGTGGAGGCCTATCGCGATCCGGTCCTGAAGGGGCTTCAGATCGCCCGCAGCTCGCCGCCAGCCGGGCATGTTGGTCATGGCCCCCGTGGCCGAAAGGCGCCCCATCTCGGCCAGTTCGACGATGCCCCGGCTCACCCCATCGGCAAGGCCGAAATCGTCAGCGCAGAGGATGACGTTGCGTGAGGATCTCATGAATGTACCTGAAATCGGCTTTGCCGCACCCTAGAGCATGATCCAGAAAAGTGGGAACCGGTTTTCTGGATAGATCATGCGGCAATAAGAGGCCGCCCATCCGCTTCGATTCGCTGCAAAATTACGCGGAGGCTCTTGAGCAAAGCTGCAAACTCGGCTCTTGATGCGGCCCGACAATCAAGGGTTTTTCCAGTGGCGTCGCCCAAGCTCAGCGTCATCATCCCGGTCCACAACGAGAGCGCCAACATCGCGCCGCTCTGCGAGCGCCTGCTGCCGGTCCTCAGCCGCATCACCCAGGATTGGGAGGTGGTTTTCGTGGATGACGGCAGCCGGGACGACACCCTGGACCTCATCCGGGACGTCAGCCGCACCGAGCCCCGGATCGGGGCCGTCTCCTTCAGCCGCAATTTCGGCAAGGAGATCGCCATCGCGGCGGGGCTCGACCATGCCCGCGGCGACGCGGTGGTGATCATGGATGCCGACCTCCAGCACCCGCCGGAGATGATCGAAGCCTTCGTGGAACGCTGGCGGGAGGGCTTCCTCATGGTCTACGGCCAGCGCACGGACCGCTCGGATGAGACCCGGGCGAAACGCGGCTTCGCCCAGGCCTTCTACAAGCTCTTCGCCCGCTTCGGCGAGATCCCACTGCCCGAGGGCGCAGGCGACTTCCGGCTCATCGACCGGAAGGGGGTCGACGCTCTCAGGACCCTCGGCGAGAAGGCGCGCTTCTCGAAGGGCCTCTATGCCTGGATCGGCTTCAAGGCTACGGGTGTACCCTTCGTGGTGGAGGAACGCCGCTTCGGCACCACCAAATGGAGCTTCCGCAAACTCTTCCGCTTCGCCTTCGACGGCATTGCAGCCTTCTCCACCGTGCCGCTGCGGATCTGGACCTATATCGGCTTCCTGGTCTCGTTCCTGGCGATCGCCACCGCCCTGTTCTTCATGGTCCGCACGCTCCTGTTCGGCACCGACCTCCCCGGCTTTCCGAGCCTGATCGTGTCGATCATGTTCTTCTCCGGCATCCAGCTCATGTCGCTAGGGATCGTCGGCGAATATGTCGGCCGCATCTTCGCCGAGGTGAAGCGGCGGCCACTTTATGTGGTGGCCGAGCGGGTCGGCGGCGCGGCGGAGGTGTCGAGCGACATCGTTCCCGACACCTATCGCCTGCGCCGGGCCTGATCGATGTTCAAGAAGATCCTTTCCGTCGGCGGCTGGACGCTCGTTTCCCGTCTCACAGGCTTCATCCGTGACGTGGTGCTGGCGGCCGTCATGGGCGTAGGTCCCATCGCCGACGCCTTCGTGGTCGCCTCCCGCATCCCCAACCACTTTCGGGCGATCTTCAGCGAGGGTGCGTTCAACAGCGCCTTCCTGCCCACCTATGCGGGCGTGCTCGAACGGGGGGGCGCCGCGCCCGCCCGCTCATTCGCGAGCCGCATCAGCACACTCATGCTGATCGTGCAGGTTGTGCTGCTGGTGGCGGCCCTCATCGGCATGCCCGTGGTGGTGAGCCTGCTCGCTCCCGGCTTCTCGGAGGATCCGGCCAAATTCGACCTGGCGGTGACGCTGACCCGCATCACCTTTCCGTACCTTCTCTTCGTCACCTTGGTGACAATCCTGTCGGGTATCCTCAACGCCCATGAGCGCTTCGCAGCAGCGGCCGCCGCGCCCGTGCTCCTCAACGTCTCCATCGTGGTGGCTTTGGCGGTTGCGTTCCTCTTCCCGAATGCGGGCTATGCCGCGGCCTGGGGCGTCACAGTCGCAGGCGTGCTCGAACTGCTGCTGGTCTGGTTTTCCGCGAAGCGCCTGGGCGTCGCGCCGACGATTGCGGCACCGCGCTTCGATCCGGCCATGAAGCACTTCTTCAAGGTGCTCGGGCCGGCGGTCATCGGCTCGGCAGGCGTGCAGCTTGCCCTTTTCGCCGACACGATCATCGCCTCGCTGCTGCCCACAGGCGCGGTCGCCTCGCTCTACTATGCCGAACGCATCTATCAGCTCCCTCTCGGGGTGATCGGGATCGCCGCCGGCACCGTGCTGCTGCCGGAGATGAGCCGCCGCATCGCCGCCGGTGACGTGACCGGCGCCCACGGCGCGCAGAACAGGGCCGTCGGGCTGACCCTGGCGCTGGCGGCGCCCTTCGTGGTGGCCTTCGTCATCATGCCCGACCTGATCATGTCGGCCCTGTTCCAGCGCGGCGCCTTCGATGCCGCCGCCGCCGAGCGCTCCGGCGCGGTGCTCGCGGCCTATGCCCTCGGCCTGCCCCCGGCCGTGCTCATCCGCTCGGCGGTGGCGAGCTTCTATGCCCGCTCCGACACGGTGACGCCGCTCATCGCTTCGCTCACGGCTGTGGCGGTCAACGTGGCGCTGAAGATCGTCCTGACCGGCCCCTACGGCGTGGTCGGCCTGGCGCTTGCCACGGCTATCGGCATCTGGGTCAATCTGGGTCTCCTCGTGCTTCTCGCCCTGCGGCGGGACTGGATGGCTCCGGGCGGCACCCTGGGCCGCACCGCAGCCGCCGTCGCCGTTGCAAGCCTGCTGCTGGGGGCCTTTGCCTGGTTCGCCCCGATCCCGCTGTCGGAGTGGACCGTCCGGCTCCCTGCCTGGAACAGCGAGATCCTGCTTGCGATCCTCGGGACGGCCGGCGCGCTCCTCTATGGCGGCATACTACTCGCAGGCCTGAAGGTGCTGGGCGTCAGGCTGTCGCGCCGCTGACGTCTGCCAGCGTGAACAGCTCCCGCTCCGCCGCGATACCCCGCAGGCGGTGGCTGCCGAGGGAGCGGACCGGCACCGGGCTCACCGAGGCAACCCGGTCGGACAGGATGATCGAACAATCGAGGGCGCCGCACAGGGCCTCCGTGCGGCTTGCCTCATTGACCGCAGGACCGATTACCGTGAAATCGAGGCGCCCGGCAGCCCCGATATTGCCGTAGAACACGTCTCCGCAATGGAGCGCGATGTCGAGGCTGAGCGGCGTCTCGTGCTCGCGGTTGACGGCTTCGTTGCGCTCGAGCGCCGCCTGCGCCGCCCGGATCGCCGCCGCGCAGGCACTCTCATGCGACCGCTCCTCTGTGATCGGGAAAGCGGCCAGGAGACCGTCGCCCAAGAACTTGAGAACCTCGCCGCCCTGCTCCGCCACCGGATCCGCCATAGCCTCCAGGTGCCGGTCGAGCCGGGCGATCAGATCCAGACCCGCCGTGTCCGCGAGTGTCGTGAAGCCCCTGAGATCGGCAAAGAGCAAAGCCGCCTCGATGGTCGTGCCGGAGCCGCGCCGGATCGCCCCGCTGAGCACGCGCCGGCCGGCCGAGAGGCCCACATAGGTGTCGAGCATCGCCACCGTGAGGTCGAACAGGGTCATGCGGTAGGCTGCAAGGCCCAGGAGCGGCAGGAGCGCATCGATCCGGGCGATCTCCTCCGGTCGGAAGCCTTCGGGACGGCTGGTCGAGAAGGCAGCCCCAATGCCCCGCAGGTCGGGCGCGCTGGTGTTGCCGAAGCTGATGAGACGCGCCAGGTAATCCGTACCCCCTAAGGCTCTCACATCCTCGAACACGCCGAACAGGTCTGCATCCGCGCCGTTGATGAGCCAATGGCAGCTCTCCTGCTCGGTGCGCATCATGTAGGCGAAGGGGCTCACCTCGAAGGCATCCGCGTTGCGCTCGTGCGAGACCCCTTCCACGACCGTGCCGGCGGAGCGGGTCCACAGATGGGTATAGACGCGGATCGTCGGGTTGACGGTCGGCAGCGCGATATAGGCCCGGACCAGGGGAATGCCATCGCCCACCAGCCGCTCGGCAACCCCAGAGAGCAGGGTGGCCATGTCCGACCCGTGCAGCCCCTGATCGATGATCCAGTCTTCGAGATTCGCCATGGGCCAACTCTAGCAGTTCAGGCAGGCTTGTCCTCAAGCCATCGCCATCTAGCGGCTGGCGTGGCGCGTCGTGCCTCCCGTGCCGGCAATCTCCGTCAGGAGCTTGCGGCGCGCGGCCAGCGCAAAGGGCTGCGTCTCGTTGGCGATCTCGACGAAGGAGCCGGGACCTCCGATGACATTCTGCGCGTAATAATCCTCCAGCGACATGCCGCCGGGTCCGCCTGGACGACCGCTGCCGGGGCGGCGGATGGCGAGCGCGTTGATGGTAAAGCCCTTGGCCAGGGCCTCCGCCCTCACCTGCTCCAGGGAGCGGCCGTTCATGTTCGGACCGTCCCCCGACACGTCGATCACCTTGCGCGTGCCCTCATGGGCATTGCCCTCGACGAGTCGCACGGAGAAGTCGATGGCGTTGGAGATGGAGTTGTAGCCGGTCGCGCCTCGGGGAGCGCTCAGGAGCTTGTCGGCGAACACCCTTGCGCTGGCCTCGTCGCGGATCACGTGCCAGTCGACGATCAGCACCTGGGAGCTCGGCCCGCCCCATTCCATGAAGGCGACCGCAATGGCCCCGAGGGGGCCGTCCTTGATGCCGTTGAGCACGTCGGGGCTGGTCAGTGCATCGGCCCAACCCTGGCGCTGAAGGCGCAGTTCCTCATTGTCGATGGAGCCGGACCCGTCGGCGGCGAAAACCAGCTCCAAGTCGACCGATTCCGCCGCGGCAGGGGCCGTCAGGAGGCTCAAGGCCACGAGGCTTCGCAGGATAAACCGCATCGGGGGCTCCGTCGTGGGGCACGATGCCGAAGCCATTTAGGGCATGAAGCGGCGGAAACCGCCGCTTCACACGATCACAAATATGTTGAGCCGGGATCCGCTCAACGCGCCTTCAGGAGGTCCGCGACGTCGAGCAGGACGACTTCGTTATCGTCCTGCTTGGTCGGCTCGCGGCTCGATGAGAAGGGCAAGTTGTTGTCGTTGCCGACAACGATGTGGCGGTCATCCACCAAATCCACGTTCTCGATGGTGAAGAACGGGAAGGTCAGCACCGTGTCGTTGAGGGGCTTCCTGGCCTTCTTGTTTGGATTGGCGATCTGCATCAGGTCGACATAGCCGATCTTGCGGACAACGTTGTTCACGTTGGCGTCCGACAGCTCGATCTTGACGATGCGCTTGAACTTCGCCGGGTCCTGGAAGCAGTCGGGACGCTTCTCGCCCTGCGGGCAGGCCCTGTCCGCAGTTCCCTCGCCGTTGTCGCGCTCGATGACGAGCGCCGTGGTGGAGTCGATCATG
Source organism: Microvirga arabica (assembly GCF_016811235.1). GTDB lineage: Bacteria > Pseudomonadota > Alphaproteobacteria > Rhizobiales > Beijerinckiaceae > Microvirga > Microvirga arabica. Next base: position 52,476 of record NZ_JAFBID010000011.1, read on the forward strand.
TTGAAGTCGCCGATGGCGAGACCATTCTGGTCGAGAGCATATTTCCAATGGCGGCCCGTCCACTTCTCAGAAGCGACGTCGAACTCGAAGATACGCAGATATTCGCGACCGTCGACGATCTCCCACTGCTTCTTCTCGGCATCCCAGACGGGGCCTTCGAGAAGCGCGTAGAGAAACTTGCCGTCCTTGGATGCGGCCATGCCCTCATAGCCCTTGGAGCGGCGCACGTTGAAATTCACGGCGCCGGTGGGGATTGCCGGCGTCGTGACCGCATAGTGATCGGGCGAGCGCGCCGGCTTACCGTCGACCAGCGTCTCGTAGACGGCTTCAATCTTGCCGGTGCGGTCGGCCTTGATCAGGTACGGCCCGAACTCATCGCCGATCCAGATCTTGTCGCCGATGGGTTGGAAGCTCTCAAGATCGAAATCGGCGCCCGTGAGATAGCGCTTCTCGCTCGCCTCGTTGGCGATGCGGAACGGGACCTTCTTGTCCGGATCGTGCAAGAACACTGTTTCGAGGCGCTCGACCGAACCCTGGTTCCAGTCCACGCGATAGCGGTTGAGATAAAGCATCGCATCGGGCGAGTTGGCCTTAGAGCCGAAACCGTTGTCTACGACGACCCAGAACGTTCCGTCCCCCACGGACTTGATTCCTGAGTGACCCTGGAGCGGTTGGCCCCGAAAAGGCAGCTTTACGCCGGTCGGCCGGTCGCCCGAGGTGCCCTCGATCGTTCCAAGAGCCTCGACGCGCTTGCCAGTCGTGAACTTGCCCGAAACCTTCAGATCCGCGGGAGCATCCGCCGGCGCATCAACGAAGCTCAGGGCGGGCAGAACCGCGTGGCCGGCGAGAACGGCCGGGAATTGCTGCTGAGCCAAGGCGCTTGTGCCGAGCAGCACGGTGAGCGGCAGGGCCGCGAGAAGACGGACGGACATCGGGGAAACCTCGTTTGCTTGTTGAAGCGAGGCTGCTCTTGCAGAAGCCCGATGTCCGTCCGTTGACAGATCGACGACGGATTGATGACGCTGGGGAAGAACTCCCCAAAGCCATTAGGCCGCCTTGAGGATCCCCTTGTCGTGGGCGAAGGCCCAGTAGAGCTCGCGGGCGCGGCGGTAGAACGGGCCGGGCTGGAGATCGCGGGAATCGATGCGCAGCACCGGCATCACCTTGGAATAGTTGCCCGAGATGAAGATCTCGTCGGCGCTGGCGAAATCCTCGTAGCGCAGGGTGCCCTCGACCACCTGCACACCGTCGTCGCGCAGGAGCTGGATCACGCGCTGGCGGGTGATGCCATTGAGGAAGGTGCCGTTCGGATAGGGCGTATGGACAACGCCGTCCTTGGCCATGAACACGTTGGATGTCGCGGTCTCGGCGATGTTGCCCAACGCGTCGCAGACCAGCGCGTTGTCGAAGCCCTTTTCCTTCGCCTCGCGGATCACGCGGGCGTTGTTGGGGTAGAGGGCGCCGGCCTTCGCATCGGTCGGCATGGATTCGAGGGTCGGACGGCGGAAGCTCGACTTCGTCAGCGAGGTTCCGCCCGGCACCGGCATCGGTGCCTCGAACAGGGACAGGCAGAACTGGGTCGATTCCGGGTCCGGCGCGATGGTGGACAAGCCCTCGGCCTCGCCCCAGTACATGGGCTTCACATAGAGCGCCGTGCCGGGCGCGAACTTCTTCACGCCCTCGCGGACGAGATCCATGATGGCCCGAGGCTCCATGGTGGGCTTGAGCCCGATGGTCAGCGCCGAGCGGTTCACGCGCTCGCAGTGCAGGTCGAGGTCGGGCGCCACGCCCTCGAACACGCGGGCGCCGTCGAACACCGAGGAGCCGAGCCAGGACACGTGCGAGCGCGGCCCGATCAGGGGCGGATTGCCCTCATGCCAAGCGCCGTTGAACCAGTTCCAGGTTTGTGAATACCAAGCCACGTGTCCCATCCTTAATCGGTCAGAAATTCTGCCCTATCGAAACGCCTGCGCCTGCAACCGTCAATCGCCGGGCTCGGGGCTGGGACATGAAGTCTTGTGATGGGTTCCATGAGAAGGGCTGATCATTGGCCGGCTTGCCATCGTCCGCGCCTAGTGAAAATCTCCCCTTCATGAGCAGCCCTAGCCTTATCCCCGCCCAAACCAAGGCCGTCATCTTCGACGCCTATGGAACATTGTTCGACGTGCACTCGGCCGTTGGCCGCCATATGGCTCAGGTCGGGCCAGATGCGGTGCGTTTCTCGGAGATCTGGCGCACGAAGCAGCTCGAATATTCATGGGTGCTGTCGCTGGCCGGCCGCTACGAACCGTTCTGGACATTGACGGAACAGGCCCTGGACTATGCCATTGCACGATTTCCGGACATAGACAGCTCGTTGAGACCGCTTCTGCTCGAAGCCTATCGCACGCTTGATGCTTATCCGGAGGCTCAGCAGACCCTGCAGGCCTTGCGCGCCCGCAGCCTTCACACAGGCATCCTGTCGAATGGTGATCCCGGCATGCTGAACGCGGCAGTGGATTCGGCGAACCTTTCCGAGAATCTCGATGTGGTTCTGTCCGTCGATGCCATGCAGATCTTCAAGACGAGCCCGCAAACCTACGATCTCGTGCTGCAGGCTCTATCCGTCACGGCAGGCGAAGTCGTATTCGTGTCGTCCAACCGCTGGGACATCGCCGGCGCAGCCGCATTCGGGTTCACACCTGTCTGGGTCAACCGGCTCGGCCTTCCGGACGAGTACGAGGAGCTTCCTCCAAGCGCAGTGATTTCTTCACTTGAGCAGTTGGTTTGAGTTTCCCACTGTCATTCCGGGGCCGCGCAGCGGAGCCCGACCCGAAGGGCCGCGCCGAAGGCGTGGAAATCCACATCCGCTGACGGCATGAAAAAAGGGCGCTACGTGAACCGCAGCACCCTTATAAGAAATCCGGTGTTTATGGACTCCGGGCTCGGTTTTTGGCCGCCCCGGAGTGATAGTTGGTGTCAGGCTTACTTCGCCATCGCGGCCAGGATGCGCGCCCACGACCGAGTGCCCTTGTGGAAGCTGTTGAGGTCGTACTTCTCGTTCGGCGAGTGGATGCGGTCGTCGTCGAGGCCGAAGCCGACGAACAGAGTGTCCATTCCCAGAGTGCGCTTGAAGTCTCCGCCCACCGGGATCGAGCCGCCCATGCCGATGACGATAGGATCCTTCTTCCACTCGTCGTGCAAAGCGGACTTCGCAGCCGTGATGGCCGGGAAGTCGTGCGGCAGGGCGAGCGCCCGCGAACCCTTGTGATGGATGAACTCCACCGAGCAATCGGCGGGAATACGCTCGCGCACGAAGGCCTCGAAATTCTTGGAGATCGCAACCGGATCCTGATCGCCCACGAGGCGGAACGAGACCTTGCAGCGTGCCTCCGACGCGATCACCGTCTTGGTGCCTTCGCCCGTATAGCCGCCGATGATGCCGTTCACGTCACAGGTGGGGCGCGACTGGATCTGCTCGATGAGCATGCGGCCCTTCTCGCCGGCCGAATGCTTGAGGCCGACCTGCCCGAGGAACTCCTCCTCCGTGAGGTTCAGGCCCCGCCACTGCTCCAGCACCTGCGTGGGCGTCTCGTGCACGCCGTCGTAGAAGCCGGGAATGGTGATCCGGCCAGTGTCGTCGTGGAGGGCCGCGATGATCTTCGACAGCACATGGATCGGGTTGCGTGCCGCGCCGCCGAAGGTGCCGGAATGCAGGTCGCGGTCAGCGCAGCGGACGATGATCTCCTCATAGACCATACCGCGTAAGGAAGAAGTGATGCCGGGCGTGTTCTGGTCCCACATGCCCGTGTCGCAGACGAGGGCCACGTCGGCCTTCAGCTCGTCCTTGTTGGCCTCGATGAACTCAGGGAGAAACTTGGAGCCGTCCTCCTCCGCGCCCTCGACCAAGAAGGTGATGTTGATCGGCAGCGAGCCCGTCACGGCCTTCCAGGCGCGGCAGGCCTCGACGAAGGTCATCACCTGCCCCTTGTCGTCGGAGGAGCCGCGGGCGCTGATGGCCTTGCGGCCGTCGGGCAGCGTGATCATGCGCGGCTCGAAGGGCGGCGTCTCCCACAGCTCCAGCGGATCGACGGGCTGCACGTCATAGTGTCCATAGAAGAGCACATGCAGCTTCGCGTCGCCCTTGGCGTGCCCGACCACGGCCGGGTACCCGCCCGTCTCGCGCAAGGAAGCTTCGATGCCGATGTTCTTCAGCTCGTCGACGAGCCACTGGCCGGCCGTGCGGCAATGGTCCTTGTAGGCGGGATCGGTGGAGATGGACGGAACCTTGAGCCACTGGAACAGGCGCTCCAGGGAGGAATCGAGGTCGGAATCGATACGCTGCAGAACTTGGTCGAGCTGGGACATGGTGGCCCTGTGTTGGTGTGTATGGCGGCCGACAAGGTGCATCCAACAGAGGTGAGCTGCAAGAGGCATCTGCCCAAACCGTCGTTCCGGACGGAGCGCAGATCCGGGATCGGGTACAGGATGTGGTGCGTGTTTCCCTCCCCCTTGTAGGGAGGAGGGCGAGTCGAGCCATTCTCGTCCAGCGATCCCGGGTTCTGCTCCGCAGCCCCGGGATGACGCATCTCTCTAGCGTCTCAACAAACCACCCAAAGTCCCCCGCACGATGGCGCGTCCGATGGAGCTGCCCTGGCGGCCGCCGATGGACTTGCCGATCTCGGCCGCGAGATTGCCGACCGTCTGGTTGACGATGGTCCGCGTCACCTCGCGGGTGACGCGCTGGCCGACCGTCATGGAGCCCTTGCGCTGCGGGCCGGCACCGAAGAGGCCGCCCAGCATGTCGAGGATGCCGCCACCCCCTTCCGCTGCCTTCGCCTCGGCAGCCGCCTGCTCGGCGCGCTTGGCGAGCATCTCATAGGCCGATTCCACATCGATGGACTGATCGTATTTTCCCTTCATAGGGCTCGATGCGATGATCTGCTGGCGCTCGGTCAATGCGATCGGCCCGACCTGCGCCATGGGCGGCGCGATCAGCGTGCGCTCCACCATGGAGGGCGCTCCCTTGCCCTCGAGGGTCGAGACCAGCGCCTCGCCGACACCGAGTTCGGTGATGGCCTTCTGCGTGTCGAAGGCAGGATTCTCCCGGAAGGACTGGGCCGCCGCCCGCACGGCTTTCTGCTCGCGCGGGGTATAGGCGCGCAGCGCATGCTGCACCCGGTTGCCGAGCTGCGCCAGCACGCTTTCGGGAACGTCGATCGGGTTCTGGGTGATGGAAATAGACACCGACGCCCTTGGAGCGGATGAGACGCACCACGCGCTCCACCGTTTCGACCAGGGCCTTCGGCGCATCGTTGAACAGCAGATGCGCCTCGTCGAAGAAGAACACCATCTTGGGCTGGTCGAGATCGCCTACCTCGGGCAGTTCCTCGAAGAGTTCCGACATGAGCCACAGGAGGAAGGTGGCGTAGAGGCGCGGATTGCTCATGAGCTTGTCCGCCGCCAGGATGTTGACGATGCCGCGCCCGTCGCGATCGGTGCGCATCAGGTCCTTGATGTCGAGCGCCGGCTCGCCGAGGAACTCGTCGCCCTGCTGGTTCTCCAGCACGAGGAGCTGGCGCTGAATAGTGCCGATGGTAGCCTTCGACACATTGCCGTAGGTGGTGGTGAGCTGGCTGGCATTGTCGGAGACGAGTTGCAGCAGCGCGCGCAGGTCCTTCAGGTCGAGCAGCAGGAGCCCCTGCTCGTCGGCGATGCGGAAGACAATGTTGAGCACGCCCTCCTGCGTATCGTTGAGATCGAGCAGGCGCGAGAGCAGCAGCGGCCCCATCTCGGAGATCGTCGCCCGCACCCGATGCCCCTGCTCGCCGAATAAATCCCAGAACACGACAGGGAACTTGTCCGGCACGTACTCGACGTCGATGTCCTTGGCGCGCCGGACCAGGGGTTCCTTGCCGTTGCCGGGAGCGGCCATGCCGGAGAGATCGCCCTTGATGTCGGCGGCGAAGACCGGAACGCCCGCGTTGGAAAAGCCCTCGGCCAGCACCTGCAGGGAGACGGTCTTGCCCGTGCCCGTGGCCCCGGTCACGAGGCCGTGCCGGTTGGCGAGCCTGAGATCGAGATATTCGGGTTTCGTGCTCTTCCCGATGAAAATTTTCCCGTCCTGCAGCATCGCGTCTCTCCAGATTTTCTTGATGGATCTTAGAAGCGTTGCCGCGAGTTTCCACTCTCGGAATTCTTGATTAAACAGTTCAGATTTGAACTATCGGCCCCGTTCCAGTTTCAGGAGAATCAGATGGAAGAGCTCATCGCCCGTGTGACGCAGAAGACCGGTCTCGACCAGGCCACCGCCCGCAAGGCAATCGGCATCATTCTCGGCTACCTCCAGAAAGAGGGCCCCCAGAACGAGGTCAATCAGCTGATCCAGGCTCTTCCGGGTGCAATGGACGCCATCGAGGAGGGCAAGACCGGCGCCAGCGGCGGTCTCATGGGCATGATGGGCTCTATGGGCGGCGGCGTGATGGCGCTCGGCGGCCAGCTCATGGGCATCGGCGTGTCCATGGGCCAGATGCAGCCGCTGGGCAAGGAGCTCTTCACCTACGGCCGCGAGAAGGCCGGCGAGGATGTGATGGGCCCCATCGTCGGCTCGATTCCGGGTCTGTCGCAGTTCGTCTGATCGCCCAAAGCTCGTCATCCTGAGGCTGCGCAGCCTCAGGATGACGCTGTCTCATCCCCATCCTTTGGGGCATTCCCACCGCCCCCTCCTCCCGGTATTGTCCGCGCCATTCGCGCAGCCGTGCTCCGGACGAGGCCTCCATGGACGATCTCTCTCTCGCCGCCGATTTTCCGCAAGCGACCCGCGAGCAATGGCTCAGGCTGGTCGAGGGCGTGCTGAAGGGCGCCGACTTCGAGAAGAAGCTCGTCGCCCGCAGCCATGACGGCATCGCGATTCAGCCGCTCTACCCGAAGGCGGAAGGCTCCGCGCCGGTGGCGCGAGAACAGGCTGGCCGCTGGCGCGTGTCGCAGCGGGTCGATCATCCCGATCCGGTCAAGGCGAACGAGCTGGCGCTCCTCGACCTTGAAGGCGGCGCCGATGCGCTGACTCTCGTCACCGGAAAGGCTCCCGCGGCGCGTGGTTTCGGGGTGCAGATCAACTCCGTCGAGGATCTCGACCGGACGCTCAACGACGTCATGCTCGACCTCATTCACCTGCGCGTCGATGCCGGCGGACACGGCCGCCAGATAGCAGCGCTGGTGCTGGCGCTCGCCGAGCGGCGCGGCCACACCCTCTCCGATCTCTCGCTCGATCTTGGCCTCGATCCTGTCGGGGCCATGGCGGCCATGGGCCGGATGTCGGCCGCTTGGGACGCGATGGCGCAGCGTATGGGCGACACCCTCGCCCACCTGACGTCCAAGGGCTTCGCCGGCCGTGCTTTCCTGGCCGATGGACGTGCCTATCACGAAGCCGGCGCCAGCGAGGCGCAGGAGCTCGCGGCCGTGCTGGCGACGGGCCTGAGCTATCTGCGCGGCCTGGAAGCCACAGGACATTCGCTCGATGCGGCACGCCGGGCGCTCTCCTTCCTGCTCGTGGCCGATGCAGACGAGTTCCTCACCGTCGCGAAGCTGCGAGCCCTGCGCCGGCTCTGGGCACGGATCGAGCAGGCCTGCGGTTTGGAGCCGAAGCCGATCCGCCTGCATGCGGAAACCGCTTGGCGCATGACCACGCGGCGCGATCCGTGGGTGAACATGCTGCGCACCACGGTTGCGGCCTTCTCGGCTGGCATCGGCGGCGCGGACGCGGTCACGGTGCTGCCCTTCACGACCGCGCTCGGCCTGCCCGATGCCTTCGCCCGCCGGGTTGCGCGCAACACTCAGTTGATCCTGCTCGACGAGTCCAACCTCGCCCGCGTAGCCGATCCGGCAGCCGGCGCCGGCGGGTTCGAGGCGCTCACCGATGCGCTCTGCGAGAAGGCCTGGGGGCTGTTCCAGGAGATCGAGCGCGAGGGCGGCATCCTGGAGAGCCTGAAGAGCGGCACGCTGCAGGCCCGCATCGCCGCCGTGCGCGCCCAGCGGGAGAAGGCCGTGGCCACCCGCAGGGAGCCGATCACCGGCACGAGCGAATTCCCGAACATCAACGAAGCGGGCGTGACGGTGCTGATGCCGATGCCGGACAAGCCCTCCTCCCCCTTGTGGGGAGGAGTTGGAGGTGGGGGTGTCGGCGCTCCGCTGGTCCAGTCCAGCGCTCACACTCCCACCCCTGCCCCTCCCCACAAGGGGGAGGGAAAAGGGGGAGCAGAGACTCCCTTCCCGACTCTCGTGAAGATGGCTGCTGATGGAGCAACGCTGCCGCAGCTTGCTGCCACGGCTGCCGCGCCGGAAGCCGTGGCGGTCGCACCCCTGCCCTCGGTCCGTGTCGCCGAGCCTTTCGAACGCCTGCGCGACCGCTCGGACGCCTACCGGGCGAAAACCGGAGAGCGGCCGAAGGTGTTTCTCGCGAACCTCGGCTCCATCGCGGACTTCACTGCCCGCGCAACCTTCGCCAAGAACTTCTTTGAGGCCGGAGGCATGGAAGCCATGATGAACGAGGGATTAACGGACCAGAAAGAAACTGAACAGGCATTCATCGATAGTAAAGCCAAGATTAGCTGCATCTGCTCTACTGACGAGATTTACAAACTTCATGCCCCTGCGACAGCAAGGACCTTGCAGCAGGCGGGAACAAAACTTATGTTCCTGGCTGGCCGCCCCGGGGAAGATCAAAAAGAGCTGACCGAGGCCGGCATCACAACCTTTATTTTTACCGGGTGCGATACCCTCAAGATCCTCGCCGAGGCCCTCGACACGGCCTGCGCGGAGCCTTGAGATTTTCCTCCCGGCCGGCAATCGGGAGGATCACGGTTATGACGTTCATGAAGATTTCGGCTGCGGCCCTCAGCCTCGGCATGATTTGCACAAGCGCGGCCCTGGCCGCCCCCAAGAACAAGCACGACGGCACTTGGCAGGTGCAGATGGTGACCGACTCCGGCATCTGCGGCACCAACACCTATGCCATCACCGTCGAGCAGGGGAATGTCCGCTACCACGGCAGTCCCGGCGACACCCCGGCGCAGATCAGCGGACAGATCGCCTCCAACGGCTCCGTGAGCCTAGCGGTCCGCCGCAGCTCCGCGCAGGCTCAGGCCTCGGGCAGCCTGGCGGGCCAGTCCGGTTCGGGCGTCTGGAAGGTCGATTCCTACGGCTGCTCCGGCCGCTGGAATGCCCAGAAGCGCTCCAGCGTGGCGCAAAGCTGACCGGCCGCGCTTATCTCGAGCCGCCGCATCGATGATGCGGCGGCTTTTTCGTGCCTGCGACCGTCTGCCATGAAGAGGAACCCCGCCCGAAACACCCACGTTGGTTCAACCAACCCAATGTTGTTTCAGGAGTGTTTGATGCGTGTTCTTTCCTGGCTTGGCGGTGCCGTCATGGCGACCCTTGTAGTGGTTCCCCAGGCCCAAGCCCAAACCAACCGGTTCGACGGCAACTGGAGCGTGGAGGTCGTCACCGAACAGGGCGCCTGCGACCGCGCCTACCGCTACGCGGTCGTCGTCCAGAACGGCCAGGCCCGCTATGGCGGCCCGGAGAACTTCAACGTCAGCGGCCGCGTGCAGCAGAACGGCTCCGTTTCCGCGAGCATCTCGCGGGGACAGGATAGGGCCAATGTTTCGGGCCGGCTGTCTGGAGCTACGGGGCGCGGCACCTGGACGACCTCGGGCGGACGGGTCTGCTCCGGCTACTGGAATGCCGAGAAACGGGGGTGACACACCCTTGTCATTCCGGTCCGGAGCGCAGCGGAGGGGAAGGGAATCCATATTGCAGAGCGTGAAAGTGGATCCCCTCCCCCCGCCTTCGGCTCGCCGGGGATGACATTGAGGTTCCGCTCGGCTCAGACCTTGCGCCGATAGCATCGCGCATAGGGATGCCCTAGAATGCACCTCATTCGATCCGTTTTCACCGGCAAGGGCATCCGCTTCATCCCATGACCAGCATCCCGGATTTTTCGAGCGTCGCCTTTTCCGACGCTCCCCAGGCATCCTCTCCGCAGGCCCAGGCCGAGCCGTGGCTGACGCCGGAGGGCATTGCGGTGAAGGGATCCTATGGCCCTGAGGATCGCGCCGGGCTCGACTTCCTCGACACCTATCCGGGCATCGCGCCATACCTGCGCGGCCCCTACCCGACCATGTACGTCAACCAGCCCTGGACCGTGCGCCAATATGCGGGCTTCTCCACGGCCGAGGATTCGAACGCCTTCTACCGCCGCAACTTGGCTGCCGGCCAGAAGGGCCTGTCGGTCGCCTTCGATCTCGCGACCCATCGCGGTTACGATTCCGACCATCCGCGCGTGTCGGGCGACGTGGGCATGGCGGGTGTGGCCATCGATTCCATCTACGACATGCGCACGCTGTTTGCCGGCATCCCGCTCGATCAGATGAGCGTGTCGATGACCATGAACGGCGCGGTGCTGCCGATTCTGGCGCTCTACATCGTCGCGGCCGAGGAACAGGGCGTACCGGCCTCCAAGTTGTCGGGCACGATCCAGAACGACATCCTCAAAGAGTTCATGGTGCGCAACACCTACATCTACCCGCCCAAAGGATCGATGCGCATCATCTCGGACATCTTCGCCTACACGTCCGCGAACATGCCGAAGTTCAACTCCATCTCGATCTCCGGCTACCACATGCAGGAAGCGGGCGCGACGCAGGACCTGGAACTCGCCTACACGCTGGCTGACGGCGTCGAGTACATCCGCGCCGGCATTGCAGCAGGCCTCACCATTGACCAGTTCGCGCCGCGCCTGTCGTTCTTCTGGGCGGTCGGCATGAACTTCTTCATGGAGGTGGCCAAGATGCGCGCCGCGCGCCTGCTCTGGGCGAAGTTGGTGAAGGGCTTCAACCCGCAGAGCGAGAAGTCGCTGCCGTTGCGCACGCATTCGCAGACTTCCGGCTGGTCGCTCACCGCGCAGGACGTGTTCAATAACGTCACACGCACCTGCATCGAGGCGATGGCGGCAACGCAGGGCCACACCCAGTCACTGCACACCAATGCGCTCGACGAAGCGCTGGCGCTTCCCACCGATTTCTCTGCGCGCATCGCTCGCAACACGCAGCTCTTCCTGCAGCAGGAAAGCGGCACCACGCGCATCATCGATCCGTGGGGCGGCTCCTACTATGTCGAGCGGCTGACCTACGAACTTGCCCAAAAGGCCTGGGCGCACATCCAGGAGGTGGAGAGCTTAGGGGGAATGGCGAAGGCCATCGAGGCCGGCATTCCGAAGCTCAAGATCGAGGAGGCCGCCGCCCGCACGCAGGCGCGCATCGATTCCGGCCACCAGAAGATCATCGGTGTGAACAGCTTCAAGTCGACGGACGAGGCCTCTATCGACATCCTGAAGGTGGACAACGCCGCCGTGCGCGCGAGCCAGATCGAGAAGCTGAAGCGCCTCAAAGCCGACCGCAACCAGGCCGATGTCAATGCGGCGCTCGCCGCCCTGTCGCAGGGTGCTGCGGGCAATGGCAATCTGCTCGATCTCGCCGTAAAGGCCGCCCGCGCCAAGGCGACCGTGGGGGAGATTTCGGATGCTCTGGAAAAGGTCTGGGGCCGTCACCGGGCCGAGATCAAGGCGATCTCGGGCGTGTACAAACGGGAGGTCGGCATGGCGTCGCCAGCCGTGGAGAAGGTCCGCAATCTCGTCGAGCAGTTCGAGCATGACGACGGGCGCCGCCCGCGCATTCTCGTGGCCAAGATGGGCCAGGATGGTCACGACCGGGGCCAGAAGGTGATCGCCTCGGCGTTTGCCGATCTCGGGTTCGACGTGGACATCGGCCCGCTCTTCGCAACCCCTGCGGAAGCGGCCCGTCAGGCCATCGAAAACGACGTGCACATCATCGGCGTCTCATCGCTGGCGGCGGGCCACCTGACCCTGGTGCCGGAGCTGAAGGGCGAACTCGCCAAGTACGGGCGTGAGGACATCATGATCGTGGTCGGCGGCGTGATCCCGCCGCAGGATTTCGACGCGCTCACCAAAGCCGGCGCCTCGGCGATCTTCCCGCCCGGAACCGTGATCGCGGATGCCGCCGTGAACCTGATCGAGGATCTCAACCATAGGCTCGGATACGGGCCGAAGCAGGCGGCGGAATAGCGCTGCCTCTCCGCCCCTGCCCGTGGCGATCCGGAGCCTATCAACGCCGCGCTAACCCTCTGAACAGATAAGGGATCCGACCTCGCCGGCCCGGGCGAGTTACACCGCCCGTTTCATTGATCGGTAAGATTCCGCATGGGAAGCTTCCTGCAGTTTTTTAAAGCGATTGCGGGGATCCCATGGCCATCAATCTCGATAATTACACGCTGACCTTTTCCGACGAGTTCACGGGCAGCTATCTCAATACCTCAGTCTGGGGCACGAAGTACTGGTGGGGCGGGCGCTCGCTCGCCAGCAATGGCGAGATGCAGTATTTTGCCGACCGCTCGACGGCGGTGATTCAGCAGAACCCGCATCTCGACCCTTTCAGCATCGAGGCTGATCCCCATGAGGCTGGCGACGGCATCCTGACCATCACGGCCCGGCCTTCTCCGGACACCAGCCTGACGGATGGCCTTCCTTACATTTCAGGGCTCATCAATACCCACAGCACCTTCTCGCAGACCTACGGCTACTTCGAGATTTCAGCCCAGGTGCCCTCCGGCCAGGGCCTGTGGCCGGCCTTCTGGCTGCTGCCGCAGAGCGGCAACTGGCCGCCGGAAATCGACGTGCTGGAACTGCTCGGCCACGACCCATCGACCTATTACGTCGGCTCGCACTGGAAGGATGCCACGGGCAAGCATGCCTTCAAGACGCAGGGGATCTCTACTGGGGTCGATCTCTCGGACGGCTTCCATAGCTACGGCACGTTGTGGACCGCCGATACGATCACCTATTATCTCGACGGCACCCAGGTGTTTTCCATGGCGACGCCGGCGGGCATGAACGAGCCGATGTACCTCCTCGCGGGTCTCGCTGTCGGCGGCAACTGGCCCGGTGCGCCGGACAGTACGACCGTATTTCCGGCCGAGTTCCAGATCGACTACATCCGGGCCTATGCTCCCAGCATCAAGCCGACGATTTCGGGCAACGACAGCCCCAATGTGCTTGTCGGTGACAAGGTGGCGACGGCTCTCAACGACATCATCTTCGCCTATGGCGGCAACGACACGCTCGAGGGCCTGAAGGGCAACGACACTCTAAAGGGTGGAGGCGGTGCAGATACATTCATCTATCGCACCGGCCCGACCGGGCACGACGTGATCCTCGACTTCGATCCGCTCGGCGGGGACGTGGTGCGCATCACGAAGGCGATCGCCGGCCAGAAGAACTTTTCCGGTCTCTATCGGATGATCAAGGACGATGCCGCCGGCGATGCGGTTCTCAAGCTGGCGGACGGCGGCTCCATCACCTTCGACGGCGTGAGGAAGGCCCAGCTCGCCTACGACGACTTCCTCATCGTGTGAGAGTGCTCTGTCGAGCGGTCGCTCACGACCGCTCGATCGCCCGCTTGACTACCTGCTGCACTTCCTTGTTCGACAGGAACAGGTCGTGGTTGATGATGCCGCCGCCGAATTCCGAGGCGTCGGCCACGCGCACGCCCAGGGCCTCCAGCCGCTCGCGATCGGCCGCCCCTGCCCGCACGATGCCGCCGGCAAGTCGGCTCGAGACGGCAAGCGCCCGGTCGTTGGTGGAGCTGATCACGGTGATCTTCTTCGCATCCGACCCAAGACGCTCCAGGCCGCGGGCGAACAGGTCTATGTCGATGTCGGGCGCCGCCAGCACCACCGCGCCGATGCGCTCCATGGCGCTCTCGCCGCCGGAGGCGCGCAGCATGCGCAGGGTCTCCAGCGTCAGCAGCGTGCCCATGCTGTGCGCCACGAGGTGGATGCGCCCGCCGCTCGGGGTCTTGGCGATGGCGGCGAGCAGATCCTCCAGCGAGTCGCGGGACCACATGGCGCTTTCGCGGTCGGCCACGTAGCTGAAGGTCGAGGCGGCAGACGGCCAGGTGAAGAGACCGGTCACGCCCGCGAACTTGATGCCCTCGGAGAGATCGACCGTCGAGGTGGCAGCGGTCTCGAAGCTTTCCTTGTAGCCGTGGATGTAGAGCAGCAGGTCGCGGCCGAAAGCCGCCTGGGCGAAGGCCTGCGCGGCGTTGCTGCGGCTCACGTTGTCGACCTTGGCGATACTCCAGTCGCTCGCCGTTACGCGGCCGAGGAGCGAGTCCGACGGCGGCGTCAGGCGCGCCTCCGCGAAGATCATGTCGGCCGAGCGCTCGCTGCTGAACCAGGGCTTTTGGGGCGGATCGCCCACGGGCAGCCGCGTAGTGGCGATCAGCAGCTTCGGGTCCCTCTCAAGGCCGATCTTGAAGGCAGCGGGGCTGACGAGCGCCGAATCCTCCCCGACGCAGCCGGACAGGGCAACGCCGGCAAGGCAGAGAATCGCGAGGCGGGAGAAGGAAAAACGCATGAGGTCCGGGATTCGACAGGAGACAGGGAAGGTCATGCTGTTTTGCCCTCGATCATGGCATGCGCAAGGCGAAAGCCCTGCGGCACCCTCACTCGTGCCGGATCCCGGTAAAGCATTGGTGAACGTGAGCATAGGGCCCAGCGCCTTGATGAAGGCAGGACCCGACCGTACCTTCATCCGATGCTTGCCGTCTTGTCCCGTACTCTCCTTGTCATCGTTGCGCTTTTTCTCATCCCCCTGGGGGCTCATGCCCTCTGGTGGGCCATGCGCGACGATATCGCGCCGAATTGGGGGGCAGCCGATTGGTCGAGCGCGAAGCTCCTGCCGGCGGCTTCCGAGGCCCCCGGGGCCATCGTGGCGGTCTATGCGGCGCGGGTCGGGCGCTGGCGCGGCATCTTCGCCCACCACACCTGGGTGGTGGTGAAGGAAGCCGGTGCGCGCCAGTACACCCGCTACGACAAGGTCGGCTGGGGCAGCCCGGTGCGCACCAACGGCTGGGCGCCGGACGGGCGCTGGTTCGGCAACGCGCCCCATCCCGTGGTGGTGATCGAAGGTTCGGAGGCCGAGCGGCTGATTCCGCAGGTTCGGCAGGCCGTGGCGAGCTACCCCTACCAGACCTTCGGCGCCTACAATGCCTGGCCGGGCCCGAACTCCAACACCTTCGTGGCCCATGTGATGCGCTCGGTTCCCGAACTCGCTGCGCCCCTGCCGCCCACGGCGCTGGGCAAGGACTGGCAGCCCTGGCGCGACATCGTGGGCCTGACCCCGAGCCGAACCGGCATCCAGATCTCCCTCGGCGGCTATGCGGGCATCGCGGTCGGCTGGATCGAGGGCATCGAGCTCGACTTCATGGGCCTCGTCGCCGGCCTCGACCTGCGCCGCCCGGCGATCAAGATTCCCGCCTGGGGACGGTTCGGCATGGACCCGATCACCTGGTGAAACTAGCGCCTGAATGCGCTAAAGCTCCCCTATGACCGGGGGCTCACCAAAGAAATCAGTGACGGCCGAGATGGTCGCCAGCGGCGACCGGGCTGCGCTGGCGCGCGCCATCACGCTCATGGAATCGCGCCGTCCCGACCACCGGGAGGCGGCGCGGGCGCTGCTTCAGGAACTGATGCCCCGCACCGGCAAGGCCGTGCGCATCGGCATCACCGGCGTTCCCGGCGTGGGCAAGTCCACCACCATCGATACGCTCGGCTCCATGCTCACCGAGAAGGGCCACAAGGTCGCCGTGCTCGCCGTCGATCCCTCCTCCACGCGGACCGGCGGCGCGATCCTCGGAGACAAGACCCGCATGGCGCGGCTCGCAGCCGACCCCAACGCCTTCATCCGCCCCTCGCCCTCCTCCGGCACCTTAGGCGGCGTCGCGGCCAAGACCCGCGAGACCATGCTGCTCTGCGAGGCCGCCGGGTTCGATGTGATCCTGGTGGAGACCGTGGGCGTCGGGCAGTCGGAAACGGCGGTGGCCGATCTGACCGATTTCTTTCTCGTGCTCATGCTGCCCGGCGCCGGCGACGAGTTGCAGGGCATCAAGAAAGGCATTCTGGAGTTGGCCGACCTGATCGCCGTCAACAAGGCGGACGATGCGGGCGCGAAGGCGAAGGCTGCGGCGGCCGAGTACAAGGCGGCCCTCCACATCCTGGCCCCGGCCTCGGCCACCTGGACGCCGCCCGTGCTGACGGTCTCGGGACTCACCGGCCAGGGGCTCGACGAGCTCTGGACCAAGGTGCTCGACCATCGCAAGCGCCTGGAGGCCACCGGCGAGATTGCCGCGAAGCGCCGGGCGCAGGACACGAAGTGGATGTGGACCCTCGTCCACGAGCGCCTGCACGAGCGCCTCACCCACGATCCTCATCTCCGCCGCCGCGTGCCGGAGATCGAGCGCGCCATCGCCGACGGCGCCCTGTCGCCCAATGCGGCAGCGAGCGAGATCGTGAAGCTGCTGGGGATCTAGTTCGACAGGCCAGTTGAGCGCATGGGCGGCGCGCTCAAGCCGCGCCCGTGATCTCCGTGGTCGGCCGGATCTGCCCGAGCTCGATCCCGTTCCAGTTCTTGAGCACAGGTTGGGCCAAGGCCTCGACAGCCTTGCGCTCGTTGTCGCTCAAGGGGAGGAAGCGCAGGGCGAGGCCTGCCATCATGGCCTCGGCCGCGCGGGCATTGCCGTCATCGGCCTTGAGAGCGACACCGTAGCCGAGTTCCGGGAACGACGCGCAATAGACGCCCTCCGCGCCCACCTTCACGAAGGCGCGCTCGCCCAGGAGTTCCATCAGCTTGGTGTCGAACCGGCCGGTGCCGGCGACCATGAAAGGATGGCGGGCCACGGCCTTGCGGATGCGGGCAGCGGCGGCCCTGCCCTCGCCCGGCAGGCCGATTCCGGTGCCGAACCGCGCGAACCCGAAGGCGAGCGACGGAAGCCGGATTGCATAGGTGGGAATCGAGCAGCCGTCGATGCCGCTCTTCTCGATGGAATGACAAGCTCCGGTGATGTCTTCCAGGGCATCGCGCACGGTGCGCTGGACCGGATGGTCCGCCAGCACGTAGCCCGTTGGATTGTCCCCCTGGCCGCAGGCGAGGCAGACGAAGCCCGCATGCTTGCCCGAGCAGTTGTTGTGCAGGGCGCTGGGGCTGCCTCCCGACGCCGCCAGGGCACGGTTCGCGGCCTCGCCCATGGGCCAGTGGGTGCCGCATTCGAGGCAGCCCACGTCCTGACCCGCCTTGGCCAGCATGGATTCTGCCGCTGCCACATGGGCCGGCTCGCCCGAATGGGACGCGCAGGCCAGCGCGATCTCCTCGTCAGAGAGGCCGTATTTGTCCGCAATCCCGCTCTCGACCAGCGGCATGGCCTGAAGCGCCTTGACGGCGGAGCGCGGAAAAACGCGCCGGTCCACATCGCCGATCGACAGAACCGTGGCCCCTTCGGCGTCCACCACCGAGACGCTGCCCCTGTGGCGCGACTCGACCAGATGGCCGCGAGTGACCTCGACAAGAAATGGATTGTCCATCAATGCCCCGTTTGAAAAACGGCGGTGTTGTGGAGGCCCCGGCGGCAGAAGTCAAAGGGGACGTTGTTGCAATCTACCAATGGGCCACCGCGAAATCGTCGCAACCGGTGGCTTGCGGCTGAGCCCTGGCCACCCTAAACCCAAGGCTCCAACAAACGGGGAGCCCTTGGATGCATGTCGCGATGATCGGAGCAGGCTATGTGGGCCTGGTCTCCGGCGCCTGCTTTGCGGATTTCGGCCACGAGGTCTGCTGCGTCGACAAGGATCCGGCCAAGATCGAGGCCCTCAACCGGGGCGAAATCCCGATCTTCGAGCCGGGGCTGGCCGAGCTCGTTGCCAAGAACGTGCGCGAGGGGCGGCTGACCTTCACCACCGATTTAGGCCAGGCGGTCAGGAGCGCCGAATCCGTGTTCATCGCGGTCGGCACCCCCTCCCGGCGCGGCGACGGCCATGCGGACCTGTCTTATGTCTATCAGGCCGCCCGCGACATCGCCGCGGCCATCGATGGCTACACGGTGATCGTCACCAAATCCACCGTGCCGGTCGGCACCGGCGACGAGGTGGAGCGCATCATCCGCGAGGCCCGGCCCGATGCGGATTTCGCCGTGGTGTCCAACCCGGAATTCCTGCGCGAAGGCGCGGCGATTGACGATTTCAAGCGCCCGGACCGCATCGTCATCGGCACCGACGACGAGCGCGCCAAGATGGTGATGAACGAGATTTACCGGCCGCTCTATCTCAACCAGTCCCCGGTGCTCGCCATGTCTCGGCGCACGGCGGAGCTGACGAAGTACGCGGCCAATGCCTTTCTCGCCACCAAGATCACCTTCATCAACGAGATCGCGGACCTGTGCGAGCATGTGGGCGCCAACGTGCAGGACGTGGCCCGGGGCATCGGGCTCGACAACCGCATCGGCTCCAAGTTCCTGCACGCCGGTCCCGGCTATGGCGGCTCGTGCTTCCCGAAGGACACGCTCGCCCTGATCAAGACCGCGCAGGACCATGAGGCGCCGATCCGCCTCGTGGAGACGGTGGCGGCGGTCAACAGCCAGCGCAAGCGCGCCATGGGCCGCAAGGTGATCGCCGCCTGCGGCGGTTCCGTGCGCGGCAAGACCATTGCGGTGCTGGGTCTGACCTTCAAGCCGAACACCGACGACATGCGCGATGCGCCCTCGCTGGACGTGATCACGGCGCTGCAAGATGCGGGCGCGCGGGTGAAAGCCTACGATCCGGAAGGCATGAAAGCCGCCCGGTCCATGCTCACCGACGTGACCTACACGACGGACGCCTATGATTGCGCGCGCGGCGCCGATGCTCTGGTGCTCGTGACCGAATGGGATACGTTCCGGGCGTTGGACCTGCGGCGCCTGAAGGCTGCTCTCGCTTCGCCCGTGGTGGTCGACCTGCGCAACGTCTACCGGCCGGACGAGATGCGCCGCCACGGCTTCACATACGTCAGCATCGGACGTCCATAACCCCTGCCTGGGACCGGCTTGCGCGCCGGTCCCGCCGATGCCATGAGAGGGGCATCTTAAAGACAGCGCCACCGGGAGCGGCCCATGCAGACCTTCTTCGTCGAGATCAAGTGCAAGCTCGGCAAGACCTACGCCGTCGCAAACGCCCTCGCCGACCGGGAGATCGCGTCCGAGATCTACTCGACCGCCGGCAACTACGACATCCTCGCCAAGTTCCACGTGGACGACGGGGTCGATATCGGCCACTTCATCGCCGAGAACGTGCAGGTCATCCCGGAGATCGCGGACACGCATACGATCATCACCTTCAAGGCGTTCTGACGTTTCTGCCGATCCGTCTGTGATGAAGGTCACATCGGGGAGAACCTGCGTGGCTTAACATCGGGCTTCCTTCAGGGAGGAGCCGATGTCATCTCGCATGGACTGGCAACAGGTCTACCGGTTCTGGTTCCCGGTCGATCTCTCAAACGCCGACATCGCCGCCCATTGGCAGATGCTCGCCTGGTGGATGCGCGGGGGCGCCAATGCGGAGATGGCGCGCTTCGCGCCTGCCGTACGCAAGGCGAGGAGCGGCGAGCTGGATCACTGGCTGGAAACGCCGCAGGGCCGCCTGTGCCTCATCATCGTTCTGGATCAGTTTCCGCGCGGCCTTTTTGCCGGCACGGACAAGGCCTATTCGTCCGATCGGGATGCGTTGAAGATCGCCGAGGAGGGTCTTCGGAACGGGCATTACGATGCCCTGCGGAGCCCCTATGAGCGGTTCTTCCATCTGCTCCCCCTCGCCCACGCGGAGGGGCCGGATCACCTGGAGCGGATGCGGCGCATCGTTGCCATCTCGGAACAGGCCCTCGAGGAAGCTCCGGATCACCTCAAGCCCGTCTGGGCATTCTCGCTGAGCCAGGCGAGGGCCAATGTCGACGTGATCGCCCGCTTCGGGCGGTTCCCGCATCGCAACCCGGTTCTGGGCCGGGCCTCCACGCCGGAGGAGCTGGCCTATCTGGCCCAGGGAGATTTCGTGCATACCCGCACGCTGCCGGCCTCAGCCCAATCGGCGATCAGTGCGGTCGGGTGAGTGGCCCCGCGTCAGGAGCCAGCCACTTACTGGACGACGGCAGTCGCTTCAGCCGTGCGCTCGGCCGGACGGGTGATCTCGGCGAGATACGGGCCGATGCCTTCATAGCGATCAAGGCGGCGGACGATCTTCGAATCGATCTTGTTGTAGAGCTCTGCGACGCTCACAGGGCGGCGCTTGCGGCCCTTGCCGTCCATGAAGAGGCCGGCATTGGCACGAGCCGCCTTCGGGAAGAGCTTGGAGGCCTTCATGTTCGGGTCCTGATCCAGCACCTCAAGGAACCGGACCGCGCTGGACGCGCCCAGGAAGTGGGCAAGGTAGAGTTCGGCCTCGGCCAGTTCCCGCTCGCCTTGGGCCTGCAGGGCCCGCTCCACGTCCTTGATCAGCTCGCCGGCCATGAGCGCCGAGAAGAAGGGATCGGTACGAAGGCTCATGATCCAGTCGCGGTGCTTGGGGTCGACAGCGAGGTCGCCATTGACATAGCGGATCGCGTCCGCGGCTGCCTTGAACCCGTAATCGGCAGCATGCTGGTAGACCGTTTCGATCCAGGTGCTGTCGATGAACTGGAACAGGCCCTGAGCCGAGGAGGTAGGTGCCTTGGCTTCCGGCGAAAGGCTCGATTCCACATCCGCCAGGGTCATCATGTAGACCGGGTCGACGCCCGTCACATGGGCGGCCTTCAGGATGGAATGCACCAGCCAACGCGGCACGTTACGGCCGTTGAAGGGGATCAGCTCATCCGGATCCCCGACTTCCGTCTCCGAGATGGTGGGAGAGGAGGGCTTCTCGGCGCGGGGCTTCGTGAAGGAGAAGGCCCCGTCCAGGATGGCCTTGAAGAGGCCTGGGTCCTTGGCAAGCTTCGGGGTGAAGGCCACCGACGCCGTCACCACCGAGCCGGTGATGTCCGCCTGCACGGGCGGAGCGGCGGCAGGCCGCGCCAGCAGGGCGGTAGGGACGGTGGCCACAGCGGCCGGTCCGGCCGTGAGGCCCTGGAAGCCCATGATCAGGCCTGCGGCCAGGGCAAGATGGAGAGAGCGGCGACTTCCGGTCTTACGCACATTCGCAGCAGGCTGCGGAACTGCGCACAGCAGCGTTCTCGCGTTACTCATCATCACTTATCCCGCTTGGCCCGACCGATGATCGGGCCTTCCCTTGTGTTATTCTGGGAACAGGGTTGACGGGTAGATGTGTCGAGAATCGGTCAGCTTGACCATACGAGATAGGATTTTGCTAACCTTGTCCGGCTTTTCCCCGGGAAAACTTCAGGTTTTTTCCGGAAATTTAGGATGAGGATTGCGCAACAAGCTGGGCATTGGTCCGCTCAAGGCGCTTCGCCAGCTCCCGCATGATGGCCAGGGACATCTGCGGGAATTGCGCCAGAAGCTCCAGGAAGACCCGCTTGTCGATTCGGAGCGCCGTGGTCGGCTCGGCTGCCATGATCGTGGCCGAGCGCGGGGTGTCGGACAGAATCCCCATTTCACCCACCAGGGCGTTGCTCCCCAGTTCGGCCACCTGGATGTCGCCGCCAGGGGTATTGAGCAGCACGTTGGCCCGGCCGTCGAGGATGACATAGGCGGCGTCGGACGGGTCCCCTTGCGAGAAGAACCGCTGCCCTCCGGCGAACTGCACCCGCTCGCTGGTGAAGGCCAGAAGCTTCAGGCGAGCGGGGTCCACATCCCGGAACATCGGCACCTGCCGCAAGGACTGAACTTCCGTCTCAAGGGTCATGCCACCTCTCCTGCTATCCTCTGGGGGGCGTTCGGCTCGGGGCTGGAGGGCCTCGGAGCCGAAGCGGCCGTCTTGTTGGTTATGATCTGTCCATCGCGGAAACGTATCTGAACATCGAAGGCGCCGGCCTGTCGATCATTCGGAAGTACCATGAACAGGCTTTGTTGATCGAAGAGATCGAGCAGCAGCTGCATGAGCTGCTGGCTGCGCGCCTCATCGAACGGCGCGAGCGCTCCGTCGATCACGAGAATGTCCGGGCGCTTGACCAGGCAGCGGACCAGGTTGACGCTCGCCCGCTCCTGCGGCGAGAGAAGCCGGCCCGCCGTGCCGACCTGATATTCCAGCCCCACCCTCTCGACCTCCTCCTGAAGGTCGAGGTCGCGAACGACAGCGGCAACCGCTTCGGCCACCCGCGCGCGGGCATTGGCCACCTGGTAGCTGACGCGCCCGAACAGGAGGTTGTCCCGCAAAGGCGCGGCCGCGCAGATCCCCTCCGGATCGTAGAACTCGACACCGGCCGACTCGGCCTTTTCGAGAACCTCCCGGACGAGTCCCCGGGCCTCGACGATCCGGCCCATCATGGCCTCGTCGAGAAGGCCCAGGCGATGGCGGGCTTCGATATAGGCCAGCGGCAGGGACAAAAGGCGTGTCCGGTCCTCGCGCTTCAGGCTGCCCTCATCGCGGCCACGGCGGCGCAGGATCGCTTCGAACTCGGTCACCTCGTCGGCGCCAATGAAGGAGAACTGCTCGAACAGGGAATGCCCGGGCGGCAGCCCCTCGAAGATCTCGGTCATGGTCTCGGCAATCTGCAGGCCCATGTGGATGAGGTCGTCCGTGATCCCGGCCTTGTCCATGGCGCCGCGGAATTGGGCGTTCTCGGCAAGGTTGCGCCCCTTGAACTCATCGGAGATCGGCACCCCGAAGAGGAGGTTTTCCGCCACCGTCGCCTGGGTGTTGTAACGCACCGGATCGAAGGGCTCGACAAGATCGGCCATGCCGTTGGACTGGAAGGTGTCCCGCAGGCGGTGGCGGGCCTCGACGAGCCGTTCCGCGAGGCTCGTATGGCGCTCGGGATCGATCCTGCCCGCAAGGCCGAACAGATAGATCGTGTCTCCCATACCGACCTTGTCGAGGAGATCGAGCAGAATGCGGTCCAGTTCGTTCTCGTCCTTTGCTCCGAGACGCTCGTAATCGACCCACTGGTCCGAGATGCTCTCGATCGGGTTGCCGGTTCTGAGCGCCTCGGCAATCCGGCGGTCCATCTCCTGCCTGTCCTCCTTCAGCCGGCCCAGGGGCTTGGAGCGGAGGCCATAGACGAGATTGTCGCGAATGCTGCCGGGAAAGAGGATCGGGTCCACGCCCGCATAGGCGATCCTGCGTCCGGTCACGGCGATGGGAAGCTGTGTCAGGTCGCGCTCGCCGATACGGATCCGGCCGCTGAACTCCAGGCTTCGGCGGGCCAGGATGCGCGCCAGGATGCTGGCAGCCGCACCGCCATTCGAGATCAGCGCGACGCTTGCAGGCAATTCGACCGCGAAGGCGCCCCCTTCGACGATCAGGTCGCCATGCGATCCAGCGATCCTGATGTCCTCGGCAACGAGAGGGCCGATCAGCGGCTGATCCGCCTCCGCCGCCTCGCGCGCCTCCAGCATCGGCCCCAGCCTGTCCTCGGCAAAATGCTGCGTGACCTGATCGTATTTCACCTGAACGTCGAGACGCTGCTGGTCCCAGTCGATCAGCTCCTTCAGAGGCGGCGGCAATTCGCGGTAGGCGGCGATCACCGCAACGAGCTGACCGATGTCGAGGGTGCCGCGCAGGGCGAAATAGCCGCCGATGGCGTAGAAGAAGAACGGTGTCAGCTGCGCCAGGAAATTGTTGAGGGCTTTGACGAAGAATTTCCGATTGTAGATCTTCAGCCGGATGGAGAAGAGATTGAACAGGCGATGCCCGATCTCGGCCCTCTCCCAGCCATAGGCATTGTGAACATGCACGACCTCGATCCCGTCGAGGACTTCCGCGATGCGGCCGGCGAGCTGGCGCGATGCGAGCTGCCGCTGCTTGCCGAGCCGAAGCAATTCACGCCGCAGCCGCGGGATGATCGTGAACTGCACGGCGATCACGGAGAGCGCGATCATGCCGAGCCAGACATTCTGCACCATGATGAACACGAGAGCCGTGATGGCCTGCGTGCCCAGGAACACGGGGGTGATGAAGGCGTCGCCGATGAAGCCGCCGATCGGCTCGACCTCATCCTTGATGATGGTGGCGGTTTCCGACGACTTGACGGTGCGCAGGGCTTCGGGCGTGAAGCGCAGCACCATGGCGAACAGGTCGAAGCGCATGCGCCTGAGCATGCGCTCGCCCAGCACCCCCTTGGCGACGTTGATCCAGTACTTGAAGGCTCCGTTCACGATGACGAAGAACAGGAACACGAAGGACAGGCCCATGAGCAGGCCGACGCGGCTGACCTGGAAGCCTTCGAAGATCTCCCACGTGCCGCCGCCACCGAGCCAGCCCGGCCAGTCGAATGACAGGTTGAGGAAGGGGGCCGTCGGATTGCCGTCACGGAAGGCTTCGCCCTGGATCGCTTGATTCACGATCTGGCGAGGCAGATCGAGCGACATGAAGTAAAACGGCAGGGACGCCAGAACGACCGCGCAGACGATCATCTGGTCGCGCTTGGAATGTGTCCAGATATAGCGGAAAAGGCTCTTTTCCATCAGTGCCGTGATGCCATCTTCATGTGCCGGTGATCCCTCTTTCCGTTCAGGGGCATCGCCATAGTTTGACGAGGGGGGCTATTGCAAGGGTAGAGATAGCTGGCCTAACGTCAATAAACGATACGCCAATTTCGATTGTTTGCCCACCAAGGGAAGCCTGCATGGCAAATGCGGTCATGGAGCCGAACACAGAGACAGGCCTGCCCCTGGTCAAGTCCCGTTCGGGAGCAAGGGTCCTCATCTACAGCCACGACACGTTCGGGCTCGGCCACCTACGCCGGTCGCGGGCGCTCGCCAATGCCATCGTGGAGGCGCAGCCGGGCACCTCGGTGATCATCATCTCGGGATCGCCCGTGATCGGCAATTTCGAGTTCGAGAGCGGCGTCGACTACATCCGCATCCCGGGGGTCACCAAGCTTCACGACGGCGACTACCGCAGCCTCAACCTGAATGTGAGCCTGGACGAGGCGGTGGGCCTGCGCCAGGCCCTCATTCTCCAGGCGGCCAAGGCCTTCCAGCCCGACGTGTTCATCGTCGACAAGGAGCCCACGGGCTTCCGCGGCGAGGTTGTGCCGGCGCTCGACTATCTCAAGGCCGCTGGCTGCAAGCTCGTGCTCGGCATCCGGGACGTCATGGACGAGCCTGCCCTCCTGGTTCCGGAATGGGAGCGCAAGGGCGCAAAGACGGCCCTGATCCGGTATTACGACGAGATCTGGGTCTATGGCCTGAAGGACGTCTACCAGCCCCTCAAGGCGCTGGACCTGCCGCAGGACGTGGAGAATCGAATCACCTATACCGGCTACCTGCGCCGGGACGTGCCGCCGACCCCGTCCCTGACCAAATACCCGAAGATCACCAAGCAGCCCTTCATCCTGGTGACCACCGGCGGCGGCGGCGACGGGGACGACCTGATCGACTGGGTGATCTCGGCCTACGAGGCGGATGCGGACCTCGACCAGCCTGCCCTGATCCTGTTCGGCCCCTTCATTGACCGGGACAAGCGCCGCTCCTTCGTGGAGCGCATTGCCAAGCAGCCGAAACTCGACGTGATGTCCTTCGACAACAAGATCGAGTGGCTCATGAAGAAGGCCGACGCGGTGGTGGCCATGGGCGGCTACAATACCTTCTGCGAGGCCCTGTCCTTCGACAAGCGCACGCTGATCGTCCCGCGCACGCGGCCGCGGCTGGAGCAGTATATCCGGGCGGTCGAGGCCGAGCGCCTCGGCCTCGTGTGCATGCTGAGCGATTACAAGGAACCGCGCACGCCCGAGCGCATGGCAGCGGCCCTGCGCAGCCTCTCGTCTCAAGCACGCCCGTCGGAGGTGGTGATCCCGGGTCTCCTCGACGGGCTTGACCGGGTGCGGGAACGGCTCAAAGTGCTGACCGAATCCCGACCCCAGTTTGCCCCTGCCTACCATCAGGCGGCCGAGTAGCGTGACGAATGCTCCCCTCCCCAGCAGCCCGACGCATTGCCGTCGTCGTCAAAGGTTATCCACGCCTTTCTGAGACCTTCATCGCCCAGGAGATCCTGGCCCTCGAACAGCGCGGTCTCGACCTCGAGATCTGGTCTCTCCGGCACCCGACGGAGCGGGCCGTGCATCCGATGCACAAGGCGATCAGAGCGAGAGTCACATATCTGCCGGAGTATCTCTACGAAGAGCCCCTGCGCGTGCTGCGCGGCGCATTCTGGAGCCTGGGCCAGAAAGGCTTCGGGGCCACGATCAAGGCGTTCTGGCGCGACCTGAAGCGCGACTTCACCGCCAACCGGGTGCGCCGCCTCGGCCAGGCCTTCGTGATGGCCCGGGAACTGCCGGCGGAGGTGCGGCACCTGCATGTGCATTACCTGCACACACCGGCTTCCGTGGTTCGCTATGCGGCGCTCCTGACCGGCCGGACCTGGACCTTCTCGGCCCATGCCAAGGACATCTGGACGACGCCGGATTGGGAAAAGCGGGAGAAGATGGCCGAGGCCCGTTGGGGCGTGACCTGCACGGCCCAAGGCACCGCGCATCTGCAATCGCTGGCGCGGCCGGAGCAGGTGTCGCTCGTCTATCACGGGCTCCATCTCTCGCGCTTTCCCTCACCGCCCGAGAGCCGCCCCGCCCGCGACGGCTCGGACCCGCTCGATCCGGTGCGCATCGTCTCGGTCGGCCGGGCCGTGGCGAAGAAAGGATACGGCGATCTGATCCAGGCGCTCGCCGCCCTGCCGCCGGATCTGCACTGGCGCTTCGCCCATGTGGGCGGCGGCGAGCTGCTGGGCAGCCTCAAGAAGCAGGCCGAACAGGCCGGCATCGCCAGCAAGGTGGCGTTCCTCGGCTCCAAGGCGCAGCCCGACATCATCGGCCTGCTACAGGTGGCCGATCTCTTCGTCCTGCCGTCCAAGGAGGCGAAATCGGGCGACCGGGACGGCCTCCCGAACGTGATCATGGAAGCCGCGAGCCAGGGCCTTGCCATCGTGGCGACGGACTTCGCCGGGATCCCCGAATTCATCCGCAGCGGCACTGAGGGCGAACTGGTTCCGCCGTCGGATTGGGAGGCGTTGTCCAACGCGCTCAACCTGCTCGCCCGCGACCCCGAACGGCGCAAGGCACTCGGCTCCGCAGCCTTCGCGCGCCTGCGCCGCGACTTCTCCATGGAAGGCGGGATCGACGTTCTGGAAGAGCGCCTGCGCGCCGTCAGCGACAACACCCAGAAAGAGGCGGAGCGGGTGTGAGCCAAGCAAGGCCAGTGGCGTTCTACGCTCCCTTGAAGAGCCCGGACCATCCGCTTCCGTCAGGCGACCGCACCATGGCGCGCCTGCTGATGAAGGCGCTTGACCGGGCAGGTTATCCGCCGCAGCTCGCGAGCGAGCTGCGCACCCTCGACAAGGCCGGCGATCCGCAGCGTCAGGCTCACATCAGGCAGCAATCGCTCGCGGAGGCCTCGCGCCTTGTCGAGCACTACAAGGCCCTGCCGGAGGAAAGCCACCCCTGCCTGTGGTTCACCTACCACGTCTATTACAAGGCGCCGGACTGGATCGGCCCGTGCGTGGCCGAGGCGCTGAACATTCCCTATGCCGTTGCGGAAGGATCGCGGGCTGCAAAGCGAGCGCACGGCTCATGGGCTCTGGCGCATGAGGGAGCGGAGGCTGCTCTCGACCGGGCCGACGCGATCTTCGTCATGACGGCCCATGATCGTGAGGCCTTGGAAAAGGCCCAACCAAGGCATCAGGTGTTGGTCGATTTTCCTCCCTTTCTCGACCTGCAGGACTGGCCTGCGGCGAGCACTCTTCCCTCACCTGGAAACGTGCCGCGGCTGCTCACCGTCGCCATGATGCGACAGGGCGACAAGCTCGCCTCCTATGGCATCCTCGCCTCGGCCCTCGAAGGCGTACAGCATCTGCCCTGGTCGCTCGAGATCGTGGGAGACGGCGAAGCGCAGGATCGGATCGCGCAGCTTTTCTCGTCTATGGCTGACCGTGTGCGCTTTCATGGGCGGATCGAGAGTCGCGCCGAGTTGAAAGCACTTTATGAAAGCGCCGAACTCTTCGTCTGGCCTGCCGTCAACGAAGCCTATGGCATGGTGTTGCTGGAGGCTCAGGTCCTGGGCTGTCCGGTGCTCGCCGGCGCCTATGGCGGCGTCGCCAGCGTGGTGAAGCATGGGGAAACCGGCGTGCTGACGCAGCCCGGCGACATCACGGCCTTTGCCGATGCCTTGAGCATGCTCCTGCAGGATCGCACCCGGCTCCAAAGCTTCGGTGCCAATGCCCTGCGCTTCGTGCGGCAGGAGCGCGGTCTCGATCAGGCCGCTTTGCGCTTGCGCAATGCGCTCGACCCGATCACGGCTCGAGTGGGAGCATGAGCTTGCGCGTTCTCATCGCCGTCACGCATCTTCTGGGCGCGGGCCACCTGACGCGGGCGGCCGCCCTGGCGCGCGCCTTCGCCGGGGCTGGGCACGAGACGACCCTCGTGTCAGGCGGAACCCCTGCTCGTCTGGCCGATCTCGGTGGAGCCAGGCTGGTTCAGCTGCCGCCCGTGCGCACCATCGGAACCGATTTCAAGACGCTGCTCGACGAGAACCTCCATGCGGTCGACGAGGAGTATCTTGAGCGGCGACAAGCGATTTTGCTCGACACGCTCCGCAGCACCCGGCCCGACATCCTCATCACCGAGCTCTTCCCCTTCGGACGACGGGTGCTCGCGGGCGAGTTCACGGCGCTGATCGAGGCCGCCCGTGCCTTGAACCCGCGCCCGCTCGTCCTGTGCTCGATCCGCGACATCCTCGTGGCACCCGCAAAGGCCGAGCGCATCGCTGAGGCGCATGATCGAATCCTGCGCGACTACGACGCCATCCTCGTCCACGGCGATCCCAACCTCGTGCCCCTGGAGGCCTCATGGCCGGTGGATGAGGGGATCAGGCCGCTCCTGCGCTACACCGGCTACGTGGATGAGAACGAGAATGCCGTACCCGAGGCGCACCGGCACGGCATCGTGGTCTCCGGCGGATCGAGCGCCGCGAGCCTGCCGCTGTATCGTGCCTCTCTCGAAGCAGCACGTCTGGTAAACGACCGCCCCTGGCGCATCCTCGTCGGGCGAGGCGTATCGGAAGAGGACTTTCAGGCGCTCCGGGGCAGCGCCCCGGACCATGCCGTCGTCGAGTGGGCGAGGCCCGATTTCCGCGCCCTGCTCGCCGGAGCGGAAATCTCCGTCAGCCAAGCCGGCTACAACACGGTGGTGGACCTTCTGCGCTGCGGCGTGCGGTCGGTTCTCGTCCCCTTCGAGGCAGGCCACGAGACGGAGCAGCGCCTGCGGGCCGAGCGTCTGAAGAGGATAGGGCTTGCCGATCTCGTCTCCGAGGACGAGCTGTCCAGGACACGCCTCGCGGAGGCAATCTGCCAGAAGCTGGCGCAGCCCGCCTCCCCCCCACCAGCCGTCGCCGTCGACGGAGCACGGCAGAGCGTCGCCATCGCAGAAAGCTTGATCCTGTCCAGGCCTGCCCTGCACCCGAAGTTCGACTGGTCGCCTCTGAACAGCGCCCTGGACCGTGCCAGGGATCAGGGCTGCCCGGTTCGCCTCTGGTGGCGGGATGACGATGCGGTCGCCCACACCCCCGCCCTCGGCCGCCTTTTGACGCTGGCCCGCCGGTATGATGCCGGGATCGGGCTGGCGGTCATCCCGAGCAGCCTTCAAGCCTCTCTGGCGACGTGCCTTGCGGATGAAAGTTCAGCTTTTGCCCTCGTGCATGGCTGGAGCCACGACAACCACGCTCCTCCAGGGACCAAAAAGGCGGAGTTCGGCGCCCATCGTCCGGTTGAAATCATGGCGGCGGAAGCGCCGCGCGCTCTGCATGCAGCCCGCCGCCAACTGGGAGCGAAGCTGCTGCCGGTCTTCGTGCCGCCCTGGAACCGGATTTCCGGCGAATTGATTCCGCACCTGCCGCGCCTGGGCTTTGCCGGATTGTCGACTTTCACGGATCGAGCTGCCGCCACCCCCGCCCTAGGCCTGCTTCAGATCAACACCCATGTGGATCCCATCGACTGGCGAGGCACCCGCAGTGCAGTTGCGCCTGAACAGATGATAGCCGACCTTGCAGGAGCCATCGAGCGCCGCATCGCCGGCAAGGCCGACCTGGACGAGCCCATCGGTCTCCTGACCCATCATCTCGTCCATGACGAAGTCATCTGGTCGTTATGTGAAAGGCTTATCGCGCACCTCACCGCGCGCGGCGTCCATTTCTTGAGTCCCGATGCGTGTTTCGGAATGGAAACAGGGTCACATTTGCGATCTAATGGGATCTGAAGCGTTATGCTCGTAGGCTTGGAGGAGCATATGGAAGCGCCCATCCTGTCGGTTCGCGAACTGACGGTCGACTTCAGCACCGATGCCGGGAATTTCCGGGCAGTCGACGGCCTGACCTTCGACATCCCGAGGGGGAAGACCGTGGCGCTCGTCGGCGAGTCCGGGTCCGGCAAGTCCGTGACCGCGCAGGCCATCCTCCAGATCCTGTCGAAGAAGGCCAAAATCACGAACGGCTCCCTTCTCTTCAACGATCCCTCGAACGGGGGAAGCATCGACATCGCGTCGCTGCCGGCTGAGAGCGACGCCATGCACAGCCTGCGCGGCGGACGCATCGCCATGATCTTTCAGGAGCCGATGACCTCCCTGTCGCCGCTCCACACCATTGGCGACCAGATCTCCGAGGCGCTGATGATCCACGCCGATGTGGACCAGGCGACGGCGAACCAGAGGACCATGGACGTGCTCAACCGGGTCGGCTTTCCCGACCCGAAACGCGCGCTCAGAACCTACCCGTTCGAGCTCTCCGGCGGCCTTCGCCAGCGCGCCATGATCGCCATGGCGCTCATCACGCGGCCGGCCCTGCTGATCGCCGACGAACCCACGACGGCGCTCGACGTGACGACGCAGGCGCAGATCCTCGATCTCATCAAGGAATTGCAGGTCGAGACGGGCATGTCGGTGCTCCTCATCACCCACGATCTCGGCGTGGTGGCCAACGTGGCCGACGAGGTGGTGGTTATGTATCGCGGGCGGATCATGGAGGCCGGCTCACGGGAGGAGATCTTCCGCAATGCCCAGCATCCCTACCTCCAGGCGCTCATGCGCGCGGTGCCGCGCTTCGCCATGGCGGATGATGAGCGCCTGACGCCGATCCGCGAGGTGAAAAGTGCGAGCCTTGCAAGTCTCGATGCACCGCAGCGCGTGCAGCCGGCAGGCCCGATCCTGAAGGTGGAGCGCCTCACGAAATCCTTCACGCTCCGCTCGGGCTGGTTCGCCGGCAAGTCGCGCGAGATCCGCGCCGTCAGTGAGGTGGATCTCTCCCTTCCGGCAGGAACGACCCTGGGGCTTGTCGGCGAATCCGGCTGCGGCAAGACCACCGTGTCCAAGATGATCATGCGGGCGATCACGCCCAATTCCGGGAAGGTTCTGTTCGACGACGGCACCGGCCCCAAGGACGTGCACAAGCTAGAAGGCGAGGCGCTGACCACCTATCGCCGCTCGGTGCAGTTCATCTTCCAGGATCCGTTCTCGTCCCTCAATCCGCGCATGACGGTCTACGAGTTGCTCACCGAGCCCCTGCGCATCCACGACATCGGCACCTCGGACGAGCGCTACGAGCGCGTGAAGCATCTCCTCGAGATGGTGGGGCTCGATCAGCGGGCGCTCCGGCGCTACCCGCATTCCTTCTCCGGCGGCCAGCGCCAGCGCCTCGGCATCGCCCGGGCGCTTGCCCTCGAACCGCGCGTCCTGCTCTGCGACGAGCCGGTCTCGGCTCTCGACGTTTCGGTGCAGGCGCAGGTGCTGAACCTGCTCAAGGATCTGCAGTCGGCGCTCGGCCTGTCCTATCTCTTCGTGTCACACAATCTCGCGGTGGTCGATTACATCGCCGACACAATTGCGGTCATGTGCCGGGGCTACATCGTCGAGGAAGCTCCGAAATCCTCGCTGTTCCGCAACCCGGTTCACCCCTATACTCAGGCGCTGCTCGCGGCCGTGCCTGACCCGGATATCGACCGGCCCCTCGATTTCACCAAGCTGCGCACGGGCGGCTTCTCGCAGCCCTCCGCATGGCCGGAGCCCTTCCGCATCGCGCCCGGCGAGTTCGGGGTGATGAAGGAAATCGAGCCAGGCCATAAGGTTCGGCTGGGGCGCCCGACAGCCCGGGAGGCTGCATGATGCTCAACACCTGCAAAACCACGCTTGCCCTGACGCTCGCGCTCGGATGGCTGGCGCTGCCCGCCTGGGCACAGAATTACCAGGAACCGCCTTTCTTCGCCGACCTGCCGCAGGACAAGAAGCTCCCGCCGATAGTCGAGCGGCTCCCGACGCCGCCCATCGTGGTCGGCTCGTCAGGCCAGTACGGCGGCGACATCGTCACCCTGGTGCCCCGCCCGCGCGACATCCGCTACATCTCGACCTTCACCTATACGCGTCTCGTCGGCTACGACCGGAACCTGGACCTCCAGCCCGATCTGCTCGAGAGGTTCGAGAACGAGGACGACCGGGTCTTCACCTTCACCCTGCGCGCCGGCCATCGCTGGTCGAACGGTTCGCCCTTCACGGCGGAGGATTTCCGCTACTACTGGGAAGACGTGGCGCACAACCTCGAACTCTCGCCCGCGGGCCCGCCCGAGTTCATGCTGGTGGACGGCAAGCCGCCCCGCTTCGAGGTGCTCGACGAGCGCACATTGCGCTACACCTGGGACAAGCCCAATCCGCGTTTCCTGCCGCAGCTCGCCGGACCGCTCGATCCGGGCATCTACCGGGCGTCGGCCTATCTCAAGCAGTTCCACACCAAATACGCCGACAAGGCCGCCCTTGAGGAGAGGGCCAAGCAGCAGAAGCTGAAATCCTGGGCTGCGCTCCACAACCGCATGGACGATATGAAGGAGCAGACCAATCCCGACCTGCCGACCCTCATGCCATGGCGGGTGATGAATGCGGCGCCGGCAAACCGCTTCATCTTCGAGCGCAACCCCTATTACCACCGTGTCGATGCCGAGGGCCGGCAGCTTCCTTACGTCGACCGCATCCTCATGGACGTGTCGGCGAGCGGGCTCTTTGCCGCCAAGGCCAATGCGGGCGAAGAGGACCTGCTGTTCCGCGGCCTCAACATGGGCGACATTCCCGTGCTGAAGCAAGGTGAGAAGGCGAAGGGTTACACGACCCTGCTCTGGCCCTATGCCCGCGGCACGGAGCTTGCGCTCTATCCCAACCTCAACACGGTGGATCCGGTCTGGCGCGGGCTCAACCGGGATGTCCGCTTCCGCCGCGCCCTGTCCCTCGGCATCGACCGCAAGACCCTCAACAACGCGCTGCTCTTCGGGCTCGGCGTCGAGGGCAACAACACCATCGTGGCGGAAAGCCCGCTCTTCATGCCGGAGCTGCGCACAAAATACGCAGGCTACGATCCGGACCAGGCCTCGCGCCTCCTCGACGAGATCGGACTGACCAAGCGCAACGGCGCCGGCATCCGCCTGTTGCCGGACGGACGCGAGTTGGAGATCATCGTCGAGACCGATGGCGAAAGCAGCCTCGTGGTGGACGGGCTCACGCTCATTGGGGAGTTCTGGCGCGAGATCGGCGTGCGGCTCTTCGTGAAGCCGCAGGACCGGACGGTGCTGCGCAACCGTTCCTATGCGGGCCTCACCATCATGGTGGCGGCTCCAGGCCTCGACAACGCCATCCCGACCGCCATCATGCCTCCGACAGAGCTTGCTCCCATGCGCCAGGACAACTACGCCTGGCCGAAATGGGGGCAGTACGTGGAGACCAAGGGCAAGAACGGTGAGGCGGTCGACCTTCCCGAGGCGGAGCGCCTTCTCAAGTCCTACGAGACCTGGATGACCACCGGAAACCGGGAGGTTCAGCGGGCGGCATGGCGCGAGATGCTGCAGAACCATGCCGAGAACCAGTGGATCATCGGCACCATCGCGGGCGCGCTCCAGCCCATCGTGGTGCGCAATGGTCTCAAGGGCCTTCCCGCCAAGGCCCTTTACAGCTGGGAGCCGACGGCGATGCTTGGGATCTACCGGCTCGATGAAATCTCCTGGAACAAAGCCGCCGGCAAAGAGGCCCGTCGATGATCCGCTTCCTGTTGCGTCGCATCGCCACCATGGCGGTGACCATGCTGATCATCTCGGCCCTGGTGTTCTTCATCATCAAGCTGCCGCCGGGCGACTTCCTGACCAACCAGATCGCCGAGCTGCGGGCGCAGGGGGAATCCGCATCCATTGCCAAGGCCGAGTTCCTGATCCGGCAATACGGCCTCGACAAGCCGGCTTGGCAGCAATACCTGGTCTGGCTCGGCGTGATGCCGGGCCCGAACGGCTTCTCCGGCCTGCTGCAGGGCGACTGGGGCTGGTCCTTCGAATACGACAAGCCCGTGGTGGACGTGGTGGGTGATGCCCTGTGGCTGACGCTCCTCGTCAATTTCGCGGTGGTGATCTTCATTCACCTCGTGGCGATCCCGATCGCGATCTATTCGGCCACGCGGCAATATTCCATCGGCGACTATATCGCGACCTTCATCGGCTATATTGGGCTCGCGACCCCGAGCTTCCTGCTCGCGCTGATCCTGCTCTATTACATGAACCGCTGGTTCGGCATCTCCATCGGCGGCCTCTTCGATGCGCAATATGCAGGCCAGCCATGGACCTGGGACAAGGTCCAGTCCCTCCTCTCGCATCTGGTGGTTCCCACCGTGGTCATTGGCCTCGGCGGCACCGCCGCCATGATCCGGCGCATGCGCGCGAACCTTCTCGACGAGCTCGGCAAGCAGTACTACGTGACCGCCAAGGCGAAGGGCCTCGGCCCCACCAAGGCCCTGCTGAAATATCCGTTCCGCATGTCGCTCAATCCATTCATCGCCGACATCGGCAACCTGCTGCCGCAGCTCGTCTCGGGGTCGGTGCTGGTGTCGCTGGTCCTGAGCCTGCCGACGGTCGGGCCTATCCTGTTGAGCGCGCTCAAGAGCCAGGATCAGTTCCTGGCAGGCTTCATTCTCATGTTCGTCGCGGTGCTCACCGTGGTCGGCATGCTGGTCTCCGATCTCCTGCTGGCGTGGCTTGATCCACGCATCCGCATGGGAGGCGCGCGATGAACAACGTCGTGACCTCCCGGCGGCACTACGTCGATCCCGGGCCCTTCGATCCGGGCGCCACGGAGCCCGTGGGTGCGGAAAGCGAAAGCTTCTATCGCGCCTCCTCGTGGCAGCTGATGTGGTGGAAGTTCCGGCGGCACAAGGTGGCGCTCGCCGCCGCCTTCGTGCTGCTGGCTTTCTACGCCCTCGTACCCTTCGTCGAGGTGGTGGCGCCCTACAACCAGACCAAGCGGCACGGCGACTTCCTCTATGCGCCTCCGCAGGGGATTCACCTGATGCACGAAGGGCAGCTCATGCGCCCCTTCGTCTATCCCTACACTTACAGCTTCGACCTGGAGAACTTCCGGCGCGTCTACACGGCGGACACATCGAGGCCGCAGCCCATCCGCTTCCTGTGCCAGAGCGACGAATACGAGTTCTGGGGGATGTGGCGGATGAATCTGCATCTCGTCTGCCCGCCGGAGAACGGAACGATGTTCCTGCTCGGCACCGACCGGCTCGGGCGCGACCTGCTTTCGCGCATCATCTATGGAGCGCGGATCTCGCTCACCATCGGCATCGTGGGCATCGCGGTCTCGTTCACCTTAGGGCTCTTCTTCGGAGGGCTTGCCGGATATCTCGGCGGCTGGGTGGATCATGTGATCCAGCGCATGATCGAGATCCTGCGCTCCCTGCCGGAGCTGCCCTTGTGGCTTGCGCTCTCGGCTGCCCTGCCGCCGAACTGGAGCCCGATTCTGGTGTTCTTCGGCATCACGATCATCCTCGGCCTGCTCGACTGGCCGGGCCTTGCCCGCGCGGTGCGTTCCAAGCTGCTCTCGCTGCGCGAGGAGGATTTCGTGAAGGCCGCCGAGCTGATGGGGGCCTCCAAGCAGCGCGTGATCTCGCGTCACCTGATTCCCAACTTCATGAGCCACCTCATTGCCTCGGCGACGCTCTCGATCCCGTCCATGATCCTCGGCGAAACCGCCCTGTCCTTCCTGGGGCTTGGCCTGCGGCCGCCGGTGACGAGCT
Organism: Microvirga arabica; assembly: GCF_016811235.1. GTDB lineage: Bacteria > Pseudomonadota > Alphaproteobacteria > Rhizobiales > Beijerinckiaceae > Microvirga > Microvirga arabica. Next base: position 88,550 of record NZ_JAFBID010000011.1, read on the forward strand.
GGGGCGTGCTGCTCAACGAGGCGCAGAACCTCGCAGCCGTGCAACTGCATCCCTGGCTTCTGTTCCCGATGCTTCCCGTGGTGCTCGTCGTGCTCGCCTTCAACTTCATGGGCGACGGCCTGCGCGATGCGGCGGATCCTTACCATTAGGCGCAAAGCCTGTTGTCCTGGATCCAAGGGAATGCGAGACATCCTGCATCGATGAAAACGGCAGAGGTGTTTCGTGGCCGAATACCGGATTGATGCGTCGCCCGAGAGCGTTCACTGGGGCTATTTCGACGCGGGCATTCCCCCGCTCCTCACAGTGGATTCAGGCGACACGGTCACGATCTCGACCGTCTCCGGCGGCCCGGAGGCGATGCCCAAGGCTCCCTTCGTCATCCCGCGGGCGCTGTCGGACATCCATGCCGTTCATAAGCCGAAGCTGCCGGGCCATATCTGCACCGGCCCCGTCGCGGTGCGCGGCGCCAAGGCCGGTCAGGTTCTGGAAGTGCGCATCAAGGACATCCAGCTGCACTACGACTGGGGCTTCACTTATTCGGCCCCGCAGAAAGGCGCCCTTCCCGACGATTTCGACGAGATCCATTTCATGACGATCCCGCTCGACAGCGAGCGGATGACCGGCAAGCTGCCATGGGGGCTGGAGCTCCCTCTGAAGCCATTCTTCGGCGTGATGGCTGTGGCGCCGCCAGCCTCCTGGGGCAGCGTGAACACCCTACCGCCGCGCCGCAACGGCGGCAATCTCGACAACAAGGAGCTGGTAGCAGGCACGATTCTCTATCTGCCGATCCATACGGACGGTGCGCTGTTCTCAGTCGGCGACGGGCACGGCGTGCAGGGCGACGGCGAGGTCTGCGTCACGGCCATCGAGACGGGCCTCATCGGCACCTTCGAGCTGCATCTGCGCGAGAGCATGAGCCTCATCTGGCCCATGGCCGAGACGCCGACGCACGTCATGACCATGGCGTTCGATCCGGACCTCGACGATTGCGTGGTCATTGCGCTGCGCAGCATGATCGACCTGATCGTCGAACGCACCGGCATTACCAAGGCTGAGGCTTACGCCCTGTGCAGCCTCGGGGCAGACCTGCGCATCACCCAGGTGGTCAACGGCAACAAGGGCGTCCATGTGATGCTCGACAAGAGCCTGTTGCAGAAAGCACAACGCTAAACCGTTTCCGGCGGCGGCTCGTCACCGAAGATCGAGCGGCCGCCGTAAGCATGCGACTTCGCTGTCTCCTGCCTGATGTGGTCCTCCACGTCAGGGCCGGTGGCATGGCGCTCAAGCGCCCGGGCCTGATCGTCGAGACGCTTGAGGGCGAAAAGCTCCTCCTGCTGCCCGAGCTTCGCCTTCAGCACGGCGGATTTCAGCACGCGGATGGTCTCGTCATAAACCCGCACCGGCACGGGATACGGGTGCCGGTCCTTGCCGCCATGGGCGAAGGAGAAGCGGGCGGGGTCGCTGAAGCGGCAGGGCGTGCCGTGCACGACCTCGGCCACCATGGCGAGCGCCTGCACGGTGCGCGGCCCGACGCCTGGGGTCATCAACAGATCGGGGAAGTCTTCAGGTCCGCGGTCGGCCGCAGCCGCAAGTGTCCCATGAAGCCGCCGCAGCACCACATCCTTTGCTCGCACATCGTGATGCTCGGGCATGACCAGATGCGGCAGCAGGGGCTGCGGGCTCGCGGCAGGCGCCGCTTCGCGCTCCTCAAGCGCCAGGAACTTGCGGGCGATGCCGTCAGGTCCAAGTGAATCCAGGATCTCGATCTGCGCCTTGCGCGACGCCGCCGCCCGCCGGTCCGTGAGATTGACGATCGTGCCCTGGCCTTTGCCGTCGATGGCCGTATGCGGCTCGTCCACGAAACTCTTCAGATCTTCCGACAGCCAGTGGTAGCGGCGTGCGACCCGGGACGTGTCGTTCATCCCCTGCTGGACCACCGCCCATTTGCCGTCATCCGTGACGATGAAGCCATGAAGGTAAAGGTCGAACCCATCCTGGATCGCCGCGCTGTCGACCTTCGCCACGAGGCGGCTTGCATTCGCAAGCGCCACGCCGTCGAAGCCGACGCGCTCGCCAATCGCGACGAGTTCGTGCGGCGTCTGCCGCGAATGCTTTCCGCGTCCGCCACAGACATGGATGCCGAGTTCCTTCGAGAGCGGAGTCAGCCCGCGCTTCAAGGCGCCGATCACGCTGGTAGTGATGCCGGAAGAGTGCCAGTCCATGCCCATCACGGCGCCGAAGGATTGGAACCAGAACGGATGCGCGAGCCGGCGCAGCAGTTCGTCACGCCCGTAATGGTGCACGATGGCCTCAGACACCACGCCGCCGAGGCGCGTCATCCGGTCGGCCAGCCATTTCGGCACATGCCCCGAATGCAGCGGCAGATCGGCGCTTCCGGCGCGCTTCGCCATCGAGCAATATCTCCTCAGAGTTTTGGGTGTTTGAGCAGGTTCTATGCCATCAACAGCACGCAAGAAAAAGGCGCCCGAAGGCGCCTTAAACTGTCTTAGCGACGGCGGGGGCTCTTTTCGAGCCAGGCCACCTGGGCACCGTCTCCGCGGCGCCCATCCTGGCGGGCTGCTGCAGGCTTTGCCTGTGCGGGGCGTTGACCCTGCGCAGGCCTTTGGCCCTGGGCCGGACGCTGTCCCTGTGCGGGACGCTGCTGGTTGCCACCAGGCTGGCCGCCCTGCGGCTGGCCGTTGCCCGCAGGCTTCCCACCGCGACCGCGACGGCGCTTCGGCCCCCGGTCGGCGTTCGGATCGGCGCTGCGCGGCTGGCCATGGCCCTGATGCCCGCGGGCATGAGGAGCCGGACGGCCCCGCTGCGGCTGACCATTGCGCTGCTCGCGGCGCGGCTCGGACGATTCCGACGGGGCGGAACCGGCCGGAAGGCCCTCAGGCAACGGCATGACCGGCACCTTGAGGCGGGTCAGCTTCTCGATGTCCTTCAGGTACGCCTTTTCCTCGTCATTGCAGAACGAGATGGCAGAACCCGTGGCGCCCGCGCGGGCCGTGCGGCCGATGCGGTGGACATAAGACTCCGGCACGTTCGGCAGGTCATAGTTGATCACGTGAGACACGCCCTCAACGTCGATGCCGCGGGCCGCGATGTCGGTGGCCACCAGCACACGGCACGAGCCGTCACGGAAGCCCGCCAGCGCACGCTCGCGCTGCGGCTGTGACTTGTTGCCGTGAATGGCGGCGCCCGCGATGCCCGCCTTGTCGAGGCCGCGCACCACCTTGTCCGCGCCGTGCTTGGTGCGGGTGAAGACGAGCACGCGATCAATGGTCGGATCGCGCAGGAGCGTCTCGAGCAGAACCTGCTTGCGGCCGGTCTGCACGAAGATCACGCTCTGCTCCACGCGCTCAGCGGTGGTCGCCACGGGGGTGACGGCCACATGAGCCGGATTGCGCAGGAAGGACTCGGCGAGCGTCGAGATCGTCTTCGGCATGGTGGCCGAGAAGAACAGGCTCTGGCGCTCGTTCGGCAGCAGGGTCACGATGCGCTTCAACGCATGGATGAACCCGAGATCGAGCATCTGATCGGCCTCGTCGAGGACGAGGATCTCGATCTCGCGCAAGGACAACGCCCTGCGGTCGATGAGGTCGATCAGGCGGCCCGGCGTGGCGACGAGCACGTCGACGCCGTTCATCAGCGCCTTCTCCTGGCGGGAGATGGTGACGCCGCCGAACACCACCTCGGTGCTGAGCCTGAGATTGCGGCCATAGGCCTTGAAGCTGTCGGCGATCTGGCTCGCCAGCTCACGGGTCGGGCTGAGCACCAGCACGCGGGGGCTCTTGGCCCGGCGCGGCTTCGGACTCTCGGACAGGCGATGCAGGATCGGCAGCGCGAAGGCGGCTGTCTTGCCGGTGCCCGTCTGGGCGATGCCGCAGACGTCACGGCCTTCCATGGCATATGGAATAGTCTGGGCCTGGATCGGCGTGGGCTTCTCATAGCCCTCGGCCGTCAGGGCCTTCAGGATCGGCTGGGCCAACCCGAAATCAGTGAAGAGTGTCAAAGGAGGTATCTTTCGAACGGATACAGTGAGCCGGAAAGCAGGTCGGCTTCATAAAGCAAAGGCGCTTCAGGGCTCTTTGGGAAACAGCCCGCGTGATGGGGCCGTTTTATGATGGAGCGATTGAAGAAGGGGACCGGGGTCATCGCTCATGCGAATATCCGTCACGCAGTCCCGCTCAAGCGGCTTGGATGCCAAGCGCCGTCGCCTGCTGTGCATATGGGGGGTAAAAACCTATCCGTCAACCTCAAGGCCTGACATAAAGCAAGAATGTCACCTCCCGGATCCATGCCCTGGCGCATCGTCTCGGCGCTGTCGATCACGCATCTGATCTCCTACGGGACGCTGTTCTATGCCTTTGCGCTCCTGATCGAGCCGATGGAGCGGGATCTCGGATGGTCGAAGACGGCGCTCACCGCCGCCTTCTCGCTCGCCCTCATCTCCTCTGCCTTCTTCGCCGTGCCGGTCGGACGGCTGATCGACCAGGGCTACGGGCGGGCGGTGATGACCGGAGGCTCGGTGCTGGCCGCCCTCCTCCTCGTCCTCTGGGCCTATACGGACAGTTACCCGATCTTCGTCCTGATCTGGCTCGGCCTGGGGGCTGCCACGAGCGCCCTCTTCTACGAGGCGGGCTTTGCCGTTTTGGCCTTGAACCTCGGCCTCCTGGCCCGCCGGGGCATCACCATCATCACCCTGGTGGCCGGGTTCGCCAGCACGGTGTTCATCCCGCTCCTGCACGTGCTCATCGACCGCTACGGCTGGCGCGATACGATCCTCGTGATGGCGGCCCTGAATATCGGGATCGGCGCCGCGCTGCATGCCTTCGGCATCCCGGCCGCCCCCGCAAAGGCGAGGCATACCGGCGAAAGCCGCTCAAGTCTTCCCTCCGCCTCGAACCCACGCCGTGTTCTCGCCAAGCCCGCCTTCTGGCTCTTCGTGATCACCAGCGTCCTCCAGGGGATCATCTCGGTTGGAATTCCCGTCCACCTGATCCCGATCCTCCTCGAGCGGGGATTTTCCATCGAGGCGGCTGTCGCCGCATACGCGGTGATCGGGCCGGCCCAGGTGGCTGCGCGGTTCCTCACTGGCTTTGGGGAGCGAGCCATGAGTCTGCGGGGAATCGGGGTCGTGACCATGGGCCTGAGCGCCCTCGGCTTCCTGCTCCTGCCGTTCATTCCGGCCGGGTCCTGGCTGATCCTCGTCTTCGCGGGGCTTTATGGCGCCTCCAATGGGATGCTGACAATCGTGCGGGCTCTGCTTCCGCCAGAGCTATTCGGACGCGAGGACTACGGAGCCATCCAGGGCATGATCGCCATGCCGGTCCGGATCACCATGGCCATCGCGCCCTTTGCCTTCGGGACGCTCTGGGCGTGGTGGGGTAATTACGACGCCGTCCTGATCCTATGCTTGGTCATGGCCGTGTGTTCCCTGGTGGCTTTCATGCTAAACTTGGCCTTGGCGAAGGAGCCTTGAACAAGTTCAAGAATTGTCTTGCCTTAGGCGGCTAAAGAAACCATGTGCAGGGCACCGGGACAGCCCGGCATGAAGGAAAGACGCATTCCGTGACGACAGTGACCGATCTTCTGATTGTAGGCGGCGGCATCAACGGCGCAGGCATCGCGCGCGATGCGGTGGGCCGGGGCCTCTCGGTGGTGCTCTGCGAGCAGGGCGACCTCGCCGGCTACACCTCCTCAGCCTCCACGAAGCTGATCCACGGCGGCCTGCGCTACCTCGAGTATTACGAATTCCGGCTGGTCCGCGAGGCCCTGTTCGAACGGGAGCGGCTTCTGGAATCCGCCCCGCATATCATCTGGCCCCTGCGCTTTATCCTGCCGCATGAGAAGGGCATCCGCCCGGCCTGGTTCGTGCGCCTGGGCCTGTTCATGTACGACCACCTCGCTCCCCGCAAGAAGCTGCCCGGCACGGAGGGTATCAACCTCACCCGGCATCCCGCCGGCCAAGCCCTCAAGCCCGGCTTCGACACCGCCTTCGTCTATTCCGATTGTTGGGTCGAGGACAGCCGCATGGTGGCCCTCAACGCCATCGACGCTTTCGAGAAGGGCGCGGACATTCGGGTGCGCACCAAGCTCACCACTGCCCGGCGCGCCGGGCAGACCTGGGTCGCCACCCTCCAGAACGTGGAGACCGGCGAAACCGAGGAGGTTCGCGCAAAGGTGATCGTCAATGCGGGCGGCCCCTTTGTGGCCGACGTGCTCAATGCCAAGCTTGGGCTGAACACCACCAAGAACGTGCGCCTCGTGAAGGGCAGCCACATCGTGGTGCCGAAGCTCTTCGACACCAAGGAAGCGTTCATTCTCCAGAACACGGACAAGCGGATCGTCTTTGCGATTCCGTATCAGGAGAAGTTCACCCTCATCGGCACCACCGACATCCCGGTTGAATCGGTGCCGGACAAGAAGGTCGAGATCACGCAGGACGAGATCCAGTATCTCTGCAATGTGGTGAACCACTTCTTCAAGCGCGAGGTCACCCCGGCCGAAGTGGTGTGGACTTATTCCGGCGTGCGTCCGCTCTTCGACGACGGATCGAGCAACGCTTCGGCAGTCACCCGCGACTACGTGTTCGACATGGACGGACCGCCGGGTCAGGCACCGGTGCTGTCGATCTTCGGCGGCAAGATCACCACGTTCCGCAAGCTCTCGGAACACGCCCTCGACGAGCTGAAATCCTACTTCCCGAACATGAAGCCCTCATGGACCGAGAAGGCCAAGATGCCCGGCGGCGACATGCCGGATGCGGATTTCGACCGTTTCTTCGCCACCGTGCGCCAGCGCTGGCCCTTCCTGCCCGAACAGATCGCCCACCGTCTCTCCCGAGCCTACGGCACGCGGATCGAGGAGCTTTTGGGCTCCGCCAAGTCCATGGCCGATCTCGGCGAGGATTTCGGCGCCGGGCTCACCGCCGCGGAAGTCGACTACTTGGTGCGCCGCGAATGGGCGCGCACCGCCGAGGACATCCTCTGGCGCCGCTCCAAGCTCGGGCTGCATGTGCCGGTTGACGCTCCGGCCAAGATCGATGCCTATTTGGCCAGGACAAAAGCGGCAGCCGTCGCGGCTCAATAAATTCGGGGCAAAAATTCGGGGATAGTCATGGCTCAATACGTCGGTGCCATCGATCAGGGCACGACCAGCTCGCGTTTCATCGTGTTCAACAAGGCCGGGAGCATCGTCTCGGTCGGGCAGAAGGAGCACGAGCAGATCTACCCCAGGCCCGGCTATGTGGAGCACGATGCGCTCGAGATCTGGCGCAACACGCAAGCCGTGATCCAGGAAGCCCTGGCGAAGAAAGGCCTCAAGCCGCAGGACCTCGCAGCCATCGGCATCACCAACCAGCGCGAGACGACGCTGATCTGGGACAGGCGCACCGGCAAGCCCCTCCACAATGCCCTCGTCTGGCAGGACACCCGCGTCGATCCGATCGTCGAGGAGTTCGCGAAGGATGGGGGCCACGATCGCCTGCGCGACAAGACGGGCCTGCCGCTGGCGAGCTACTTCTCCGGCCTCAAGCTGCGCTGGCTCCTCGACAACGTGCCCGGCGCCCGGGAGAAGGCCGCGACCGGCGATGTGCTGTTCGGCAATATCGACACCTGGCTGGTCTGGAACCTGACCGGCGGCGTCAATGGCGGCTGCCACATCACCGATGTGACCAATGCCAGCCGCACGCAGCTCATGAATCTGCGGACTCTCGACTGGGACGAGGAGATCCTGAGCCCCTTCAACATCCCGCGCGCCTGCCTGCCGCAGATCCGCTCGTCGAGCGAAGTGTATGGCGAGGCCACCGACAATCTCGCCGGCGTGCCGATTGCCGGCATTCTCGGCGACCAGCAGGCGGCGCTCGTGGGACAGGCCTGCTTTGAACAAGGCGAGGCCAAGAACACCTACGGCACCGGCTGCTTCATGCTGATGAACACCGGCGAGACCCCCTACCCGTCCAAATGCGGCCTCCTCACCACGGTGGGCTACCGTTTCGGCCAGGGAAAGGCTGTCTATGCCCTGGAGGGCTCCATCGCGATTGCCGGCGCCCTGGTGCAGTGGCTTCGCGACAATCTCGGCATGATCGAGAAGAGCTCCGATATCGAGACCCTCGCCCGCAGCGTCGAGGACAATGGCGGCGTCACCATCGTGCCGGCCTTCTCCGGCCTCTATGCACCGCATTGGAACTCGCATGCCCGCGGGCTCATCGGCGGCCTGACGCGCTACGCCACCAAGGCGCACATCGCCCGTGCAGCGCTGGAGGCGACGGCCTTCCAGACCCGCGAGGTGCTGGACGCCATGACCAAGGACGCCGGCATCACCGCCACGGAGCTGCGCACGGACGGGGGCATGGTGGTCAATGAGCTGCTGATGCAGTTCCAGGCGGACATCCTCGATGTGCCGGTGGTGCGCCCGAAGGTGATCGAGACCACGGCTCTCGGCGCCGCCTATGCGGCCGGTCTGGCGACGGGCTTCTGGAGCGGGACGGACGAGCTGGTGCAGAACTGGGCCGTGGACAAGCGCTGGACGCCCGCCATGGACGCCTCCCGCCGCGAGCGCCTGAACGCCCTCTGGAACAAGGCCGTGTCCCGCTCCCTCGACTGGACGGACTGATTCAGAGGCGTGAATCCTCCACGTTATCACCAGCCTCGTACCGGCCATCCCGATCAGGCAAGCGCAGCGCCTCACAGATCGAGATCACCGGCACAAGGCCGGTGATGACGTGGGGAGTGATCAGCGGAGCCGGCCGATCACGCGTCCGGCAGCGCAGCCCGGATCTTGTCGGCCATTCCCGCCAGGACCTCCGGCTTTTCCATTTGGCCAGTATGGGGCTTCAGTGCCACGCCCTCGAACCGGGGGATGACGTGGAAGTGGATATGGAACACCACCTGCCCGCCTGCGCTCTCATTGAACTGCTGGATCGTCAGGCCATCGGCCGAAAATGCAGCCTTGGTCGCCTTGCCGACGACCTGCACGGCCTTTGCGAGTTCCGCGAGATCGTCCGGATCGATGTCGAGAAGATTGCGCGCCTTCGCCTTGGGGATCACCAGCACATGCCCGTCGCCGCGGGGCATGACATCCATGAAGGCCAGGATCCGGTCCGTCTCATAGACCTTGTGGCACGGCAGCTCGCCGCGAAGGATTTTTGCGAACACGTTGTTGTCGTCGTAAGTCATCCTGTCTTCCATGCTTCACCATTTCTCCCGGAGCGCTCGGTCGCCGCGCTCTGTTCCTTATACGGGCGTAGGCGGCCGGATCTCCACCTTCTCACCCCGTGCAATCGTCAGTTCCCGTATGCCTTGAATTCGAATCGAGATCGTCGCCTGAATATTCAGCTCTCCATGACTTTCTCTTCAAGACTCGTCTATTGGCAAATATAGATGCCCTTCACCTCCTGTATCGAGGTAAGTACCTTCTTGGCTCTTATTCCTACAAACAAGATGTTGCCTTGTTTCGCTCACGCAAACATTTGCGCGAAGCACAACAATTCGTAGGAGCTGAATAATTTCGTAAAATTTTTTGCAAAGGTTGACCCTTCCCAACCGGAACCATCGAATCCGCGAGCGGTTGATGATGCACGAACACCACTCGATTAGGAGGCATAAATGGCAGGTGGTTCGACCTCGAAGCGTGGCTTCGCGTCGATGGATTCCGACCGGCAGCGTGAAATCGCCAGCAAGGGCGGCAAGAGCGTTCCCGCCGAGAAGCGGTCCTTCTCGCAGGATCGCGAACTCGCCTCGGAAGCCGGCCGCAAAGGCGGTCAGGCCTCGGGCAATACCCGCGGCAATCAGGAATAATCGTTTCGCCGATTGCAACAACCAAAGGGGCCGCTCAGCGGCCCCTTTACTTTTTTGGTGCTGTATTCAGTTGAATGATTACTGGTGCCGGAAGTTGAACTCGGCACGGGTCAGGGCGGCCTCCACCAGAACCTCCTCGGCCGCTCCGAGACCCATGATGGCCCGGAACTCGGGAAGGCTCGGGACCTCGAACGCAACGGCCCCGAGATCGATCTGCCGAACCAAATCGCCTGCTAGAGCAGACATGAAGTCGAGCGAGACAATCTCCAGATAGCGGGCTGCCTCGAGGGCCACCCCCGACGCATGGTCGCGCGAGGCTCCAATCAGCGTCAAAAGGCAGTATTCGTCCAGGCTTCCATACCTGGATCCGACCGGCCTGTGGACGAACGGGCGCCCACGCTGCCGCGTCATGGCAAAGGCCAGAAGAAGCGCGTCCGAGACGATCCCCTTCGCGGTCTCAGGCTGGGTATAGGTTGCCAGCGCCTGCTCGGGACCATCGAGCATGGCCAGATCATACTGGTCCTCGAGACGGTTCAGGGAACGGAACACGTCGATGACCGGCACGGTGCTCGGATGGAGTAAAATCGCTACCGGGTTGGTTGCGGACGGATATGACAGGGCGTCAACCATAAACAGAAAACCTTGAAGTGCCGATCATTCAGAGCCCGGGGCTTCCTCCGGTCGGCAGGACATGGGGCCAAGCCGGAACGACAAGATGCCGCCTCAGCATCAGGGGGCAGGTCACCTCATCCTGGTGATAGACCGGGATGATGCCACTGAGCATGGACGCCACGGATGGCTTATCCCTGGCGGAGGAACTCGAGGTCAGCCGGGAAAACTCGTCCGGCAACTCCTCCTGGCACAAGACGGCATCCAGCTCATTCGTCGCAGTCATGATGTCCTCCGCATCGTCCTTGAAACGGCAACGTATGCCTCGGACTCCCGGTTCCTTGTGCGTCAACAAGTCCGGAGGCGGCGGCGGTACAGGCTGAGTGGACGGCGGAAATTTTTTGCTGTCTTGCGGAACCGAGGTGTCTGCTCGTTGTTATGTCCATAACCGGTCCGAATGCCCCCTTGGACTGGCACCTTTGAGGCGCAGCCATTGGCTGCGCCTTTTATTTTGCTCAACGCCCCCTGGCTTTCTGCAGGCATGAAAACGGCGCCTGGATTTCCCCAGGCGCCGCATCGTCTCTCAACCGAGTGAAAGATTACTGCTTCGGAGCCGTCGTGGTGCCCGCCGGGCTGGCGGAGCCGGTGCTCGAGTTGTTGGCGTTGTCGCCGTCATCGTCGAACGCCGGAGCAGCCTGAAGCTGATCCTTCGTCATGCGCAGAACCACGCGCTCAGGCTGGTTCTGGTTGCTCGAAGTGTTACTGGCCGTCATGTTGGAAGTGCCGGCCGTGCCTGCACCCGTAGTGGCGGTGTTGCCCGTCGTGGTGGTCGTGCCCGTCGTGGAGCCCGTGGTCGCCACGTTGTTGTTGCTGCCAGCGTTGTTGTTGTTCATGGCCTGGGCCTGCTGGGCGTTCATGAACTCGAGCGCATTGAACGGAACGGCCACATCCTTCTCACCGATGCCCAGGAAGCCGCCGACGCCGACCACGGCCGCCATGATCTGGCCGTTACGGTCCATGATCACATCGTTGATGTCACCGATCGACTCGTTGTTGGCGCCAATCACGCGGGTGCCGATCAGATCGGACGCCATCATCTGATTGGCTTCCATCTTGGTCATGAACTGACCCTGCATGCCGCCGCTCTGGCTCATGGTGGACGAGGACTGGCTCATCGTCGACGAAGAACCAGAGGCGCCGGGCTGCATGGCCGGGGAGCCGGTCGTGGTGGTGCCGGTGCCCGAGGCGGCCGGACGATCGGTCGGAGCCGAGGGAGTGGTGGAGGTCTGTGCAAGGGCGGGCGCAGCCGCGAAAGCCGTCACTACAAGGCAAGCTGCCATATGCTTCTTCAGCATTGCTTATTTCTCCTGAGGGTACATTAAATCGCGTTAAGCGCCAAAGTGCGCGAGGGTTAAACGCTCAGCCTGAGCAACCGTTCCGAACATTGTCTTATTCAAGGCAATGTGAATGGCCCGTTTAACATTCCAACACAATGTGAATACTTCTCAATATTTTTGAGATAACAAAAGCTTCTTTGCCGTCTCTCGTGAGAAGCAGCAACGTCGGGTCCGATAATAAAAACCGTTGCCGGGAGAATTGGTTCCTGCGCGGACCGGCCAAGATCCGGCATGAGGATCCTGGTCGCTGCAGCGCCTGTCTCATGAATGCTCTTGGTTGCGTTCTGTAAGCGTGGGCCTCGCTCGCCCGAGCCGGTCAGGACAGAGACTGCTGGAGCAGCGCCAAGCAGAGGCTCGGCATCCGGTCGGCGCTGGCCTTAGCCAGGGGACTGACATCGCCGAAGCAGCCGACGGGCTTGCGCGTCTTCTGCTTCTGCTCGCTGGGAGCCTCATTGCCCTCCCGTCGGCTGACGGGATGCTGGATTGCGGGCGTCTGCACGTTTTCCTTAAGAGTGACCACCGGCAGATCCGTATCCCGGGCGTAGATGGTGGTGCCTGCGTGAGGGTCGGACTTGTAGAGCACCTTCCCGTCCCGGTCGCGCAGGATCACCGTCGCCTGTGCAACACCCACGAGCTCGACGATCGACACGCTTGCTGGATTAGCGCTCGGAACGGGGGCCATCATGCGGTCTCCCTTGGCGGGAGTGTTCAAGCGCTGGGGCAGCCCAGCATCAACCAGAACTTCGGATTGGGCCTGATGCGATATGTTAAAGGATGCGGGAACGAAGCTTCCGGCAACGAAGAAAATTCCAGCCAGTCCTACGAGTGCCACAGGGATACGGAACATCCCTCTCTCCTGCTCTTCAACCTCAGCGTTTCAAATTTCAACGCGACCACATCTTTGATGTTCCTGCATCCTTACGTAGGAGAGGAGAATAAAAAGAGGGATAAAAAGCCTGGAACCTTTGTTTTCGGTAGGACGTTCTTAAGGTACCGGCCTCCTGGTCCTCCCCGCATTCCCCTTGTGCATTGGCCGGCACCTTAGACGGGCTTTAGAGCCCGTCTTTTTTTGCGCCCAATACATCAGCACAAAAGAATAGCCCGGCCTTTAAGCCGGGCTATTACTATTCGGGCTGGTATCCGTTTGGTCTTATGCCGTCGCCGCGCGAGCCTCGCGCCGACGGGCGCTCTGCTGGAAGAACAGCGCCTGGCTGATGACCGCAGACACATTCGCGGGCTGGAACGGCTTGGCGATCAGGAAGGCCGGCTCAGGGCGCTCGCCCGTGAGGAACCGCTCCGGATAGGCCGTGATGAAGATGACCGGGACCTCGAAGGATTTAAGGAGGTCGTTCACCGCATCGAGACCGGAGCTTCCGTCCGCCAGCTGGATGTCCGCGAGGATCAGCCCGGGCTGCTTGGCGGCGGCCAGCTTGACGGCCTCCGTCCGCGTACGGGCGACGCCGGTGACGTTGTGCCCCAAGCCTTCGACGAGGGCCTCGAGGTCCATGGCGATCAGAGGCTCATCCTCGATGATGAGGATGTCGGTGGCCATGTCGGCCGCAAGCTCGCGGCCCGCTTCGTCGACGAGGTCACGCACGGTCCGCGTGTCGACATCGAGGATCTGGCCGACCTCCTCTTCTCCGAAGCCTTCAAGGCAGGAGAGAAGGAAAGCCTGACGGGGAAGAGGTGTGATCTGCCCGAGCCGAACCTCGGCCGGCAGGTCGCGCTGGATCTGCTCGCTCCGGCCGTTCACCGACAGAGAATTCCAGATCCGCGTGAACACCTGGAAGAGCTCGACCTTCACGTTTCCGGAAGGGCCGATGGTCTCAGGCTCGCTCACGAGCGTCTCAAGAGTGGCAGCCACATAGGCGTCCCCAGCCATCTGGCTGCCTGTGAGAGCGCGCGCGTAGCGACGAAGGTATGGTAAGTGCTGGACGACAAGCTGGGCTGTCGACATTCGCTTCCCCTTAACTGTGCTTTTGACTCGTTGTACCGATGGTTCGTTCAACGCGGCAAAGCTGCAAAAGTTCCGCAGCTTGGGAACCGGGCGCAGCAATGAGCGTTATTGCTCGAAAACGAATATATGGATACTGCCAAGGTTGGCTACCCCGGACAAATGAGGGGTGGCAAGGGGACTAATATGACGGTTGATAAGGGGAACAAGCTCGCTCGGGCCAGTCTCGACAATGGCTCCGGCGAAAAGCTTGCAACCGATCCTAAACTTGACAGCGGCAGCCAGAAACGGATCGGCGACCAACTCCGCGCCATGTACGACGAGCTCATGCAGCAGCCCGTTCCGGATCGTTTCAGGGATCTGCTCGACCAGTTGGACAAGAGCGGGCAAAAGGGTGGGTCTCAATGACCCTTGAGCCGGAGCCCGAGTTACGGGAGGCTCTTCTCGCGGCGGTCCCCAGCCTCCGCGCCTTTGCGATCTCACTTTCAGGCCAGGTCGACAGAGCTGATGACCTCGTCCAGGATACGCTCCTGCGAGCCCTCTCCAACCTGCATCGGTTCGAACCCGGCACGAACCTGAATGCCTGGCTCTTCACCATCCTGCGCAATCTCTTCCACTCCGAATACAGAAAGCGGCGCCGCGAGGTCGAGGATCCCGACGGATCCTATGCCGGACGGCTGAAGGCTCAGCCCGAGCAAGGCTCCCATCTGGATTTCGAGGATTTCCGCAGCGCCCTCTCCCAGCTTCCTTCCGACCAGCGCGAAGCCCTTCTGCTGGTGGGAGCATCGGGCTTTTCCTATGAGGAAGCCGCAAACATCTGCGGCTGTGCCGTCGGCACCATCAAGAGCCGCGTCAACCGGGCACGCCAGCGCCTCGCTTTGCTTCTGAATGTCGACGATATCGATGATCTTGGCCCTGACAGCATGACACGAGCGGCTCTGCAGGGCTGACGCAGGAAACTCCACAATGTCCTGAATGACAAACGCCGCCCTTCGAGGGCGGCGTTCGATGTCAGGTATGCCGTAGCGGCATCACATCGGGCTGCGTCCGCGCAGCAGGCCGATGACGGCGGAGATGGCGAAGAGCACGATCGCAACGAAGAAAATCAGCTTCGCGATTTCGACGGCGGTGCCGGCGATGCCGCCGAAGCCGAACAGGGCTGCGACGAGAGCGATGATGAGAAAAGTGACTGCCCAACCGAGCATGGTGTTACCTCGCTAAACATGACAATCGACTGTAAGCCGACGATGTTCAAACAACGCCAAGCGCGACTGTAAGGTTCCGCCTTCTGCAAATTCTTGGACCTGTTCATCAGTCGTTCAAAAGTAATCTTTCAGGCTTTTATTCGCATGGAACCCGACTTACCCCAGCACGTTTTCAAGAACACTTGGGAGAGATGACCAATGAATCGTTCGGTTGCCCTTCGCGCACTTTTCATCTTTGCAGTTGTTACTGCCTTTGCTGCGATCACCGGGATGGCTTCCCAAGTTGAGATCGCGGAAGTGCTGTTTCTGATCGGCGGCTCCCTCTCGGCGGTCATGCTGCTCTTCGTTCTGATGACGCCTGCGCAAAGCCCGGTTCCGGTGCGCGTGCGCCGCAGACGCTGATCTCCTGCCCAGCACCCCAAGGAATTAGGCGGCTCCTTTGAGCCGCCCTTCTTGTTTCAGGCCTCTGTGGGATCACCGCCGTTCGGGTGCAAAACCGAACCTGTGATGTAAGAGGAATCCTCGGACGCCAGGAACAGGTAGGACGGCGCCACCTCGTTCGGCTGGCCAGGGCGCTTCATGGGCGTGTTGGCACCGAACTGCTTCACCTTTTCGGCCGGGAAGGTCGAAGGGATCAGCGGCGTCCAGATCGGTCCCGGCGCCACGCCGTTCACGCGAATGCCCTCGCCCGCGAGCTTCTGCGCCAATGACCGCGTGAAGGCCACGATAGCCCCCTTGGTGGCGCTGTAGTCGAGAAGCTCGGAGCTGCCGCGATAGGCGGTGACCGACGTGGTGTTGATGATCGCAGCACCCTTCTTGAGGTGGGGCATGGCCGCCTGCACCATGTAGAAGTAGCCGAAGATGTTGGTGCGGAAGGTGCGGTCGATCTGCTCGGGCGTGATCTCCTCAATCTCCTTTTTCGGGTGCTGCTCGGCCGCGTTGTTGACCAGCACGTCGAGCTTGCCGAAGCGCTGGATCACCTGATCCACCGCCGAGCGGCAGAAGCCGGGATCGCCCACATCGCCTGCAATCGTCAGGCAGGAGCGCCCTTCCCTCTCCACAAGACGCTTCGTCTCCTGCGCGTCTTCGTTCTCGTTCAGATACATGATCGCGAGATCGGCGCCCTCGCGGGCGAACAGAACGGCCGTCGCGCGCCCGATGCCGCTGTCGCCGCCGGTGATGAGGGCGACCTTGCCCTGCAGCCGGTTGCTGCCCGGGTAACGCGGGTCGTAATCGGGCCGCGGGTTCATCTCGGTCTCGTGGCCGGGCTGCTGGTCCTGAACCTGAGGCGGCAGGGTCTGTTTCTGGTCGGAGCTCATGCTGACATCCCTTGTGCGAAGAGGATGCGAGCCTCCTGGCGACCCTCGTGGAAAGGCCGGACCATACGAAGAAGCCCGCGTTGAAGCTCAACGCGGGCTCGAAAAGCGTGTTCCTGGGAAAGCCGAATGCTAGTGCACGGTCTCGGTGCGGTCTGCCGTGCCCGATGCCATGTTCAGGAGATGGTACAGGATGATGGCCCCGAAGGTTGCCGTCCCGATGCCGTCGAGGGTGAAGCCTGCCACGTTCAGCTTGAAGTTGCCGGCGCCCAGAACCAACGCCACCGCGACCGTGATCAGGTTGCGCGGGTTCGAGAAATCGACCCTGTTCTCTACCCAGATCCGCCCGGCCGTCGCGGCAATGAGGCCGAACACCACGATGGAGAGGCCGCCGAGCACGGGCCCGGGGATCGTACCGATGAAGGCGCCGAACTTGGGCGAAAGACCGAGCAGCAGCGCGAAGGCCGCGGCGATGAGGAAGACCAGGGTGGAATAGATGCGGGTCACGGCCATCACGCCCATGTTCTCGGCATAAGTGGTCATGCCCGTGCCGCCGGCCGCACCCGACAACATGGTGGCGACACCGTCGCCCATGAAGGCCCGGCCGAGATACGGGTCGAGGTTGCGGCCCGTCATGGCGCCGATGGCCTTGATGTGCCCGAGGTTCTCAGCCACCAGGATCACGGCCACCGGGGCGATCAGGCTCATGGCGCGCATGTCGAAAACGGGACTCTGGAAGGACGGCAGGCCGAACCAAGCTGCCGCGCCGATCTTCGAGAAATCGATCGCTTGGCCGAGTCCCAGCAGGTTCGCGCAGATGAAGTAGATCAGGTAGCCGAGCACGCCGCCGATCAGCACCGGCAGGCGGCGCCATATGCCCGGCGCGTAAACCGCCATGAGACCGACCGCCACGACGGTAGCAAGCGCAATCCACCGGGCGAAGTCGCTGCCGTTCTGGTTATCGGGAGTGATGCCGGAGGCGCTGTTGATCGCAATCGGCGCGAGCACGAGGCCGATAGCGGCCACGATGGCACCCGTGACCACCGGCGGCATCAGGCGCTCGATCCAGCGGTGTCCCGCCAGCTGCACCACGAGGCCGATGAGGAAGTAGAGCGCGCCGGCCGCGATGATGCCGCCGAGCGCAAGGGGAATGTTGGGATTGGGGCTGCCGACACTCGCGCCGGTGGCGACGAGGACGGGACCGATGAAGGCGAAGCTCGAGCCGAGGTAGCTCGGCACTCGGCCGCCGACCACGAAGAAGAAGATCAGCGTCGCGATGCCCGAGAACAGGATCGAGACGTTCGGATCGAAGCCCATCAGGATCGGGGCCAGCACGGTCGCGCCGAACATGGCCACCACATGCTGCAGGCCGACCACCACCATCTGGCCGGTCGGCAGCCGCTCGTCCGGCATGACGAGCCCTTCGGTCTTCAGGCTCCACCGCGGCAGGAAACCATCGCTCATTTTTGCACCCCCAAGTATGACATCAATGTCTGACACCTGGGGCTGCACCGTAGACTTAGCTCCTGTGGAATGGCTAGGTGCGGTAAGGACTTATTAACCGGCGCGATGCCCCAGATCCTGGACAAGTGCCGTTTCAACGGGCAAATCTCGGACAATAAGCCTCACGAGGGATCAGGATGCGCAAGAACCATGATGTACCGGCAGGAACGGTGCACGGCCTCTGGATCGAGAGCGATTGCCTGAAAGACAACCTGCTCGGTGATCCCTCCCGGCGCCGGGTCGATGTTTATGTGCCGGCCGGCCACGATGGCCGCGATCTTCCCCTCCTCGTTGACCTCGTCGGCTACACGGCCGGGGGGCCTGCGCATACCAACTGGAAGAACTACGGCGAGAATGTCCCTGAGCGACTCGACCGGCTGATCGGCACCGGCGCCATGCCGCCGGTCGTGGTGGCCTTCCCCGACTGCTTCACACGCCTTGGCGGCAACCAATATGTCGACAGCGCCGCCATGGGGCTCTGGGAGACCTTCCTGATCCGCGAGATGCTGCCCTTCGTCGAGGGGCGCTTCGGGTGCGGCGGAGACGGGCGCCGTGGCGTGTTCGGCAAGAGTTCGGGCGGCTATGGCAGCATGGTGCATGCGCTCCGCCATGGCGGCTCGGTGTGGTCGGCGGCCGCCTCGCACTCGGGGGATGTGGGTTTCGAGTACCTTTATCACCTGGGCGAGTTCGCCGGAGCGCTCCGCCATCTGGTGGATCATGGCATGTCCATCGAGGCCTTCATGCGCAAGTTCGAAACGGGGCCCAAGGCGAAGGACAAGGACTGGCACACCCTGATGCTGCTTGCCCAGGCGGCGAGCTTCGATCCCGACCCGAGCCAGTTCTACGGCATCCGCCTGCCGGTGGATCTCGAGACCTGCGAGATCATCGAGGAGCGCTGGGCCAACTGGCTTCGCTGGGATCCGTTGCGGATGGTGGACGACGCGCAGCAGCAGGCGAACCTGCGCAAGTTGAAGGCCTTCTACATCGATTGCGGCGACATCGACCAGTACAACATGGTCTACGGCTCGCGGATCATGCGCCGGAAGCTTGAGGCCGCGGGCATCCCCCATACCTATGAGGAATTCCACGACGACCACTCCTCCGTCGATTATCGCATGGATGTCAGCCTGTCGCTCCTGGCGAAGGCGCTCACTTAAGGTCGGCGCTTACGTGCCGCCGGGCTCGTCCTCGGTGGGCAGTTCGCAATGGTTGTGAATGTGGGCGGCGGCGAAGGCCGCATGGCCCATGCCGACGACGATCTGGTCGAGCCCCCGCACGATGTCACCGGCCGCGTAGAGGCCTTTGACAGTGGTCTGGCAATGGCTGTCGACGATCAGGCTGCCCGTCGGGTCGTGCTCGGCGCCCAAGGCGATGGCGAGGTCCGAGCGGTACTTGAGGCCGAGCGCCGAATAAAGCACGTCGAAGCGGTGCTCCTTGCCGGCCACGTTTACAGCGGAGATCCGGTCGTTCTCCATGGCGAGTGCCTCGACCGGGGCTTCGACCACCTTAATCCCGTGCTCGTCGAGCCTCCCCTGCTGCTCCGGGTCGAGCTCCAGACGCTGCCCCAAGGTCAGGAGCGTCACATCCCGCGAATAGGTGCGGGCGATGAAGACTGCCTCCCCTATGCCGTGGGCACCGAAGGCAATGACGGCGATCTTCTGGTCGCGGGACTCGTAGCCGTCGCAGATCGGGCAATAGCGGACGAGGCCGCGCTGGACCGCATTGGGAACGTCCGGCAGGTCGGGCTCGATGTCAACCGCTCCCGTGGCGAGCACCACCCGGCGCGCGGCGATCTGACTGGTGGATCCGTCATTCCCTTCCACCACCGCGATGAAACGGTCGGGCTGCTTGCTCAAGCCTGTGATCCGCCCGGCCTGGATCGCGAACCCGTACTGCTCGAGATTGGTCCGGGCCCGGGCCAGGATGTCCTTGCCGGAAATCCCTTCTGCGAACATGGGGATGTTATGGCTCGTCGGGATCCAGGCCGCCCGGGGCGTCCCGCTGTCAACCACCGCAAACCGGCGCTTGAAGCGGGCCAGATACAACGCCGTCGTCAGCCCCGCCGGCCCACCGCCGACGATCAGGCAGTCCAGAATATCCCCATTGGTCGCCATGCCTCTCCGATCCTCCCGCCGGTGTCACAGGAGGCACAACACCCGAAACGGGGAAAAGGTCGGGTGGGTTGAGGCATTGCAGCATGTGGCGTCCGTGGATCAACCACGACGGAGGTATTTGGCTTCGTTCTGCCAAAAATGATCTGCGATTTCTCGGCGTGGGATTACGAGATCAGACACCCAGAGGCTGAAAGGCAGAAGCACCCAACGGTTCAAGGGAACCTTTCACTCCAACAGAAGTTGACCTAACGCAAATTAACGTTATATCGTTAGTTTACTGTTTGGGAGTTCTTCGCATGACTGATGATCGAGATCGATCCACTCATCCCTTATATCTACATGCTGACCTCCGTTATGCCATCCACTCGGCTCGCGCCGTTGTTGAGGCTCTGATCGCCCGTGACAGCAACGCCGCCGAGGAAGCGGCTCTGCGTACATGCCGTGATTGCGATCTCCTGATCCGCCTGATCCGGGAGCTTGCGCTGCTGCTACGGGATCCGCTCAATCAGCGATTCGGACTGGATCCCGTCATGACGGCGGCTCTCGTCCGCCGCGCAGACCGCGTGCTTGCCCTTGTTGACGCTTCGCCGTCACGTAACCTGCCTTCGGTCACGTCGGACCGCGGCCAAGACGGCGAAACAGTTCAGGCTCGTCAGCCGTGCGGTGCCCCCTCTGGAAGCCAGACCCTCAAGGGCGAGTTGCTGTCCGCCCCTCATGACCTCCCAGGGCTCACCGTCGCCTCAATCGGGCTGCGGGTTCGGCTCGTTCCGTATGAGATTGATGGCAGCACTAGCCCTCGAGCCGAAGAGCGGAAGGACAGCGCGTCTGCACCGGCGGTGGACAAAGCCCCTCCTGATGCCATCAGCGACTGAGGGTCGGGGGCATGCCTCTTGTTGAACCATCAGAACTTGGGACGACCCGAAGGTCTCGGCTCTCGCCACGGGTGCGCCTTGCCATTTGGGAAAGGGCTAAAGGGATCTGCGTCCTGTGTGATCGGCGCATTGATGGTGTCCGGGAACGCTGGATCATCGAGCACATTCGGGCGCTGGAATTGGGAGGCGCGGACGAGCCCGACAACATGGGCCCTGCGCACGAAACGTGTGCAGCTGCCAAGACACGCAACGACCATCATCGTTCCGCCAAAGCCAAACGGCAGAAGATCCGCCATCTGGGCGCTGCGAAGACCAAACGCCCCCTCCCCTGCGGTAGACAGAGCCGCTGGAAGAAGAAGGTCGACGGTACCGTCGTGCCACGGAAGTAACTCTCCGCCTCATCGACAAGTGCGCCCGCCGCAATCCCACGAGCGCAGCGGCAATCCCAGGCCCAACCAAGAGCATTTATCCCTTGGCCCAGTTTTCGATTGTGAGGCCATCCACCCGCTGAAACTCGTTCTCGTTGTTGGTAACCAGGATCATCTTGAGGCGCTTGGCATGGGCGGCGATCCAGAGATCGTTGTTGCCAATCAGTTCGCCGCGAGCGGCCAGATCGGATCGGATGGCTCCATAGGTCTCGGCCACATCAACGGCCATCGGCATGACCGGGATCAGCGCTATCAGCTCTTCCAAGATCATCATGGCTCTGTGGGGATCTAGGCTTTTCCGAACCCCATGGGCCAGCTCCCCGTAGGTTATGACTGAAATCGCCGTCGAGCCGGGAGGCAGTATCTTGAACCGCTCCATGACAGCTTGCGGCCGCTCCCGGCGGATGTAGATGCAGATGTTGGTGTCGAGGAGGTGACGGGGTTGAGCCATCAGAGGCCTTCGCGCTCCTGCGGTGGGCCATCCTCGCGCTCGATATCCGGAAGATCACACAGCAGCTCGAACGCACGGGCCAAACTTTTGGGTTTCTCCCGCAGGACAATTTCGTCGCCCCGCCGATAGATCTCGACCTTGTCGCTCGTCAGCCGAAACTGCTTGGGCAGTCTGACGGCTTGACTGTTGCCGGACCGGAAAACCTTTGCGGTCGCCATCCCTGATCTCCGTATATACATCTGTGTACATACTATACTGCTCAAAGTTCAAGGGAAGCCTCTTGCTCGTCGAAAGCCTCATGCGCCGGGCCTAACGTGAGGGATCATTCCGCACAGCGGCTCGTACCTCATTCAGGGCGCGGATCGCTGTACGGCGCTGGGACAGCGCCCGGCGCTCGTACCGATCCAGCCGGTCAAGACTCTTTCCAAACATTTCGATCCCGCACTCTACCACGCTCATGTTGCGGAACAGAATGTCGAAGAAAGTGGCCTTCATCTGCCGGACCCTGATCACACTGATGGATGCCTCAGCCACGCGAGCGGCTGCGTCAAGGATGCCGGGATTGTTCTCTGTCTCACCGGCGATGAGGCGTGCCAAACGTGCCACCTCGCATGACCATTCCGGGCTGGCTGAGACGGGAATGGCAAGGCCATGCTTCCAGGCATTGAGACGGGACTGGGCCTTGCCTGTGGCAGAGCGCGGCCCGGTGCTGCGCTGGGCGTTGGCCCGGTTGGCGGACATTTTTCGCGGCGAAGACATGCTGCCCGACTGTAGCGACAAAGGGCGCTTAGCTGACGTCGATGACGTCATCAGCGATCATCCGGGAGCGCCGCCCACCTCCCTCCCGGTACCGCTCGAGGTCACTGATCCCCCGACTGCGGCGCGCGTCGATCCCCGCGATCATGCGTTCGATACGCTCGATCGCGTCCATGTGGAATGCAAAGGCCCGCGCTGTCATTTCGTCTGCATCCAGTCCATGTTTGGCGAGGAGTCCGTCGATGTGAGTGACGGCTTGGTGAAGGCCGCGAGCATAGCAAGCCACGAGAGACGGTAGGCTGTATTTGACTCCGTCGATCACGTCCGCTTCCGGGATGGCTTGCAGTTGCTCCTCCAGCGCGTCTTGAGCGCCCCGGGTCAGAAGGGTAACCTTGAGCCGCCGCAAGCGCTGGGTCTCCCATGTGAGGTCCGTAATGTCCTTGACCCACATGGCTTCGATGACGTCGGTGGGCTTGAGGGCCACTGTGACCCTGGACAACAGATCATCGTACTCGGCCTCGTCCTCGCCCCAGGCCAGAGGACGCTTGGCAAAGAGGGAGCCAAGGTGGACAGGATGAACCAGAAGATGGTCAGGCTTGGACCGCCGCGACGATCGGCGCGTCTTCGCGGAGCGAGAACCGGCGGTGTGCGTCATCGAACCATATCCTTTGCAGAAGCCCGGGGCACGCGGGTGATGCCGGCCCAGGCTGGTAGAGTGTCAGCAGGCATTTGGCCGGAGAACTCATCTGCCGGCCAAGGCCCCCTTAAGCAGCCTACGCAGGTGACCTTTCCGCGAGGTTGTCAGATCGGGTGTCCGGTTCTCGTGAGATCCGGCAGCAGGGATGGGGCCATCGCCACCGTTGTCGCACCTCCGGCGGGGATCAGGACGGTCTCCGGTATGGTGCTGAGATCTCCCGTGAACTTCTCAGGGCGCGCCCAGCCGTGCCTCGGCTTAATGCGGTTCTCTTTCCCTATCCGATCACAGGAGTGAGCGCTCATGCCGTTTGTGGAGCGGGAGGATGCGGCCCGACGCCGTGATGGAAGCTGATGCCGCGGTGCAGGTTGTGGGGGTGGAAACGAACCACTGGGCGCTGTGTGTGTCAGCATTCCAGTGATGGCGTCCGGGAGCGCTGGATTGCCAAGCACATTTGGGTGCTGGAGTTGGGTGGAGCGGATGACTTGGGGACCATCGGCCCGATGCATGCGGCCTACGGCTTTGTCAAAACACGGGATAATCATCGCGGGGCGGCCAATACCATACGGCCGATGATCCAGCACACCGGGGCACCGGTTTCGCGGAAGGGCTGCGGTTTGTGAAAGGCAGCCGGTAGGATCGAACAAACTCCGGTCAGCTTGCCCCCGGTTGACAAGCGCAACATGCACGGGCGTGCGAAGCAGAGGAGCCAAGAAACTGCGGATTTGGATGAGTAAAGCAGGCTATCCAACAGGGCGGAAAAACGGCATCACCCCTCAGCCCCTGCTTTCGCATGAGCGTAAATGGCGACAGGGCGGGGATCTCAGTTTGGAGCCCCACCCTGTCATACAACGATCTTGTCAGCCCTTACCCGATGATGCTGTCACCGAATGCCTGGCGGCCTTCGTAGATGCCGAACTTCAGGTAGTGCGCCAGCGGGTTGATGTTGGCCTGCG
>NZ_JAFBID010000120.1 GCF_016811235.1 Microvirga arabica
ATCGCCCGTTCCTGCCATCACCTCCTGCTGGAGATCTCATGCGGCTGACCTTCAGAGGCTTTGAAGTGCTATTCATCGACGTCGAGGCATCGGGCCTGAGCTCCGCTTCCTTTCCAATCGAGATCGGGTGGGTGCTCGACGACGAGGTAGATTCCGAGAGTTTTCTCATTAGGCCGCCCAAAACATGGGATTTTGCCAGCGGCTGGTCAGCGCAATCAGCGGCCGTTCACGGCATCACGCCAGCCATGCTCGAGGCGGAGGGCATCTCGGTCGAGGAGGCCTGCACCCGGCTCAACGATCTAACAGGCGGGCGCCTCGTCGTGTCGGATGCGCCCCGGCATGACGATTGGTGGCTCGGCCGCCTGTATGCCGCGGCAGGTCGGTCGAAGACTTGGTCAGTGGGGGATGTCGAACGCCTTTATGGCGGGCTGGCTCAGGAGGCCGGGCTCGACCCGGCGGAGGCGGCATCCCTGCTCACCCGGATCGAGCAGATCTATCCCCATCCACATCGCGCGGGTCCTGACGCCTTGCGGCTAGCCAAAGCTGCCCGCATTCTCAGCGACCCAGAGTTTCGGGTGCAGTTCCACAACCTGTGAGATGGCGCCCGAGTATATGGTCTGGCACAACCGCACGTCGGACAGACGCTCCTGGCAGGGTCGGACGCCGATTAGAGTTGAGTATGCCTGCATCGATGGTGAGAGCTGACTTCCACAGGCTCTCACGACCAGGGCCATGACCTTCGAACTGATATGAAGCCACTTCCACCACGGCGACTTCCGTGATTTACCCACTTCCACCATCAGGACGATGACCAGGAGAACCCTCGGCATGACCCGCAAGTCCTTCAGCGAGGATGACTTTACCAATAGCGTGACGCTGCAGAACGTCAGCGCCAATCTCGACCTGATCCGGCGTCTGGAGCGTCTCTCGTTGGCGGAACTCGGCAAGCGCACAGGCCTCAGCGACCGGCACCTGGACAGCCTGATCCGCATGACCTCGAACGTGACTGTACTGGTGCTGGAGCAGATTGCCGAGAGGTTGAACATCCCGTTCCTGACTTTCATTGGATCACGTCTGGATGCCACCCTTCCAGGTGGGTGGACCGGCTTTCTGGACAGGCTGAAGGAAGGCAAATCATCTGATGCTGTAGACGAGGATCAGCCGCCCTCCCCGACCCACTTCGATGCTGTCTCGCCGCAGCAACTCCCCTCAGGACTTACACCTGACCTTTCCAATCTCCTCCAGCATCTGATCACCATACAGGAGCGGCAAGCTCAAGATCAGGCAGCCCTCACCCGCCAAGTCGAGAACCTGACGCGCCTGATCGAGCGAGCGCCTGCTGATGCAGTTCCGTCTCCACGGGGAAATGTCCGCCCGTCACAAGTCAAAGCTGGCCCAGATGATCCTGTTATCCCTGCGAAGAGTCCCAAAACTAAGAGAACCATGACGTCAGGAAGGCAGAGCGACTCGGCTCAGCGCTCAGAACGGACGGTGCCGCAAGAGAGTACGGGTCGTAAGACTTCAGGAGTAACCAGATCCTCCCGAGGGTCTTGAAACATCATCATAGAAGCGGCCAAATCCCCTTCTTGGCCGCAGGCTACCTACCCCTCACGTTTTCTCTCAACATCCTCATCCTCATTATGTCCATGGCGGAAAGCTGACGATCTTTATCTACTGACGATGGCGCAGCCGGTTGTTCCTTATTGGCAGTCGCGGTCAGATCTTCCCTGTCTCGTTTCTTCCGCTCTCTTGCCTCTTCCTCATCGATCACGATAGGGGGCGCACCTCCGGGCGTCTGAGGAGGGGTGTGAGGCTTATCCTCTGCCTGTGACAGAACAGGCACCTTTGGTTTGTTCCGCTGTTTCACCTCCTCCAAGGGAGACCGTTCCAATCCGCTCCGGTTCGGCTTACTGCCAACTGCTTCGCTCACCGGCCTCGTCAGTTGCTGCGACTTCTTGGGGAGATCGTGAGATCTCTCGTTACCCGTCGACGGCTTGAGGACGGAGGAAGGCTGGGCAGACGTGGTCCTGGTTGGATCAGACGCCTTTTCCGTAGAAGCAAGCTTCGATCGATCTGCCGCAGGCGGAGGTGAACTCTGCGGAGGTGAACTCCTCGGCTCCCGCGGACTAGGAGGTTCCCTCCTGGCTGGCTCGGATCCGAAGATGGCCCTCAAGGAAGGGCGTTCAGCATCGAGCGAAGTCATGGGCTTAGGAGTTCCGATTGCTTGTGGCTCCGGTGACGGACCAGACAGAGGCGTGTATTTCGGGAGCCACTTGGCCTCCAGAGCTTCCATCTCAGCCATCAACTCAGCTCGCTCCAAGTCCCACGTCTTGACAGGCTTGGGCTGATGACGCTGCATTGGTACGGGTGAGGCGACCCGGCTCACCATTTCTCTGAACATGTTCCTCTGAAATGTCCTGACGTACTCATTGCAGATCCGAGCAATCTTCGAAACTGTTTCATCGCACTCAGCCCAGACCTTTTCAGCCAGAGCTCGGAACCGTTTCACCTCTGTTGCCCGGATTTCGGATGCGACCTCGATCAGGAGCTTGTCGACCCTCGTACGGTCAGAGGGCGCCTTCAGCCGTGCTCGGGAGACCATCTTGCCAGCCACAAAGTTGGCAGCAATCTCGGCGAGCGCGGCTGACAAGAGGAGGCTGTGGAGATCCGTCGTCCTGCGTACCAGGCTCTGAATTACGCCTGTGTCCGGATGACCTGTGGAATAGAGGAGGTTGAGAAAACTCCGGTTTTTCTTGCTGGTTTGATCGACGTGATTAGAAGCTTTGATGCTCTGCTCATGAAGTTCGTCTATTGCGGCGGACCATTGCTGACGGGCAGTTGCGAGCCCCTGCTCGGTCCGTTGTCCTTTACGCTCTTTGGCATAGATCTTAGGGTCAATGCGCTTCCTGGCCTTCTGAGGAACACCCATGTCCTTGTAGGAACGGGAGTCATACCGCTTTGAGCGGCCGGCCTCCTCAAGTGCACTGTTGAGAATGGTGCAGTATCGCTGTCTTTCCGACTTGACCCATTCTCTACTGTTCATTGCCCGAATGCGCGGTTGCATGAACCGCCGGCGAGTCCGCTTATGGCGGCAGTCCGAGAGATACTCTTCGACAATGTCGAAATCCCAATCAGACGTTATCGTGTCGGGATTGAAGATCCGCTTAGCCGGCCGTTCGCTCAGAACTACATGGAGGTGGAAATTTCTGCGGTCATTGTGTTTGTCGGGAGCGTGGATCACCGCCCAATAGCGTAATCTCTGCTCCTCGAAGGCTTCACAATATTTCCTTGCCAGCGTCAGACGCTGGGCTGCTGTAATCTCGTGAGGAAGCTCCGCAATAATGCGGGTTTGGACCCGTCCACCCCGTCCGGGCGAGACCTTGATCGCACCGGTGGCCTGGAAGTCTCCCATCGTATGAGCAAACTTGAGAAGGGCGATGGCCTCAGAGTCTGCTAGCCGGACCTTGTACGGATCCATGCGATTGCGGCAATCGTCCATCGCCTTGCCAAGATGCTCAGGTATGCTGTGTCCGGCGTTAGCATACCGTTCGACCGCATCCCAGAAGTCGGCACCTCGGAAGGGATTGATGATGAAGCTATGGTTTCCGGGGCTACGCTCGGCGCTTTCGAGCTTGCGCCAGAACTCAAGGCGCTCCTCCCGTGTGTCGCCGAGATTCCCGAACGATGCCACAACAACTGCGCCCTCCTCCTCGTATCCGCCTGGAGCCGTGCCGCTTTCCTCGCGGAGTCGAAAACCTCCGTCGCTCAAGTCCTTATGGCCCACAGCAAATGAAGGAGGCTCCGGATCGATGAAGGTCTCGGCAGCTCCTTCTCGCTCGATATAGCTCCCATAATGGGCCGCATTCCCAGACGGTGAGCGGCGAGCATAAGCAGCGACCGTGTGATTTGTTTTTGAGACGTGTGTTACCGAAAAGTGAAATGTAACCGCCCCTGAATCAGGTGCTTTTGGCCTTGGTGCTGTCTTGAACGGGGCCGACAGTTGGAAATCCCGGGCTGACCGAAGGCCTGGGGTGTTGAGGGCTTCAATCAGGGCAGCGAGTTCCCGAGACGAGGAGCTTCGACGCTTGAGGCGATCACGAGCCCGCCGTTCCGCCTCGGCGATCCGTCCTGATATTGCCAATGCTTGTGCGAGTTCCCGACAGGCAATCTCAAGCGCGTGTTCTTCAGTCATGATGTGATTTGCGTAATCTCGTGGAATGACAAACTATACGCGAAATGCGAATTAAAATGAACATGTCAGAATTTTAAACTTGGTGCGTCGGGAGCGTGTGACTTCTCCTTCGCCCAGATATGCGGTTCACCTGTCACTTAAAGACTGGGGTAAATCTTACGTTCGATGGATTGATTCCGGCAGCCCTCGCGACTGACCTGCGCACACTTCGGAGGGTAGAGCGCACGGGATATGCATGAACTCCACCATGCGTGATCGGCACGAATTGCGGATCATAGACGTAAGACCCTTCAGGAGCAGAGGCACGCACGTCGTCCACACGCACTCGGAGCATTTCCGACGACCGGCATTCCTATAATGGTCATGATGGACGCGTTCCGCGTCCGGGTTACGAGGCATGGCTGCTTCCAGCACCCTTGAGCCTCGCTCGTACCCGGCCACGACCCGCTTGGATCGTATGGTTTGGCGCGAGGCCAAAGCGCGCCGGACCAGCCTCGCAGAGCTCAATGTGGAACGAACCAAACGTGCTGCATCCGAAGGTGCGGCACGTTTGAGGTATTAGGCCCCTCCTATAACCTATCCTGCCCCTAAACCTCCTCTGGACCCCCCTGTATGGAGTCTATGGGCCTCAGAGGTATCCGACCGCCGCAGGCTCTGACCGTCGGCGACGTAGGGTCATACAAGTTATCGAGCGGGGCCTATGGCCCCTACCGGGCTGGTGAAGAGTCGTGTTGGCCTAATTCTGGCTCCACCGGCTTGCAGGCCATTCCTCTCGGCTTTGGGAACGCGCGCACAGGGAGAGGGCCTCCTTGTCTGTCGTGGAAACATATTCCGGCAGCACAAACTGACATTGATACGCTCAGGCAAGATCGCGGCCGCAAGCCCGCGGGTATGAGATGCGCTGAGCGTCAGCAACAGGATGTGTACTCAGGCCAATGAGAGGACCCACGGCGCTTTCAGAACGCTCAACAGACGGGTTTTACCTGGCACGCACGGAGTCCGACCCGCGCTGACGCGAACCGGGGCTTTCGACGATGAGAGCCACCAGTGACACTGGGAATATCGGAAAGATTGCTCCACCTGCCATTCTTCCCATCTGACCTGCTATGCTGCCATCCCTTCAGTTTCTGCGAACCTGCCGTCGCTGCCCATGTGGACAGTTTCGGGACAAGCCGGTCGGTTGGATTACCGAATTGGGAAGGTTCAAGGTGAGCCCACTGATGTTATTGGAGCCGGGCTATTGTTTGCAGCTGTTGATGCCAACCGGCCAGATTGTTCTTACGAATAACTTACGGCCTGACGAGGCGAGTTGAACAATCACCGGCGGGACAGCTGACATCATGGCGGGCCATCAGGTGGGACCATAGAGTTGGAACAAGTCAGCGTAGTCTGCATTGACAGAGCTTTTTGGACTAAAGGAGTGTTTCGGTGCAGTTTCATTCTGCCCGGTTGTTATTCCCCACCACCCGAGCTTGGGCAAACTCATCAACCGTCCTGACGGCCAATCTACCCTGTATGGCTCACCAGACTCTTACCCATGCGGATCGGATCGCCTTGCTGATTGGCAGTGTCAAGCGATGGGAGCACCTCGCCTACAGACCACGCAGGGTGGATCGTGGCGGAGCGGCAACTGTGCTCAAGGCTTGCCGAGACGTGCTAGATGGAAGCATCAGGACACCAAAAGGCGATTGGACTGCCGGTGGGATGCCTTCGCGTCTGATCGGCAGTGAGTTTGATCACAATCGGATTTCCTTCATGCTGACGGGAAATGCAAGATTCAGCACAACCTTAAAGTTGCGACGCTGAAAGCTATGCTACGGAGATTGCTGCACAAACAATCTCGCGCAAAGCGCATTTCCATTTCCAACTTGATGCTGGCAGCTCGCCATCAGCATTACCCGCTCGGGCCCGAATAGGTCTCGTGGAAAATCTCTTTCCTGCAATCTATTTCTGTTTTCATACTTTCCGTTCGCCTGTATAGCAGATGGAGAGGGACACCGCGAGCTCTCTCACTACCGGCGATTCGTGTCTTTGTGCTGTGGCTCGCTCCGGGTGAAATGAGGCATCGGAATATGAGCAGGAAACGCGAATTCGGTAAAAAATACTCCTGGGGCAGTGAACGTCCAGCCCTGGCGATGGCGAATGCGCTGAAGCGTAAGGAGAAGCTGCTCCAAAAAATCGAGGAGATCCGCGTAAGGAAGCGGCAGGAAGAAGAACAAGAAATCGCAGAGACGATGGTGAAGATCGAGGAGAGCGACTTGGTAATGGCGCTGGTCACCGAGTATCAAACCAAGCGCTCGCGAAAACATAGGAAACTTGGGTCCCACAATCATTCAGAAGCTCAGATGAATGACATCAAATCGCAGCATCCAGGTATCCCCAATTCACCTGACCTGAGGATTAGGTCAGTCCACCAAAGCGAAGCGCTGGTTAAGGAAACGACGCTATCTTCGTCGGACACCAGAGTTAAGCTACCGCATCAGAGCGCCTGCACTTTTGACGAAGTTGCAAGCGGCGCCGACCGTGTCTGGATTCCGTCGGATCCATCACTTAATCAGTCTATCAAGATCAAAGCAGCCGCTTCTGACCCACTTCTTAATAAGGCATTCGGGAAGTCCGCATCGGAATCTGACAGTCGCCAGTACGTGACCGTTGCCGAACAGAAGTTGGCCCAGTTCGAGTTGACGAATCCGGCTGAGGGAGGCAATTGCTTGCTTGGTCAGGATGAACGGCAGCATCAGAACCACAAGGGCTCTATAGACAAGCAGCGCAATGAAACCGAGGCTGTTGACTGTAACCCTACTCTAGAGTCTCAGAAACTAATGAAACAAAAGCGCGACCTAGAAGGCGCATTTGATGATTTCTGCCACCGCTTTGGCGAGGATCAATCCGAATGGCCAGCGGAGGAAAAGGCCGAAGCCGACCGTTTGGATCAAGAGCTGACTGCGATCTCCATTCTGTTGGATAGTGCACTTGCTTCTCGCACGTCGGTCTCATAGGCCAAAGTTCGTGACGAGACTGGCTAGACGCTTGTCTTGCAGTATATTCGACTTGGCGATCCGGCGTCGCGCAGCCAACCTGCAGCAGACCCCTGCAGAAGCTCTAGTACAAGAACTTGGATCACTTCCGATCCGAACCTGTTCGTCTCCGGACCATAAAGGCTGATCGCTTCTTGATGGAACATAACTCTGCCTTCTGTCATCCCGCCACAACGGAAAGGATGATGGTCCTAGAGCGAGCAGATGTTGTTGACGACAGATCGACTGCAGAGGCTGCATCTCGCTAGTGGCGATTAGCGAATTGGAAGATGGTTGCTGTCGAGGCGCTTGAGACAGAGCTTATGCTCGTTTGCGCTACTTTTTGCACTGTGTCGAGAAAATAAAAACGATCTCGCTCGCTCAACTGAAGCACGCATTGTACCGCATTCCTGTTAACGTACTGCGAAGGGGCGCGACCACAGACGTGAGGTCATTAACTGAGACGCTGGTAGCTTGACGCAGTCCCCAGGCGACGGCCTGCTCCCTGCTGAAACTCCGATCTTGATCCCAACAAAGGACGATAGTGGCGCAAATTCAGAGAGGCATGGACTGAAGATATCACCCATCCTCCCGTGAGGTGCTGGGCGCTTCAACTCACTGAAGGCCCAGCACACTCTTCAACCGGTCTGCAGAGGCTCAATAATCCGTATCATTGAAGGTCACAGAACTTGAGTTTGGATAAGAACGGGATTGATATGGCGCCATAGACGTCATGCAGAAACTGTTTGGTTTCATCGCTCCACCGATCTTGCGGAAGGTGGAAGCTAGCCCGAAGGTTTTGTATTTGCTTGCGCCAGCGCTCCACCGGGACCTTGCACAGGGTCCATCCGATCTTCTCAATCCGGGCAAGATCTGCTGCTTCCTGCAAAGGGTGCCGAAGGCCAGTAAAGTAAAAGCACACATCATAGTGCTTCACACCGCTTTGCTTCAGATCGCTTCTTCGAAATCCAGCGATGAACTGAGGAAATTTGTGCACAGAAACCGACTCTCCCCTCAGCCACCTCTGCATTGCTCGAAAAGCAATATCATGCTCATCCGCTGGGTCTACATCGGGATTGGGCTCCGTCACTGGCGGGATAACAGACGTGCGGCGCACATACCTCCAGTAATCTCTAAAGGCTTGAGCTCCATCGCTGTCGCTATCTGCCAGCAAGTCAAGGTCGAAAGAATGGTAGACGAACGTCTTCGACCTAGCACGGGTTGCGAGCACATTCACCCGCTTTGCAGCGCCGGGTTGAGAGAGTGGGCCTAAATTAGCGATAAACCGTCCTTTGTTGTCACGACCATAAGTGGCCGAGACAAGAATGACGTCGCGCTCATCTCCCTGCACATTCTCAAGAGTCTTGACGAACAACATCTCAGACTCAGTACTCGCTGCACAGTCAATCTCTGAGAGCCCCTCGCTTGCAAGTGCATCCGGCAGGAGTGTCAGTATGAGGTTTCGCTGGCTCTGG
The DNA here is from genome assembly GCF_016811235.1 of Microvirga arabica. GTDB lineage: Bacteria > Pseudomonadota > Alphaproteobacteria > Rhizobiales > Beijerinckiaceae > Microvirga > Microvirga arabica. The sequence goes on from NZ_JAFBID010000120.1 coordinate 8,685, forward strand.
TTCATCGTAATGATGCCGACAGAGCGCGGCGGCGGCGAAAGATCAGGATTGTTTCGTCGTGAACGATTGTCCTTCGCGAGAGCTATTACCTCCGAAATCAGGTGCTTGGCTTCAACAAGGTTATCCGTATTGCCGGCACGATCATAGACAGCATCAGGCACGAACCGGAAAAAAGCGCCAAGAGATCCATCGCGTACAGGTGATGGAATGATGTCGAGTTCACTATTATAGAAGCGCTTATTTGAGAACAGGATGAGGCTTTCATGCTGTGATCGATAATGTTGTTTCAGCATGACTGAAGGCAGACCAAGATGGATGACGTGGTCCAGCAGGCTTCGCACCATCCCTGCGTTTTGCTGGGATTGGCCCCCGCGATCAAAGAGGTTGTTAGGTGCCATCTGCTGGGAGTCGCCAATAACAATGACTTGCGTTGCCAGAGCAGCAACAATGGCGGCATGAGAGAGCCTGATCTGAGAAGCCTCATCAATGATGACAGTATCAAAAACGAATCCATTTGGGATCTTGAGCGCTGCCACAGCCGGGGTTGCAATCGCGAACACGGCGTCAACCGCTAAGGCAGGTCCGCTTTCTCTCAGAAGAACAGGGGCTAGAAGTTCCCTGGTCCTCTCTGGCCATCGAGTAGCGATAACCTCGAGAGCCGCGGCTTTCTCAGCCGAGACAAGCACACGCTTTCCATCATTGAGGAGGTTGGCAACAATATTGACGATGGTTTGCGACTTGCCTGTTCCAGGTGGTCCCTGCAGGACAAACGACTGTCCTGCCCTTGCAGCCGAAATCGCCTCATCCTGGCTAAGATCCGCACTGACGATGTGCAGGTTTGGTGTTTCGGGATGTCTAGTAGCCCTTCTCGAACTCTCGCCTGCGAGGAGCCGGAGTGCCCCAACCTCCGACAGGTGAGGCCGAAGCGAGAGGTCCAGCGCGCGGTGCATGGCCGCGCTCTTGCCTGCATACAAATTGAGATTGACGCGAGGATTGTACCCAAGAACCGCAATCTTACTGGCTTTGACCCGCTCAGTTTGACGCACGGTTACCGCTAAAGCTTTAGATGGCGGGCTCGTCGGATCAATTGCAACTTCAATCCCAAATGACGCTGCCAAGAGCGGAAAGATTTCGTTTGGTTCGATTGACCCTGCCGCTGCGATCATACAATCCTTCGTGATAGTAACCGGTATCGTGAACAAGGGCGCGTTTCGGATCGATCCATCGACATCGCTCCAAGCAATGGTGCCAATTGCCAAACGTTTTGTTTCGATGCCCTGCTCGCTTGCAATCGCTTCGGCGTCCGCACGATGCGAGGTAACGGCCCGTCTCAAATCCAATTCGGTCCTCTGCGACTCTGGAGCAAGCAACAGGGGAGCACTGCCGATTTGCAGGTTGGAGTCCGGACAAAGGAGCAGGTCATACAGGGTGTCGGGATCGATTTCGAAGTCAATCGAACGCCCGCGTGTGCCCTGCGGGAGCGCTATCATCTTGTTGCGCAGACCGAGATCCGTCAGAGCTTTGTAGGCCTCGTTCACGAATTCCGCAGCGGCATTCAATTTGGAAGATCCTTGCATTTTAATTCTCTAATCATGCGTTAGAGATTGTGCACGAGAATTAAATACAGGATATGGCAGCGCTTTGCACTTCTGAATGAACAGCTGTTGAGCGGGTTTGTCGAAGCCCCTCCCTGAGGTCTCGGCTTCGGAACGGTGCTTTGCTCAAGCGAAATATCTAGCCAGAGGTAGCTATGGCGATGAACTGCTTAATGCGGTCTCGGAATGAGGAAGATTCGCGAAACCTGTTCGCCTGAGATTTTGCTCCAATCTCAGGCCGCTGTTCACTAGGTGTGACTCTGACAAGAGAACGGCTAATTCCGAGCATACGCCTCTGAGAACGGCCACATCACGGGGCACAGTAAGCATGCCTATTGGTCGCCGTTTTCCCCGGAGATCCACTACCCCGAGACGATTTAGATGATGTGTACTTTCGATGATCCTACAGCTATTGCTAACGTCGCCTGCAAAGAGAGAAAGCACCGCCGAGAGTTCTAGCTCATGCGATGCCTTCGCTATCTGCCTAACCTCTCCTCACCTCAGATGACACGGATCGAGCCTTGTCGAAAGCTCGAGAAAGAAGTTCCCAGTCTGCTGATGATTGAGGGCCTACTACTTGGCTTCAGGGCCGAAGTCGGCCTTTGCTTTTGCAAAAACGTCATATGGATGGTTATGTTCTGCCGCGATTTTCGCGAATATGCCACGACATATCTCTTCATTCGTGACGACCGCAAAGATCGTAGCAGCATCCTCGACCGCTCGAATTTTACTTTCATAATTATCTTCATTCGGCCGGGAGTTGTAGATCTGTACGGCCGCGCCGAATACTGATGTCTGAGCCTCTTTTGGTGTAAAGCCACCGTGAAGATCAGCATCTTTAACACCTACACTGTTTACCAATGACAGCGGGCTATCATCAGGATCCGATACTGGAACGGCATCCTGGGAATTCGATCGATCTGACATTGAATCTGTCCTCCTTTTATGTCCGCGCTTCATTTCGTGATCGCACTGCTCGGGTAGAGCGAGGCCGCTCTGAAAGCCTGCACCGTCGAGAACATCCAATCGACGAAGTCCTTCTCCGCGGCAGATCCCATGAAGGAGCTGAGGCCAAAGCGACTTGAATAATCGCGGTATGTCAGGTTGCGCATCGCCTTGAGCGAAATCCAGTCGACTTGCATTGTCTGCCAAACTGAAGTTTTGCAGCGCTCCAATCTCACGGTGCTGGCTTTTACGTCCGAGATAAGCTTCATCAGGTTTTGATATTCGGCAGTGTCGCTAACTCTGTCGAATTTTCCTTCGTGCTCATTGAAGACGACGATGTACCTGGCAACCGGCAAGTACTTCTGTTTGGCTTCTGCGAGCCGGATCAGGTCGCAGGCATCTGAAAGGCTCTGTGCTTGTGCTGTAACCGGGATCACCAGCCAGATCGGAGGCGCCTCCCGAAGCACACGTCCCGCGTCAATCTCGATTGCCCAATCCCAGATTGCCGGCAGGACGTTTGCTCCCACGTCCACAAGGACATTGCCCTCGGCAAGACCTTGGCCCAAGGGCTCCCAATATTTCAACATTTCGTCAGTGTTGGAGCGGATGGAGTGGATCGTTGCTCCGATACCGAGTTCTTCTACCACATCTTCCGCTTCAAGGAAGCGAGCCAGCTTTGACTTTGTGGCACTTCCGTCGTCACCGGCTGTATCCGCAGCCATGACCTTAAGTGGTTCACCACACTCTTTAAAGATGAGATGGACAACTTGTGACACCAAGGTTTTTCCCTGACCACCGGTACGGGTAGCAACTATGATCGAACGCTTGCAGGTACTTGTGTGAGGAAGGTTATCCATATCGAGTCTCTGATGCTTAATCGGGCTTACCGGCAACAAGAGTGTGGCTTTGGAGGCGATTGCATCCTGTGTTGAAGCCTGCATTGGTCGTTGCATCATCCGCGTCCAACCCGTTAAAAGCCAAAACGCGAATCGTGAAGCACCGTGCATCATAATTCGTTTTAGCGACTTATATGTACCAGACTCGCATTAAGGGTCGCAAGGCCTCAATGTGCCAGCTCTCCACATGTCATAATGTTATGTTGATATGAGTGGGCCGTAGGCCGTGCGTTTCACGGCAACTGCTTTATTTGTGCCGTGCGCACGCTTCAGCGGGCACATTGAGGGTTAGGAGCGCGGGATCTCAGGGCGTTGCCACTCCGGGGGAGTCCACCACCTGCCACCGGAAGGGGTGCCTGGAGGTTATGGACAGACGCGATACCGGGATTGCGTCGGCCGTGCTCCATTTCGCGTCTCCGCCAGAGGACCTTAGGTTGGGATTAGCTGCGGTTGATCTGGGCGTTCAACTCAGCCTGTACGGCATGAAGCCGGTCCGGGCAGATCTCGTACGACTCCATAGCCCTGCGGGTGTCCTCCAGCAGCAGGTCGACATCGGCGGATCCGCCGCTCCGCAGACGCTCGGCGATCGCTTGAAGAATGCCATAGTGCTTAGCGTAGAGACCCGTGGACTTGGCCTGGCTGTTCTCAGAATTGTTCATCATCTTCATTCCTTCGTTACTTGGTAAGGGTGGTCGGATCAGCGCGGCGGACCTGCACGGCTCCGTCTGCGAGACTTAAGGTAAGAGGCGCTCCGCCGATCTGAGCAACATGGCGAACCGGGTGGCGGTTGTGGTCGA
>NZ_JAFBID010000121.1 GCF_016811235.1 Microvirga arabica
CCGCTTCGGCACCTACTAAGATCCGTCTCCCACAGAGACAGAAAAGGCCCGGGTCACAACCCGGGCCTTTTTCGTTTCAGGCCGTCACCCGGGTCTTGGCATAGGCCGGAACCCGAGATTCGAAATCGGCAAGCCACGCAACGAGCTTCGGATAGCTCTCCCGCCACCGGCCACCGAACCGGAGGTCGAGGTAGCCGAGAGCGCAGGCGAGAGCGATCTGGCCGATATGCAGGTTCTGGCCCGGCGCCGACAGATGAGCCTCCGCATGGTCGAGGCCGCGGCGCACCTTGTCGGCCTGGTGATCGACCCATTTCGGCTCGCGTTTGTCCTCCTGGCGGAAGCGGCCTTCATAGACCTGCAGCAGCGCCGCATCCATGATGCCGTCGGCCAGCGCCTGATCGCGCAGGGTGGTGAACCGCTCCGGTCCGTTTGGAACGACGCGCCCGCCACCGGCCAGATGATCGAGGTAGTCCACGATCACGCGAGAATCGTAGAGCACATCGCCGTTCTCCAAGAGGAGCGCCGGGATTTTGCCCAGGGGATTCTGCTGACGGATCGAGTCCCCGGGGTTCAGCGTATCCGCATCGACAATCTCGATTCGGTCCGAGAGACCGAGAATTGCGGCGGTGAGCTTCACCTTCCGGCCGAAAGGCGAAGCGGGCGAGGAGCGGAGAACGAGCATGAGCAAACCCCTGAGTTAAAGAGAATGGGGCCAGTCATGAACGGTCGGGACGCCTGCGGCAATCCGTTTTAAGCAGGGGGTCCGAAGGCTTCACAGCGATAGGCGCCGTAGCCGCTGCGCGACAGGCGCTCTGCCAAAGCGGGCAGAAGAACCTCCGCCTCCTCCCTCAGCGACCAGGGCGGATTGAGAACGAAGAGCCCGCTGCCGTTGAGCCGTGATGCATCGCGCGGATCATCCACATAGAGTTCGAGCCGTAGGCCCGGACGTGAACTCTCCCGATGGAGCCGCCTGGCCACCGCATCAACGGGGCCAACATCCTTGATCGGATACCAGCCGGCATAGACGCCGGTGGGCCATTTCTTCAGGGCTGCGAGAAGCTCCGTGCCGAGGCGCTCCAACTCGTTGGGCTTTTCATAAGGCGGGTCGATCAGGATGAGACCGCGCTTCTCCTTGGGTGGGATCAGGGCATGCAGCGCCGTCCAGCCGTCGAGATGCATCACTTTGAGGTTGGACACCTCATTGAAGGCCTCGCTCAGCACCGCGTGGTCGGCGGGGTGCAATTCCACGAATACGCCCCGGTCCTGCCGGCGCAGAACCTCCCGCACGATGCCGGGAGAGCCGGGATAGATGGTCTCGCCATGCCGGGCGCGCACATCGGCAATCACTTTGCGATAGGGAGCAAAAATCTCCTCCGCCTCCGGGGCCAGAGCATCGTCGAGGCGCCCGATCCCGTCGTTCCACTCTTCGGTTCGCTCGGCCTCGTCGCCAGTCAGGTCGTAGAGGCCGATGCCCGCGTGGGTATCGATGACGCGAAGCGGCGTCTCCTTTCGCTGCAGATAAGCGAGGATCCGCACCAGAAGGGCGTGTTTCATGACGTCGGCGAAGTTGCCGGCGTGAAAGGCATGGCGGTAGTTCATGTTTGTCCTACGACATCGGACCCAAAAGCAGGCTGCACATCCGAGCGATGCGCTATCTTACCGCCGGAACCGTGATCTCGCCCGCGCGACAGCCGTCTCGATCAACCTCGGGACACTGACGGAAGCCACGCAGGTCCTTGGCCAGGCAGATGCGCACCTCCTGGAAGATGCGGCGTCGGCAGGAAACCGAAATCATGTCAGGACGCAAGCCCGGATTGGCGTTCAGGAAAGCCTGCTCGATCTCGCTCGGCAGCACCCGCGAGCGGCTGCCTAGTCCCGTGAAGCTCTCAGGGATGCGCACCAGGTCGCGGGCGCGGCGCACGTCCCGGAAGTAGCCGCTTGGGGATTCTCCCGAACAGGTTCCATGCTTGCGCCACTGGTAGCGCGCCAGGTTGCTGTCCGGGAACAGGCCGTCGGCATCGGCCATGGCCGTTTGCGGCACGAAGCGTCCGTCGGGCTCGCAGAAGCTGGGATAGCCCTTTTCGTTCTGCGGCCACAGGCCATGGGTGACGAAACCGAGCCCGCTACCGGCGTCGCATTGCCGGCTCCGGCTGCCGCTGTTCTCGCAGAAGCCCGGCGACCAGGACAGCGCGAGCACGTAGAAATCGAACTGCCCCATGGGGGCGCCCCTCGCCTCCCGCGGTCCCTGAGCCGCCGTGGGAGAGAGAAGGAGAAAGCAGGCGCCCGCGAAAGTAAGGCACCAGCGCAGGATCAAGGAGCGGCCTGCTTGCAATGAGGCGCGAAGGCATAGTGACGGTCGAAGCCGTCCACGCAGGCCTCCGTGTCCCAGCCGATGCCGATGAAGCCGAGATCCTCGCGGATCGAGAAGTTGATCTTGTGCCTGTAGCCGTCGGAGACGACCACCGTACCGGTGCAGTAGCGGCGGGGGATGTAGTCGAGACCCCAAGGACGCCAGGCCACCTGCTGCACCCGCTCGAAGGCGACGATCTGGAGGTTGGAGTTCCAGAACTTGTATTCTTTGTTCTGGAAGTTGACGCTGATGTCATGGAGCACGGACGGATCGGCGCAGGCCGGCAGCGAGGCGTCGAAAGGCTCTTCCCGCCGCTCCGCAGGGGTGATCTCGCGGGCCATCGCAGGTGCGCTCAACATCATGCAGGAGATGAAAGCCGCCAGCCACTTCATTCGGATGCTCCAAAAGGTCTTCGGATTGTGTTCCATCGACCATGTGGGCGAAGCCCGAGAAGGTCAAGGCTCCGCTTGTGGTTTAATAGATGGCGTGGCGGTTCAGCATCATCGGCGCATCGGCCGGACGCGCCTGGGGCCGCGACGGGAGATAGGTCTGCTCCGAAGGCCGGCCGGTGGGCGGCTGCGGATAGAGCGGAGGCTGTGAGCCCCGGGCGCCGCCCGGCCCGGGCAGATCGGCAGCATAGCCGTTCGAGGACGAATAGCGCTGTGGCGGAGCCACGGGCGCAGCCAAAGCAGGAGCCGGGGCCGGCGGGATGTAAGCCTCGCCTTCCGGCACGTCCTGTTCCAGGTCCACCGGGGCCAGATCGCCTGAGGCGGCCGCGCTCTGGAGCACTTCCTGGCTCTTCTCGGGATCGATCCGGGGCGCGAATTTCAGGATCGGCTTGCAGATGCGCCGCTGCCCTTTCGGGTCGTGCCGCGCCAGATCGATGTGGAAGTGATCGTAGTGGAATGCGTCGGAGCCCGGCCCCAGAACCGTCGTGAAGTAGCGGCAGGCGCCGACGAAGGCCTCGCGGAGGAACTCCTGCTCGGCAGGGTCCCTGCCCCGCCAACCCTTCATGACCGAAACCTCTCGCCCGTCCGCCAGGACGAAGCCCATGACGTCGAGGGCATTGCCGAAGGAATGCTCCGAGAGCTTGGCGCCCCGCTGGTTGTTGCGCGGACGGCAGGAATAGGAGCCCGCCTTGATGTCGGCCAGCGGCACGCCGAAATACATCTCGGCGGCGGGCCTCACAATCTCATCAAGCCAGGTATCGATCCGCGGAATGATCGGGCAGGCCAACGTTACCTTCGACTTCAGGCCGACGGCGCCATTGTTGAAGGCCGAAACCTTGAACGGGTAATCCATGCCGCAGGCGCCGGGGCCTTCGATCTTGGAGCTCAGGGCCATATAGGCCGAAGGCTGCACGAGCCGCTGCGACAGGCAGGCTTCTTCGGCCTGCGCGCGCCAAGGCTCGCGCTGCTCGAACCGAAACAGTCCGCAACCGGTGACTCCGAGCCCAACGAGCGATAGGGCAAAAAACGCAACTAACCCACGACGCATGGGCGGAAGACTAGGACGGGGCCGTAAACATCTCGTCAACAGCGCACGATGCTCTTTATTATGGAAGAAGCATCGGACCCAAAAGTGCAAGTCCACTTTTGGGTCCGATGCTTTAGCCGATTCGGAGCTCAATCAGCCTTGCCGCCTCTGAAATCGTCAGAGAAAACCCGGTGCGACAGAATAGAGCAGGAACTTTTTTCGCCTAAAGCTGAAATCGATTACGAGCCAATAAAAACAAGACGTTAACTCTTTGTTAACTATTCCACGAACGCAGCTGGGCGTCGTCTGTCTCCTCAGGGGCGCTTCTCAGGGGAGCCCGGTTTTGGTAGTCTCCCTATCCATTCAGAGGGGCAATAATCCCTCACGCAGAAGGGGGCTAAGATGTATCTGACATCCAATCTCGACTGGACAGCCAAGCTCAACATCGCTGCCGTCTGCGTGTCCTCTTCCTTCATCGTTGCCGTCGTGGCCGGTCTTTTCTGAACCGAGTGCTCTGCGGCTCCCTGTGGGCCGCTCGACGATTTTCATGGTCTCTCCGCGCTGCCCTTACCGGCAGCGTTTTTTATGTCTCAGGGCACGGCGCCTCCGTGACGCTCCAGGACATGACATTAATCTCCATCTGGCACTGAGCAAGCCGTGGCCCTTCAGCCGTCTTCAGGCACACCTTCTCTCCGGGTGCGAACATCTTTCCTTGTGCCCGGCAGTAGCAATCGAGCGGATTGTGATCGGGGGCTTGCGCCTGCTGGGGCAGCGCCGGGCGCTCATGGGCGCTTGCAGGAGCCAAAACCATCAGGCTGAAAACAAGGACGACACTGCGCATGAGACCTCTCCGCGTGTCATATCTGGCAATGGTCTGCCTTTCCCGGCATAAGGTCAAGGATATGCTCCTCTGATGCCGCGTAGCCTTGATGCCCCTTCCCTCTCCTGACCTGTTGATACGCCTCGGAACACCGGCCGACAGCGCTGCCATCGGGCAGATTTTGGCTGATGGCTGGCATCAGGCCTATTCCGGGTTCATGCGCGAAAGCGAACTCGGTCAGCGCATCGACCCCGACTATCGGGCTCAAGAGGTAGGAACGTGGCTCTCGACCGATTTTGATCCGGCGAAGGAATTGCTGCTCGTCGCTGAGCAGGACGGCAATATCGGCGGCTTCCTCGCCGCACGCTTGGGAGACCGCAATGATGTGGGGTCGGTGGCACGGGTCACGCTGCTCTACGTCTCACCCGAGCAACAAGGCCAGGGCATTGGACGCCAACTCCTCCTAGAGGCAGCCGAGTGGCTGAAGCTTCATGCTCCGGGTCCGATCTCCATCGGAGCCTTCGAGCAGAACCCTTTCCGCTCCTTTTACGAGTCCATTGGCGGAATGGTGGTCGAGACGGTCATGGTCAGGGTCGATGCTCGCGAATGGCCGGTAGTCGTCTATCTCTGGCCGTCGCCGGAGGCACTACAGGAGGGTATCCGCACGAAAGAGGTCTGAGGGGTCAGACCCACCGCTCCACGGCCCGATCGTCGGCCTCCTTGGCCTCGACCCAGGCTCCGGACGTGCCGTCCTTCAGGTGCTCACGCTTCCAGAACGGGGCCTGCGTCTTGAGGTAGTCCATCATGAACGATGCCGCTTCGAACGCAGCCCTGCGATGGGCGCTGGCGGCCAGAACCAGCACGATCTCCTCGCCGGGAGATATCCGGCCGAAGCGGTGGATCACGGTCAGGCCCAGCAGGGGCCAGCGTTTCTCCGCCTGCTCGGCGATCCGGTCGATCTCGGCTTCGGCCATGCCTGGGTAATGCTCCAGTTCCAGAGCCGTAAGCCGTCCGCCTTCGTCCCGGCAAAGGCCTGTGAAGGCGACCAAAGCGCCGATATCCCCCCTCCCCGCCGTCAGGTTCGCCGTCTCGGCGGCGGCATCAAAGGGCTCGGCCTGGATGCGGATCATGCGTGCCATGGCGTTCTTGAGGCTAGCCGCCGGTCATCGGAGGGAAGAAGGCGATCTCCCGCGCACCGGCAATCGGGGCCTCGGGCTTGACGTGGACGTGGTTGATGGCCGCCCGGACGATGCCCTCGTTCTCGAAAGCATATTCGTATTCCTCGCCCCGGCCCTTCAGCCAGCGCACCAGATCGGCCACGGTTCCAATGCCCTCCGGCAAATCGACCTCTTCGTCCGTCTTGCCGACCCTTTCTCGGACCCATGCGAAGTAGACGAGCTTCATGGCCTCTAGCCCTCGTCCATGAGGTGATGGATGCCGTTCTTGAAGTAGTCCCAGCCGGTATAGATCGTCAGGACCGCCGCCACCCAGAGCAGGACGATGCCGATGAGCGTGTTGTTCGGCAGAACCGTCTCACCGGCGGGTCCCGCGATCAGGAAGCCCAGCGACACCAGTTGCAGGGTGGTCTTCCACTTGGCCACCCGGCTCACCGGCACGCTGACCTTCAGCTCGGCCAGGAACTCGCGCAGGCCCGAGACCAGGATCTCGCGGCACAGGATCACGATGGCGGCCCAGAGCGACCAGCCGTGGATGGTGCCGTCCGCCACCAGCATCAGCAGGCAGGCGGCCACCAGAAGCTTGTCGGCAATGGGATCGAGCATGCGCCCGAGCGCCGACTGCTGGGCAAACGTGCGGGCCACGTAACCGTCGAGGTAGTCGGTGATGGCCGCGACTGCAAACACGATCAGAGCCGCCCAGCGGGACCAGTGGTCCTCGGGCCAGAACAGCAGACCGACCACGGCCGGCACCGCCACAAGCCGGCCATAGGTCAGCATGTTGGCCAGGTTGAAGGCCTTCGAGCGGCTTAAAGAGGAAGCAATCTTCATATTACCCGCAGGAAGCATGACGACGGAGGGTCCGTCAATTGCAGAGGGCCGCAATTGCGGAACGTCACCCTTACGTGATCCACATTCCGCCGCGCTCAACCCCGCTCGTGGAAGAAATCGTAGACGGCACGGGCCGTGGCGGCATTCACGCCGGGCGCCTTCATCAGGTCCTCCAGCGCAGCACGCTGGATCGCCTTGACGGTGCCGAAATGATGCAGGAGCGCCCGCTTGCGGGTCGGCCCAATGCCAGCGATCTCGTCGAGGGGGTTCTTGACCAGCTCCCGCTTGCGCTTGGCCCGGTGCGCCCCGATGGCGAAGCGGTGCGCCTCGTCGCGCAGGCGCTGCACGAAATAGAGTGCCGGATCCCGCGGCGGCATCTTGAAGGGCGGCTGTCCCGGCTTGAAGAAGGTCTCGCGGCCGGCATCGCGGTCGCGTCCCTTGGCAATGCCGACGAGCGCCACGTCGTCCTCGCTGACGCCCACCTCCGCAAGCGCCTGGCGCGCGGCTTCGAGCTGTCCCTTGCCGCCATCGATCAGCACGAGATCGGGCCAAGCGGGAAAACCGTCATCTCCGGGCGCGGCGCCATCTTCGTCGGCAGCACGTGGCTCTTCCTTCACCAGACGGGCGAAGCGGCGCTGAAGCATCTCGCGCATCATGCCGTAATCGTCGCCGGGCTTCAGGTCCTCCGACTTCATGTTGAAGGTACGGTAGTGCTGCTTCATGAATCCGTTGGCGCCTGCCACCACCATGGCGCCGACCGCATTGGTGCCCATGATGTGCGAATTGTCGTAGACCTCGACGCGCCGGGGCGGCTTCGGCAGGCCGAAGGCTTGGCCGAGGGAAACGAGGAGCTTCTGCTGCGAGGCCGTATCGGCGAGCCGTCGGCCGAGCGCCTCCCGGGCATTGCGAAGCACGTACTCGATGAGCTGACGCCGCTCGCCCCGCTGCGGCGCGTGGATCTCCACCTTCGTATCAGTCTTGGTCGAGAGCGCAGCCGCCATCAGCTCCGCGTCCTCGATCTCGTGCGAGAGCAGGATGAGGCGCGGCGCCGGCTTGTCGTCGTAGAACTGCGCGATGAAGGAGCCCAGCACCTCCTCGCGACTCATGGACTTGTCGGCCTTCGGGAAATAGGCGCGATTGCCCCAGTTCTGCCAGTTGCGGAAGAAGAACACCTCGACGCAGAACTGCCCCGCCTGCTCGTCGAGGGCGAACACATCCGCCTCCTCCACCGACTGGGTGTTGATGCCCTGCACACCCTGGATGGCCGAGAGCGCCGCCAGACGGTCGCGGCAGCGCGCGGCGCGCTCGAACTCAAGGTCTTCCGCCGCCTGCTGCATCTCCTCGGTGATGCGCTGCTTCACCGCATTCGACTTGCCTGACAGGAACGCCCGCGCCTCGGCGGCAAGCCCGGCATAATCCTCGTGCGAGATCTCGTTGGTGCATGGGCCCGAACAGCGCTTGATTTGATAAAGCAGGCATGGCCGCGTGCGGTTCTCGTAGTAGCTATCGTTGCAGGAGCGCAGCAGGAACGCGCGCTGGAGCGCATTGATGGTGCGGTTCACCGCCCAGACGTTGGCGAAGGGGCCGTAGTAGTCGCCCTTGCGCTTTCGCGCGCCTCGATGCTTCACGAGCTGCGGCGCCTCATGGTCGGCGGTGAGCAGGATATAAGGCAGCGACTTGTCGTCCCGCAGCAGCACGTTGTAGCGGGGCTTGAGCTGCTTGATGAGGTTGGCCTCGAGCAGCAGCGCCTCGGTTTCGGTCGCCGTGGTGACGAACTCCATCGACGAGGTTTCGCCGATCATCCGGGCAATGCGGTTCGAATGGGCCTGCCCGCGGGCATAGGAGCCCACGCGGTTCTTCAGGTTCTTCGCCTTGCCCACATAGAGCACGTCACCCTTGGCATCGAGCATGCGGTAGACGCCCGGCGCATTGGGAAGCGTGTTCCAGAAATGCCGGATGACCTCGGTGCCGCGCTGGACCGAACTCGGATTGGCCTCCAGGTCGAACTCGACATCCGAGCCGCTCTCAAGGGCGACAGACTGATCGTCTTCCTCGTTGTCCAGAATATCCGGCGGGACGTCATTGGTGGTGTTGCGACTCATGAGGGAGATTTAAGGGCTCGGGAGTCCGGAGGAAAGTGCCGCCGACGAACTGGCGCAGCCCTGCCGTTCAGGCTAAACGGCAAAGCTCCTGTAATGCGGTCTGGAGCCGGATCATGCGCCTGTCGATTATCACATCAGCCGTCGTAGCGGCCCTGGTGGGGTTCGGCAGCACGATTGCGATCATCATCGCGGCGGCGCAGGCCGTGGGCGCGGATGCAGCCCAGACCTCCTCCTGGGTGGCGGCCCTGTGCCTCGCCATGGCGGCGAGCAGCGGTTTCTTGAGCGTCCGCTATCGCATGCCGGTCATCACCGCCTGGTCGACCCCAGGCGCGGCGCTTATCGCCGCGTCGACCGGCATTTCCATCCATGCGGCCGTCGGCGCCTTCCTCCTGGCCGGTGCCCTCATCGTGCTGGCGGCCCTCATCAAGCCGTTCGGGCGCACAATCGAACGCATTCCAACCTCCATCGCGGCCGCGATGCTGGCAGGCGTTCTGCTTCAGTTCGTCGTCGGGGTGTTCCAGAGCGCTCAAGGAGCGCCCGGCCTCGTCCTGCCCCTTGTGGCCATCTTCCTGGTGGCGCGCCTGTTCAATCCGGCCCTGGCCGTGCTCGCCGTGCTGTTCGTGGGCCTCGGCATCGCCTTCGGCGGTGGAATGGCCCAGCCGCTGACGTCGAACCTGAGCCTCTCCTCCCTCACCCTCATTGCGCCTGCCTTCGAGCCCGCGGCGCTGATCGGGCTCGGGCTGCCCCTGTTTCTGGTGACCATGGCGTCCCAGAACCTGCCGGGCTTTGCGGTGCTCAAGGCCTCCGGTTATCAGCCGCCCTCCCGCCCGATCCTGGCCGTGACCGGGCTGGCCTCCCTGGTCACGGCCCTCTTCGGCGCCCATACGAGCAACCTCGCGGCCATCTCGGCGGCGATCTGCACCGGGCCCGACACCCACCCCGACCCGGCGAAGCGCTGGATGGTCGGACCCTTTTACGCCTTGAGCTATCTGGTCTTTGCCGCCTTCAGCGCCGCTCTGATCGGCCTAATCGCGGCACTGCCGCCGGAACTCATCAAGACCGTGGCGGGGCTGGCCCTCCTGGGAGCCTTCGCGGGAGCCTTAGGCTCCGCCCTCTCCGAAGGGTCCAAGGTCTTTCCAGCAGTGATCACCCTGGCGGTGACGGCCTCCGGCCTTAGCCTCCTCGGCATCGGCTCCGCGTTCTGGGGGCTGGTGGCGGGTCTCATGACCCTGGGGCTCGACTCGCTGGCGATCCGGCCGCGTCAGGCTGAACTGGACGGGAGGCCCCGTTAAGCTTAAGACTTCGTTACGAAGAAACAAGAACGGGGGCTCTGGGATGACGCTTGCACGGCTTGGCACAATCGCGCTGACGATGGCCCTGGGAGCCTGCCAGGGCACCTTCAGCGCATCGCCCGAGGGCATTCCCGTTGCTCTCGAGAGCATCGACGGGGCACCGGCTCCAATCCGCACCGCCCTGGCCGAAGAGCTCGCCACCGCAGCCACCGACCGCAAGGTCGATCTCGTCGGCGCCAGCGCGGAGGCGCGCTACCGGGTTCGCGGCTATCTCTCGACTGCGACCGAGGACGGCGAAACCAAGGTGGCCTATGTCTGGGATGTGTTCGATTCCCAGAAGCGGCGGGCCAAGCGCCTGGAGGGGTCGAGCCCCGTCCCGGCCGCTTCCATGTCGTCTCTCGACAAGCAGGCTCTCGCCAAGCTGGCCCAGGACAGCATGGGCGAGATTGCCGAGTTCCTGAGTGCGGCCAAGTCCGAGCCTCAGGCCACAGCCGAAGCACCGATCCAGACGGCGGAGGCCCAGCCCACGGGGACACCGGATGAGGAGAACCAGGTTGCAATGCAATGATCGCATGGCAACAACCCGGTATTGCGGCCCATCAAAGCCGCTCACGTGTATTGTGACGGTTTGATATCGCTGCTAAGACCCTTGCGCCCGAAGGCGCAGAGATCATGGCGTTGCGCAACGGGCATTGTCGGTCACACAGAGCCAAAGTTGCTTTCATGAAGCTCGTTGCGGGAAATTCCAATCGTCCGCTGGCGGAGGCCATCTCCGCCTATCTCAATGTTCCCCTGGCCAGAGCCCAGGTGAAGCGCTTTGCGGACATGGAGGTGTTCGTCGAGATCCAGGAGAATGTGCGCGGCGAGGACGTGTTCATCCTCCAGTCGACCTCGTTCCCCACGAACGACCACCTCATGGAACTCCTGATCATCACGGATGCGCTGCGCAGGGCCTCGGCCCGCCGCATCACGGCGGTGATTCCCTATTTCGGCTATGCCCGGCAGGACCGGAAGTCCGCCTCCCGCGCGCCGATCTCGGCCAAGCTGGTGGCCAACATGATCGCCCATGCGGGCGTCGACCGTGTGCTGACGCTTGATCTCCATGCCGGCCAGATCCAGGGCTTCTTCGACATCCCGACCGACAACCTCTTCTCCGCGCCGATCCTGGCGCGCGACATCAAGGAACACCTTGACGGCGGCAACCGGATGGTGGTTTCGCCGGACGTGGGCGGCGTGGTTCGCGCCCGCGCGCTCGCCAAGCGCATCGATGCCCAGCTCGCCATCGTCGACAAGCGCCGCGATCGCCCCGGCGAGTCCGAAGTGATGAACATCATCGGCGACGTGTCCGGCCGCTCCTGCATCCTGGTCGACGACATCGTCGATTCCGGCGGCACCCTGGTGAATGCCGCCGACGCCCTCCTGGCCAATGGTGCGAAGGAGGTCTACGCCTACATCACCCACGGGGTGCTATCCGGCGGCGCCGTGGCCCGCATTGCCAGTTCCCGCCTGAAGGCGCTCGTGATCACCGACTCCATCATGCCCACCGAGGCGGTGAAGGCGGCCCACAACATCCGGGTCATCTCCATCGCGTCCCTGATGGGCGAAGCCATCGGCCGCACGGCGACGGAAAGCTCGGTGTCGAGCCTGTTCGACTGAGCCTTATCTGGCACGCATGACCAGCCATGGAGTGGGGACGGCTCTCCACTCCCAGACAGCCAGAAGCTGGTCCAGATGCCCGAGTTTCTCGAGCCACGGCGGCAGATCCGGGACTCCGGTGCGCGCCTGCCGCTCCTCGACAGTGTGTGTGCTTTCGAAGCGCTCCACGAGTGCCCTCACCGTCCGCTCCCGCCTTGGATAAACCTCGACGACAAGATCGAGCCAGCGGAAATTCCCTGCCTGCGGGTCGAGCAGATCGAACTCTGCTCCCTCGCAATCCATCACGAGAAGCCCTTTCGGGTGACGCCCGAGCTTCGTGGACAGCTCGCTCCACACCCAATTCACATGCTGCGCTTCGAAGCGCTCGCGAAGATCGATTTGTGCTTCGACCCCATTCAGGCGGGCCAACTCCAGACATTTGTGGCGGGCTACGGGATCGATGTCCCAGGCAAACACTGGTGTGTCTGGCAACAAACCCGCGCATCCGACCGCATAGAAGCCTTCGGCACAGCCGACGTTGAGGACGGCGTCATACTCTTTTTCGGGCGCAGCGAGGAAGACATCGTGCAGAGCCGTTTCATAGACCCCGAGCAACTTGGGCGCGATGCCACCCTCGGATGGGGTCGCTAAATAGGTCATGCCCTTGAAGGGACCATCCTGAACCACTGTGCCGGAATGGGCCACCAGGGTCGATCCAATAAGCTGGGAGCGCCACTTGGCGAGGGCGCGGAGGGTTTGCTCAAGCTTCTGCCGCTCCGGCAGGTTCGAATTCAGAATTCTTGTGACGTGTTCTAAGGCTTGTGGGGATTCATCGTGAATTGATGACGGCGGCGGCGAGATAGATCATTGCGGAGAAGCTTTGGTCGG
>NZ_JAFBID010000122.1 GCF_016811235.1 Microvirga arabica
GATCCGCTGGCGGAGCTCATCCTCTCCGGTGAGATCAAGGACGGCGAGACCGTGCCGGTGCATGCGGGCCCCATGGGTTTGATGATCGGGAATGGGGCAGGGCATCCGAGCCATAGGATTGCGGCATAAGGCTCAAGGCCGGAAGGATCGAGGATGCTCGTCCTGGCTTCGATCCGCGTTTTGCATGCTCTTCGTCCATGTGGCCATCTCTCAAGGCGGCCACATGGACCGTCATCGCCGGTGGAGAGCAAGGGATGAACATGCTGGCACCTCTCATCCTCGGCAGCGTCGTCTCCGGTGGGCTTATTATATGTTCATGTCCCTTGGTCTTCAGTTCTATGATGTCCCTGCGGTATCCAGAGCCACATCGTGTGGTACGGACGGAAGCGGACGACGAACGGAAGATCGGGGCTGTTAACATGCAGTCACCGCAGCGAAATGCGCGTCCCCGGCGAAACTCACGCCGGCCGCATGCCGGCAGGAAGGCTTTTGGTGTTGATGAAAGACAGCATCAGGCACACGCACATCGTCACTCCAGAGTTCCGCCAGCTGAAAATCCGGCGGGGACTCTGCGAGTGAGGGTTCCTGGGGCTCGTGGTGGATCACAATGAACATGGTGCACCCGTCCACCGAAAAGGAGGGGTCGCCTGAGCGGGTGGGGCTCTCTATGGTTGGAGGATCCTTATGCGTCGTAGACTTCTTGCTGGATTGTTCGTGAGCCTTGCAGCTCTTCCTGCGGCCATGGCGCGACAGACCAGACGCCGATTTCGAAAGCGCAGACCGCCACGTATCAGCAGGATTTGAACAGAGTGAAGGACACACAAGTCGACACCTGATACCCGGCAGCGTGTCGACTTCTCCAGGAAGTACGAGCGGCTTCTGAGCAGGAATCCAAAAGAGATCATCCCGGATATCTGTATTGGGTGCTGACCGGCCCGACAGCGCTCCAACCGAGCATGGCGCGAAGTTCACGGCGACCGACGCTCACGGGTGTGTTCACCGGGTCGCAAAAATCCCTTATCAGGCCCTCGTGTCTGATGCGAAAAGACTTGCAAGCGTTGCTGCTCGATCACATCTCTAATGTATCAAGCCGGCTCCTCGCGGGCGTGGCTTGACCGATGCACTCCGACGAGGCTTAGGACGGACCCTCTCGCGCCACTTTGTGGGGCAGAGAAGTCCCCTCGGGCGAGATCCGCATAAGCCTTTTTGAGTCGTCGCTGAACCTGATCGGCAACTAGCTTGAAGAGGTTTGTCATGTCTCGGTGGAATGACAATTCTCGCCTGGCGCCATACGGGTTTGGGCCAGGCACGTTCGCGCCGTCGCGGGTCGAGTTCGATGCTGGCCTGCGGGCGCACATGATCGGTGTCTACAACTACCTGATGCTCGGGCTCGCCTTGAGCGGCGCCGTCGCTTACGCGGTAGCGAACACGCCCTTGGGTGAGCTCTTCTACTCCGGCCCGCGCGAGCTGACCCCGCTCGGCTGGGTCGCGCTGCTGGGTCCCTTGGGCTTGATCCTGATCGCGTCGTTCGGGGCTCACAGCCTATCTCCGGCGAGCCTGCAGGGGATCTACTGGGGCATCACGGCCCTCCAGGGCGTCGGCCTCGCGGCCTTGCTCCAGACCTATACCGGTGAGAGCGTCACGCGCGTCTTCTTTATCACGGCCGCGTCCTTCGGTGCCTTGAGCCTGTGGGGCTACACCACGCGCAGCCATCTGTCCGGCTGGGGATCGTTCCTGCTCATGGGCCTGGTCGGGTTGATCCTGGCCTCGTTGGTCAACCTGTTCCTCGCGAGTTCGGCCCTGCAGTTCACGATTACGGTCATCGGCCTGTTCGTGTTCGCGGGCCTGACCGCATGGGATACCCAGCGGATCAAGGAGGAGTATGTCGCGGGCCTTGCCCACGGTGATGCTGCTCTCACCAGCAGGGTCTTCGGGGCGCTGAGCCTCTACCTCAACTTCCTCAACCTCTTCCAGCTTCTGCTGTCCCTCCTGGGCCAGCGGGAGGAGTAACGGAACGGAGGAAGCCATGCCCCTGACTGGACGATTCAATCTCCGCCGCACCATAGGCGGCAAGATCGTGCTGCAGGTTGAGGAAGAGGTCAGACGGCTCTGGCCGTTCTCCCGCAACCAGCTCACAAAGCGGCGTTGGCGTGACGCAACCATCATGGACCTGGCGCAGCCTGAGCTGCGCCCGCTCATGGATCTGCGCTACAAGCCAGGTTTTGAATGGGCCCGGGTTTACGGCCAGCTCGGTCCGGCACGCCAAGATGGGTCTGTCGGTAGTGCGTCATCGCAGGACAACCCGTCGCTTGCCGTCGCTCCCGAGCCCTCGGTCAAGGCGAACGCTGCTATGTCGGCACCCCAGGGCGTGCCCGCTTAGGCCAGAGGAATCAAGAACAGCCGGGACGGCAGCATGCTGCCGTCCCGGCTCTTGCACCCCAGGGCGTAACGCCGATCTAAGGCCGCACTCTTCATGTGGCGCCCCAGAAGGCGTGGTCCGGCAAGCCCAAGAACGTCGAGGCGGGCCAGCGCGCTTTCAGGCACCCAGGCACCGCGCAAGAATGAGTGGTTTGGCCTCTATGGGGTAGTGGCGAAGAGAACGGAAGGAAACAGCAGCGTAGTCCTGGTCCAAGCGAGTGATACCTGGACGCGCGGGCGTCTTCCAGGGCGCTGCCGATTCTGCGTTCCGAACGTCGTGCCCGGGCCGGCTGGCCTATGACCTGGGCGGACCGCCGGCTTCGGCATGGAGGAACTCGCGCAGAATGCTCCGCAGGCCATGAACCTGGTCGACGAGGTTCAGAACGATGCCAATGCCCTCGTCGTTGACCCCGATCCCGTCCTTGAGGTCACGGATCAGCCGGGCTCGTGCTACATCCAGCTCGGAAAATGCGAAGCCTGCCTGGTCCCGCTGCGGAAGAAGCCAGCCTTCCTCAATCCAGACCTGGACCGTTCCCGCATCGACGTCCAGACGCAACTGGAACTCCTCCATGGTCAGCATCTACGCCTCCATGCCATCTCGGGGATTGTAGGACGCGCCGCCTGTCCACCGCTCCGCAAAGGCTTCGAGTTCCGGATCCGGGCGGTCCGGCAGGACGACCTTCAGGACGGCATGCAGGTCGCCATGGGTCCCGTCCGGCCGTGGTGCGCCCTTGCCTCTGAGCCGCAGGATCCGTCCCGTGTTGCTGCCCTTCGGAACGCTGACCATGACGGGGCCCGTCGGGGTCGGGATCTGAATGCGGCCTCCGAGGACGGCCTCGCGCAGGGAAATCGGCACCTCGAGGCGAATGTCGTCGTCCTCCCGCACAAAGAGGCGGTGCGGACGCACGTGGATTTCGATCAAGGCGTCGCCGGGCGGGCCGCCGATGCCTGGCTCCCCTTTGCCGGCGAGCCGCACCACCTGGCCGTCCCGGATGCCGGCCGGAATGGTGATGTCGAGCGACTGGCCGCTCGGCAGGGTCACGGTCTTGCGGGTGCCGTTCACCGCCTCAAGGAAGTCGAGGGCGAGACGGAAGCGAAGATCCTGCCCAGGCATCGCGAACCGGGTTCGTGCGCCGCGGCGGAGCAGTTCCGACAGGATGTCCTGATCCATGAAATCCGCAAAGCCGGCTTCGCTGTGGTAGGATGGTCCGGGCTCCTCAGCCGCGAAGTCTCGGTAGTACCGGCGCTGCGGTCGCTCGGCGCCCGAAGCGTCGATCTCGCCACGGTCGAAACGAGCGCGCTTCTCAGGGTCGCTCAGCAGGTCATAGGCGGCTGAAATCGCCTTGAAGCGGTCCTCGGCCGTCCGGTCGCCGGGGTTGAGGTCCGGATGGTGTTTCTTGGCCAGCTTTCGATAGGCCTTCTGGATCTCCTCCGCAGACGCAGTAGGCTTCACGCCAAGCAATTCGTAAGGGGACTCGGCCACGACCTCCCTCCATTCAACCGAGCGTTCTTGGTCCTCGCAAACGCAACATGCGTTCCTGTTACAGGTGCAAAACGCCGGTTCGGCTGGTCCGGATCCCTGATCCTGGGGGCGCATCCAGATCACAAAGGGCGATCAAAAAGGACACGGAAAGAGCACTGTCACCGGGTCAGGACACGGTCCTCACGTTTAACAGCTCGGCTCCCGAATCGAGCACATCCGGTTCGAGATTTCTCGATCCGTCGACACGAGGGCTTCCCGTTGCGATCCAAGCGGCTGGTCGGTACCTTCCCGCCCCATCAATGTTAGTACGCCGCGGACGGAAGCAATGTGTCATTGCCCGAGCCCGCATCTCTCCCACACCGAGGTAGATCTTACCGAGTGTTAAGAAGCTATCGCATTCCTTGTGACGAAACTGAAAAAGCAGGGTGCCTGCTGCACCCTATTTTGGAGGAATGGCGATGAGAAAAACCCTGATCAGTCTTACCTCAGCACTCACCATCGCGGTCTCTGCGGCCATCGTTCCGACACCGGCCTCGGCCTATCCGGGCTGGGTCATACCGGCGATTGCCGCCGCCGGGGTTGGTGGAATTGCCCTTGGAGCGGGGATCAGCTCCGCCCAGGCACAGACCACAGGATCGATCTTTTCAGCATCTCCAGTCACCCCGGTTCAGCCCCAGATCAGCTATGATCCCAATACGATGGTCCAGCCGGGCTGCCATCTTGCCCGCGAGCGCATTCGTGGCGGATGGCGCCGTGTCGAGGTCTGCCCATAGTCCTCTTGGTTGGGGCTAAAGCACAGTAGCCGAACCTCCTACCCTATCGTGAGTGCCGGGACAGTTCTCTCCCTCCTGAAGCCGGGGAGGGGATCGACTGCCCCGGTGCTTCCGGCAAAATCTGGATCCTCAAGCTGAATGAATGGCCTGTCCTCCAGTTCAAGACTACGGACCGGCGATCGTGACAGGGGCGATCATGAGGATGTTGCCGCACGGCGCCTGAGGGGTGATGACCGCGCTCGCCACGCCTACTAGCAGTGGGCCGCTCCTGCTCGGGATGACGACAGGACCTCCCGAGTCGCCCATGCAGACGCGGGCGCCGACCGTGCGCGCGATGATCAGCCCCGTTTCGGTCATCGCAAGAGGCCTCAGCGCGGCTGTCTTGAGCGTTCCTGCCGCCTGTCCCGAGAGGCCAACGCCAGCCAGCTGCAGGGTCGAGGGAATGCGCTGCAATCGGTTAGCGAGCCTCAGGGGACTGCGTCCCCTGACCGGCGTCTCCAAGCGCAAGACAGCAATGTCGAGGGAGATCTCGTTGAGCATATCCGCCAGATCGCGGGACGCGAGGCGACCTGACCCGACAGCATGACGAGCCGCCGCGGCGACACGATGGGCGGAGGCAATTCGCCTGCTGCCCTGATAGAAGCCAACCACAGCCCCCACCGGGTTCCCCCTGATGCAGTGCGCTGCTGTGAGAACAAGATCTGGAGCAATGAGAGCTCCTGAACAGCGGCTCAACCGGAGAGAGCCATCTGGCTGAACGAGTGTACCGACGGCGACTGTGGCGCGGGCGAGTTGATCGTTAGTCCGTGCGAGGGTGCCTCCTTCGATGCCGTGAGCCGGGCCAATGGACCATGTAAGTGCCATGGCCATGAGCCACCCGGGCAAATGACTGATGATGTGGCGCTTCTCGCCTTTCGCAGGAACGTGGAGGTGTTTCATGGTCATAACCAAAGTCAGATCATGAACGAACAAAGTCAGCTTTCAGCGACCTGTCCATAGAGCCGATGCTGTGGTGGCGGATGAGGTAAGAAAGCATCCCCTCGCTTCAAGGGTTGCAGATACCTCTGGAGTGGCGCGCTCCAGGCTCGTGCGATCCCTCAGGAACCCAGAACACGGTCTGCTGTTTTGAAGCATAGGCCATGACATTGAATATGCAGAGGAGGTCGACTTGCTCAAGCGCACGTTCCCCGGTGCATTGGCGGGTGCAGTCATAGGCGTTGCCGCCTCTGGATCCTCGCTCCCCGATTTCGCTCAGGATACGCCAGCCCGCTGCCTGCCACAGGAGGTACAGGCCAGCGCCCTTCACGACGGGTGCAGCGGGGCCGTCACGTTCGGCATGAGCGGGCCCATGGTGGTGCCAGGCCAGGCTGCTGACATCGAGGCGACCGGCAGCATCACTCGAACCATGAGCGATAACTCAACAGGGGGCAGCGGCGATCGCCCTGAGTGAGTCGTCGCATGGCGTCAGCGCAAGCTGCAGCCGCAGGCGTGCTGCGGCTGCGCTGCTGCTATCCCTCAATGGTGACGAACAGGTACTGCTCCTCACGTTTCACGCGCAGGAGCACCGGTCGCTTCTGACCCTGGGCGTCCGTCCAGGCCTTCGCCACATCCGCCGGGGCGCTCACCGGTTGATTGTTCGCCGAGACGATCACGTCCCCCTGCCGGAGACCGGCCTCCGCGGCGGGGCTGTTCCGATCAACCCGCTGGATCAGCACTCCCGACGTGCCGGGCTCCAGCCCCAGTTGACCTCTCGCTGCCTCAGGGATCGGACTGAGCGCCAACCCGAGCCGCTTGCCGTCACGCGCTCCGTCGGGAGCCGTCGAGCGGGCGGCCTGCTCGTCGCTGCGCTGACCGATGACGATGGCCAGTTCCTGAGGCTTGCCGTCCCGGATCACGGTCACCGACGCCTGGGTGCCGGGCTTCATGGCGGCGACCGCACGGGAGAGATCGCGACCACTCTCCACCGGTTTTTGTTCGAACTGCGTGATCAAGTCACCTGACTGGAAGCCCGCCCTGTCGGCCGGCCCGCCGGGCTCCACCGAGGCTACCAGCACGCCTTTGTCGTCCGAGCGGCCGAGCGCCTGAGCAATGGCCGGCGTGAGCTCCTGCAGGTGAAGTCCCACATAGCCCCGCTCGACCCGTCCGGTGCGGATCAGCTGGTCCGCCACCGCTTGAGCAGTCTTCGATGGAACGGCAAAGCCGATGCCGATATTGACGCCGGAGGGGGAGAAGATCGCCGTATTGACGCCGATCACTTCGCCGCGGACGTTGAATAGCGGCCCACCGGAGTTGCCGCGGTTGATGGAGGCGTCGGTCTGGATGTAGTCGTCATACGGGCCTGAGCGGATGTCGCGGGAGCGGGCCGAGACAACACCAACCGTCACCGTGCCGCCGAGGCCGAAGGGGCTGCCGATGGCAATCACCCAGGAGCCCGGCTCGGCAGCATCCGAGTCGCCCCAGGTGGCGATGGCCATGTTGGGCTGAGGATCGACTTTTAGCACGGCAATGTCGGTGGCCGGATCCCGGCCGACGAGGGCGGCAGGGACATTGGTTTTGTCACCGAACACAACGTGGATTTCGGCCGCGTCCTCGACTACGTGGTTGTTGGTGATGATGTGTCCGTCCGAGCTGATCACAAAGCCCGAGCCAAGCGCCTGCCGGGGCTGTTGCCGGCGGGGCTCC
The DNA here is from genome assembly GCF_016811235.1 of Microvirga arabica. GTDB lineage: Bacteria > Pseudomonadota > Alphaproteobacteria > Rhizobiales > Beijerinckiaceae > Microvirga > Microvirga arabica. The sequence goes on from NZ_JAFBID010000122.1 coordinate 7,357, forward strand.
GGGCCTTCGCCATAGTAGCGGCGGAAGAACTCGCGGAAGGGTAGGTCGTCCGGCAGCGATTGCGCCTGCTCCTGTTCCTCGACGCGTTGCTTGGTGGTAATGGCGACGACGGCAGGCATCTTCTGCTTCACGATGGCTGTGAAGTCAGTCGGAACCTGCTGGGCCGCTGCTGGTGGTGCGGTGAATGCCAGGAGAGCGATAACTCCGGCTAGCACATGCCTTCTCAAGGTTAAGCTTGATCCAGAACGAGGCATAGGATCCTCCTGTGCAGAACATGAACGGCTCCGAGAGGCCAAAGCGCGGTGCCGAGGGCGGGGAAAGGAAGTGGTTCCCGTAGCCCGGCTTTGGACAACAGCTTTAGATAGGAGCCGTTCTCAGGCATCACTACTGCACGCGGAAACGACACGACTTTTCACGGCTGATTGGTTTTCCTCCTGCTGGGTGAGGTATCCTCTATGGAATCAGGGAGTTCCTCGGAAGCCGGGTGGCCTAATGCTCGCACGCTCGGCGCGACCTCCCATGCGAGCTCACACAAAGGCCAAGCAAGGGCTGCTCGTGGCACTTCTGAGAAGTAAGCGCTCGGTCCGCTTCGACACTCAGGTGCTGACGTTCGTTAATCGGCAGGAACGTGAGATTTTGACCCGATCCCGTCATTTGCGCTGAGCATGGTTGGGGCAGGTACCCCTCTTGGGTGGGCCTCACTCAACCTACCCAAAATCACAATCCGACCCTAAGTCGACGCTCATCCAAGACGTGGTTGGCTGGGAGGACATGACCGGGTGTCTTCGCACTTCAACCCCTGCGCCCTTCCCCTCCAATGCTTGGGGGAGGCTCGGACGTTGCTTTGCATTCCGTGACGGTCTCCAAGACAGAAACAAGCTTTGCTTGGTTAAACGGCTTCTGGAGGAAGGCGAGTGGCCCCGTCGCCTCCGCAGCTTGGCGCGTCGATGGATCGCCAGAGCCTGAGATGAACACGTGCGGGATCGCGCGCTCCCGAGCTGCCTGAGCCACGTCAATCCCGCTTAGGCTGCCCTTCAGCTTGATGTCCAGGACAGCGAGGTCGACCCGTTCGTGTAACAGGTATTCAAGCGCCTTCTCGCCAGTCGCAGCAAAGCCGGCCACCTCATGACCGGCCTCCTCGATCACGTCGGCAACGTAGTCTGCCACGAGTGCCTCGTCCTCTACGACGAGAACACGCAGCTTTCCCATCATAGTGGAACGTTGATCCGGCATATGGCTCCTGTATCACCTCGTTCAAAAGAGATCTCACCCCCGACCTGTTCTGTCAGCCGTCCGATAAGGCGCATTCCAAGACCGGATGTCGCTGCGAACAGATCCACCCCCCTGACGCCGTCCCCATCGTCTGCAACCGTCAGAACCGCTCGATCTCCCAATCGTTCGAGGGCCACTGACAAGCCACCGGAGCGACCTTCCGGCAAGGCATGCTTCAGGGAGTTGGTGAAGATTTCATTGGCTATCAGCCCGAAGGGCACCGCCAAGTCAACTGGCAAGACCATTGCCTCCAGCCGGGACGTAAGCCGAACGTAACCAACCTTCAGTTCCGTGAGGCTGCCAGCCAGCCGTTGAAGGAAGGCGGCGAAGTCCACCTTTCGGAAGTCCTCCGAGCGGTAGAACTCCTCCTGGAGGGCACTCAGCGCTTGGATCCGTCGCCCGAGATCCGCGAGTTGCTCACGGTCACCTTGGGTTGCAATCGCCTTTTCCGTCATCCGCAGGAGGCTGATCACGATCTGAAGGTTGTTGTGCAGCCGATGGTAAAGCTCCTTGAGGACGAGGTCGCGGTTCTCGCCGAGCTCGCGCAGTTCCCGGCCGCGGTCGTAAGCCGTGCGAACTGCGGTGGCCAGGCGACGAAGCTGCTTGGCTCCTTTGACCACGTAATCATCGAAACCGTGCTTGATGGCCCTGACCGCCAGCTCTTCGTTGCCTGTTCCGGTGAACATGACGCAACAGCAGAAGGGGTTGGTCGCCTTGACCCGGTCGAAAATTGCAATCCCGTCGGTCCAACGCAGGTCGAAATCGGTGACGAGAATGTCCGGTGCTTGCTCCAGCAGGGTTTGGTCGAGGCTCACTAGGTCGCTTGCCTCACGGAACCCAGCGTTCGGGAACTCCTGGGCAACCGCCCGAATTGCCAGCACACGGGCATCGGGGTCATCATCGACAAAGAGAATGCGCATGGGACCATTCAGGCGATCAGTGGTGGACGAATTGGTTCAGAAAGCTGCAAAGGCAACGAACAGGAAGCCCCGTTGATCCTATCTGCTGACACTCCCATGAAAGAGAAGGCTACTGGAAGACCTCCCACGTCTGGTCAAGCTCCAGCGAGGTCTTCCCGTTTTAAGCGTTCCATTGGAGCCTTTGCATTCACGCTTGCCGGAGCGCTGCTGGTCGCGAGCGCGATCACGTTAAATGTCCTCCTCTCCGGTCTCACGGAAACCCGAACTCTTGTCCTGCGGACGGGCTCAATCTTGCGGGATGCTGCCGAATTGCATGTGGACATACGATCTGCGGAGACAGGGCAGAGAGGCTATCTTCTAACTGGAGAACGTCGTTATCTGACCCCCTACGAGCGCGCAATTGGGCAGGTCTGGAGCACATTCCAGCGGCTGCAACAAGCCGTGCAGGATTCTGGACAGGTTACCCGCCTGGCTGGGCTGCGCCCGCTCATCGAAGCCAAATTAGAGGAACTGGGCCGGACAGTCGAACTGCGAGGGCGAAGTTTCGAAGAGGCCCTGGCAGTCGTGCGGACCGATGTCGGGCAGAAACTGATGGAGGACATTGAAGCCGCCATTGCCGAGTTCGAGCGGGCCGAGCAGGAGATCATGGTCTCTCGCACGCGGGAACTGGAGCAGAGGGCAGTCTGGACCACCCGGGTTGCTGCGGTATCGGGCGTACTAGCGTTAATCAGTGCCATCCTCGGTGTAATCTGGATCGGGCGTCAGCGCGCCAATGCCCGTTTGCTCGATGCCGAGCAGCGCTTCCGGCAAGACCTCGAACGGAAAGTTGAGGAGCGCACCGCCCAGCTCAGTCAGGCTAACAGGGAGCTCGATGCCTTCGCCTACACAATCTCCCACGACTTAAGAGCGCCTCTACGAGCCATGCACGGTTATGCAGGGGCATTGGTGGAGGATTATGGGTCGATCCTGCCCGAGGAGGGGCATCGCTTCACCGACCGCATCGTTTCCGCCGCCGAACGGATGGAGGTCCTGATCGAGGACATCCTGACCTACAGCCGTCTGGCCAGGGAGGAGGTAAGCGTACGGCCGGTGGACCTCGAAGCAACCGTAGAAAAGGTAATTGCCAACGCCGAGCCGATCATCCGGGAAGCAAAGGCTAGGGTAGAGGTGGAACCTCCGTTGCCCGATGTCATGGCTCATGCGCCCACGCTCGCACAAGTGATGGACAACCTGCTGTCGAATGCTATCAAGTTCATCCCCTCCGGACAGACACCCCACGTAAGCATCAGAGCAGAGGAGTCAGATGGGCGAGTAAGGCTCTGGGTGGAGGATAACGGCATCGGCATTGATCCGGCCCACCAAGAGCGTGTCTTCCAGCCGTTCCAGCGGCTGCACGGCGTGGAAAGTTACCCTGGCACTGGCATCGGACTTGCCATTGTACGTCGGAGCATCGAACGCATGGGCGGCCGCAGCGGTGTAATATCGGAGCCCGGTCAGGGAAGCCGCTTCTGGATAGAGCTTAGGAGCGTGCAAAGGGAGCCGACCATATGAACCCTGCCGATGATGTGATCCTGATCGTCGAGGACAATCCGGATGACCGGGATCTGCTCGCCCGGGCGTTCCGAAAGGCGAAGGTGGAGACACCCTTCCAGTTTGCTGTTGATGGTGACGAGGCCGTGGCACTTCTGGGTGAGCTTGCCAACGTCCCGAACCGACCAAATCCGGTGGTGGTGCTCCTGGACCTGAAGCTTCCCCGCCGCTCCGGGTTCGAGGTTCTGGAGTGGATCAAGGGACACCCGGTGCTGCGGCGTGTTCCAGTCATTATCCTGACCTCCTCGCGTGAGGACGTTGATCTTAAGCGGGCTTACGATCTTGGCGCGAACTCGTATCTGGTGAAGCCCGCGCGTCCCGAGGAACTGCTCCGAATGGTCGAGCAGATCCATGCGTACTGGCTGGGCTTCAACGAGGCCGTTCGGGTGGCAATGTGAGGATCAGCGAGCTGAAACTGCTCGTCAGCGGCCGCTAGGACCGAGACGTTACAGGCTAGCCGGAGACATGTGCCCTTGTGGTGCCCCCAATCACATCGATCCCAAACAATACGGCGATGTTTACAGATAGCACCGGGCGGACCTTAGCCGAAATTCCGCATTGGTGGCGTGAACTGACGTTCGCAAGGCCACGCCTGATACCAAGTCCCGCTGATCATCATTGGTGCGCCCACTCGCGCAAGCCGATGGACATGATGGTCCAGGGTTGATCAGTGAGCTTGTTCCACGCCGCACAGCAGTGATCGAGGATGTCGGTGTCGGACGTGAAGATCCGGTTGGAGATCCAGTTCTCTCTCATGAACTGCCAGATGTTCTCCACCGGGTTCAGTTCAGGCGCCTTTGCCGGCAGCGGCACCAGGGTGATGTTCGACGGCACCTTCAGTCTGGTTGAGACATGCCAGCCGGCTTGGTCGAGCAGCAGCACTGCGTGCACGCCAGCTGCTACGGCCTGGGAGATCTCAGCGAGATGCAGCGTCATCGCCTCTGTCGTGCAGCGCGGCAGCACCAGCCCCGCTCCTTTGCCTTGCGCCGGGCAGATCGCGCCGAAGATATAAGCAGACGCAGTCCGCAGATCCCGTGGCGCGGAGGGACGGGTGCCGCGTTTGGCCCAGCGCCGCGTGATCTTGTTCTTCTGGCCAATCCGCGCCTCGTCGGCAAACCAGATCTCTACAGGGCGGCCATCGGCCTTGTCCTTCGCGATCTCCTCCAGACGCGTTGGGAAGTCTAATGGCATGGACCGGCCGTGCTCCCCGGTGGAGCATGGGAGGACGGGATTGTCCCGCAGCCACGGAGCC